>CANRQB010000028.1 GCA_947632645.1 uncultured Clostridia bacterium | reverse complement strand
ATGGTCGGGGTGAAGGGACTCGAACCCCCGGCCCCATGATCCCAAATCACGTGCGCTACCAACTGCGCTACACCCCGACAAACAAGGTTACTTTTTTATTTTACACTAAGTTTAAATATTTGTCAATAAATTTTAACCAACTTTTTCAAAAAAATTTCTAGAATAAAAATGCAAATAAAATCAGTAACCATAATTATAATATGAAAAAACAAAATTGGCTGACATAAACGCAGAAAATTAACTAAAAGCATTAAATTATTTGCAAAAGTTATTAAATTTTTACCATATTAACCAAAATATTTGTAAAATAAAAATTTATGTGATAAAATATAAACATGATTAAAAAGTGCAAAAATTGTGGTGGCAAATTATATTTTAGCCCAAAGGATAAGGGAGCAAAATGTGTAAGTTGCTCGTCAGTTTTCCCCATAAAATACGAATATAATTTCAACAAAAAGCCATTTAGCGAAAATGTAGAGTTAGAAGTGAATTCGCTTGCGGGCAGCCTAAAAAGCATAAAATGTGCTAGTTGCGGCGCAAACATTATGCTAAATAAGCAGCAAATTCAAGCCAAATGCCCATATTGTGGCAGCACCACGCTAACCGAAACCAAAAACGGCAAGTTGATGTATATAGATAGCATAATCCCGTTTACAATCTCTAAAAAAGAGGCGATAAGCAAATTTAAGGCCACTCTTTTAAAGAAGTTTTACGCCAACAAAAAGGTGTTTAATAAACTTAAAGAAGAAGATGTGGTTGGCAATTATATCAACGCGTTTGTGTTCGATTTAAACATTGCGGCAAGTTATGGTGGTGTGCTAAGTTACACGCATCAGTATAAGGATAAGGACGGCAACACGCAAACTGTTACTAAGTTTAAAAATGTGTCCGGTGTGCACAACAAATTTATTAAAAACCTTACAATAGAATCCGATTCGTATTTAACCCAGGGTGATATGGTGCAAATTTTGCCGTTTGATTATGCCTCGGCAGTAACTTTTGAAGACGATTTTTTGCACGGCAATGTGATGGAGTATAAGGATAGTTCGTTTAACGATTGCTTTAATAAGGCCGAGCAAATTGCTAAAAAGATTATCGAGCGCGAAATTTTGCAAAAATATAACTGTGAAGACGTTGTGTCGCTAACAATCAGCCCATCGTATATTTCTAAAGAGTACAACTATTGCTTGCTGCCGGTGTACTTTTTCAATTCGGTGTACAAAAACAAGCACTATCGCGTGCTGCAAAATGGGCAAACGGGCAAGTTTGGCAAGTTCCCAAAAGACGGCTTGCGCATATTCTTAACCGTGCTATTTGCAAGCATAATTGTTGTTGGCGCAATCTTCCTAATTTGGTTTTTGGTGTAAAATTAAAGTTTCGTATCATTTTTGTTGACTAAATTTTTAGGATGTTATAATATATTTAAGGTTACTTTTGACATGGCCTAACAAGCAATTTTGTTTGTTAGGTTTTTTAATGTAAAAGGTAAGGGAATATATTATATTCTTTAAACTATACAAATAACAAATTATTTTATATAAACAAAAAAGGGCAGGCGGGCTGCTCTTTTTTGATATTATTTATTTGTTGTATTAGTGGTTTCGGTTTCTTCTTGCACATTTTCTTCTAGCCAGTTGTTGTAGGCAATTCTAACATTTTCGTACATTTCGTTTGGCACTTCGGATAAATAGGATGGGCAAGCCTTAACCATAGCTAAATACATCTCTTCGTCTAAATATGGTTTTGGGACAAGTTGAAACAAATAACTATTGTTATTTTTAATGTTTGCAATGGCTTTTAAGCAAAGGGCCCTGTCTCTGAAATTAATAGGCACATATTTTAAAGCATAAGGATATTTAACCAATTTATAATAATCTTCATATTTTAGTTGTTGTTTTTTCTCTTCTGGGTAATATTGAAATGCCATGCCATCACTCGCTTTAAGTGCAATCTCCCAAAGTTTATCATCAAACCAGTCTAAACACATAAATTTAATGAAATACCAGTCGTTTTTTAATGCGGTGGCATAAAATTCTTTGTTGTGGTGAAGTTTGAAAATGTTTGGAATGTATTGTTTGTCTATGTGGTAGTATAAGTCATATTTAGTAAGTTCTGTACAAAAATCCACATCATTAAATAATATTGCCGGAACTCCCGTTAGGCAATATTTGCTTTTTGCAACATATGCCAAACATAATTTTACATCCCTAAACTGACTTGGAACAGCAGATAAATCTCTATGCTGCACATTTTCAATCCAATACTCATAAGTTTTTTCTTTTCTTTCTAATTCCCTTTTTTCTCTTATTTTTTTAAATAAACCCATAGATTTTTCTCCTTTTATGAAATCACATATCCACGCCCGGGCTAAGTGGGTATGCAATTTCCTTTTACACTTATATTTTACCATACAACCCAAAATTTGTCAATACCCAAAATTAAAATATTTATATAAATATGAAATTTTAAATAATCAACAATAGGCGACAAAAACTGGCGGTGTTTCAACATTTGTTGTTGTTTTTTTCAATTTCTGGTCTGTTAAAATGATTTTGTCAAAGGGGGAAATATGCAAATAAAATCACGCATAGTAAACAGAACGCTTTACATATTGCTGTCGGGCGAGTTGGACGAATATACCGCACCCAAAGTTCGCACCGATTTGGATAGGCTTATGGAGACAGAAAAGGGCTTTGTGCAGATTGTTATGGATTTAAGCGAACTTACATTTATGGACAGTTTGGGTGTGGGGGTTATGATTGGCAGATACAAGAAAATGAAGCAATTGAACAAGCCGATATTTATATCCAATCCAAGCCGAGTGGCAGAAAAAATTTTTAAAATGTCTGGGCTTTACGACATTATGCCCAAAATAGTTTAGGAGGTTGTATGAAAAATAGTATGGAGATTAAATTTAAAGCGATTGCCGAAAATGTGAGTTTTGCGCGCAATGTTGTGGCTGCGTTTATTATGCCACTTAACCCAAGCATAAACGAGATAAGCGACATTAAAACCGCGGTTAGCGAAGCGGTAACAAACGTTATTGTGCATGCCTATCCAAACGAAAAGGGGATGGTTACAATTAAGGTTGCCACTAAGGATAATAAGGTGGAAATTAGTGTTATTGATAACGGGGTGGGCATACAAGATATCGAGCGCGCGCTTACACCTTTTTACACCAGCAAGCCAGAAGAAGAGCGCAGCGGCATGGGCTTTACCGTTATG
>CANRQB010000027.1 GCA_947632645.1 uncultured Clostridia bacterium | reverse complement strand
GGGGGTAGGTATGACAAAATGATAGAAAAATTTGCCGGCATATCTATACCCGCTGTGGGTATGTCTATTGGGTACGAGCCAGTGTGCATGCTTTTAAAAGAGCGCGGGCTAAACTTTAATGCAAAACCTAATTTGGCGCTATTATACTCCGCTGAGGACGACATTATAGAAGTGTTTAAAATCAAGGATAAATTAAAGCAAAACTACAATGTTTCGCTATACATTAAGCCAAAAAACATGAAAAATTTCTATGATAAAATTGGCGCAGTGGCAAATTTTGTTACCACTATAGCCGACGTAAAACAAAACCAACCACCAAAACAGATAACAAATTAAAGGAATAATATGATTGTTAAGAACTTAAAAGGTGAAAATTTTAAAGTTGAAAAATGTTTAGGTTGCGAGATTGCAAACAAAAAATTGCCTGTTGTAGGTGGGCTAATCTATGAAAGCAAAAATTTTGCAATCGCACAAGATTTTGAACTGCCCATAAATGGATTTTTAATTATATTTTCTAAGCGCCATGTCGAAGAATATACCGAACTTACCGATGATGAGCGCCTTGAACTTGCTTCACTTATAAATTCAACCTTAACTGGCCTTAAAAAATTTAAAGTTGCCAAAGAATATAACATTATTTTAGAAGAAAAGCAGAATTATCATTTTCACGTCTGGCTTATGCCTAGGCATACTTGGATGATTGAAAAATTTGGAAAAGTTTTAAAAAATATTCAATCAATTTTTGATTATTCGTTAAATAATCTTCGTACGACTGAAAATTTTGAGCAAATTGAAAAAACTTGTGAACAAATTAAATTATACCTTAGCAATAAATAAATTCTTTTAAAAAATTTGTTTGCATATAATCACAAAGGAGAAATATGGAAAAATATAGTGAAATCCGTGTGCCGATTGCGCACGACAATCCATCAATTAAGCGTAAAGAAAGCCGCTGCGTGTTGTGCGGCAAATGCAAGGATGTATGTGCAAAACAGATTGGTGTGGCGGGATACTGGAAGTATGACGGAAACGACATTGTCTGCATAAATTGTGGACAGTGCGCAAACGTTTGCCCGGTGGATAGCATAACCGAACAGGACGACACCGCTACCCTTATGGACGCAATTAATTCAGGCAAAAAAGTGGTGTTTATTTTAAGCCCAAGCGTGCGCGTATCACTTGGCGAAATGTTTAATATGTCGGCGGGCGAACTGGTTACTGGCAAAATGGTAGCAGCGCTTAAAAAACTGGGCGCAAGTTATGTGTTTGACACCACTTTTGGCGCAGATTTAACCATTATGGAAGAGGCAAGCGAACTAATAGAGCGCATAAAATCGGGTGAAAATTTGCCACAATTTACGAGTTGTTGCCCAGCCTGGGTTAAATTTGTAGAGACATTTTACCCACAATTTATACCTAACCTTTCAACTTGCCGCAGCCCTATTGGCATGATGAGCAGTTTATTAAAGCATCACTTTGCAAAACAACAAAATATAAACCCAGCCGATTTATATGTGGTGGCAATAACCCCATGCGTTGCCAAAAAATTTGAGGCCAAACGCAGCGAACTAACTGGCGAATATGGGCCAAATTGCAATCTGGTTATAACGGTGCGCGAACTGGGCAAGCTTATTAAACAGCAAAAAATCAACTTTAAAACCCTTAAAGATGAGCCGTTTGATACTGCCTACCCAACCGGAAGTGGTGCAGGTGTTATATTTGGTGCAAGTGGCGGTGTTATGGAGGCGGCTGTCCGCACTGCATACTATCTAACCACTGGCAACAAACCGCCTGAAAATTTGCTTAAATTTACCGCACTTCGCGGTGCAAACAATATAAAAACTGCAAAAGTTGAACTTCTTGGCAAAGAAATTAAATTATGTGCTATTTTTGGCACAGCGGCAGCGCGCACTGTGCTAGATAAATTAAAAACCAAAAAATATGACTTTATTGAAGTAATGACCTGCCCTAATGGTTGTGTTGGCGGGGGCGGACAGCCAAAGTGCAGCGATACAATTGCCACTGTAACTGCGCGCGCAAACGGACTTTATGGCGCGGACGAAAAAATGCCGCTTCGCCTAAGCTACCAAAATCCACAAATAATTGAAGCATATAAACAATTTTTGGATAATCCGCTATCCGCAGCTGCAAAAAAATATCTACATACCACCTACCAACCTAGAAAATAGGTTGGTTTTTTTGTTGAAAGCACATAATATTGAATTTATTAATAAAAAAATCGTTAATTTAATTAAAAATTGATGAAAAAATTGATTTTAATATAAAAATTAATCAAAAATATGAATTTAATCAAAAAAATCACAAAAGGGAAAATAAAAAATTAATTTAAATTTGCAAATAAAAATATAAAATAAAACATTTTTAGAAAAAATCATTAGAAAATGCCCAAAAATCCAATTTTTAACTAATTTTTTATAGTTTTCTATTTTTTTATTAAATAATAACTAAAGTTATAATGATAATAAATGTTTTAATTACTATTGTAATTACGGGTATCACATTTATTAATCTAATTGTTTTTTTATTGGCTATAATTATATTTTAATAATTACTATTGTAATAATGGGTAATTTTCAATTAAAAAAATAGCAATTTTATATTTTTTGCTATATTTTTATAATTTTTAATGATTTTCTATTATTTTTTAACTTTTTCATTAAATTTTTAAAAATTTTTAATTTCAGCGGCGGCGGGCAAGTGGTCAGAATAGTTAACGTCTAGAATATATGCGGCGGACAGGTTGTCTTTTAAATTTTCGCTTGCCAAACAATAATCTATTCGGTATCGCCAACTATTGTATCCGTCATCGTAAAGCGAACGATAACTGCGCCAACTATACTCTACCTTGGTTGGATTTAAATACCTAAATGTATCTATATAGCCGCATTCTAAAATTTTTGTAAATGCCTCGCGCTCGATGGGCAAAAACACCGATTTATTTTTGCACTCTTTTGGGTTAGTTAAATCAATTTCGTTATGCGCAATATTAAAGTCGCCCACACACACCACCTTATAACTCTTTTTTAGTTCGGTTAAATATTTTGTTAACGCATCTATATATTGCATTTTAAACTCCAACCTACTATTTCCGTTTGGAATATAGGCATCCACAATTGCCAACTCGCCAAAGAAAATAGTGGTGGTGCGCCCCTCGTTATCCGTCCAAAATGGTTGCATATCCAGTGCCACCTTGTCCGGCTTAAACTTAGATAGCACAAGTGTGCCGGCATAGCCCGCCACCTGCCCACAGTTAAATGTTGCATAAAAATTGTTAAGCAAATTTGGCTGCATATTAAAAAGATTTATCTGCCCGCCCTCGCCCGATAGAATCTCACGCGTTATGCTCTCGTTAGCGCGCACCTCTTGAAAACACCACACATCAAAATCGCTATTTAGCACAAAATCGATTAGCCCCGCCTTTGCGCTTGCGCGTATGCCGTTTATGTTGTAACTAATAATTTTCATGCAAACATTATATCACAATTTTAATTTGGTTGCAATTTAAACTTGTGGCCTGCCCGCCGAATTTAATAGCGCGCGCCAAGTGTTTGCACCCACTATCCCATCTGGTGTAAGCCCGTTTTCGGTTTGAAATGCCTGCACCGCGCGCAGTGTTTCGCTGCCAAAAATGCTATCCAAATCGGTTATAGGATACAAGTAACTAAGTAACAATCGCTGCAAATATAGCACCGCACTTTGCCGGCTGCCCTGCCTTAGCACCACGCCCGATGGATTTAAATTTAGTAGTGCACTCCAAGTGTTGCGGCCAACAATGCCATCCTGAGTGAGATTATTGTTCTTTTGAAAACTTATCACCGCGGCATAAGTGTTGCCGCCAAAAATGCCGTCGGTAGAAACATTAAACCCGTACTCGCGCAGCAGATATTGCAGCATCTCCACCTGATTGCCACGGCTACCTTGGCGCAAGGTTGGATAGTTTTGTATCTCTCGCGCAACATATGGCACGTTTAAAAAAGCGCACACCGCCTTGCAAGTTGCCTCGCCCACCGCCAGTGTAAAGTTTGGGTTAAGCATCTGCTTGGCTTCGCTAAAGTTGGTCATAAACCCGGCTTCAATTAAACTGGAAACGCAATTTACACTGGATAGCACACCCACAGACAGCGTGCCCACAAATCGCCCGCGCCTGCCCGTATCGGCAATAATTTGGTTGTATATAAGTTCGCTAAGCCGTCTGCTTTCGCTCGCACGCGGGTTGAACGGACTATAATACACCTCTAGCCCATTTGCCGAACTAAAAACATTTTCACCC
>CANRQB010000026.1 GCA_947632645.1 uncultured Clostridia bacterium | reverse complement strand
ACCGAACTGGGCAGAAAACTTAACTTTTTGGACGGCAAAAATCGCGTTATGGTGGGTGCCACTAACCCGCTGCTACTAACCCCAGAGGGCAAAAAGATGGGCAAAACCGAAAAGGGCGCAATTTGGATAGACAACGATAAGATTTCTGCCTACGATTTCTACCAAGGGATATATCAAACCCCGGATGCGTGCGTGGAAATGATGTTTGCCCTGTTCACCGACGACCCTATGGAAGAGGTGCGCAATTTAATAAAAACCGATATTGTTGCAGCCAAAAAACGCCTGGCTTACGAAATAACCAAATTTATTCGCGGTGAAAAGGATGCCGACTTGGCCAGCGAGATGAGCAAAAACCTATTTGCCAACCAAACGGTGGATAAATCCAATGCCCCCACCACCTATATTGAAATACCTAGCGGGGGTATGGGTATTTTGGATGTTTTGTTTAATGCAAAATTTGTTACAAGTAAGGGCGAAGCCCGCCGCTTAATCGACCAAAATGGCATAAGCGCAGACGGCAAAATTGTAAAAGATGCAACACAGATTATCACCCCTAGTCAGCTTAAAGACGGCATCCTGTTTAAAAAGGGCAAAAAGAACTATCTATTAATTAAATGCAAATAAAAAACATATAAAATTTATAATAAAAATGGCACAATTTTGTGCTTTTTTTGTTTAAATTAAATAAATAAGTGTTTTTGTCATGTTTATTTGGCCTGTATATTTATCCACAAATAAATCGGTTATTCACTTTTAATAAACTAAAAAATGCCAATACCTCCGCACCCTTAAGATCAATTAAAAAGGTTAAAAAATAAACATTAAACGGGCTAAATTGCCCGCTAAACATTAAATTTAAATAACATTATATCGCCGTCTTGCACAACGTAATCCTTGCCGGCAGAGATAATTTTGCCCTTTTCTTTGCAGAGGTTGTAGTCACCAAGCGAAATTAAATCGTCATACTTAACCACATCGGCGCGGATAAACCCGCGTTCAAAATCGGTGTGAATTTTGCCCGCTGCTTGTGGGGCAAGTGTGCCGCGGCGAATAGTCCACGCGCGCACTTCTTTTTCGCCAGCCGTTATAAAACTAATTAGCCCAAGCAGGTGATAACTTGCGCGGATAAGTTTATCTAGCCCCGAACAATCTATGCCAAGTTCCTCTTTAAACATCTCTCTATCCTCGGGCGGCATGTTTATTAACTCTTCTTCTGTGCGGGCGCAAAGTGAAATCATTTCGGCACCTTCGCACTCGGCAATCTCTTGCATACGCGCCAAATTTTCGCGCTGATAGTCATCTATTGTGTCGCTTGTGTTGGCAACATAAATTATTGGTTTGCTGGTTATTAAGAAAAACCCATCCACAATTTTTTGGTCGTCCTCATTAACTTTTAGCAAGCGTGCGGGCTTTTGATCTTTAAGCAAATCCAAAATTTTGTTAAGCAGTTCATATTCCTTTTGCGTTTGCAAATCCGCCGCGCCGCCATTAACCTGCTTTTTAACCTTGTCTATGCGCTTAGTTACCGCATCGATGTCAGACAAAACAAGTTCCAAATTAATTGTGTCTATATCGCGCAATGGGTCAACCGAGCCATCTACATGGATAATGTTTTCATTTTTAAACACGCGCACCACGTGAACGATTGCGTCCACTTCGCGAATATGGCTTAAAAATTTGTTGCCCAGCCCGGCACCTTCGCTTGCGCCTTTAACCAGCCCGGCAATGTCCACAAATTCCACCTGCGCGGGGATGATTTTTTTGCTGTTGTAAAGTTCAGCAAGTTTGTTTAGGCGTTCATCCGCCACATCCACTACACCAACATTTGGCTCTATTGTGCAAAACGGAAAATTGGCGCTTTCCGCCCCCGCTTTGGTTATTGCATTAAACAATGTGCTTTTGCCCACATTTGGCAAGCCAACAATTCCTAGTTTCATTTTAATCTCCGTTTAGTTAAAAATTCGTTATAATATTGTTTAGTAAGTGGTTTAAATAAATCGCTGTATTGATTATTTCTTTTATAAAGCCCTTCAAAAATGTCAAATATCAAACTTTTTTGTATGCCATATCTTATAGCCGTTTCGATAAAATCAATATAAGACAATCTATAATCTTTATTTTCATAAAAAGCATCAATCGTCGACAATTCGTAAAATAGTTCAAAATTATCCACAAGTAAATATTTTGGAAAACCTTCGCTGACATCTATTTGGGGAATCATTTTACAAAACAACATGGCAAGTTTATAATCATCTCTATTCTCGTAATGATTTTTGTAGTGATTTTTATACTCTTTTTCAATTTCGTCTTTTAACATTAAATCTCCACCTAACACATTTTACACCAAAACAAAAAAAATTTCAAGTGTTTTATAAATGGTTTCATTTTTGGCTTTTAGAATTTTTTTCAATTTAATTTTATATAATTTAATGTGGAGTGGTTTAAGTATTTTGTTATTGGGTTGGTGCAGGGGCTAACCGAATTTTTACCTGTGTCGTCTAGCGGGCATATCGTGTTGTTTGGCTCGTTTTTTGATATGGACAACCTGCTGCTGATAAGCGTGGTGGCGCACCTTGGCACGCTGTTTGCCGTGTTGTTTTGCTATAGGAAAAAATTATCCGCATTATTTAAGCAATTTTTTTGCGATGTAAACTCGGTTTTTCACAGGCAAAAGATTGAAAAAAACACAAACACCAGCACATATACAAACTTAATTTTGGCAACAATTCCAACCATTTTAATTGTGCTTGTATTTAACAAGTTTTTTGAAGATAGTTTTGCGGTTTCTAGCATAGTTTGGGGGTTTATGATTTCGGCAATACTGCTCATCTTTGCCGACTTTAAATCTACTGGCAACAAATATCTAACCAAAAAATCCTCGCTATTTATGGGTGTGGCGCAGGGGCTAGCCGTGCTGCCGGGCATAAGCCGAAGCGGGACAACCCTTATGTCTGGACTGTTTATGGGAGTTAACAAAACGGATGCGCTAGATTTTTCGTTTTTAATGAGCATACCAATAATTATTGCAAGCGGGGTTTATGAAGGGATAGATTTGCTGCACAGTGCAATGCAAGTTAATTGGCTAGGTATTGCTATTGTGCTTGTTTCGTCCTTTATTTTTGGCATTTTATCCATAAAATTAATGCTAAAAGTTGTTAACAAAAACCGCCTATTCTATTTTAGTTTTTACCTAATATTTTTAAGCTTAATTATGCTTGTTGTGCTATAGGGCACGGGGTATAAAAAATATACCCACTATGGTATATGTTTTTATGCCATATGGGGTATATTTATTATTTTTAACAAACCTTATTCAACTATTGCCTTACCTTCAGTATCGTTACCGGTGTAAGTTTTGCCCGCTTCTGGGTTTTCTATAACGGTTTCTTTACCATCGCCTTGTGTGTTACGGATAATAACCTTACCTACCGTGCCGCCTTTATGGGTAAATGTTGCTGCGTTAGTGTTGTCATATTCTACGTAAACTTCGCTAATTTTACCGCCTTTTTGCACTAGCGAGCCCTGATTTTCCTCTTTACCAGAGTTGTTGGCATTTTTAAATATTTTGCCAACCTCGCCGCCTTCGATGGTTGCATTAACCTCACTGCCTAGCCAAATGTCTTCAGATGCCTTTTCGTCGTAGCCAAGTTCGCTTGTGCCTTTAACAACGGTGTTGCCAGCAATTTTGCCAGATTTCATAGTAAGTACAGATTTACCGGTGATAACCACACCGCCGCCTTGGCTATCAGTGATTTTACCGCCAGTAATTTCGCTGCTTTCTAGCACAAGTTGGCTGTTATCCAGATAGATTGCCCTAGCCTTGCCCTTCGCATCGATTTTGCAGTTTTTAATTTTGAACACCAAATCGCTTGCACTATTGCTTTTAAAGCCAAAATTTAATAGGTTGCTGCCAGTAAAGGTGTCCGATGCGCTGATGGAATATTTGCCCAAACCATCAATGTTAACTGACAAACTAGAAAAGTTTGTAGTTTTGTCCAAAACCACATCTTTGTGTAATTCTAGTGTTTCGCCAGATTTCACATTTGTTAATGCGGTGGCAAAATCGTCATAAGCCGCTTTGCTTTCGTCCGCCTTAACAATAACAACCAGACCTTGATACTGGTCTTTTGGTTTTTCTTTGCCGCAGGCCGCAAACATCATCCCGCCGGATGCCAACAGTGTTACAGCCGCTGCAATTTTTAATTTATTCATAATTCCTCCTATATGCGTCATGGTTATTTTGCGTGGGAATTAAAAATTTATCCAAAAATGCGCTAAATTTTGCAAAAATAATTAAATTTTTATCATTTTATAATTAAAAATCCACAATTTAAATGCAAAAATGCAAATTTTAAACCACTTGACAAATTTGCAAATTTATGTTAATATAATAGTATGAGGCGCAGTATCCTAGTCAACTATGCCATGTGAGGATGCCGAAATAAGCATCGCTGGCACAACTGTGAAGTTTCTGGTGTTGGCCTTGATTGCCCAAATTGGGGCTGAGGCTGGAAGTTAAGATTTTTGGGAGGTGTGTAACGGCATACATATTTAACCCCAATTATCGTGGAGACTTAAGTGGGTAAATATTGGATATTAATCAAAATAGTTATCGCTTAGGATAAGAACCTACGTTTGATGAAAGTTGGATGTAGTGTAGCCTGCTTTGAGTAGTAAGTTGGGATTTAGCATAAACGCCTTTGAACAAAGTACACGTTCAATCCCGCGTTGCTAATGAAATTCTTGCTGCAAAATAAAGATAAGTATGGCAGATGTTGTTAAGGAAATCTTCTAGGCTGCAAACCAGGCAATTTAGGGATTATAGTGTGGTCTAAGTGGCGATTCGGTGCAAGTTTTGCGTAAAGGGAAACCGCTTTGCTGGTAACGGCAAAGTGCAAAATTGGGAAATCCAACCGAACCTATGCCGCAAGGTTTACTTAAATTGCCGCCTCCTTTTTTAAAATAATGGGGATAATCCCCTTAAATATATAAAAAATTTGCAACATTTAGCTAAAATTTATGCAAAATAAGCCAAATTTTAATGTAAAAACATAAAATTTAAATAAAACGCAAAAATTTTTAGAAAAAAATTAAAAGAGAAATATGAAAATTAGTAAAAACAAATTAAATAAAAGCACCGAGCAGGATACCCCTGCCCCGTATTTTGATGATGTGGAAAGCAAAAATATTAAAACAAAAAAACTTAAAAACAAAAATTCGAGAGTATCAAAACAAGTTAACAATAGCGATACCCCTACCGAGTATGATAAAGTGGAAAATTTAGAACAAAATACATATACCCCTGCCCCTATAAATGAGGAAAAGGCATCTACAAAAAAAGAAAGCAAAGATTCCAAAAACGTAAATATTGAAAATGGCGATGGTCAGTTAAGAACTGAGACTGAAAGCGAAAACGCAAAAAAATCCAAAAAAGAAAAGCGCAAGCCAAAGCCTAAAAAACAACATGCTTGGGTGTGGATTGTTAAAGTGTTTGCACTTGCGCTAACATTATCGCTATCGTTTAGTATACTAAGTGAAATGGCGCTTTCACACGCCAACATTGCGCTTAGTGTGATTGTAATTTTGGTGTTTATTGCGGTTAGCATTGTGTTTGATATGCTTGGTTTGGCAGTTGCATCTTGCCCTATCGAGCCATTCACCGCAATGGCAGCGCGCAAAGTGGCTGGCAGTAAGTTGGCAATAAGTTTAATTAAAAATGCGGATAAGGTTAGTGCAATCTGTTGTGACGTTATAGGCGACGTGTGCGGCATCTTGGCCGGTGCGGGCGGTGCTAGCATCCTTACCAAAATCGCCTTATCCAGCAGCGGATTTATGCCAATTTTTGTGGCAAGTTTAATATCTGCCATAATAGCCGGGCTAACAATTGGTGGCAAAGCAAGTTTTAAGCGCCTTGCCCGCGCCAAAGCCTGTCCAATCACCCTAAAATTCGCCCAAGTCCTAAACCTATTTGTTCACAAAAAATAAGTGGCCCACGCCACTTATTTTTGTTTGTATTTTTTGATTTTTTTAATTATTATAACATTTATTTTACTTTTTGCAGGGCAAAAAGTAACAAAAAACCAAATTATAATCTTTTGTAACTTTTCTAGCATAGAAAAGTTTAAATGTTTTTAACCAATATCTTTATTCGCGATTTGCTTTCGGCTTCGCCTAAAATTTTCATAATCGAGTAGAGTTCGGGGCTGTTGGTTTTGCCGGTTATGGCTAGGCGGACAAATTTGCTGGCATCCGATATGTTGCCCGCGTAGGCTGTTGGGTTTTGTTTGTAGGTTTTGTTATCTGCAAAGTTAAAGCGCGCGGCAATCTGTTTTAAATTTTCAAACCAAGCGGTGTTGTCTGCCGCCAAACTATATTCATCTGCATAGGCTGACAAAAACTTAATTAAATTTGCCTTATCCACATTGCCCAGTTCAACCGCATAATCTGCTTTAAACGAAGGCAGCACATAGTTATATAGTTCGCAAATTTCGCTATAATAGGTTATGTCTTTGCGTGGGCGCTCGCCACCGCGGTCAATAGAAAGCACACTAATTAATGCGGCATTATTTTCTTTAATGATTTTGTAACTTTCCTTATCCCACTCTTCCGCCCATTTTAGCGCATTGTTGTACACCTCTTCCGCCGTCATTTTAGAGATTATGGTTTTGGAAATATCGTTAAGTTTTGCAAAGTCGAACATCGGGTTGGTTACACCAATTTTTTTAAGTTCAAATGGAAAATCGGTGTACGGCAAATTAGGGTTATTTTTGCGCCAAGTTTCAAAATCGCTGTTAAGCAAATTTAGTAGATACTCCACCACCGCATCGGTTGGATAGCCCTTTTTTAAAAAGAAACGAACATCGGCAAAGGTATCCTTGCGCTTGCTTATTTTGCGCTTGTTACCACTAACTTCATCCAGCACACAGATGTTAGGGGTGTGCGCATAGCTAAATGGCTTAAACCCAAACGCGCGGCTTAACTCGATATGCACAGGCAGCGATTGAAACCACTCCTGCCCACGAATAATGGTTGTGGAACCCATAAG
>CANRQB010000025.1 GCA_947632645.1 uncultured Clostridia bacterium | reverse complement strand
GCACACCTGTGGCCATACTACACCATGATACGCAAGTTTGATGATAGTTCGTTTCGCTATCCAGTAAAATATAACAAGCCCGTTTTCACCTTTACCACCACCTATCAGCTTAAAAATCCGGGCAAAAAACCGCGCGTTGTGGTGTATATAGATGGCCCATTTTATCCGGACGAAACCCTGCCGATTAAAGAACGCCGCAAGCGGCTATGCGCCCTTGCATACAACAAACTTTGCGAGCGCAGCCTAAACAGCAACTACGAGTATGTTAAATATGTTTACAAGCCAAAAAACGATACCAAAGAAAGCAAAACTGTTTCGGTTAGCGACGCGCCAGTTAAAAAACAGGCAACCAAAACAAATGAAAAAATTTCAACCATAGAAGATACAAATGATATTAGGAGGAGCAAATGATAAATATACTTTTTGGCGGCAACTATAAGGTTATAGACGGGCTAACCCTTTGCCTTATGAGCATGCGCAACCACACAAGCGAAGCACTTAATGTGTACGTGCTAACCGCGGACGTAACCGAACTCAACCTGGACTATCGCCCAATAACCGAGCAGGACAGGCAATTTGTAGAAGGGCTATTAAAGCAAAAAAATCCAGATAGCAAGGTAACCTTAATAAAGTTAGGCAAAAACTTTAACGATTGGGTTATGTCATCTCGCAACAAACTTAACCAATACACCCCATTTGCCTTTTTGCGACTGTTTGCCGACGAAATTAAAGAGTTGCCAAATAAGATTATTTATTTAGATACCGATATAATGCTAAATGGCGATATAAACCAGCTTTGGAACATCGACATATCAAACTACGAACTTGGTGTGGTTAAGGATAGATACGGCAGGTTTTTTATTCGCCCAGGTTACTTTAATTCGGGCATGCTGCTTATGAATATGACAAAAATTTGTAAAAGCAATTTATTTAAAAGGGTTAGGGATATCTGTTTAAACAAAAAGATGAAATTTCCTGATCAAACCGCACTTAATAAGTTGTGCAAAAACAAGCTATATTTGCCGCGCAAATTTAACGAACAAGGCGATTTAAAAGCGGACACAGTGGTACAACATTTTAGCAATAGGTTTAATATTTTTCCACACTTACATTTGATTGTGATTAAGCCATGGCATATCGATAAGGTGCACAAAATACGCAAAAATTTTGCCTACGACGATGTGTATCGCGAATTTTTAGCAATAAAGGGCAAAACGATAGAACAGGTTTTAGCCACTCCCCAAAAAACCAAGCAAGACAAACAAAAAACCCAAACAGCAGAAGATATAGCAAAAGAAGATGTTCGGCAAGAAAATTTAAATCAGAAATAAAAAATTTATTGACAAATGTTGTTGAATATGGTAAAATTATATCATGAATTAAAAAGGTTATACCCAAGTCGGCATTCGCAAGCATAGATGGATAAATCTCATTAATTACATTCAAAAGGAGAAATTTTGGCTAAACAAGTAGATGTATCAATTTTAAAAAATCCACAAGATAGGTTTGAAGAACTTCAACGCATCGGCGTGGCACTAGAAAAACAAGGCAAATTTCATCAGGATCAAGACGAACCAGCACCAGATAGTTGGTATCCGGTGGACGAAACCTACCCTTACATAAAAAAGGGGCTGGGCGCAAAAATTAAAAGTTATTTTTACTACAAGGGTTTAAACAAATATGCAAAGCGCATAAATAAAGAACTATGCAACCTACAAGTAGAAGGGAAAGAAAATTTAAAGGGCATTAAAGGTGCGGTTGTAACCTGCAACCACTTTAGCGAAATTGATAGTTTCCCTATGATGGAGGTTTTGGGCAACATTAAGTTTGTTGCAAACGAAACCAATAACTGGAAAAACTTTATCGGCGATATTATGCGCAACACCGGCTACATCCCACTACCAAGCGGCTTGGCACTTAAAACCATGCGCAAGTTTAACGAAGCCATTGCCTACTATCTTAAAAAGGGCAAAAAAGTGCTTATCTACCCAGAACAGGCAATGTGGCGCGAATACACCAAACCACGTCCACTTCAAAAGGGCGCATATCACTACGCAATTATAAACCATGTGCCAGTGCTGCCTATGTTTATGACAATCGAACAGAAAAACCCACAGACCGACGAGCAAGGCCGCCACAACTTTGGCAACTACACACTGCACATTTTGCCTCCAATATACCCTAAAGCAGAACTTACTGTTAAGCAAAATGAAGAGTATATGAAGTTAGAAAACTTCCGCCTTTGGAAAGAAGTTTACGAGCGCGTTTATGGCGAAAAACTAACCTACACCACCGATAAGGATATTTGGGATAAAAACTACAGCGAGTACAACCAATATTTAACCGCAAACAAGCCAGCTGCAAAAACTGCAGCAAAACCAGCAGCTAAAAAAGTATCTGCAAAAACAGCAACAACCACTGCAGAATCCACCAAAACAAAATAATAAAACAACACACCACGCCGGTGTGTTTTTTGTTTGGGTTTTTAATTTAGGTGATTTGATTTACTTGGCTTTTTGTTACTTTTTATCCCATAAAAAATTTTTATTTTGATTATGTATATTTGTGTTTAACTAGTTTTTTTGCTACTTTTTGCACTGCAAAAAGTAGATAAAATGTTTAAAATAAAAAATTTTATCCCAAAAGCACTTCTAAAATTGTCATTAGCGAAAAGCCAACAATAAACCACATGCTACCCAGGTTGGGTGCAGAAAATTTGCTATCTGGTATAAGTTCTTCCACCGTAACATAAATGGTTGCGCCCGCAGCAAATGCCAAAAACCACGGCATAAGGGCGGATATTCCAGTTGCAAGTGCTATGCCAAGCAGAGCAAAAATTGGCTCCACCACCCCGCTTAACGTTCCATACAAAAATGCTTTATGGTTGCCCATATCGTTTTTCATAGCCAAACTTACTGCCAGCCCCTCGGGCAAATTTTGCACAGCTATTCCTATTGCCAAGCTTAGTGCAGAAAAGTATGCGGGCATACCCCCTACCACTATAGCATTGCCAAACGCCAAACCAACTGCCAAGCCCTCTGGAATGTTATGTAGTGTAACTACTAAAAAGAATTTTTTACTTTTAGTTAACCCATGCCCCGGTACCCTATTTTTGTTAATTTTAGGTATAAGGTCTAGTAAAATAAGCAGCGCAGTGCCAAACCCAATTCCGCACACGACGGGCACAAAACTGAACTTGCCAAAATGTTCGGCTTGTTCTAGCGCGGGCGAAATAAGGCCAAAAAATGCGGTTGCAATCATAACCCCGCCAGCAAAGCCCAGTATGCACGCGTTAGCTTTTGGGCTTAATTCGCGCTTAAAAAAATACACCAACGCGCTACCCAAAGTTGTTGCCACAAAAATTACAATCACCCCAACTGCAACTAAAACTGCCTGCATACACTTCATACTATGCCGCCATAACCAATTTTGTTTATTGCGCCACTTTTAGTTTGCAACAATATTTTACAATAAATTTGCCAGCGCCTATTGACAAATAAATATCGATATGATATAATAAAAATGGAGATAAATATGAAAAGCGGAAACTCACTACTTAAAAAACTTATAATAAAATTTTCCAAACGCCCTTTGGTATATACCAGCATGGCAAACAAAAAGCCCGCCAAATCAGCAGAGATTATAGAAAACGGCTTTTGGGCGCAAATTTTTAAATTGATGTATTAAAAAACAGCCGCTTGGCTGTTATTTTTTTTGTTTTAATATGTTATCTAAATTTTTGTTGAATGACTCCACAAACGCGGCATCTAGCATAAGGTTGTCCATAATTTCGGAAACCAATTTTTCGTTTTCCACAAGCAAAACTGTGTCGGTTTTAACCTGCATAAGCACAAATGCAGCGTCGGATAAACTTAGCGCAACCGCATAATTTTTGCGCTTGTAGCTTAGTGTTTTTAAAATAAAGTACTCGCTGCCGTCCTCTAGCACGATTGTTTTATTTTCGGGTAAAATCATAACGAATTAACATTCCCTCCAAAAAGCGCATTTTTAATAATGTCGCTAACCCTATTATTGCCAGCTGATGCGCCATTTAAACATTGTTGTAATGCGTTAGATAATTTTATGTTGTTTCCATCCAAAACTTTACTAACTTTTTGTTCAACCTTAGCCATAATGCCCCTCACTTAAATTAATAATAACAAAACCAAACCCGTTTTGCAAACCAATTTACACTATTTTATTAAAAAAATTTCAAAATTTTACAAAAAATTAAATATTTTTACAACTTTTTTAAATTTTAAGCTTAATTGTTGTTAATAAAAAATCTGCCAGCAAATTTGGCAGTGTTTTCTAGCAAATCTTTTGTTGGGTCAGTTTAAAATCCACAAACATGTGTTTAGTGTGCTGGCAATACACACCCAAATTGGATAGATTGTAAGAATAGCGGCATACAATTTGTTAGTTTTTTGTAGCGCGTAAATAAGATAGCACGCAAAATAAGCATTTATAACAATTATAATATTGCCCAATTGCGTTTGCTTTAGCGCAAAGAAAACTAGGCACCACAAAACATTTAAAGTGCCATTAATTATAAACAAAATGCGCAAATTTCTGCTTAATTTTTCGTTTTTTATTAAATTTATAAGCACCACGCCCGCCAAAATGTAAATTATTGTCCAAATTACAGGTATCGCCCAATTTGGCACAAACTGGCTTGGCTTGTTTAAATTGCCAAACCAACCAATGCCAATATTAACAAAAATGCTACCCAGCCCCGCCACCAAAACAATGCCCGCAACCGCCCAAAATATTTTTACACTTTTACTCATACTCCTATTATATTCTCCTGCCCACAAAAATATAAAAAATCTTGGCAAATTGCTCAAACTAACTAGCAATAAAAAACCCTAATTTGCTGGGGCGCAACCAACCAATTAGGATTTTTTTATTATTTTTCGAGTGTTACTTTAACCCTATCCGAGTTAGAAGTTAGGTATGAATATCCAATTTTTGCAACATATGTTTCGTCTGTTGTTTTTGTGTTTGTTTCGTAGGCAACTTGGAATGTTAACGAAGTGCCTGGGTTTAGATCTTCATCAAAGTATATTGCGTCTATATATAATGGTGCTGAATATTCTTTTAACTTTGTGCCCGCTTCGTTATATAAATCTACGCAAGTATCATAAATGGTTATTGTTTTTTTTGTTGTGTTCGTAACGGTGATTGTAATTAATATAAAATTGTTGTTTGTTGGTTTATAGACATAGGCATCTCCTAATCGTTTAACATCTTCCGCTTTGTCAACCCTAAACGTTACACCATCACTATTCACAAGCGAATCGCCAATTTTCCCGCTTGGGATTGGTTTATCCCTGCCTACTGACGTCGCTAGCACAACAATAACAATCAGTAACAAAACTGCCGCAATAACGCTTACAATTATTATTGGCTTTTTCCTACTCGGCTTTTTAATTTTTATTTCTTCTTCCATTTGCACTCCTTAATTTAGCAACATCAAAATAGATTGTAAATTTTTTTCTTTGGCTTTTTTATATGCCATAAAGATATCAACAAACGGCCAAATATATAAAGTTAACCAGCCAAACAACAATTTACAAACACCCATGCCGACATCGCCCAAAAGGAATCTATCTACCCCAAACGCACCTAAAAAGATAGAGCAGATTAAAACAACTATGGGGTCCACTAGTTTTACCTGGGCAAGGTTATCCTCGCTTTCTGGACTGGCTTTTGTTAGGGCATTTTTTAAAACAACCTTTTTATCACTTGGAACATATTTATCCAGATTAGATAAATAGGCAGTAACTTTATTGCTATCCATTTTTTACCTCCTTTTAATGTATACAACTATATTCTACTCTCAAAAACTGAGAAAGTCAAGCATTTTTTCTCATTTTTTGAGAATAATTTTATATGTTTTCAAATAATTTAAAACAATTAAGAATTTTAAAAAACCTTACTCAATTAGAATTGGCAAAATTATTAAACGTCAGCTACAAAACAATCAGCCATTGGGAGGCCGGCTACAGCGAGCCATCTCTATCCATGCTAAAAAAAATTAAAGAGGTGCTTTCCGCCTCCTATGAAGAACTGCTGGATTAATTTTTGCATCATAAATTTTTTAGCAATTTATTTTAAAAATTATAAAACTCGAACACACAAGCATTCGAGTTAAATTTCATTTGGTGGACCGTCGGGGACTCGAACCCCGGACCCACTGATTAAGAGTCAGTTGCTCTACCAACTGAGCTAACGGTCCATACTGGAGCTACTGGCGGGAATCGGACCCGCGACCCCCACCTTACCAAGGTGGTGCTCTACCCCTGAGCCACAGTAGCAAATATAAATTTAATTTTATTTGTTTTTAAAAAGTAGCCTGAGCCACAGTAGCAATAATTTAATAGTACTTGCTTATTTTAGCAAAAAAAATTAATTAAGTCAATAGTTTTCGCTAAGTTTTTAAATTTAGTTAACTTTTAAATAATCGGCTTTTAAATATATTTATATTTCCCCTGCATTTTTATTTAACTAAGCACCTACACAAAATTTATTTGCACATCGATAATTAAATTTACTCCGTAAAAATTTATTGTAAACTTTATAGTTGTGGAATTTATGCTAGTATCATTAAGCCTAAAAGATAAATCGGGGTGTTTAAATTCTTCAAACGTGACATTATCGTGCAATTCGTAAGTTAAATTTTCTGGCTCGGGCACGTTAAAATCCTCTTCGTTAAGCAAAATATTTAACGCAATTTTAAAATCGAACACACTGGCCTTTGATATTGTAACAGTTTTTGATGCGTGAAAATTGCTATCCACAAAAAACGGTTCGCCATCGCACAAGGAAATTTCGGGCAGCACCAGAATGCTGTGCTTGTTTTCCAAGGCATAAAGTGAAGTGTTGCTTGTTGTGTAGTAGTTTAAAATGCCCGCTTTTTCACACAAATATTTATTGCCGACCAAACTAAGCCCGCCATCCGCTCTGGTCAAAGTTTCGTTATTGTGCAAATTTGCCAAATCAATTTGGTCGCCAAGTTTATAAATCGGCTGCGAATTGCTGTCCGCATCCACATTGATGTTTAATTCGCTAGTGTTCTTTTCATAACTTGCGGTTAAAATATACTCGCCTATTTGGGTTGGAGCGAAATAATAATTCGCTTTATTTGCCGATTGCGTAAGTCCATCATCCAATTTTTCGCCATCAAACGAAATTTCAAATACAACACTCTCATAATTTATGTTTGCATTGGTGTTGATAATTTCTTTGCCGAAAGTTAGTGTTTGGTTGGTGGTCATGTCAATTTCATTTGTGTTAAATTTAAAGACAAAATTATTTTTATCGTCATCGGTGTTGGTATTGCCGTTTGTTGTGTTCCCTTCAGTTTTGGGATCTTCGTTAAAAACTTTGTTGCCTGAATTATCCTTTTTGTTAAACATTGGATAAAAAATTATAAACAATGTAATAACAATAATCAACATTGCGGCATAAAATCCATACCAAAATTTCGACTTTTTCATATCCACATTTTACAAAATTTTCCAAAAAATTACAATAGTATTGTCGAAATTTTTGAAAAATTGTATAAGTTTTTTTAAATTTTGCATGTTTTTTGCCACTTTCGCATGATTTATTAACATTTTTGCACAAAATTTCACCATTTTTAAAAACGCTATGCTCATTTTTTTATCGTTTAATTTTGCAAAACTAGCACATGTTTGTACATACGCATTATTTAAAAACACCGAGCAAACCGTCCCCACCCGCCTAATCAAACACATAATTTTTACAATATATTTATCATTCAAAATTGTGCAAATATTTACTCACGTAAGCAGTATCTATCAGTGCTAATCTTAACGATATTCTTAATTTTTTATTCTTGTACAAATATTTTATACATCTTTTTACACGCGATTAATCAAATTTATCCGCATAAATTTAACACCGGCAAACGGCAGGATTATCAAAATTCGGTCCAAATTTACAAAACCAGTTGCTTTTTTGCACCAACTATGCTATACTAAAATGCGTAAGCGCGCCGCCACCAACTGCCGACTTAAAACCCACCAACTCCACCGTACACATCTAAAGCAACAATTCAACCATAAACTTAAGAAACCATAACTATAAAAACCGCAATACAAATTTGTTGCTCAAGTACATTTTGGACGCTCAAATTCAATCCATAAAACACCAATATGCAGCCGTAGCTCAGCTGGATAGAGCGATCGCCTCCTAAGCGATAGGTCAGCAGTTCAAATC
>CANRQB010000024.1 GCA_947632645.1 uncultured Clostridia bacterium | reverse complement strand
ACCCATAAGGGTATCGTCCACTACATGCGCAAATGCGTACACGGGTATGCCATTGGATTTAATAAGCACGTCATCTTTGGCATTTTCGCGTATATCTTTTTTGCCCTTAATTTTATCTTCAAAGATGTGGGTTTTTTCTACATCCCCTTCGCTTTTTAGGCGCAGTGCAAACTTTTTGCCCGCCGCCAAATTTGCTTTAATTTCCTCCAAGGTTAAATTTCGGCATGGGTCTTTAACCTCGATATCCGAACTTTCCTCTAATTCCTCTTCACGGCGCTTTAAAATTTCCTCTTTATTTTCCGCCACTGTGCAAAAGCATGGGAAGGCCCGTCCACGTTTAACCAACTCTTTGGCAAATGCCTTGTAAATTTCGGTGCGCTTGCTTTGAACATATGGCCCGTACTCACCAATTTCACCCTTATCGCCACAGTAGCCCTCATCCGGCTTTAGGCCAAAGCGGCAAAGCATATCGTAAGCAATTTCGCCCGCGTTTTCCACTTCGCGCTTGCTGTCGGTATCCTCCAACCTGCAATAGAACACCCCGCCCGTTTTGTTGGCAAGCATGCGGTGCACCACTGCCTGATACAGCTGCCCGATATGCAAATATCCGGTTGGGCTGGGCGCAATTCGCGTAACCTCGCCCGCCACCTTACGCGCGGGATATCTATCTAAAAAAACAGAAATATCCAGCGCATCTGGATATAAAAGTTTGGCTAATTCTAAATTTTGTTTATCTGTCATAATTCCTTCTTAAATGGTGCTGGCTTGAGCATAAAGCAATTTGATAACTCGATTAAACTCTTCCACCCGCGATTTATAATTTTTCAAAATAAGCATGCACTCGTCGTAATCTGCAATTGCACCATTGTTTAAAAGTTCGTCACGCGCGCTTGCGAAATTGGCGTAATCATTATTTAAAAGAGCCACTGCATTGTACATTTGCACAGCCATTAGACAGGTTTGCTCGTTATACACAAACCCTTGATTGGTATCTAACGTGCATTTTAAAAGCTCGTCCACCTCGTTAGAATATGCACCAAAACCATCGTCGTCAAACGAAGTTGACCAATTTTCGATTAAATAAATTTGTGTGGTGTTAAAAATTTGATACTCTACACGCGCATTAAATAGATAGCGTTTAGGCAGATTGTCCTCAGTAATTTGATTGTTTACATATTGTTGATAGTAGTTGGTGTTGTTATCCTTAAAATAAACGTTAAAATAGATGTCGTGATAGGTGTTAGATAGGTTGCTTATTGCCACAAAATATCTATAAATATCCTCATTGAGTGCATCAAAGAATATTTGCAAGTTTTTGCGCTTTTGCTCTGCTTGATGTTGCTGAGCGGTTTCTTCCTTTGTCATAAAATCTAAATTTTTTATGTCTACATCAATGGCTTTTAAACTAGATTTTGTGTCGTCTAAATATCTTTTTATTTTATTTCGATCTGAATTGCTAACCGAGTCACTTCCGTTTGCCTTTGATATGCCCATATTTTTTGCAAAGAAAGTGGATATATTGTAGTTTAATGTTTGTATTTTAACTAATTCGCTGCCAAATACATCGCTAGATAAACTGCCAAAGTTAAAAGTGTATCTGCCATCTTGATATGATATGGCGCTGGCGTCGTCCAAAAATTCGGTGCTGGAATAATCGTCAACAAGGTTTTTTAAATCGTACGCATTTTTTTTGTTGCAGCCACCAAAAACCATTGCACAGATGCCAACAAGTAAGCAGATAGAAATACATAAAAATCTTTTTGTCTTCATACTACCCCTCCACACCTATCAATTTTTTTAAATTGGTTGCAGCAACACCCTCTGGCTCTTCATTAGGAGTTGCAATTAATGCAGCTAAATTTTTTGCAAAATTAGAGTGGTCTATTTTGTTGTATGTATCTATAAAATAGTTGGATGTGATTGTTGTGTTTATATAATAATCTTTAAAACCATCTGACGCAATAAAGTCATCAAACACCTCAAGGTTGAATAGATCTTTATAACTGCGGATTTCTTCTTGCACAACGGTGTCGGACAAGGTGGCAATAACTACATCGGTGTACACCTGATTTAAATAGAGTGCAACCTCCACATTTTTGGTTGGCAAATTGTTTGCCACTTCGGCACTGGTATAATTGATTAGGTCGGCATAAGAAATTAGATAGTTTGTTACATTAACAAAAACATCATTTGCGCCTTTATCTCTAGGAAATGTTAAATCCGAACAATTTTGCTTATATTTTGCAAAGGTTTGCGCACATATATTGCTTTGTGATTGCACTTTGTTATATCTTTGTATTATGGCTTTATCGTTTACATCCACCGATTTTAAAAATGGAAAAAGATTTGTTGCAATATCCTCTAGCGTTTTATCCAGCTTAATAATTGTATCAAACCTGGCTTCATTTGCTTCGTGCTGTAGCTTTACAAATTCCACTTGCGCAATTAAATCAGTGCGCTCGCTAGAGTAGGTTGTTTTGTAGCTATCCTCATCCTTTTTTAAAAAGTGGAAAAACAAAAAGGTAGTGCCCGCAATAACGGCCGCCACTATTAAGATTATAAGGATTATTTTTATAATCACTCTGGCGTGTCTTAAAACCTTCATAGTCCTCCTATCAATTAAAAATATTATAATAAAAAAAAATAATAATGTCAATAAATTAGCATTAATTTAATTTATTTTCTATTTAGTTTACTCTTTTTAAAAAATATGATATAATAAGATTATGAAAAATGTAATTATAACCGGCGCTAGCGGAGATATTGGAAGCAAAATTGCAAGCGAATTTTTAGCTTTAAACTATAATGCAATTTTAATTTACAATACCCATAAACCCACAGTTAGCCACAAAAATGCGTTTTGTTTTAAATGCGATTTAACCCATGAAAAAGAGGTTGAGCAGCTTGTTTTAGAAATCGTTAAAAAATTTAAAACTATCGATTGCCTTATAAACTGTGCGGGGGTATCGCTTTTTGGGCAGATACAAGATTTAACCGAGCAGCAATTCGAATACGTTATAAACTCCAATTTAAAAAGTGCGGTGTTTACAACCAAATATGTGGCAAAAAATATGATACAAAACAAGTGCGGTAAAATTATAAATATATCTAGCATGTGGGGAAAAGTGGGCGCAAGTGTGGAAAGTGTGTATTCGGCAAGCAAGGGTGCAATAAATGCCTTTACCCTTGCCCTTAGTAAAGAACTTGCCCCAAGCGGAATTACAGTTAATGCAGTTTGCCCTGGGCTAATAAAAGGCAAAATGAACAGCCACCTTAGTAAAGATGAACTTAACGAGCTTATTTTATCCACCCCGCTAGGGCGAATTGGCACGCCAGAGGATGTTGCAAATTTGGTAACATTTCTATCCAGCAACAAGGCAGATTTTATAACCGGCCAAATAATTTCGGTTGATGGTGGTTTTGCAAATAACTCGGCTTTTTAACCAAAAATTTAAAAAAATATGCAAAATTTATAAAAAATTAATTAAAAACATAAAAAAATTTGCGAAATCGCAAATTTTTTATTGCCTATTTTTTCTTTCTGCAATTTTGTTTAGGCTGCTAACATGCTCCACCTCACTTTGCCCAACACACCAGGTTGCAATCATATAGCCAGTGGTTGCATAAGATATTAAGCTGGACGCCAAATACAGCCAAGTAAAATCTGCATTAAGGCCGGTTCTGGATGCGTTTGTTAGATACAGGATAATAGACATAATAACGCACAGCACGCTAAGCACATAAATTATAAACCCAGAAATATATTTGCCCTCGCCCGTCATTGTGCAGATTACATCAAACACCACCGCACCAATAACCAGTCCACTCCAAATGTAGTAGATAACCTTTGCCCACATAGGCAACGTTTTTGCAACCAGTGCAAAGATAAAGAACCCTGCACTAGCAACGGCAAGCACCGCCAAAGTAAAGTAAACAACTATAGCTAAAATTTTTTTGCTTTCTTCCGACATATAACCTCCTAAAGCGATTATTAACCAGAAAAAAATTTTTACACAAAAAACATAAAAAAAATTGGGCGCAAACCCAATTATACATTTTTTATGACCTTTATTGGTTGGCAAGCTTTTAATGCCGCAAACAAAACTTTGTGTAAATTTTTTAAATTGTAAATTTTACTTATTTCATTTAGTCCTTTACATATAGGACAATTTTCTTCATCAGAAATAAATGAATACAAATCTATTTTTAAATCTTTTAACGAAGAAACATTTTTATCAACTGCCATAATATCTATTGGCGGATATGAGCAAAACATGGTTAAATATTTTGAATCCTTATATGGGCGGATGAACAATTGTACGTGTTCGCGTAGATGTTCCCATAAGAATTTTTTTAAAGCTTGATTTAATGTAGCTGCATCAATAGTAAAATTTATATTGCTTATATTTATATTTTGTTTTAACGAGTTGTATCTCTGCATATTTTTGTCATGCTGCTCTTGTTTTTGTGTATAATGTCCGTTTTGTTTTAAGCAATTTGCGCTGCCCGGCATAATTCTGTTTTTTAATTCATATAACTCTTCTAGCATCTCTAAATCGGTCATTCTGTTTATATTTTTCATCCCTGCCTCCTTTAAGCAGCCCTCCTATTATATATCACGAGTTGTAATTTGTCAAGCCCATAAATAATATTTGTCTAATTTTTTTGTTTAAATTTGCCAAATTTTGGTTTATTTAATACAAGTTTAAACAGTTCGCACAGCGGAATTATGCTAATTGACACAATTATAACCATAAGCCATTGCGAAAAGTTTAAAAATTCCAGCCCAAATAAATTGTACATAAATGGCAGGCAAGCCACCATTAAGTTAAGCGCAAGCGTTATTATAAAGCACAGGTTAAAAGTTTTGTTATCAAACCAATTTTTTTCAAACAAACTGTTGTTGGTTTTGCAGTTTAGGCTGTGAAGTAACTGCATAAATATTATGGTAAAAAATACCATTGTGCTGGCAACCGACGGACTATAGCAGAACACCCCCACAACAAACACCAGCATAACAAGTGCGGTTTGAAGGATTGATTGATAAATTATTGCCTGCCCAACCTTGCCCGCAAACAGCCCCGCCTTACTATTGCGCGGCGGCGATAGCATAACCTCGGGCTCCACCCTTTCCATACCCAGGGCAAAGGCTGGCAAACTATCGGTTACAAGGTTTATAAACAGCATTTGGGTTGGCAGCAAAAAGGTGTATCTTGGAAAGAATAACAGTGCAATAAGCATGCCGAACACTTCTACGCAGTTGGTAGAGATTAAAAACTGCAGTGCCTTTTGTATGTTAGAATACACTTTGCGCCCTTCTTCCACCGCCACAACAATGCTGGCAAAATTATCGTCAGTTATAACCATATCGGCAACATTTTTAACCACGTCCGTGCCCGATTTGCCCATGCCAACACCAATGTCGGCAATCTTTAAACTTGGCGCATCGTTAACCCCGTCGCCCGTCATGGCAACAATCTTTTTAATGTCCTTAAAAGCCTGAACAATTTTAACCTTATGCTCGGGGCTAACGCGTGCAAACACAGTGTGTGTTTTTATAACCTCGCCTAGTTGTTTTGGGGTAAGCTTATCCAACTCCTCGCCCGTTATAACTTCACCTAAATCGCTTGCAATGCCCAACTCTTTTGCTATGGCGTATGCAGTGCGCTTATGGTCGCCCGTTATCATAATGGGTTTAAGTCCGGCTTTAAAACAGCGCTCTATACTAGCTTTAACCTCTGGGCGAGGGTTATCCATAAGGCCAGCAAGCCCCAAAAATATCATATCATCTTCTAGTTCGCAGTTAGGGTTAAAACTATCAAATGTTTTATACGCAAACCCAATAACGCGCAATGCCTTATCCGTCATTTCGTTGTTGATTTGCATAATTTTTTCTTTAATTTGGCTATTTAACGGCAAAATTTGCCCATTTATGCAGATTTTTGTGCATTTTTTAATTAAAATTTCAGGTGCGCCCTTAGTGTAGCTTTTAATTCCGTTATCGTTAATTATAACCGTCATCATCTTTCTAACGCTGTTAAACGGGATTTCGTGTATAACATTATATACCCCACCCCGGTATCGCTCATTTGCGTATTCGTATAGCGCGGTTTCGGTTGGCTCGCCCGACACTTTTCCTTTTGCTATTTTGGCATTGTTGCATACTATCATGGTGCGGAGTATCTCGTTAAAGGTATCCCCCTCCACCCCATCGTACATGTTATCAAAATAGGTAGATACCACCTGCATTTTGTTAAGCGTTAGTGTGCCAGTTTTGTCGCTACAAATAATTTCGCAACTGCCTAAGGTTTCCACCGCGTGCAAATGTTTAATTATACATCTACGCTTTGCCAACTGCTGCACGCCAAGCGCCAGTATTATTGTTATAACGGCGGGCAAACTTTCTGGTATCGCCGCCACCGCAAGGGCAACCGACACCATAATGGCATTAATAATCCCATGCCCGCCAACCAGCTCAATAATCAAAATGATGGCACAAATTGCAAGCACTGCCCAGGTTATAATCTTGCCAATTTTATCAATCGATTTTTGCAGCGGGGTAACCTCTTTTTTGGCATTAAATAGCAGGTTTGCAATTTTGCCAATTTCGGTATCGTTTGCAGTTGCCACCACCACTCCACGCGCCTTGCCCATGGTAACCATGCTGCCCGAGTACGCCATATTTTTACGCTCGGCAAGTGGAGTGGATTTATTTATCACCACATCGGCCGTTTTTTCCACCGGCATGCTTTCCCCGGTAAGTGAACTTTCGTCGCAGGCAAAATTGTTGGTTTCTATAAGACGAATATCTGCCATAACCATGTTGCCCGCTTCCATAAGCACAATATCGCCCACGCACAGCATTTTGCTATCCACATTTATGGTTGTACCCTGACGCACAACTTTAACTGTAGTTTTGTCGGTTTTTTGCAAATCTTCTATGCATGCCTGTGCCTTGTTTTCTTGAAACACGCCAATAAAAGCGTTCATAATAACAATAAATAAAATAACAAACCCTTCAAACAGATCGCCATATTCGCGGTTAACAATAGCGATTGTTAAACTAACCACAGCCGACACAAGCAAAATTGCCACCATAATGTTTAAAAACTGCTTTAAAAAACACTTGATAAATGACTGACGTTTAACCTTTTTTAGCTCGTTTTTGCCATTTTGCTTTAAACGCTTGTCCGCCTCTAAATTAGTAAGGCCGTTAATGTTTGTTTCCAACTCGCTAAGGCAGTCCTGAATATTTTTAAACCACATATAAAATATTTTATTGTTTATGTTGTTTAATTAGAACGCGTAAACAAATATAATTTACAAAAACAAACTGGCAATAAAAAAAGGAGGGGTACGCCCTCCTACGCAACTAAGCCAATAGTTTTGGTTGTTTCCAAACACAGATGCAAACGATGTCTATAACCCAAAGGATACCCCAACCTAACAAGATCCAAAGGATACCGCCAAGGATTAAAGAAACTTTGCCATAAGCTGCGCCTTTAACGATACGATAAACTGCCCAAACAATGTCTAGAACTGGTAAAGCGAAAACTACTTTTAACCATAATGGGGCATCATCGAACCATTTAACAAAATTTTTCATACCTCACTCCTTTTATATGATATTAACATTATAAATCATTTATGATAATATTGCAAATATTTTTTAATCATTTCGGCAAAATTTTTTTAAAATTTTTTGATTAACCCAATAATAGTAAAATTTTTTTCATTTTATATGGCGGCGCGGTTTTTATAATGTTGTATATGAAATACGGCACAACTATATACTACTCTACCCAACAAGATGATGTGGTAAATTTTGGCATAACGCCCAAAAAGATAGATGAAAAATATGTTTATATTGACCAAAACCCATTCTATCGCCTTTTTAGTTGGCTTAGTTATTGGCTTATTGCAAAGCCGATTGCCTGCCTGCACTTTAAACTGCATGGATATAAAATTGTAAACCGCAGGCTGCTAAAAAGCGTTAAGGGTGGCTATTTTATCTATTGCAATCACACCGCACAAATTTTGGATGCGTTTGGCCCAACCCATATAATAAAGGGTAAGAATCCGCAAGTTATATGCGATGCGCAAAATGTAAGTAATGGCATAATTGGCAAACTAATAAGGTTGTGGGGTGCCATCCCGCTGCCCGACACAATAGCCGCCACCCGCAACTTTAATGCGCGCATAGAGTGGGCGTTAAAAAAAGGGCAGCCCGTGATTATCTACCCAGAGGCACACCTGTG
>CANRQB010000023.1 GCA_947632645.1 uncultured Clostridia bacterium | reverse complement strand
TATGGCGGTGTGGCGAAATGGCAGACGCAGCAGACTCAAAATCTGCCGATAGCAATATCATGTCGGTTCGACCCCGACCACCGCCACCACGCGGGCAAGTTGCCCTTTTTTTATCATTTTCACTGTAATAATGTAAATGGTTAAGATCAGTGAAAATTTCACTTATGGGCAACTTGCCCGCTTATATAAAGGAACACCGACTGGTTTTCCTTCATGGCTTCTTTTCCTGAATTGTGTTTTCCTACGCGAGGGAACTACAGCGGGTAAAATTTTTAAATTATGCTTTTCTTCACATGTATGATTTTAAGTGGGCAACCCCACCGCTATACCAAATTTTATCAAACAAAACAATGTTTGTGTTGTATAAAAGCAACCCCTAAAATTAGGGGCTGTTTTTTTATTTGTCAATAGTTTTTTAAAAATTTTTACTATTTTTTAATATCTTATTTCCCGCATCAAACAAATTTAATTGCTTTGGCGCGGCGATGCGCACTATGTAGGCATCGGGGTCTTTTTCTTGCGGGGTTAGCTCAAGGTTCGGGGCAAAGGCACGCAAGCAGGCTTTGTAATAAACTTGCTTGTTCGTTGGGCGAAGAAGGGTTAGGCAATCTTGCAGGTATTTTGCCCAATCCTGCCACTTATCCTCATTGCCACAATTGTTCAGTTTGCCAATTTTGTAGTGGTCAACGCAGTCCATTTCAAGCGTTTTTTTAATCAACTTTAAACTTTCGTCTGGCTCGATGGTCGGCTCAAAACTTGCAAAGGTTTTTATGCCATTGTCGTGCAAAATTTTTAGTGTCTCTAATCTTTCGCTTGGACTACTTGCAAATGGCTCCCAAAATTTACTTTTCTTTTCATCTAAAAATGTTAATGTTGTGCCAACTGTAATTCTATCTCCAAATTCTTTAAACAAATCTAAATCCCGCATCATTTTCTTTCCACCCTTGCTTAAAACGGCAACCGGCACTTTATATGCGTTAAGCATTTTTAACACTTCTCGCACAGTTGCACCGTTATCGGCACTATCGCAATAGCAATCACCAACAAAAGAAAGCAAAACTTGCTGGGTGTATGTGTTATTCTTTAAATCTTGCTCTAACAATTTTAAAATGTTTTTTCTAGGCTCGGGCTTGCCAAAATAATCCTCACCCTTCTTTTGCAAAGTGTGAGGCGCATAACAATATCTGCATCTATGCGAACATCCCATATAAATATTTAGTGCATAAGGGCTATACTCCCGCGCCATGCCAGTTGGCTTGTAAATAACACTCATAAAATAATTATATCATAAAAATTTTAAATTTGCGTTTAATTTATACTCATTTATTAAAATTAATGTTACAAGAAGCTTTAAATAACTATTATTTATGCACCAATCCAAAGTTGTTCTAATGGGCAGTTTTTTAATTTTTCCTACAAAATTATGCCATAATATAATTTAAGCGAATGTCCGCTGCAATTTTAAAATAAGATATTGACAATCATCCAATTTTGTGGTATAATCAAAATGGAGTAGATATGATAACAAAACAAGAAATTAAAAAAATTTTAAGTGAGCATAACCGCGCGGTTACAGATAATGATATAGCCCTTTTGCTGGACTATTCATTAAAGCGCGGTTACGAGTTTGATGAGCTAACTGAGGACATAAACAAAACCAGTTTAGATAAAATTTTAAGTGTTAGAGCGCCAAGGTTTTTAGCCAGCGACGTATTATCGTTTAGCGAATTTGAATCTATTTTAAACATAAATAGTTTAAACACTTTTTCGCATAAAAATAAACGTGAGTTATATGAAATTTTTATGTCCTTAAATAAAAATGGTTTTGAAATGACCTATGCACTGGTTACAAAAATAATTAAAGGTGCAAAAAAACTTAGTATCGCGGAAGTAAACAAATATGTTGATTTTAACGAAGTTACCCAAGTTATAAAGCAAAACTGCCGTGAGCAAGATTTTAAGCTATTTATAAAATTTGACGATATCTCTAAAAAGTTTAATGACTACAGTTTTTTGTATGGCGAAAGATATAAAGTGGATAGTATAATTAAAGAAAGTTGGAAACGCGCCAAAAAGGTTTGCCAAGAACTAAATGTGGAAACGGAAAAACTGGCAAGCGAAGCGGTTAAAATTTTATGGGCGCTATCCTGCATCTATGATAGCATTGTAACACACACGGGCAGCTTAAAAGAGTCAGACAGCCACAACTTTAGAAGGGTGGCGGATGAAATTCTTTTAGATAAGGTTTTAAATAAATCGGCTTTGTACTTTAAAAAACTTACGGAAACCTATCCTGATACAGAGTTTGAGAACACTCAAATGTATTTATTCAACGAGTTTTTAGACGAATTGATGTATGCAGACAATTTAAAAGAAAGATTTAGTGCAGAGGATGTAGCATCGCTACTTAAGCATACCCCTACACTGGTTTTCCTCGCCAATCGAGAAAAGTTGATCGGCGCTATAAATGCAATAAACATGTATATCGACACTGTGCTAAAAACCTTCCCGCAAGCCAAAATTAAAAAGACAAGCAAAGATATCTTTAAAAAAGCAGGCACAATTTTGGATAGTTCCCCTATCAGCAACGAAAACAGCGTACGTCTTTTAACTGGCGAAAGCATGCAAGAAATTTTGGCTGGTGATTCGTTTAACAACCCAAGCCTAAGCAAAAGCAAGGAAATTAGACGGCAATATATGTTTCAAGAGTTTCCTAATATGAAAATTTTGGATATGGACCTAAACAAACATATGTATGCCTTAAATAGGCGCAACACAATTTTTACCCACATGACGGTGGAAAAGATATATAATGCAACAGCCAACATCCTATCCTTAACCTTTGATGCGCTAAATCTGCACCCTAAAAAAGATAAATTGGAAAAAGATCTTCCGCTATACAAAAAGAATGCAGCGCTTAAATACATAGGATTGGAAACGGACAAATTATTTACTGGTGACAACATTTTTGATATATTTGATTTTGGCTCCAAATTCATTCAAAACAAGATGGATGACGACAGCACAAAACAAAATTTTATAAACAACATCAAAGTGTTATCTAAACTTGTTCCAATAAACGCTGTTTTGCAAATTATCCAACACAATTTTGTATTTTTAACACAAGATAACACAAAAAAATATAATAAAATACTTAGCGAAAACAAAACAGAAGCCGAGCTTAAACAAGCCATCCAATCACTTGTAAATACGCGTGAAAATATGGTTGGCAGTAAAAAAGGTGGCACCTTGCCAACACAAGAAAGGTCCAATTCTAAACTTATTCGCCAAGCAATTGTTTTAAGTGATTTTAATTTTGATTTTGACGCTTTAAAAAAGATGGAATTTGAGCTTAATGGCGAACTTGCTCCACAACCACAAAAGTCCACAAAATCAGCACCTAGAAAAATTGATTATTCCCGCATATTTGATGACGATTATGACTTGGAAGAACTGGAACTACAAATCAATAATGAGGGCAGCGACGACATTATAGATGAACAGGAGGAAGAGGAAGAAGAAGTTGCTACTAAGCAAGAGCAGCCACAGGAAATAGATAAAGAAATAGTTTATGAAATTACCAACAATTTAACCTTCGAGCTGGAATCCATTTCTGACTATCTCCGCGTGCTTAAAAACGACGATGATAATTTATTAAGCGAATCTGATTGGAATAGCAGCGGAAAATATTATGGCACAGTTGTAAGTAAAATATTATCGCTAAATGGTTTTAAAATCAGGGATAGTTTGCGCAAACTGAAAAGCGACATTGCAATAATTTTAGACAACCCTAGCTTTGACGAATATAATTTTGACACTAAGTTGCCAATTATAATTAAAGCTTTGGATGATATCATTGCACAAAAGCAAGAAAACAAACAATTTTTGTTCGAAGTGGTTAAAGATAGTTATAAGGCACAAAAGCCAGCCCCAAACGAAGATCCTACAATCTTACAAAAAGCAATAAAGACAAGCGAAAAATATCTTAAATCAGCCAAAGGTCTTAAAGACAAAAGCCTGTTAAATATTATGGCTCAATCACGCAAATATCTGCAAGAAAAATTGGCGCAAGCACAAGCAACAGATTCGGCTTACAACCGACATATTCGCGATAAGCGTACCTGTGGCGATGCCATTAAAGAGTGGGCAGAGATAGATGCGGAAATTTCTAGTTTTGTTCAGCTTAAAGATGTTGTAGAAGGGTTCTATTCAAAAATATCTTCCAAAAATCAAGCAAAGCAAAAACAAGCGGATGAAGTGCTTAAAATTCAGCAGCAAGAGGATGCCACAAGGATGGAAGAGATTAAAGCCGAACTAAAGGAAATTGAAACAAAAATCAGCAATCTAACCTTTAAAATGGACAGCGAGCACACCGCTATTTCAAAAATTGAAAAGCAATTTGGGGATAGTAACCCAAGCGTGCATAAAACCGCATACAAAAGAAAGATGTTGGAAAAACACAAAGCCGAACTTGAAAAATTGAAAGACAGAAAAGCACAATTGGAAAATGAAATTAAAAACCTTTCAGGAAGAAGAGTTTAGCCGCTCTTCTTTTTTGCTAAACTCGAAAAACAAAAAATCATTAAAAAAATCATCAAAATTATTAAAATTTACTAAACAAACACCTTTTTTATAAAAAAAATTGCGTATTGCCGCAATTAGTTTTTTGTTTTAGATGATGTGCGCTTTGTTGTCTGCTTTTTGGTTGTTTTTGGTTTGCTATCAGTTTGTTCGGCCACATTTTCTGCTGGCTTTTCGGCTGGATTTTCACCCTCTGGCTGATTTTCGCTATTTTCGTCAGCAGGCTTTGGTGCCTCAGTATCTTCAACTTTCTTTTGATTTATGCCAAGGTTGGGTTTTTTCTCTGCCTTATCCTTGCCAAAAACATAATAAATTGCATTGGCATGCACAGCAAAATATCCATAGTGGTCGCCCGCGCCCGATTTAAGCACAAAATACTGATACCCCTCCTCCTCATAGGTATCCACAAGCGTGCCAACCACGCCTGTATCCGTCATAACCTTATCGCCAATTTTAAGGTCCTTGCGCATTTGGCCAAGTTCGTTGTTGTATTTGCGTTTGCGGAAATAACTAAACACAATCATGCCCACAAGCAGCACAACCACAACAATCAATAAAATTATATTACCATTACCTTTCATATTAACCTCACATATATTGTATTAAATTATAGCGCGTTTGTCAAACTAAAATGCGCGTTCAACTGCACAAAAATTTTAAATTTTAGCGCGAAAATGCACATTTTTTGCGATTTTTTTAAAGTTTTTTATGTTTTTAACTAAAATTTTAATCGATTGTTAAAATTATTTTTTAACCTTTTATGCCATATTTTTTGTAAAATTCGGCTTTAAATTCTAAAAAGCGGTCGTGATTTATTGCATCGCGCATTTGCTCCATCATATGTAGAGTAAAACGGATGTTATGCAAACTTAATAATCTCGCGCCCAAAATTTCATTGCACATAACAAGGTGGTGCAGATATGCTTTGGTGTGGTGCGTGCAGCAATAGCAATCGCATTCGCTATCCAGTGGAGAAAAATCCTCTTTATACTTGGCATTTTTAAGCGTAACCTTGCCCGCGCTTGTTAGTGCCAAGCCGTTTCGCGCCACGCGGGTTTGCAGTACGCAATCAAACATATCTATCCCGCGCTGAACACTTTCAAAAATGTAGTCCGGTGTGCCAACTCCCATCATGTAGCGCGGCATATTTTCGGGATAATGCGGCTGCATTGCATCCAACATTTTTAGCATCAACTCTTTTGGCTCGCCCACACTAAGCCCACCAATTGCAATGCCACATTTTGCATATTTTTTGGTTTCAATCGCGCTTTTTATGCGCAAATCTTCGTAAAAATTGCCCTGAATTATTGGGAAAAGCATTTGATTTTCGTTTTTGTGGTGTTTGTAGCATCTATCCAACCAATCTAGTGTGCGATTCATTGCCAGTTCGGCTTCGCTGTATTTAACTCCATATTCACTGCACACATCAAACGCCATGATAATGTCCGCGCCCAAATTGTTTTGAATATCAATTGCTTTTTCAGGCGTAAAAAACATCTTTGCTCCAGATAGGTGATTTTTAAATTCCACCCCATCGTCCGTAATTTTTCGTATATCGGCAAGTGAAAACACTTGAAATCCGCCCGAATCAGTTAGCATTGGGCGGTTAAAATTCATAAACTTATGCACCCCACCTGCCTTTTTAACAAGCTCGTCGCCCGGGCGGATGTGCAAATGATAGGTGTTGGCAAGAATAATCTGCGCGCCAACATCATACAAATCATCACTGGTTAAACTTTTAACCGTTGCAAGCGTGCCCACCGGCATATAAATTGGCGTGTAAATATCCCCGTGGGGGGTATGCAGCACACCCGTCCTTGCCCCACTGTTTTTATCCACGTGCAACACTTCATAACTAAATTTTTCTGCCATAATTCTTCCTTTTTACCTTATTGTGTATTCTTCCGTTTTTGCTAGGTTTATAACATCGCCTGAAAGTGTGCAAATTGTTGCAGTTGGGAAATTCTCTTGCAAAAATGATATTATTTGCTCATGTCTTTAAGTTTGTCCGGCAACACAAAACCCACAATATATTTGCTTGGCACAGCAATAGGAAGATAAGCAAAATCACATCCATCGAATGCTGGTCTTTCAGCATTTATCAGCATACCTAATGCTTGTTTTTCAGTTTCAGTTTTAATTTGTTTTGGATATGTGCTTAATTTATACCCAATAAGTTCCCCTTTTTTATTCCGATAACTATCTCCTCGAATAACATTACTTCTGTTAGAAATATCATACGCCAAAAGTTTTTGAATGCCTTCGCTTTGGACATCAAAAATTATTCCAATATCTAATATCGAAGATAAGTTGTCTTTTTTCTTCATTCTTTCACATTTTTTACTAATAGTGTCTTTTGGCAAAATTTTATGAAAGCTTACAGACAAAGGGACTTCGTTATCCCAATCATCTCCACCATGTAACATGCTTAAACTGACGAGGCCATATTTCTTTATAGACAAAAATTTTTTTGCTAATTTTTCAAAAGAATCAACAGGAAGCATATGCAACAAGGCACCATTTGAAAAAACCTTAACATGCCCTTGTTCGTCTATATTTAGTTTTGGGATTTCTCCGTTATAATCACAAGCAGTTTTATATGCTTCAATTATTGAGTCTGTTATGGTCTTTAATTCTTCAGACGAAAGATCATGTTTGAAATAATTATTAAATGTTTTAATCCATTCATCAACAGATGGATCGCCATCAAATTCTTGTTCAACGTTTAAACCCTTTATTCTCATTTTTTTCTCCTTAAATTTTTATTTTAACAACTTGATTATTAATCAAAATATTTTTTGGAAAAGAAGTCATGAAGGAAAACCTTGAATAATTAGATTTTTATTATTAAAGTTTGAGCAAGGTGTTCCTTCATAGGAAGTGTGAATCGCCCAAAAATGAAGTTTTTAATTTATTAAAAACGATTAAAGCGGGCGAGTTTACACGATGAACATTGCATCGCCAAAACTAAAAAAGCGGTATTGATTTTCTACTGCAAATTCGTAGATGTCCATTGTGTTTTGGTAGCCCGCAAAGGCGGAAACAAGCATGATTAGTGTGCTTTTGGGCAGATGAAAATTGGTGATTAGTGCATCCACAATTTTAAAGTTATATGGTGGATAGATAAATATGTCGGTTTCGCCACTGTCGGCCGTTAGCGGCACGCCTTTTTGTGCCACTGCTTCTAGGGTGCGCACGCAAGTTGTGCCAACTGCAATAACGCGCCTGTTTTCTATTTTTGCCTTGTTGATTTTTTCGGCCACTTCTTGCGAAAGTGTGTAGTGTTCGCTGTGCATAACGTGTTTGGTTATGTCGTCCTCTTTGCATGGGCGAAAAGTGCCAAGCCCAACATCAAGCGTAATCTCTAATACCTCCACCCCCATGGCTTTAATTTTATCCATGAGTTCGTTGGTAAAGTGCAACCCAGCAGTTGGCGCGGCCGCGCTGCCCACCACTTTGTTATACACAGTTTGATATCTTTCCTTATCCTTTAACTTCTCGTGTATGTATGGAGGGAGGGGCATGCTGCCAACACGGTTTAAAATGTCTTCAAACACTCCAGAATAATTAAAATGCACCACGCGCACGCCATCATCCTTTTCGGCAATAAGGGAGCAACTAAGTTCGGTGTTAACAACAATTGTGCCGCCCATTTTAACGCGCTTGGCGGGTTTTAAAAGCACTTCCCAATCGGTTAAATTTATGCGCTTAAGTAGCAAAATTTCTATGCTTGCGCCGCTTTCTTTATGCCCAATTATGCGTGCCGGCAAAACGCGCGTGTTGTTAACCACCAAAACATCGCCCTTTTTTAGATATTTGGTTATATCCTTAAAAATGGCTTGTTCAATTTGTTTTGTTTTGCGGTTAAACACTAATAGCCTACTTTCATCACGCTTTTCAAGCGGTGTTTGTGCAATTAAATTTTCCGGCAACCGATAATCATATGTGCTTAACGATTTGTAGTTTATCATTTTCCACCTTTTAAATTTTTTAACAAAATTAACCAAAATTTCAATTTTTAACTCGTTTTTTCACGTTTTTTACACCGTTTTACAAAAATTTTTTAATTTTTTTATAAATTTTTGCTTTGTTTAAATATTTTCTTAACTAATTTTTTCGCAACTCTTTTTTAAAAACCATATACCCCCACCTCCTATGATTATAAGCAGGCAAGACTAGTCTTATTTATTCTCACCTATTTTTAGCGGCTTAACAAGGCTGAAGAGAAGCAAGCAAGACAAGGCTCGGGCTTTGGGTAACGCGGGAGTTTAGTAGCCCTAAATGACCAAGTTGCACAAGGCCCAGAAACGCAGTATTGCGCCGCTTATACCGCCTGATTTAAACGAAGTATTGCGTAGCTTATAAACAGCCCTACGTTACTCGTCTATATCAAGCAACTTAGGGACAGGCAAGTTGAAATGCTTGTACGCATGCTTGGTTAGCATTCTGCCGCGGTTGGTACGCACCATAAAACCAAGTTGTAGTAAGTATGGCTCTACCACATCTTCAATGGTGGATACCTCCTCCCCGGTGGTTGCAGCAAGGGTTTCCAGCCCAACTGGTCCGCCCGAAAATTTTTCTATCATGGCCATAAGCACACGCTTGTCCACGTAATCTAGCCCCAAACTATCTATATCCATAAAGTTAAGTGCCTTTTCTGCATCTTGTTTAGTTATGGTGTTTTTATCTTCCACCTGAACAAAATCGCGCACGCGCTTTAAAATGCGGTTGGCAATACGTGGAGTGCCACGCGAGCGCCGTGCAATTTCTTGTGTGGCATCGTTATCGATTGATACACCCAAAATTTTTGCCGAGCGGGTTATAATTGTGGCAAGTTGTTCAACCGTGTACAATTCCAAGCGGCAAAGCACACCAAATCTATCGCGCAACGGGCTAGATAAATTGCCCGCCTTTGTGGTTGAGCCAATAAGTGTGAAAGGTTGAATTTTAAGCCGCATACTGCGCGCGCTTGGGCCTTTGCCAACAATGAAATCTAGCGCATAATCTTCCATGGCAGGATACAAAATTTCTTCCACCGATTTGCTTATGCGGTGAATTTCGTCAATAAAGAGCACGTCATTTGCGCCTAAATTGGTTAAAATTGCGGCCAAGTCAGCGGCGTTTTCTATGCTTGGGCCACTGGTTATTTTAATTTGGCTGCCCATCTCGTTTGCAATTATGTGGCTAAGCGTGGTTTTACCCAGCCCCGGGGGGCCATATATAAGCA
>CANRQB010000022.1 GCA_947632645.1 uncultured Clostridia bacterium | reverse complement strand
GTTCGGCTGTTCGCCGATTAAAGTGGCACGCGAGCTGGGTTCAGAACGTCGTGAGACAGTTCGGTCCCTATCCATCGCAGGCGTAGGATATTTGAGTGGGGCTGCTCCTAGTACGAGAGGACCGGAGTGGACGCACCTATTGTGCACCTGTTGTTGCGCCAAGCAGCATAGCAGGGTAGCGAAGTACGGAAGTGATAAACGCTGAAAGCATATAAGTGTGAAACATGCCACAAGATAAGATATCCCATAACATAAGTTAGTAAGACCCCTTTTAGACTAAGAGGTTGATAGGTCAGAGGTGTAAGTATAGTAATGTATTCAGCCGACTGATACTAATAGGTCGAGGGCTTATTCGCCTTCCTTTTGAGAAATGATTTTTGCAAAATTATATCGTTTGTATTTTGGTGTCGCTCTTAAATTCTTCCTATTTAGGAAAGGATTTGCCGCGACGAAAATGTGCAGTTGTCATTGTTCTAAATCAATCTTAGATTGATGTTCAATGATCCATGATGGTGATAATAGCTAAGAGGTTCCACTTGTTCCCATTCCGAACACAAAAGTTAAGCTCTTAAACGCCGAAACTACTTGGCTGGAGACGGCCTGGGAAGATAGGAAGTTGCCATCAACCTTGCGGGCGATAAGCCCTCTTTAATTAAAAGCAATGCATTTGCATTGCTTTTTTCATTTTTAGGCTATCGCCCGCATCTATGAAGGAACACCAACTGGTTTTCCTTCATGACTTCTTTTCCTGAATTATGAATACCAACGCGGGGGAACTATCGCTGGGAAAGATTTAAATTATGTATTCCTACGCATGGGAGCTTCGAAGTTTTTTTGAATAGGTTTTAAAATTAAATTATAGCCCTTTTGGTTATTTTCGATTTCTTTTATTAATTATTGACAAAATTATGTTTTTGTGGTATAATATAATTGGAGGGAGTATGAAAGTGGAAGAAAAAGTTGGAACACTTAGTGAAGAATTAAAAAAAGTTAATGCCGAAATTGATAAAAATCATAAGGATTATTTACAAATTGATGAAACTATGGAAAAGGCATATGACAGCGGAGATTATGATGTGGGCGAGTATATGGGTTGGGTGAATTCAAAAGATTGGCTCACCCAAGAAAAGAAAAAATTGACAAAACATCAGCAAAAACTCGTTAATAAATTAAGGAAATTAATTGCACGTCATAAATTGCTAGTGGACGAAGAAACTGCTGCTTTGTTAAAATAATTTAAATAAAACTAAAACTGAGATGTGTGTCTCAGTTTTTTAAATAACATTTTGCCGACCTCGGCAAAATGTTCCAAATGCTATCCGTTTATTACGGATGTTTTGCTTTTAATTACACTATTCGTGTAAAGTACATGAAAAATATCATTTTGTTGAGGTCAACAAAATGATATTTTTACACTCTGCCCAATAAATAATCTATGTCAACTTGGAGGTAGTCGGCGAGCTTAATAACACTACTTACAGAAGGAATTTTCTTTTTATTTAACCAAAAATCAATATTCCCACAAGATATAATTTTATCTTTTAATAATCTATATTGAGATACTTTTTTCTCTTTTAAAATTTTTCTAAATTGTATATCAAAAGGAACAGCAGGCTTAAATTTGCCGCTTCCCATATCTTGCGTCCTTCCTATTAAATATTCTATGGAACAGTTAAAATAATCAGCTAATTTTATCAAATTATCAACCAATGGAGTATTTCTACCCTCCATCCATGCATAAATTTTAGAAATACTAGTTCCATCTAAACAGGTTTGTAAATCTTGTGGTGAAATACCTTTTTCGTCCATAAGTTCACATAAAACATCACTTAACATAAATTCATTATATCCAACATTTTAGAATATTGAATTTTTTGTATAAGTTTGGAAATATGTGTTAAAATGCTTGACGTTTATATATTGTTGGATATATAATAAAAGTGAGGTGGTAAAATGGATAAAGTTATTAAGGATTTGGCGGATAAAATTTTTGATTTAATTGATGTAGAGGCGGATAAAGATGTATGCGATTTAATGGAAAAGGGCAGAGTGGCTTTTATGAAATTAGATTTTGATTTGTGCTATCATTATAACGAATTTAAGAGTGTTATGGAAAAATACTATTTAAATATTGCAAAGAAGTGTGCAGAGCTGATGTTTGAATATGGCATTAAGATTGGCATAAATTTTAAAGATATTGTAAAAAAATTGTAATAAATTAAACTAAAATTGCAAAAAATATTAAAAAAGCAACTTATTAAGTTGTTTTTTTGTTTTAGTATAAGAAGCGGTTGTCAAAATGGTATTTAAAATTTAGTATTACGCCAATAATTATATCAATTATATACAAAACTACAAATAGCAGAATTAATAGATAATTTGGCTTAACAAATGCAAAAAGCACCACCCATGCAAGCGTAATTGCAAGTGCCGCCAAAAGCGGAATAAGCAATTTAAAATTGAATTTATGCTTAGTTTTTAGCATTTTAGAGGTGTTTTTATCCTCCACATGCACGGCTTTAACCAATTTTGGCTCAAATTCAAACATCTTGTTGGCGAAGTGTGTATCCAAAAGTTGCTTTACACAGTCGGCGGGCAAAAATTGCAGTTTTGGGCTGGCTAGGTTATCCTTATTTTTAAAAACTCCTTTAACATAAACGTTGTACAGCCCGTTGTATGCCTGCTCGAAAACATTGTATCTTGGAACAACATTAACCACCTTCTTTTTATCGCCGATTTTTGCGGTAAATTTGGTAATTAAACCTTGTGAAAGCGCCAAACTAGAATAATAAATTACAACATCATCCAACTCGCTAGTCATTAGTGCGGAGTGGATTGCGCGCGCAATTTGTTTGGTGTAAACGGCGCCCACAGTGTATCCATAACTTTTAACGATATCCACAAAAGGCGAGTTAACAATAAAAATTATATCAGATGAAAAATTTTTTTTAACAATATCTACTTTTTCAGTTAAATTAGCAATGTTATCTACAACAAAAATCACTTTCATATAAATATTATACACAATAAAATTAAAATTTCAAAATCATTTTAAATAATTTGTTAAATGCGCACTAAATTTGAGTGATATATCAGTCGATGTTGGATTGGGAAATTTTATAATACAAAAAGGAAGAAACCTAACATTTCTTCCTTTATGGATTTTTTATTTTCAGTCGCAAAATGGGGCTCAGTTAAATTGCTTATTTTTTATCCGTATTGTTTGGCATTTTGCTTATTTGGGGTAGGGATACCTCAATTTTGCCTTCGCTTTTTGGTTGTTCAAACTCTTTATTGTAACCGATGTTTGGCTCATCTTCCAACTTGTTTTGTTGAGTGTCGGCATCTTTTACATCTGTTTGTAGATCTGGAAGATTTTTTGCCAGTTTAGATTTGCTTTTCTTTTTTTCTTTGATTGGTTTTACCTTTTTAACCCTATGTTTGCTAGGTTTTGTTAGTGCAAGCGATAGCACAACCGCAACCTGCAGTGGAATGCCCAGAATATATATTGGCCATGCGTTAAATTTTAGCAATTGCACATAAAGCGAAGTTATAAAAGTCCAAATAAACACAGTCAGTATAACAAACAACCATTTTGGCCGCCCCCAAATGCTGTTAAAGATAATAAGCATTATGCACGACGCTGGCACTGCCCACAAGAATAGGGTGTAAAAGTTTTTGTGCATCCCAAGTTTTAAAGATACAAACAGCACAGTTGCAACAAGCCAAATGGCGCTTGTGGCAAGTAGTGTTATGCACAACCTGGCTGGAAAGAATTTTTCTCGTCTGGATTTTGGGCGCTCCTGCTCTAAAATAATTTCCTCTTGCGACACCAAATCATCCAACGAAACATTATAAAATTTTGCCAGTTCGTACAAAATTTCTATACTAGGCAGCGATTCTCCCTTCTCCCACTTGGAGATGGATTTGTCCGAATAGCTAAGTTTTTCTGCCAACTCCAGCTGGGTTAACTTTTTTTGTTTGCGCAAATTTAATAAATTTTTGCCAATAATTTTATTAATATCATTTTCCATAATTTCTCCTAAATTTTTTATTAGGGCACTTAAAGGGGCTTGTTTTAGCTAAAAAATAAGCAAAAACAGTATCTAATACTATTATATTATCATTTTTTTAAAATTATTGCAACAATTTTGGCACAAAATTCTAATTTTATTAGATTTAATTTTGCAACTCTCGTAATAGTAGAGAGCACTCTAAAATAAGGGTTTTTAAGATTATAGTTTAAATTGACCTATTCTATTGAAAATTTTAATATTTATGTGGTAAGATAACAATGTTTTAAATGGCAAGCGCCATAAAACAAAGGGGTAAAAGGGTTATATGAAAAAGAACATTATACCAATTTATTTTGCATCGGATAAAAATTATGTGCCATATCTTACAGTGGCAATTAAAAGTTTGGTTAAATTTTCAACCGATAAAAACATCTATAAGATTTATATTTTAACTAACAATCTAACTGAAGGCGATATACCTGAAATTCGTTCGATGGAGCGCAGCAATATCATGATTCAGTTGGTGGACGTTAACTTTAAAATCAACAGCATTAAAGATAAAGTTCAACTTAGGGACTATTATTCAGTTTCTATATATTTTAGGCTGTTTATACCAACCATGTTCCCAGAGTTCAACAAGGCAATTTATTTGGATGCCGACATCGTGCTTAATCACGATATCGCCGACATGTATAAAAAGAATATCGGCGACAACTATCTTGGCGCAATTTTGGACGAAGTTGTTTACACCAACGATAAATTTATCTACTACATTAAGGGATTATACGATTTAAACGAAAAACAATATTTCAATTCGGGTGCGCTGGTTATGAACCTTAAAAAATTTAGGGATAACGATATCGAAAACGATTTTTACCGTTGGCTAAACAGCAACACCAGCCCAGTTGCACCGGATCAGGACTATCTAAACACCACCTGCCGCAACAAAATTAAATATTTGGAGGCGGGGTGGAACAAAATGCCGCTTGGCAAAAAACTGGAGGATAGCAAACTTTACCTTATCCACTACAACATGTTTATGAAACCATGGAAGTATAAAAACGGCATGTTCGATAGCTATTTTTGGGAGATTGCAAAAACCACATCTTTCTATGATAAACTTTTAACACAACGCGATTCGTACACAGAAGAGCAGCGCGCAAACGATGCCTTGGCTGCCGAAAACCTACTAAAACTGGCTGTAAACATTGGCAAACAAGCGTTTATGGATAGGCAAGTTAAAACCGCCGAAACAACTGCACCAGCCGAAGTGTTTGTGCCAGCCGGCCAACTTGCATTACAAAAAGCAAAATCGAAACCTAAAAAGTAAGATTTTTATTTACTTTTCTATGCTAGAAAAGTAACAAAAGACCTGGGGCGTTCCGATTCCCCTCATACGCGTCGCAATTAACCTCTCTATAATCGTTTTGCTAAAAGCAAAACTTCATCCTTAGGGTAATTGCTCCTATCCCCACAAAAAACTGCTTTTTGCGGGGGCCCCATATTAACGGCTTACTTTAAAAAAGTAAGCAAAGAATAGGTTTTTGATTTATAATTCTAACTATTTTAAAAATAAGCATCATAACTTTAGTTGTTAATTTAACTAAAGTTTTTTTGTTATCATTATAACTTTAGTTATTGGAAAAATCATTATAACTATCGTAGTTAAACATTCGTAATAACTATAGTTATTAAAACTAGCGTTATAACTATAGTTATTAAGTTAATATCTTAATTGCTTTTGTAGTTAAAACAAAACCATATTAATTAACAACATAATTAATATCGTAGTTAATTATTCATAATAACTATAGTTATTAAGGTAGAATCATAATTACTATAGTAATTAAAGTATAAAACTAAAAAAATAGAAATTCATTATTACTATTGTAATAAAAACATCCGTTATAACTAAAGTTATAAAAACAAATCATTATTACTATTGTAATTAAGATATCGTCTTCCTTAGGCGCGGTTAAATCTACTTCGGGGTTATTATAATACATAATTACAATAGTAATTAGAAAAATAATAAATCTCTAATAATAAAAAAGAAAAATCAAAAATATCTGTTATAATTATTGTTATTAAATTTTTTTAAATAATTTTTAAAATTTATTATCGGCAAACAAAAAACCCACTTTAAGTGGGCTAAATTATTTTGCTGCTTTAGTTTTTGCTGGCTTTGTTTCTTTGGCTGATTTTGCTGGTTGATTTTTTAGCAGGTCTCTAATTTCTATAAGCAAGGCTTCTTCGCCTGGGTGAGCAAGTTTTTCGGCTTCGGCTTTTTTGGTTTCTTCTGCTTTTTTAATGGCTTCTTGCTCGGCCTCGTACTCGGCAATAACTTCTTTTAATTTTCTGTTTTCTGCCTTGGCCTTGGCTTTAAGTTGCATGTAAACTTCTTTATTGTCGCGTTTGTTGATGTGGCTGTGCGCTTCTTCTGCGCGCCTGCGATAGCCGTTAACCAACTTAACCATCAAGAAGATGGATAGGGCAACAATTAAGAAATCAATCACCGTTTGAATAAAGTTGCCATACGCCCAAGTTAGGGTGGCAACACCGGCCGCATCGCGCCTTAGCACAATGCTTAAATCTGCCAAACTTGCCGCACCAGTTGCCCAGGTTACAAGTGGCATTAAAATGTCGTTTACCATGCTGGTTACAATTTTGTTGAACGCAGTGGCTATAATTAGGCCGACTGCCATATCAAAAACGTTGCCGCGGCAGATAAACTCTTTAAACTCTTTAAAAAATTTACGCATATTTCCTCCAATTTGTTGTAAATATGATAGCAAACTTAAAATTTATTTGCAACCAAAATCCGCCACTTTTTTCATTTTGTTAAAAATTGTAAAGAAAAAACCACACACTTGTGGTTTTAATAAAAATGGGTTAGCCGCCCGCCTTGGCGGAAGCAGTGGGAATTTATACGAACTCAAAAGATAAATGTGATTTTGTGTTTTCATTTATAGAAATATTTTGCATTTCTTCATATCGCCTTACAAATTCGTCAATTATTTTATTTTTGCTTTTTAATAGAAAGTTGTTAGCAGATTCATATTCATTCCCAAAATGTTGTTTATATAGTTTATAAATCCTTTCATAATCATCAAATATTCGTTTTGATGTTTCTTCAGCATTAAAATCTTTTGGGATTATGTTGCTTTTTATCAAGTGATTTGCAAAATCTTTGTCGTCTTTAAAATAAAGATTTTTTATTTCGCTTAATTGCCTTAATGCTTCGTATCTGGCGTCAAATTCAATAGGGAAAATATGATTTTCTCGTTTATAATTTAAATTTACACCGCCTTTTTGCAATTTTTCGAACATTGTGTTAAATAAACTTGTAAAAATTAATATTTTACTTCTTGTATCATTTGGATAATTTTTAGTATTTAAGCAATTTTTAAACTCATCCTGATAAACATGTTCGCATTCGTGTAAAATGGTGTCAAGCATTTCATATTTTATTGTTTTGTAACTTCCCATGTGTTCAAAAGCCCATTCGGCACCCAGTTCTTTATATTTTTTGATGAAATTATATAAATTTTCTTCAAAAATCGAATGTTTTGTTTTTTCATTATAGTTTGAATAAAAACTTTCTATCTTTTTCAAATGCTCTGCGTCGGTATCGTCAATTTTTAAAGCCAACAATGTTTCAATTCGAGTTTTGTTGAAAGAGATGTTTGTTTTTGATACACTTCCACCCCTTCCAAATAATTTGTTTTCATCAAAAGAGATTGTCATTTTTTTATTAATGCCAAGCAAAGAAAAATCACGTTTCATGATTTTTTCAAGTTCTTTTGTGAGCCAATCATAATCAAGTGAAAAGTTTTCTAAAAATATTTTAGCTGTAGCGTATAATTTATTCATTTAAACTCTCTAATTTATTATATCATATATTAAACCAAATTCCAAAACAATTATAAAGAAAAAATTGCACGACACTTTCATTGGTGTTCGTACAATTCCCTTTTGGCGGAGAGCTAGGGATTCGAACCCCAGGAAGCTTTCACTTCGGCAGTTTTCAAGACTGCTGTATTAGACCACTCTACCAGCTCTCCGTAACACATAATGTTAATTATTAAACACTATAAATTTATTTTAACATATTTTTTGTGTTTAGTCAATAATTTAAACAAAAATTATTAGTTTTTTAGTGTTTTATTGCATTAATTGTTAAAAATTATGGGTTTTGTTATATAATTATGTGATGGGATATGGGTAAGTGATGGTTTATTTTTAACGTGTTTTAAATGCCAAGTTTTACTATCATTTAAAAACTTTGAAAATTAAGCGTATTTTTGTGGCAGCGATTTGGAATTTGTTTTAAAGTGTGGTATAATCATTTTAGGAGTTAATATGCAAAAGAAATTGGAATATGAGCAAATAGAAAATTTTAGCAGAAATTTTAACAAAAATAAAAATTCTAAATTGCAAAAAAATCTTGCTAACACACCAATTGTTGATGTGGTTTTAAATAAAAAAATAATAAAAGAAAACAAATTTGAATTTAACCTTGAACTAGAAGAAGGCAAGATTTACAACCAAGGCGCTTCCAAACGTTGTTGGATGTTTGGTGTATTAAATCTTATAAAAAACAACATGGCGCACAATCTTAATTATAAGGTTGAGGATTTTGAACTTTCGCCAAATTATTTAAATTTTTTTGATAAGTTAGAAAAGGCAAATCATGCATATCAAGCAATAATTAATGCCGATTTGGATGAAAATTCGTTGCTTTGCGATTACGAAGATCACCCAATTCTCACTGGCTTTTTAAAAGATCCAGCGAGAGAAAATGGCAAGGTGGTTTTTGCGCGCTCGCTTATAAATAAATACGGGATTGTTCCAATGGAAATTATGCCAGAAACTTATAACAGCCTAAATTCTGACGATTTTAACAAATGGTTTACGAGAAAGATCCGTTTGGATATGCTAAAACTTATCTCGCTAAAAAAATCCAAAAAAGACATCTATAAGGAAAAGGAAAAGATGCTTAACCAGTGCTATAGTTTTATTGCGTATGTTTTGGGCGAGCCACCAAAAACTTTCGATTACACCTATACGGATAAAAACAACAAAAAAATAACTATTAAAAATTTAACTCCGCTGGAATTTTATAAGAAATATTGTTCTATCAATTTGGATGATTATGTGCAAATTGCACAATTTCCTATTTTTGATTATTATAAAAGATATGAAAGGCGATACACAAAAAATATTGTGGAAGCGGATGCACACAATTTTATAAATGTTCCGCAAAAGCAATTTACCAACTTGTGTTTGGCACAACTAAAAGCTAATATCCCAGTTGTTATAGGCTGCGATAATAGGAAATATAAGGATAAAGAAAACAAAATTTTTGACACAAGGGTTTATAATTTTGACAAAATATTTGGCATAAAAGATATGACAAAGGCAGAAGAACTATCCAGCTTTGATTGCAGGGCTTGGCATATAATGACAATTCGCGGAGTTCATTTGGTGGATAATAAACCTGTCAGATGGAAAATTGAAGACACCGCCGGCAAAGAAAATAGAATAAATGGTTATTATGTTATGAATAATAATTGTTTTGAAAAGTGCGTGTATTATGCTTGGATTAATAAAAAATTTTTGTCGGATAAAATGTTAAAAGCGTTAAAAACTCCCGCTGTGCTTTATGGCTTTGAGGGGAGTGAAATTTAATTTTGCTATCAATTATTTTTTAAAACCAAACTGTTGTATTGGGCTTTTAGGTATTTTTTGTTAAGTACAAATTTTTCGCCTTTCTCAACTAAATCGGAAAAAACTTGGGTGAAAAAAGCACGCATATTGTCGTTAGTTGGCGCTTTTATTCCCCAGTTAAGCCAATGATTTAACACCATTTCTGGTTTGTAATTTTTACCGTTATAACATTTTGTTGCAGCAATTTTATCGCAGATGCACTCCACTGCGTACTTGTACGGCATGTTCATCTGCGTTTCGTTTTCTGCGTCGTACCAATATTCTATATGATGTTTATTTTTGTTTTTGTGATGTATCCACGCGTTGGAATAGCCGATTTTATCCCTACATTCAGATATAGGCGAGTGCTTGCCAGTGTAGTATTTAACCCCTTCAAAAAATTCGGTTGGGCTGTATTTAGATAAATCATGCACCAGCCCGCGCCAAAAAAGCCCGCATTTGCAGCAAAGCGTGAACACCTTAAATCTGTGCCGATTAACCATATTTAAATGTTTAAAAAATTTACCTTTCATTTGCTTACCTTAAAGCTAGTATAGCATAATTTGGAAAATTTTCAAAACAATTACAAAAATTTTAACTTTATTAAGCATATTTTCATAAAGAATGGTATGAAAAGTGTTTTTTATGGGGTGGCAACTGCAATTGTTACGCCGTTTAAAAATGGGCGAGTGGATTTTGCGAGTTTAAAAAAACTTATAGATATGCAGATAGCCGCGGGGGTATCCGCAATTGTGGTGCTTGGCACAACGGGAGAAAGTGCGTGTATTTCTGCCGCGGAAAGAAAACATATAATATCGTTTTGTGCGGATAGGGCTGGGGGTATGTGTAAAATTATTGTTGGCACGGGCAGCAACTCTACAAAAACCGCAATAAAATTTACAAAGCAAGCCGAACTTTTAGGCGCGGACGCAGCGCTGGTTGTAACACCATACTATAACAAATGTACGCAGAACGGATTAATTGAACATTATAAAGCGATAGCAACAAACACTAATCTGCCTATAATTGTGTACAACGTTCCCTCGCGCACGGGAGTTAATATTCTACCTGAAACCATGCTTAAACTAGCTAAAATTAAAAATATTGTGGGGCTAAAAGAGGCAAATAGTGATAAGTTACATATCAACAGCATGCTTAAATTAAAGGATAAGTTAACAATATATTCGGGCAACGATAATTTAAATTACTACTTCTTAACGCATGGGGGTGGGGGTATAATAAGCGTGGTGTCTAATGCCTATCCAAACTTGCTTAATAGGCAATACAACGCAATAAAAAATGGCGATATTTTAACTGCACAAAATATTGATGATAACCTAAAAAATTTTTACAACTTGCTTTTTAAAGAGGTTAATCCTATCGGAATAAAATTTTGTTTAAGCGAGTTGGGTCTTATAAATAACGAATTGCGCTTGCCACTAACTCCAATAAGCAAAAATTTGGCAAAAAATTTATCAAAAGCTATTAAATTGATAAAAAATTAGCATATTTACACTTAAATTGATTGCTTATAACCAAAATAAAAAATCCGCATAAAATAATATAAGGAGTTTTTATGCCTAAAAGATGTTGCATAAAGCCATGCTGCAAATATGGGGTTGGTAAACCCTATAATATTTTTGGTGGCTTTATCCCGGGTCCAACCGGTCCAAAAGGCGAAGCGGATAAAATTGTTATTGGTAGTGTGCGCACTGCAACATCGTTTGATGAGTGTGCAGTTATTGATAGAACTGGCGGGCCAACTCATACACTAGATTTTATTTTGCCAATAGGGCCAACCGGTCCACGTGGTCCACAAGGCGAGTCGGGCGGTCCAACCGGCCCAAAAGGTGACAAGGGCGAAACTGGGCCAATCGGCCCAACTGGTCCGCAGGGCGAAAAGGGGAATGACGGCATATCGGATAGTATTGTAATTATTGGCGTAAACACTTTAGAAAGCGACCAGCCTGCCGAAGTGGTGGATAATTTTACAAACAACACGCATTACATTCAAATTAATATTCCGCGTGGCGAAACCGGCTTGCAAGGCGAGGTGGGCCCACAAGGCGAACG
>CANRQB010000021.1 GCA_947632645.1 uncultured Clostridia bacterium | reverse complement strand
GATGACATAAAACACCTCCTGTGTAATTTAGATTTGTTTTGGACTACAAACCTATTTTAACACAGGAGGTGTTTTGGATGCAAACGTATAACTCCCCGAACCCCCAGACTATCTGGGGGTTTTCATTGTACAAAAAAACTAAAAAAGGAAGAAGTCATAAAAACTTCTTCTTTTTTAGTTAAAATATTACGAATTTATTTGTTTTTATGCTATAATTATGTGTAGGAGTAAAATTATGAATAAAAAATATTCAGAAACCGAATATCTATTTAAAAATATTCTTAATGCAAAAATAAACATGAAAGCCAATTACTTAGATATTCCAGATAACAATTGTTTCTATTTATGTATAAGCGAAATTATCAAGAATTTATCGCTTAATAAAGATAAAGTTAATAATGACTATTGTATTCCTTTAATAAAAAACTTTTATAACTTTTTAATTAATGATAAAATTCTTAAATCGAATTTTCCAGCAGTTTATGGAACACTAATTTCTAAGTTGAGAGAATTTTTAGATTCTAATAAAATCTCAAAAAAAGAGCTATACGGATTTCTCTTGGATGTTAAAAAACGTAATGCTTTAAACTATTTTAATGCTTTATTTAATGAAATAGAAAAAATACTTAATTCAAATGTAATTAATGATTTAAATTATGTTATTGATTTATATAACACATTTATTAATGAAATAATTGCACGAGGTATAGATATTCGTTTTTTAAATATATCACTAGACGAATTAGACAAAAATAAAGTATTTGATAGTTTTATTGATTTTGTGAAATACATCGGACAAATAAAACCATTTAAGAAAGACATTTTGGATATTTATATTCCTGTTGAAGTGGCTAATGAAAAAGAAAGATTTATAGAAATTTGTGATAAAAGAAAACAAAAGTATGAAACTATAGATGATGTTATTTATTGTAAAATTTATGGTGTTAACACAAATGATTACTTCACTTTAATTGAAGACCAAAAATTAAGAATAAGCTCTATTTTTGACTTATTAAAGTTGTATTCAAATAACACTCCCGATTTCGATGAAACGAGATCTATTAAAATAAAGAGCAAAATTTTGAACAAAGAGTTTGAAATTCCTTTTTACTATATAAGTAAGTATACTGGAAATAAACCATACGCAAAACACTTATATAATACAATTAGTTCTCTGGATACAGCAAAAGATAATGATATTTTATTTTATCATAAAGTTTTAAACACCTTAAGCTATGCCGAAAAAGATTTAAATTATAAAAATAGTAGTTCTTTTGTTGATACATGGATAGCATTAGAAACATTGTGCTCAATTTCTGAAATTAAATCAGGTTATGAAGCTGTTCAATTTTATGTGCCCAAGATAATAATTACTAAGATAATTAGGCAGAATATTACAACTGTTTTAAAAAATTCCTACAAAAATTATTATAAGAAAATGACATTGGAAGAATATTTACAAAAAATAACAAAAGACGATTATTTGGAATTCCTAAGCAGAATTCCAAATATGTATAATAGATATGTATTAACCCAGTGGGCAGACACATTAAGAACCCCGAAAAAATTATTTCAATACATAAGTAAATTGCAAGATAAACTGTATATAGATATATTAAGAATTTACATTCTAAGGAATGAATATGTTCATTCGTCAAATATAAATGCGTTTCAAACTTTAGAGTTTTATAAAATAAAAAATTTATTTAACAATGTTATTGATGAATTCTTTAGATGTTTAACAAATCGTAAGGATAAAGATGAAAGCAGGTTCGGCATAGGATTTGATATATTTAGTCAATTTAACTATAAATGGGAAATATTGCAAAAATCTTTAAGGTTAATGTTTGAACCAGATAAATACATATATAAATCAGATACCAATAAAATCATTTCTGACAATGTAAATTTGCAAATTGGAGAAAATGAAATTATTGAATATTATGATTATTTGTTAAATCTATTAAAAAACAATAATGAAATATTAAAAAAATATGTTCACAGAGATAATAAAGAAATTGAGAGTGAAGATTTTGTCGATGATTTTTATGACGACTTAATCAATGAAGAATATTTATAAATATTTTTATCCAACTTTTTCCAACAAATACTTTAATGATAGGATTGGATGGCGGCCGTTCCGCCACAAGGGAATTGTACGAACATTTATTAAGGTTCGTGCAGTTTTTTATTTATGATGGTTGCAATTTACTTTAAAAAATGATATAATAGCTTAAATATAAATGGAATCACCTATGAAAAGTTTAAAAAAGAGCATTGCCGAGCTTGCAATAAACAGCAACATTTCTAAAAGAAATGATGAACTAGAAAATTTAAAAATAATTAAGGAAAAAGGGTTTAATAATGTTTTTTTGTGGTGGGGCGATGACGACGACAATATCAAAAAGACAAAGTTATGTAAAAAACTTGGTTTAAACATTATTTTTGCGCATTTAGAATTTAAAGATGCAAATTGCCTTTGGTTGAATGGAACATTGGGCGATAGATTTGTTGAAAACTACAAAAAACAGTTTGCTCTGCTAAAAAAATGTAATATTCCAATTGCAATTATGCACGCGCAGCGCACGCCAAATCCTCCCCCACTATCCCAAATTGGATTAAAAAGATTTAAACAACTTGTTTTTTGGGCGGAAAAATATAATGTTATTCTTGCAATAGAAAACTCTTGGCGCTTGGATTATATTGACTACATATTTGAAAATATTTCAAGTGATTTTTTAAAGATATGTTACGATAGCGGCCATGATCACTGTTTTACGCATGATAAGTTTGATTTTAATAAATATAAAAATCAAATTGTAGCCATTCATCTTCATGATAATGACGGCACAAAAGATCAGCATCGCCTGCCTTTTGACGGAAATATCAACTGGGAAAAGGTTGTTAAAAAAATCCGCTCTTCGGGATACCAAGGAACGATTACCCTCGAACTTTCACACAAAGAAGAATTTTATGGAAATGTCTCTATCGAAGATTTTGTTGAACTAGCTTTTATTAGAGGAAATCGACTAGCCGAAATATTTAAAAAATAATAAACGTTTGCTAAAGCAATGCGGCGGCGAGGGATAAAGCCAACTTTTTACTAATAATGCTGGAATTTATTCTCGACACACATATCTAAAATGGCTTATAGACAAAGTTTATTATTTATTTAATTTTAAAATCTATCTTGCTTGAGTTTTTGCTTCTGGCTCTTCAAAATTTAAAGGCAAATTTAGTTTTTGATAAATCTCCTGCACTTGCTGCCAACTTACATTTTTTGTAAACCAATCAAAATATTCTTTTGCGTATGCGGTGCGATTAAATAAATGATAGTTGCCATTAACAGTAAACAAATCGGTGCATTCAACATTAGGGTCATCCACAATTACAAAGCCAAATTGTGGCAATAACTTCTGCACTTCTTTAATTGTAGTAGAACAGCATTCTGGCAAATTATGCTTACGCTCTACATACTCACTCAAAAACGAAAGCACCTTAAAGGCATCGGCATAGCTCATACCATCTGGCAAGCAGAATTTTGGCAAAATATAGTCGTGCATCTCGCTAAAGTCGTTGTCGTAATAACTAAAAATATTGGATTTATAGCAATAAACATAGTGTTGGCGAAATACGCCTGAAAAATTTTGCTTAATTGGAATAGATTTTGTCTGCCCATCAAAATTTTTTGTAACCACACTAGGTTTAAATTTAAACATATATCTCTCCTATATATTTAAATTATATCATAACCAAATGCCTTTGTCAATATCTATAATGATTTTTTTCGTGTAGATTTTTCTAATTTGATTATTTTACTAGATGCGGATTTTTTTGTTTTTGAAGATATTTTTTGTGCATTTTTTGAAGATTTTTTGCTATTTTCTATATTTTTAGTGGATTTTTTATTATAAGTTTTAATTTCAGCAACGCTCTCTTTAAGCGCTTGCATAAGGTCGGTTATGCGCACAATTTTTGCACCGCCTTCCGCTTGCTTAATTTTTTGGCCTTTTGCCTTTTGTTCGATGGCTTGTTTTAGGCGCAGATTATATTCGTCCTTATACTCACCCATATCCAGTTTATCCACCATAGAATCGATTATGTTTTTGGCAAGTGCAACTTCCTTATCGCTAACCGAAACATTTATTTTGCTGGCGGGGTTAGCCTGCACTTCATCGGCAAAAAATAGGCGAGAAAGAAGCAAATCATCACCGCTTACCCACACTGCCACCACGCACTCGCTAGCACCCAGCATGGTTTTTGCAATGCCCACTTTCTTTTCGGATTTAAGCACAGTTTTTAATAGATAGAACGCGCGCTCACCTTCCTTTTTTTCGGGCGCTAAGTAGAAAGTGCGGTCGAAATATATCGGGTTGATTTCGCCTATGTTAACAAACTTTTCTATAACCACATTTTTATCTTGCTTGGTTTTTAATTTTTCCAGTTCGTCGGGAGTAAAAATTATGTAACTATCCTTTTCTATTTGATAGCCCTTAACAATGTCCTCATTTTTAACTTCACGATTGTTGCACTCGGCACATGTCTTTTTGTACTGGATGCGCGATTTGGTTTTTTTGTCCAACATGTTAAACCCAATGTCATTATTTTTAATTGCGCTGTGCAGCACCACGGGAATGTACACCAATCCAAACCCGATTGACGTTTTATAACTATACGCCATAACCCCTCCACAAATATTATTTGTAGAAAGCGCGCAATTATCCATTAATTAAGATGGTTTTAACAATTTTGCACGCGCGAACATATTTAAAAATAATTGGAGAGATGATGAGTTGTAAAAATAAAAACAAATGTTGCAATCCACCTATTAGGGAAAGGATTGTTTTTCAGCAGATAGGCGGCAGTGCGATTGGAGTAACCGGGCCTACTGGACCGCGCGGCGCAACTGGACCGACTGGGCCAACCGGGCCGATGGGAAACCGTGGACCAGACGGAGGAGCAACTGGGCCAACCGGACCTACTGGACCTACCGGGCCGGCAGGTGCAACCGGTCCACAAGGCATACAAGGCGTGGCTGGATTGATTGGCGAGCGCGGTCCTATGGGTCCGCAGGGCGAACGCGGGCCAGCGGGTGAACGTGGCGAAATGGGTCCAATGGGGCCGCAGGGTTTGCGAGGAGAAAAGGGCGAGCCGGGCGAACGCGGGCCAATTGGTCCACGAGGTTTGCCTGGTGAAATAGGTTTTAAAGGCGACCAAGGCGATCCCGGCCCGGCGGGTGCAAATGGAAAGGACGGAAAAGATGCTTTTTCTGCAATCGGATTTTACAGCGCAGTGGCAGCATCCACCTTTTACGACCCTACCCTAGATACCGAAATTGAACTGCCCAACCTAGAACCATACATCAAACTAGACATTGCTGAAAATCAAATTAAACTTCAACCGGGCAACTACCTTATCCTCTACGGGGTAAACGCCAAAAGCACCACCGCAACCAACACCCCCGAAGTGTGGCTTGCCATTGATAGCGAAGAAAAGGATGTATCTAAGCGCGTGGGCACACCAAACACCACCAGCGCCCTATCCGGTGCGTACTTCTACAAAAACGACAAACAAGATTGCATCCTAGAAATGCAGGTTGAAGAAACCACCATGAACATCACCTACACCAATGGCTACCTAATTGTCCTAAAATTAAATAGTGATTAAAATTTGAAAAATATAAAAACTTGAGAAAAATATTGCAAAATTTAATAAAAAATCATTAAAAATCATTAAAAAATGCAAAAAATTAACATTTTATTAATAAAAAATTATATTTTAAAAATTATTACAAAAGTAATAACGGCATAAATTAAATTTAATATATGATATTTAAGATGCAATATAATTTAAAAAAATTTTAATAATTAAATAAAGCATATAAAAACCACCTTAAAGGTGATTTTTTAATATAAATTTATTTTTTGTTAAAATTAAACTCCATTTTTATGTTAAAAATTAAATTTTTTATTAATTTTACCTAATTTTTTAAGGTTTTTTACTATTTTTTTATGATTTTTTAATACTTTATTTGTTAAATTCGTACACCGCCATGCCGACACTGATTGGCAAATTTAAACTATCAATTTTTTTATTGTGTTCAATAATTACACTTGTGCCGGCGGTGAGAAATTTGCTATCTATTCCATGCGCCTCGTTGCCAAAAATTAGGGCGTAGTTTTTTTTTGGCGGAATAAAACTGCCCAAACTGGTTTTTCCGTCTAACATAAACAAAAATTTTTGGTAGTTGTTGCTGTTTAAATAGTTATCAAAACTATCAAATTCCGCTATATTTAACATGAAAATTGCACCCATGCTTGCCCGCACCACTTTTGGATTAAAATAGTCCACTGCCGGCTTAATTATAGCCAAATCGGTGTAGCCAAAGCCCACAATTGTGCGCATAATTGTGCCAAGGTTGCCCATATCGCTTGGGTTAACTAGCACAATTTGCTTGTTGGAATTAAGTTTGCTCGCGTATTTTTTGAACACGCCAATAACAAAGCAGTTTTCCTTGTTACTTAGGCGTGCAATGGTTTTATCGTCAAACTTAACATCAATATTTTTTTGTTTGCACAAGTCAATCAGTTTTTTAATATCCTCACTTTCCGCCTTGCTGTGAATTAGCACGCATTTTGCCTTATCCGGCATATTTTTAATTAATTCAAACGTTGGGTACGCACCCAAACTGAAACTAAATTCCCCGTCCTTAGAATATTTTTCAATTTTTTCCATAATTTTCACCAATTTTTAACCTTTTTTATTAATTTTTAATGATTTTTTAATGTTTTTTGTAATTTTTTTTGAAATTTTTTTTGAAATTTTTTATATTTTTTGCAAATTATATTTATACCTTATATATATTTTAACATATAAATTATATTTTTCCAATTAAATTTTTGCATTTAATAAAAATTATAAATTTATAAAAAATTGTTGACAAAAATTAAAAATTGCTATAAAATGTTTTTATCTTTAAAGTGATGACGGAAAGAGTAGTTTGGGAAATGGCTTTTAGTGAGGCAAGGATAGTGCAAACTTGCCAGCACAGCCCAAGTGAAAGACACTCCCGAACTTTATGGTGGCTCTCCAATAAGAGTTAAAATTGAGTGGCTTTTTAAGCAAATTAGGTGGCACCGCGGATATTTATTCGTCCTAATAGAAATAGATTTGTTTACTATTAGGCATTTTTTATTTTAAAGGAGAAAATTATGTACACACAAATTTCCAAATTAAATGTGGGCAAAGTTAAGTTTATGGGGATGATAGACACAATACGGGACAAGAAAAACATCCAATTTATTGTGCTTAAAGATTTTTCGGGCAAAATTCAAGTTACTGTGGACAAGGTTAAATACCCCGAAGTTGGCAACACGTTTTGCCACCTTCTGCCTGGCTCGGTTGTTGAGGTTACGGGCGAACTAGTTAAAAGCGAGTATGTTAAAATGGGCGGGCAAGAAGTTTACGCCGAAAGCGTTGAAGTTTTAAGCAGCGCGGAAGCCAACCCAATTGCGGAAGAGAGCAACATAGACAACCGTATTGACTACCGCTGGATTGACTTGCGCGTGGAAAAGAACACTTTAATTTTCAAAGTTCAAACCGAATTCACAGCTGCCTTGCGCGAATTTTTGTTGCAACGAGATTTCACCGAAATTCACACCCCAAAACTTATTGCCACCGCATCGGAAAGCGGATCGGAAGTGTTTGAGGTTAAATATTTTAATGGAAAAGCATATTTGGCGCAAAGCCCACAATTCTATAAGCAAATGGCAATGGCGGGCGGCTTGGGCAGAATTTTTGAGTGCGGCCCGGTGTTTAGGGCAGAAAAATCTCACTCCCGCAAGCACGCCACCGAGTTCACCGGCTTTGACTTGGAGTTCGCCGGCATTGAAAGTTTTGAAGATGTTATGACGCTGGAAGAAGAGCTTTTAACCTACGCCTTAAAACGCGTGAAAGATAAGTACGGCGAAGAGATAAAAGCACAATTTGGCGTGGATGTGGTTGTGCCGGCACTGCCTTTCCCACGCATTAAACTAAAGGACCTTTATGCCGAATTAAAGGCGCGCTATGGCTACACCTGCCCAGAGGACGAGCAAGATGATTTGACCACCGAGGCGGAAAAACTCTGTGCACAATTTGCGCAGGATAAATTTAACCACGAGTTCCTTTTTGTAACCGATTATGGTGCAAGAAAACGCGCGTTCTATCACATGCGCAAAAACGGCATCCCGCAAGGATATGACCTAATTTGGAAGGGTGTGGAAATAACCACCGGCGCGCAGCGCGAACATAGATATGAACAACTTAAAGCCCAGGCGGAAGAAAAGGGCCTAGCAAAGGATGTGGAATTTTATTTGCAATTCTTTAAATATGGCTGCCCACCTCATGGCGGTTTTGGCTTGGGGCTAGATAGAATAACCATGAATTTACTTGAACTGCAAAATTTAAAAGAGGCGATGTTCCTGTTCCGCGGACCAGAAAGGATTACGCCGTAACGTAAATTTAAGAAATTCAACTGCAAAAATTTGTTTGCAGTTTTCGTTAAATTTATATTCAAAAGCAGTTTGACATGAATATAAGTTGAAAAATTTTCAAAATAAAAGGAGAAATTATGCAAAGAATTGAAATTAAAGATTTACAAAAGAGTTATGGCGATTTTGCCAACAAACAGATAACCGTTTGCGGCTGGGCGCGCACAATAAGGGACAGCAAAAACATTGCCTTTATTGAGCTTAATGACGGCGCGTTTAAAAGCGTGCAGATTGTGGTTGAAAAGGGCAAAATTAAAAATTATGATGAGGTTACGAGGCAAAATGTGGGTGCATCCTTTTGTGTTTTGGGCGTTCTGCTTTTAACCCCAAACGCACAGCAGCCATTTGAGATTAATGCCCGCGAGGTTACCCTTTTGGGCGAAAGCGCAACCGACTATCCTCTGCAAAAAAAGCGCCACACGGTTGAATTTTTGCGTACCATACCAACTATTCGTGCGCGCGGAAATCTGTTTAATGCCGTGTTTAGAATACGCTCCACTGCCGCTTACGCCATACACAAATATTTTAACGAGCGCAACTTTGTTTATGTGCACACCCCAATAATCACCTCCAACGACTGCGAAGGTGCGGGCGATATGTTTCAGGTTACCACGCTGGATTTAAACAAGGCGGCAAGCTCGGGCAAGGTGGACTATTCTAAAGATTTCTTTGGCACAAAAGTTTCGCTTACCGTGTCTGGGCAGTTGCACGAAGAGTGCCTAACTCACGCATTTGGCAAAACCTACACCTTTGGCCCAACTTTTAGGGCGGAAAAATCCAACACCACTCGCCATGCCGCCGAATTTTGGATGATGGAGCCAGAGATTTGCTTTTGCGATTTGAGCGAACTTATGGATAACGAAGAAGAAATGGTTAAATATGTAATCAACTATGTGATGAAAGAGTGCGCGGACGAGTTGGAATTCTTGAATAAATTTGTGGACACCGGCCTTATTGCTCGGCTTAAAAACATTGTGGAAAACAAGTTTGTAAGGTTAAGTTACACTGACGCAATTAAACAACTGGAAAAGGTTAAAGATAGGTTTGTTTTTCCAGTTAAATGGGGCGTGGATTTGCAAAGCGAACACGAGCGATATCTAACCGAAGAGGTGTACAAAAAACCAGTATTTTTAACCGACTACCCTAAGGAAATAAAGGCATTTTACATGCGCCTAAACGATGACGGAAAAACGGTTGCTGCAGCCGACCTGCTTGTGCCAGGAATTGGCGAACTTATTGGCGGCAGTCAGCGTGAGGAGCGCTTGGATAAACTTTTAACCCGCATACACGAATTGGGGCTGAAAGAAGAAGATTATTCTTGGTATCTTGACACCCGCCGCTATGGCACAAACGTGCATTCGGGCTACGGGCTTGGGTTTGAACGCATGGTTATGTATCTAACCGGCATATCTAACATCCGCGATGTTGAATTGTATCCTAGAACGGTTGGCTCGATACAAAACTAGCCGCACAAAAATCAAAGCACAAAAAGGAGTTTATTTTGAAAGATAACGAAATTAAATTTGAACGCCCGCGCCCAAATTTTCCAAGGCGCGCAGTGATTACAACCGGCATGCCTTACGGCAACAAAACGCTGCATTTTGGCCATGTTGGCATGGCGCTGCGTGGTGATGTTTTTGCGCGTTTTTTGCGGGATAGAATTGGCGCAGATAATGTAATTTTTGTATCCGGCACCGATTGCTATGGAACAACTTCAATAGAGGGTTATAGGGCGGTTAAGGATAAGTTTGATTCCATATCAAATTACGTTAAATATAACCACGAACTTCAAGCCAAAACCTTTTTAGATTATGAAATTGGCTTTAACTTTTTTGGTGCATCTGCCCTTCCACCAGCAAATAATATACACGAGGATGTAAGCAATTATTTTATAACAACTCTTAACAAAAATGGCATGCTTTCTACGCACAGCTCATATCAATTTTACGATAAAAAACTAAACCTAATTTTAAACGGCCGTCAAGTTGTTGGCAAGTGCCCATTTGAGGGCTGCACTAGTGAACGTGGCTATGCGGACGAGTGCAGTTTGGGCCACCAATATATGCCAGAGGATTTAATAGACCCAATCTCCGTTTTAACAGGTGAAAAGCCCGAATTAATTAAGGTGCAAAACCACTATTTTAACTTGGAGGATTGCATCCCAATCCTTGAACAATGGTTGGATAGCATCGAGCACGATGGGGATACTCCGCAATTTATGGTTAAAGAGATACGCGAGTTTTTTAAAAAGCCAGAAATTTACATTAAGCGCGAATATCTGTCAAAACTAAATGAAATTAATGCAGAGTTGCCACCATACACCGACATAACCAAAAACGACAAAATGCCAAGTGTAACCCTGCAGTTTGAAAAGTTGACCGACCGCGAGCGCGCGTGCGAAATTTTAAATAAATACGAAATTCGCTACCGCACAGGCAAAACTTTAACCCCGTTTAGGCTAACCGCAAATATAGAATGGGGCGTTCCGTGCGCAGACATCAACGGCCTAAAAAACCAAACTTTTTATGTGTGGCCGGAGAGTTTGTGGGCGCCAATTTCGTTTACTAAAATCTATTTAAAAAGCATAAATAAACCGGATTATGAGTGGAAAAAATATTGGTGCAGTAAGGATGCAAAAGTGTATCAATTTTTGGGCGAGGATAATTTGTATTTTTATGGCCCAGCGCAACAAGCAATGTTTATGTATATGAACGGCAGCCACCCAAGCATAGAAGCAAAAGAGGGCGAACTTCAAAATACAAAAGTGCTTCCAATTAAATCCATTTTGTATATGAATCAAAAGGCAAGCTCGTCGGGTAGTTTAAAACCGCCAGCTGCAAGCGAATTTTTGAAATATTACACCGCAGACCAGTTCCGCATCCACTTTTTAGCAATGAACTTATCTAATAACAATGTAAGCCTAAGCCCTAAGGCATTCAACCCAGATGCCAAGGATGGCGACCCCGACCCAATGGTGCTAGAAGGCAACCTTTTAACCAATGTTTACAACCGCATTTTGCGCACGATTTTCTACTCAACCCAAAACAATTTTTGTGGAGTTATTCCGCGCGAAGAAATTGATGCGGACGTTATGTCAACTTGCAAAAACGCCATACTAAACTACGAGCGCTTTATGGCGGACAAAAAATTCCACCAAGTGTACAACTGCATTGATGTGTTTATCCGCAACATAAATAAATACTGGGTTAAGGGAGTTAATAATGCGGACGAAAACGCGCTTAAAAAACTTACTGCCAACACCTTGCAGATGATTGTTGTTGCCGACATTTTGTTGCACCCAATTGTGCCATCCAGTAGCGAAAATGTTGCGCACTACATCGGGCTAGATTTAAACCGCTGCTTTAGTTGGGATAATATATTTAAACCTTTCTATGATTTGCTGGATAATGGCCGCGCGGGCAAACTTACCACACTTAAAGAAAAGGAAGATTTCTTCCGCCGCAGCAACTGGCAACTAGAAGAGTATTTGAGGCTTAACCCAACCGACCAACAATAAATTAAAATTTAGGAAGAACCAACCATTTCTTCCTTTTTCTTTCGCTTTATCTTTTTGAATTGTGTATATCACAATTAAATTTTTAGTTATTATTTACTTGGCTTTTTGGTGATTTTGCCCCGCAAAAAGTTAAATCTCCCAACAAAAATAAAAAAACAAAAAAGGCATAAAAAAATTGCAGTGATCTGCAATTTTTTATTTTACTTTAGATATACGCTTTGTTGTTGTTTTGGTTTTTTCTGCTGGCTTTTTTGCTGCTGGTTTTGCTGCTGGTTTTTTTGCAGCAGGTTTTTTAGCAGCTTTTGCTGGCTCGGTGCTGGTAGTTTTAACTGTAGTAACGGTTGCTGTTGTAGTAGTGGTTGTAGGCTCTACAAGTGGAACGGTTTCAGTTAAATCTTTAGCGCAAACTTCGCACTCTTTGTGGCATTTTTCAAGCGCGTTGTGAACAACTGCTGCTAGCGCACCGCCGATTAATGGCCCAACGATGAATATCCAAACTTGGGTGATTGGTGTTGTAGAATAGCCAACTGCAAATATTGCAGGAACTAAACTTCTTGCTGGGTTAACAGAAGTGCCAGTTAAAGGAATGCCAAACAAGTGAACAAGTGTTAATGCCAAGCCGATAACCACGCCAGACACTGCAGAGTATTTATCTCTGTTTACAACGCCGCAAACAGTAAGCACAAATGCAAAAGTTAAAACAACTTCTACAACAAGGCCAACGATAAGTTGCATTGCTTTAGATTCTGCCCAAGTGGTTTGGATGAGTGGTTGAACTTGGTTAGCACCAAAACTTGATTTACTTCCGAAAATCATAAGCAACAACAAGCAACCGATGCAAGCACCAACCAACTGGCTTACAATGTACACGCAGAACTCTTTAAAAGAAATTTTGCGCTTAATAAGCATTGCAAGTGAAACAGCTGGGTTAATGTGGCAGCCAGAGAAATGGCCAATGCAATAGCACATAGCCATAAGTGCCAAACCAAATGCCAATGCAGTTGCAACCACATCTGCGCCGGTGGCCATAGCAACGCCACATCCGCAAGCAACCAGGAAGGCTGTACCAATGATTTCAGAAATAGATATCCTTAACAATTTCATACCATATCTCCTTTTAATACAATAATTATACAACACCCATTAAATTTTTTGCAAACGATTTTAAGGTGATTTTTAAAAATTAAATTTTAATTTTTGCTTATCTTTTTCTAATATAAAATATAATTAATATTTTTATTTATTTAAAAAACTACATAGTTTTATTTAGTATGATTGGAGGAATCAAAAAAATTGGCCAAAAGCCAATTTGTTTTGGTTCTCTTTGGTAGTCCGTTGGAGGAATCAAAAAAAATTAACTTTTAGCAATTTTTTATTGTTAGTCCGTTGGAGGAATCAAAAAAATTGGCTAAAAGCCAATTTGTTTTGGTTCTCTTTGGTAGTCCCAAGGGGAATCGAACCCCTGATCCCACCGTGAAAGGGTGGTGTCTTAACCGCTTGACCATGGGACCTCGTCGCAATCGCCCTTCTTTTATCGTTTTGCTAATCGCAAAACTTCATTTTTAGGGCGATTGCTCCTTATATTAAGGGACACCCACT
>CANRQB010000020.1 GCA_947632645.1 uncultured Clostridia bacterium | reverse complement strand
ATTATTGGATACACATACTTGTGTATCCTTATTTTTTAGGCAATTGCCCGCTTTTAAGAAAGGGGACACGGCTTCCCCTTTCTTCTCTTCTCTTTGAATATGACTCTAATAATATTGTTTGCGGGGTTTGAACCCCCATAAGGCAGAGATACCTTTTTTATGCTTGTTGGCAGTTAGAAAATTTTTGCATAAAATGTAGTAGGGCAAACTTTGTTTTTGCCATACTGGGTGGGAGTATATTAAATTTTGTGATAGATTTATAATTTTGCTAGACATAATAAACTTTGTTAATTGCTTATAAATTATAATCTATATAAATAAAAACAAAATTATTAAATAATCTTATATTAAACAACTTTGTGTAAAATTAAATTTTAATATATTTTCACCCAAAAGGAGAGAAAAATGCTATCCACAATATTGGGTGCCATTGCCTCCACAATTTCGGGCATGATATTGTTTTTGATGCAGCATTACATGAAAAAAAAGGATAATAAGGACGAAAAAAACGAAAAAGAGCAGCACGAAAAGGATATTTTGCTTATAAAAAGTATTAACGCGCTTGGTAAACTTGCCATGTCCAACACAAGCGTGTTAAAGAGTGCAGAAACTGAAGGCGAGGCAAAAGACGCCTATAACGAATATAAAAAAGTTAATGGAGAGATGATGAACTACCTAATTCAAAATCTCGATACGAAGGGTTAGCGTATGCAAATAATTTGTGTCCCAATAATTGTAAGTGCGGTTGTTTGCATAATGCAGGCCTACAAAAAATTTATTGCCAAATCTAACGAAATATTATCCCGCATAATCCCAATTTTAGCGCTTGTTCTGGGTGGGGTGCTGGGTATACTATGTTACTATATATTTCCAACAATAATTATGGCAAACAGTTGGTACATGGCAATTATAGTTGGTGCGGCAAGTGGGCTATCGGCAACCGGGTGCAACCAAATATTTAAGCAACTTAAAAAGTTTGGCATCGAGGTTAAAGAAGTTGATACTAACAAAACAAATTCGGGCGAAGATAACGCCGAATTAAATAAGCCCGCAAACAAAGTCGATGATGCAAACAATAAATAATTTGTTAAATTAAAAGATATGCTTAGTTGGCATATCTTTTTATGTAAAATAAAAATAAAAAAATTTAAAAAAATTGTAGAATTTTACTACCTTATTTTTTTAAAAAGTGCTATAATATGTGTGTCAGGGGGTAGCAAAGTTAGTTTGCAAAAAATTATGAAAACAGATGTAGTAGACACAATTCCGCTTAGCGAGGTTAAGGACACAATCAAAAACAACATAGGTCAAAGCATTGTCATTAAGGAATACAATCGCCAGCGCCGCCAAATTAATGAATACACGGGCAAAATTGTTAACGTGTACGATAGCGTTTTTTTGGTGGATGTAAGTTTGAATAAATATCACATCAACAAATCATTTTCGTATGTGGATTTTTCCATCGGCGATATGGTTTACACAATTGGTGAATAGATTTCGCGCACTTTAATAAGTTAAAGCTTACTAAAGTGTTTTTTTATGCATTATTAAACAAAAAAACGGAGATTACCTCCGCTTTTTATTTGAAACCTTATTTAGATATTTTTTCCACCTTATATTGCGTTACACCAACTGGGGTTTTAACACTGGCAATATCGCCAACTTTTTTGCCCATTAAGCCCGCGCCAACAGGGGATACATTGCTGATTAATCCTTTAAGAGGGTCGCTATCTGCCACGGTGACAATTTTGTATTCGGCGGTTTTTTTGGTTTTAAGGTTTGTTACAGTAACCTTGCTGCCAATGCCAACCGTTTTACTGCTAACTTTTTTGCTATCCACCACTTCTACATTTTTAAGTTGGGTTTCTAGTTGAAAAATTTCTTCTTCCACCGAAATTTGCTCTTGGCGGGCATTATCGTACTCGGCATTTTCGCTTAAATCACCATAGCTGCGCGCTTCTGCCAATTTTTTAGCAACTTCTTGGCGCTTGGTGGTTTTTAAATACTCCAAACGATCTTTGGTTTTTTGATACCCTTCTTGCGTCATAATAACTTTTTCTTCCATAATAGGCCTCCTAAAATGCAGCAATAAAAAAATGCTGCCATTTAAAACAAAACAATTATACCACTTTAAAATTCAATTGTCAATAAAATTTAGTATTTTTGTTTATTAACCACAAATTTTGAACACTTTATATTAAAAAATTCCTTTTTTGCTCGCTTGCCTTACTTTCAAATTAACTACTTGTACTAGCTTTCAAACTTTACCCGCTTGGAATTTCTTACGAGGAGCCCAGACGCGCAATTTGATTAAAGTACGTTAGCCATTGGGGTAAAATGGGTTGCAGATACACGCCTTGCGTAGCACTTAGTGTAAATGTAATCTATTTTAGCCCACCAGTAACTACCTTTAACTAATAAGCGATAGTTCAAATCTATCGAATACAACTGATTCCACGAAATCATCCGGCTTAAAGGTGCAGATGTTAAACAGGTTAAAATCGTACACATGCTTGCTAAGCAGTACAGGAGTGGGGATGTTTAAACTAGCGCATAATTGTTTAAGCATATCGAAAAAAGTGGTGGATTTTTCGTCTACCGCGATGGTGGCATCCTTAATAATTTTGTTTTCAACTAGCAATTTTCCCCAAATTTTTACCATATTGTGATTATATACAAAAATCCAAAAAAAATCAAATAAAAGTTAATAGCAAAGCAAAATTTATTGACAAATTTATTAAAATTTATTAGTATAAACATATGAATAACTTTGTTAATTTATGTAAACAGGAAGATTACGACATTGCTTCGCTAGAGCAGTTTGTTTTAGATAGTATCTCTCGGCTTGGGGTTAAAGGGCTAAAAGCGGGCAGCACTGTGCTTGTAAAGGTTAATTTGCCTTACTTAAGCAAGGTTAATGACGCAAACACAACCAATCCTAATCTGGTGGCGGCTGTGGTTAATGTTGTGTCAAATATGGGCGCAAAATGTATTGTGGCGGATAGCCCATTTGGCAATTTTAATGAAACTAACATGGATAAAGTGTATTTTTCCACTGGCATGTTGGAGGTTGCCAACACCACAAAATGTGAACTTAATTCGGACTTTTCGTCGGTTAATCTGGCTATACCTGATGGGGTACGCACGCATAGTTTGCCAATAATTTCTATCGCGCAAAAAGTAGATTGCATTATAAATTTGGCAAAGCTTAAAATAGATGCCCAGCTAGGGTATTGCGGTGCGCTTTCCAATCTATTTGGATTGCTGCCTGGGCAAACAAAAAATTTGTATTTAAACAGGCAAAACACACTAAAAGATTTTTATAATTTGCTAATAGATTTATACGAAACCATGTCGGACAAAATTGTGCTTAACATTGTGGACGGGGTGGTGGCACGGCAAGTGGACGGCACACCAAATTTGTTATCGGTGTTGGCTTCTAGCACAAATGCTTACGCCATCGATAGTCAAATGTTAAAAATTGTGGGTATACAACAAGAAAATTCTGTCATAAAACTGGCAATTGATAGGCAAATTGTTAAAGAAAGCAATCTTTATCACGCAATGGGGGAAAGCGAACTTAATTTTGCCAATGCTGACTTTTTGCCAACCGAAATTAAGCTGGATAGCAAATTAAAAGACGGCATTTCTAATAAAATATATTTTAATATGCACCAACAGCGCGTGGTTATCCCGTGCAAAAAATGTAAGGGGTGTGGGGTATGCGCCGAATTGTGCCCAGCCAAAGCAATAACTATGAAGTTTGACAAATCCGGCGAGCTGTTTGCCGAAGTGGATTATAAAAAATGTATCTATTGCAATATGTGCTATTTAAAATGCCCATATAAAGTTATATCACTTAATACCCCTATAGGGTATAAACAAATAGTTAAACAACTGGAAAATAGTAAAGAGTAGCAATTGCCGCTCTTTATTTGTCTTGATTTTCTTCGCCATTATCCTGTTTTTTCTTTTTATAGCCAAACAGTTTAAGTTTGCCTTTGTTAATTAATGTAACAAATGCAATGTAAATGCTTGCCGCGCCAATAACCAAATATATTATGCGGCTAAAAATATTTGCTTGCGTGCCAAAAATGCCTGCAACAAAATCGTATTGCAGTCCGCCAATCATAAGCCAATTTATTCCACCCAGGATAACTAGAATAAAACCAATTAATCTCATCACACTTGTATTTTGTGAAATATATAAATTTTTATTCTTAGTTAAATTTTTAAAAAAATTATTAAAAAGTTGTAAAAAACCGCTAATTTTTATAAAAAAACAAAAAATGCACATAAAAAGTGCATTATTGAATAAATATGCAGGATGGCTCTAAAATGGTTTCTAGTTCGTAAATTAAACTTTCTTTTATGTTAACCATTAAGTTGCTTTTGTACGCTTTGTTTGTGCCAGTGTCCTTAACGTACACTTCGCTTATTCCGTTATAACTTGATAAAATTTTGTTAACCGCATCTTGCAAAACGCCATCTGCAATGTTGTATTTAAGCCATAATTTTTTTGGTTTTTCAAACTCCACTTCGTCCGGCAAACTGGTCTGTTCGCTTTCGCTACTAGTTTGCTTTTGCATAATTTCCAAATCATCAGCGGAGATAGAAGGGCGGTGGCCATCGCGAAGTGAAAATTTGCCTTTAATATACACTATTGCATCATTTTTTACACTATCGCGCAACCGCTCGTACACTTTAGGGAACAGCCACACATCAAAACTGCCGGTTAAATCTTCTACCGTCAAAAGCGCCATTCTGCTGCCGTTTTTGGTTTGAATTGTTTTTATGTTTGCAATAACCCCGCCGCATGTTACATGGTCGCCATTTTGTAGCCCACCATAAAGTTCTTCTTCCTGCTCTTGATTTTCTAGCGCGGCTTGATAGCTATCCACGGTTAGGTTATCCTCGTCGCTTTCCATTTCGTCATCCAAACTTTCGTCAGGCAGCAAGCTAGAGTTAAAATTGCACCCGCGCAACATATCCATAAAGCTATCCAGTGGGTGTCCGGATAGGTATGTGCCCGCCATCTCTTTTTCGTATTGCAATTTAACTGTATCCACATATTCGTTAAGCTTTGGTATTTCATTCGGCTCTATAAGTGGGGTGTCGTCTATAAGTTCGCCAAACAACGTAACCTGATCGCTGCCAATTTTGCGCTTGCGTTCTTGTGCGCGGTCGATCATAATGGAGTATATGCTCATAAGCTGGCTTCGTGTGTAGCCAAAGCAATCAAACGCGCCCGTTTTAATTAAACTTTCCACACATCGCTTGTTAAGTGCCTGCGCGTCTACACGGTTTATATAATCTTCAAAACTTGTAAATTTGCCGTTTGCTTCGCGCTCGCGAATTAGATCTTCCATAACGCCAACGCCCACATTTTTAAGGGCTGCCAAACCAAAACGTATCTTTTTTCCGTCCGTTTTAAAGTATGGGCCGGATTCGTTTATATCTGGTGGCAAAATTTCTATGCCGTCCTCTTTGGCGTAGGCGATAATCTGCTTAACCTTATCTATCGAATTCATGCGGTGATTTAAGATGCTGGTTATAAATTCGGGCAGGTAGTAGTATTTAAGATAGGCAGTTTGATACACAATAACTGCATAAGCCGCCGCGTGCGATTTGTTAAACGCGTAAGAAGCAAATGCCTCCATATCGTTCCAAATTTTGTTTGCCACTTGCTCGCTTACCCCGTTAGCAATGCAGCCCTTAATAGGGCGGATTTCTTTGCCGTGTTCGTCAACTCCGCCCGCGCGGCCGTTTAAAAAGCTTTCCTTCCACTTCATCAGCTGGTCAATCTTTTTCTTGCCCATGGCACGCCTAATTTCGTCCGCCTGGCCAAGCGAAAAACCAGCCAAATCTTGGAACACCCTCATAACCTGCTCTTGATACACGATACAGCCATAGGTAACATTAAGTATAGGCTCTAGTAGTGGGTGATCGTAGGTGGTGTCTTCCGGGTGGTGCTTGTTGTGCGTATATTTAGGTATGTATTGCATTGGGCCGGGGCGATAAAGCGCAATGGCTGCCACAATATCTTCTATATTGGACGGTTGCAACTCCCTAAAGAAGCGCTGAAAACCGCCCGATTCTATTTGGAATATTCCATCCGTTTTGCCAGTGGATAGGTATTTAAACACGTTTGGGTCGTCGTAGTTGGAGTGCTCAAAGTTTATTTCCACCCCGTGATTTTCTTTAACATATTTTATTGTATCCTTAATTTCGGTTAAGTTCCTAAGCGCCAAAAAGTCCATTTTTAAGTGGCCAAGGTGTTCCATTTCTGCCGCTTGAAATTGGGTGGTTATAATGTCCCCGTTGCGGCTAAGTGGAACAAATTTATCCAATCTATCCTTACCGATTATAACCCCGCACGCGTGAATTGAGGTTTGGCGTGGGAAATCCTCCACTTTCATGGCAATGTCTACCACTTTTTTAACCTGTGGATCGTTATTGTACATTTCAACCAACTCGGGCACTGCGTACACCGTGCCAAAATCCTTATCGCCCTCTTTAGGCACATGGAAACCAAATGCCTTAGGTAAAATTGGGCTTTTATACATAGGAATATTTTTGGTTATTCTATCGCAAACCGAGTAGGGCACTCGCAAAACACGCCCAACGTCTTTTATTGCGTTTTTTGCCTTCATCGTGCCAAAGGTGATAATGCGCGCCACACTATCCGCACCATATTTTTTGCGTACATATTCTATGATGTCATCGCGGCGGGTATCCTCGAAGTCCACATCAAAATCGGGCGCAGACACACGGTCTAGGTTTAAAAAGCGCTCGAAGAATAGTTCAAATCGTAGTGGATCAACGTCGGTAATTCCCATGGTGTAGGCAACAATACTTCCCGCACCCGAGCCACGCCCGGGACCAACCGAAATATCCATCTTGCGTGCGGCATTAATGTAGTCCCACACAATAAGGAAGTATTCGATATACCCAGTTTTTTCTATAATGCCCATCTCCATATCCACACGTTTGCGGATTGTGTCGTTATAGCCGCCATATTTGCGCTGCACACCCTCGTCAACCAAGCGCTGCATATACTCTTTAGGTGTGGCACCAACCTTATCATTGTATCCGCCGTCTGGAGTGTAGCGCGGATACAAATAGTGCCCATATTCAAACGTTACATTGCATTTATCCGCAATTTCTAGTGTAGTGGCAAGCGCATCCTCGTCGTTAGGAAGCCCACTAAGCATTTGATCGTAGGTTTTAAAATACAATTCGTCGGTAGGGAATTTAAGCCTGTCCGGGTCGTCCACAAACTTTTGCATGGCTACGCACATAAGCACGTCTTGCATTTCCGCGTCCTCGCGATACAGATAGTGCACGTCGTTGGTTGCCACTGTTTTTATGCCAAATTTCTTTGAATATTCGCGCAATTTGGCATTAACAATCTCTTGCTCGGCAATGCCATTATATTGCAGTTCCAAATAGAAGTCATCACCGAACACGCGTTTGAACCACAAAACAAGTTCTTCCGCCTTATCTAATTGGTCTGCAACAATCAGTTTAGGAATGTCGCCCGCAAGGCAAGCGGACAAACAAATTAGCCCCTCGTGATATTTTTCCAGCGTAGGGTAGTCTATCCTTGGCTTATAGTAAAAACCATCCCTAAATGCGATGGTGTTAAGCATACACAAATTTTGGTATCCAGTTTGATCCTTTGCTAAAATTATAAGGTGGCTTAGTTTTTGCTTGCCCGTTTTTATGTTCAAATCATCGGCAACATAAAATTCGGTGCCAAAAATTGGCTTAACGCCCGTGCCTTGACAAGCATCCCAAAGTGCAAGCGTGCCATACATGTTGCCATGGTCGGTTATAGCCACAGCCGGCATATTATATTCCTTACACAATTTAACCACTTTTTTTATGCGCGCCGCCCCGTCCAGCAGCGAAAATTCGGTGTGTAGATGTAAATGTACAAATGGCTTCATTATTTATCCCCTTTTTGTGTTTTATAAATATCTATTAGTTTATCCAGCCGATATTTTATTCCGGCGCGGCTAATACTCGTGCCCAAAAGCGTTTTAAGTTCGTTTAGCGAGATGTCTGGGTTGGCAAGGCGAAGTAGGGCAATCTCTTTTAAATTATCCTCTAACATATCCAACATGTTGTGCGCCACAAGATAGTTTATCGCCTCTAGTTGCAGTGCGCTTGCGCCAATGGTTTTGTTAAGGTTATGTTCAAAGCAGTTGTTTTGCCGGTTGGCAGTGTTTCTAATTTCGCGCATAACCAAACTGTTTTGCACATCAAACGAGCATTCAACCGCACCCAGTTTTGCCAAAAAGTCACAAATGATTGCACTGTTTTTGGTGTACAATATCTGTTTGTGGTTGCGCGTTTTGCTGCCAAAATTAAATTCAAAATAGGTTAGCAGTTGCTTTAATGTGCCCACAAGGTTATCCTCTACACTAAATTCCAATATGTAGCCCTTGCTGTTTATGCTGTCATCCTCGGTGTAGCTTAGCCGCCCGCACAACAAAAATATGGTTTTAAGCATGGTCAGTCGGCAGCAATCATCCATATTAGATACATTCATATCCAAATAATCGGCATCCAGCATAAGTTGATACATATTGCCATAAACAAAGGCAAAGTTGCCCTTAATTTGCACCTCTAGTTCGGGGTAAAAATTTTTTATTATTGCATTAAGTTTAAGCAAAACATTGTTGCTTGCCGAAATTTTATATCCGCTTTTGTACGGCTTGGCGCAAACAAAAAAGAGTGTTTTAACAAAACAATGACTACAACAATTATTGTTTGATATGCTGGCAATTATTTCATTTTTGCAGTCCGCCATTTTCACTCCTTTTCTTATGTTTTTGCAAAATTTTTACAGTTTTTATTGATTTTTCATGCTTTTTATGCGTTTTTTATATTTTTTCATGTTTTTGCGCATTTTAAAATTAGATAATCAAATTAATTTTTTAATTGTTATTTATTATTTACCGCTTGTTTAGGCTGTTTGGCACGCGGCTTGCGCTTTGGTGTTTCCTCTTCCAGCAGTTGTTTATGGTTTTTTAGCTTTGGCAGGTTGTTGTAGTTAACCACTGCATCGGTTGGTATCCTTAGGCGCAAAATGGCCTCTAACCCAAAATGACAATCGCCAACACGGCTAGGGGAGTGCGCATCGCTATCAATAACAAACTTGCAGCCCAAATTGTAGCAGGTTAAAATCTCGTCGTCGCTCATGCCCAGCCGCCTGCCGTTAAGTTCAATAAGTGTGTTGGTCTCTTTTGCTACACGCGCCACCTTTTCCACATTCACCTTGCACACATGGTTTAGGTGGGTAAGTATATCGATATCATATTTTCGCATGGCATTTATGTAGGCATTTGTGTTGCGCTCTATCTGCCGTTTGCTGGTGTGGTGCATAAGTTCGCACATATTGTTTTTTGTTACAAACCCCAACTGCTCGCGCGCGCTGGTGCTTTTAACCAAGCGATGATATCCGCACAACAAAATGTCAAAATCCTTATAATCCTCTGGTTCTATATCCAGATCCCCGCGGCTAGAAATAATGTTGGCTTCAACCCCAAGCAAAACATCCATAGGGAACTGCTCTTTTGCGTTCTCTATATCCTTTTTAAGTTGGGGGATATCCTTTCGCCTAATTCCGTACAACTTTTGGTTAAAGCCGTGATCGGTTATTGCAATCTGCCTTAAACCCTTTTCGTACGCGGCGCGCACATTTCCTTCCACCGTGCCTTTGCCGTGGTGGTTGCGCGAATATATGGTGTGCGTGTGATAATCTGCTAAAATAGCCATAAATCTCCTAAGTTAAATATTTTATTAAAATATTTTCAAAACAACACTATTATATCACACTGCCAAAATAAAATCAAACAAAAACCCCGCCAACAATAATAAAAATTGTGGCAAATTTTAACAACTAAAATTGGGCGAAACTAAAATGGCACAAATTCCACTTCAAATTGCGGGGATAGGTAATAGCGGCTTTTGATTTTGTTTTTAATTATATCGGTTAGTTTAATAAAATCCTTTTGGGTGGCGGCACCAGTGTTTATTATAAAGCCGGCGTGTTTTTCTGAAATTTGCGCACCGCCAACCGACAGTCCCTTTAAGCGAAGTTCGTCTATAATTTTTGCGGGATACAAGACGTTTGTTGGGTTATTATAATTTTTCGCCAACGCTTTGCCTTTAATATTTTGGTCTTTTATATCAGTATTAGGATTTAGATTGTTATTATTATTTTCATCAAAATATATACGCTTAAAAACACTGCCGGCAGAAGGGTAGTCGAGCGGTTGGCTTTCGATTTTCTTTTGTATGTTGGCGGTTATTATTTGCAGAATTTCGTTTTTGTTGGCGGGTGCAAGATTAAGTTTGCAAGATAAAATTATGTATCGGTTTTGGGCTTGCTTAAACAAACTATCGCGATAGGCAAATTGGCAATCTGCTTTTTTTATTTTGGTTATGCAACTTTTAAAAGGGGTTAAATCTATTGTATTAATTTCGTTTAAAATTTTATCCGTGTTTAGCGATTGCAAATTTAAATTTTGGCTGTTAATTTTTTTATTTTTTATTTGTAAATTGGCTTTTATTTTTTGCTCTAATTTTTTTGTGTCGATGCAGGTTACATATTCTATGCAGTCAGCAAACGAACAATCGAACGCACCCAAATTGTTGTATATTGCACCTCCTACAGTTGCGGGTATTCCAGATAGATTTTCTAACCCGCTGAGCGACCTAAATTGTGCATCAAAAATAAGTTTACTAACTGGCATTCCACTAGACACAAACGCACTATTTTTTCGCCATAAAATTTGGCACGATTTATTAACAATAATTGCACCATTATAGCCCAAATCATCAAAAATTAGGTTCGCACCCAAGCCAATAACTTTATACTTAATATTGTGTATTATACACCAAATACACACCTTATATAGTTGTTTACTTGTAAAAATTTCAAATAAAAATTTTGCATTTCCGCCAATGTGAATTGTGCAATAGCCCTTTAAATCAGCATTTAATTTTAGCGATATTTTGTTTTCTATTTCCTTCAAATTTTCTCTCCAAAAATGTAAAATTATATCAGCGGATAACACGCACTAGTTGTGTTTAAAAACGTTTGGAATTTCGCAATTTAAAATCGCTTCTTCCATATCGCTATATATTCCGCTTGTGTAAATTTTGCCATATTTTGCGCTGTACAATTTGTAGTCGGTTAGGGTGTTTTGTGCGGTGTCTGATAGTGCGGTTTTTAAAAATTCTCTACACATTTCGTCCGCATTTATAAGCCCCAAATATTGCACCAAATCGCTGTAGTAATCAATCGGTGAAATTATTGCAGAAGTGCGCCCAAGATTATTCAAATTATCCACTCGCACCACATCCCGCCCAGTGCCAACTAGGCAGGCATTTTTATTGTTTACAAAACTTTTGTACGCTTCGTATTGCGTTTCGTTTGCGGAGGGGGTTAACTTATATGGTGCGTATGCGTTTTCTGGATAGGTGTATCCGGTTTGTCCACAGTGCAAGTTGTCGGTTAGCGCGCCGTGGGTTATCATAGCGTATCCGCTGACAATGTAGGGCAGTGCGTACACCTTGCCATTAAAACTGCCGCTTGCCACCAGTTCATCGCGCACATCATAGGTCAACTCTAGCGGAGTAAGATAGCTAAAAATTTGTTCGCCCAGCCCGTATCCAAACGAAATTATGTCCGGTTGTTGCGCGTTTAACTCGGCGGCGAAATTATCCAAATCTATCTGCCTAACCATAAAAAGTACGCCCGCATTTTTCTTTTCCAACTCACGCACCAATTGCTTTAAATAGTTTATGCGCGCCACACTGCCACCTTCAAAAGTATCCACTTCCCAAACGGTGTAAATTTTGGTTTCGCCTTTTGGTTTGGAATAAATTTCGTAGTCGTTCGCTTTCTTTATTGCTACACACAAAACATACACTGTTAGCGCCAAAATTAAAGCCGCACTTAAAATTGTAAACCACCACTTTTTTAAAAACTTCATACCTATTGTATGAAAATTGCACGTATAATATTTGTGTTAAAAAAATTAAAAAAATCTAACAAGAATCATTAAAATTTGTTAAAATTCACTAAATTTTTGCAAAAAATCCACAAAAAACACAAAATTTCATATAAAAAAACACTAAAAAATCAAATTTGCAAAAATTACAAAAAACTATTCCAAATTTGGTTAATATGTGGTATAATATATCCATGAACATAGTGCGGGATAAGGTTAAGCGCCTACCAAATCAGGCGGGTGTGTACATCATGAAGGATAAGGACGGCAATGTGATTTATGTGGGCAAGGCAAAAAATTTAAAAAACCGCGTTGCCCAGTATTTTTTGCACAAACAAGATCAAATTAAGGTTATTAATATGGTTAAAAATGTTGCCGATTTCGATTTTTTTGTGGTTAACGACGAGATGGAGGCGCTTGCGCTTGAAAATAATCTTATAAAAAAATATAAGCCATACTACAACATCCTCTTAAAAGATAGCAAAACCTATGCCTACATTAAAATCAACTTGCACCAAGATTACCCGTATTTTGAAATAAGCCGCAGGTTAAACAAAACGGACAAGTATTTTGGCCCGTTTATGGCGGGGGTAACCGCGCGCGATGTGCTGTCGATTATCGACTATGCCTTCCCACTGCGCAAGTGCAAATTGATGCTTAAAGAAAACAATAAGCCGCTAAAACCATGCCTATTTTACAGCATGCACATGTGCACCGCGCCATGCGCCAAATATATAACCAAAGCCGACTATCGCGAAATTGTGGATGATGCCATTGCCTTTTTAAAAGGGGACACCAAGGTGGTGGAGTATGTGCTTAAATCTAAAATGGAGGCCGCCAGCAAGGCCGAAAATTACGAAACTGCCCTTCAGGTGCGCGATCGGCTTAAGATGCTAGAAAAACTAAAATCCACCATAATTACCAGCCTGGGCAGTTTGGTGGATTACGATGTGTTTAATTTGTCCACCAGTGGCGAATTTTCTGCCATGTGCGTGCTTAATGTGCGCGCGGGCAAACTTCAGGGTGTGCAAACCTTTGATATACTAAACTTTTTGGACGAAAGCGAGGCCTACACCCAGTTTATTATGCAGTACTACGAAGCTAATCCGTTTATTGTGGATGAGATTATTATGCCCGAGATAGATACGCATGAAATTGAAGTGTATTTATCCAAAAAATCTAACAAAAAGGTGGCAATAACCAAGCCCAAAATAGATAGTGTGAAGTATAAACTACTAGATATTGCCAAACAAAATGCGCAAATTCATATGGAAAAGAATTTGGAGCAGCGCACCAAACTGATAAATGCCAGCATAGGCGCGGTTAAGCAACTGCAAAAGGATTTAAACCTAAGCCGCCTGCCAAAGCGAATTGAATGCTACGATATTTCGCACACGCACGGCACATATACGGTGGCCAGTATGTCGGTTATAATAAACGGTGAAAAAGCGCCCAAGATGTACCGCAAGTTTAAAATCAACACGGTGGAATTTATCGATGACTTTGCCAGTATGCGCGAGGTTTTAACTAGGCGGCTTAGCGAACTTAACGGCAACGACATAAGTTTTTCCAGCATGCCCGACCTTATTGTTATAGATGGGGGTAAGGGGCAACTAGGCATTGTAACCGAAGTGGTGGAAAACATGGGTTACCCTAACGATTTAATT
>CANRQB010000019.1 GCA_947632645.1 uncultured Clostridia bacterium | reverse complement strand
CCTTGCAACAAAAAAATCACCTGACGGTGATTTGTTTGGTTGCGGGGACTGGATTTGAACCAGTGACCTTCGGGTTATGAGCCCGACGAGCTGCCGTGCTGCTCCACCCCGCGATATAAAGCATTGTTATTGTAACACATATTATATGCTTTGTCAAGAGAAATTATCAAAAATTTTAATTTATATGCACAATTTTATAAAATGCCATATTCGTGCTTGTCAGGCGGAGCGTAGCGACGCCACTTATTACAAGACAAGTGTGTTGAATTTTATAAATTCTTTTTTGGAGTATTGACATTTTGGGATGTTGTAGTATAATTTTTGTGGAGTTGGATGATGTTTACTGGATATTTTGGAAATTTAAAAAACTATCCGCAAGATAAGGGGTTTAAATTTGTTTCAATTGCACGGTTTAATAAATTTTGGCATGGTGAAGAATACAAAAAATTAGCACCACCCGCTGAGATTATTAAAATAGAGGATGAAAATTTGTATACAAAATTGTATTATCAAAAGGTTTTAAACAAACTAAATCCGCACGAGGTTTACGCTGAACTTGGAGAAAATGCTGTGCTGCTGTGCTATGAAAACTGGGCGGACATAAAAGCGCACAAAACCTTCTGCCACAGGCGAATTGTTGCCCAATGGTTGGAACAAAATTTGGGCATAAAAGTGGAAGAGTTGCAAAACGAAAACATAAAAAATTCCACTTAATTATTAATATAGTTTAGCATTGACAAAAGGGGCGGTTTGTGGTAAAATAATTATAGAGGTGGATATGGCGGATGAAGGATTGATTAAAAGAATTGTTACCAGTAACATAGACGACAAATATTTTAAACAATTCAAAACTAATTTTGATGATGGCATTTTGTTGCCGCACAATCAAGGTGTCTATGGCAAAATAATTAAGGGATTTTCGCGCAGCAAACGCGTGCTTTTTGAACAGGCCACTGGCACGGGCAAAAGTTATCTTGCCGCAAAATTTTTAAGCGACCATGCACGTGGTAAACGCGTGTTGTTTGTTTCACCTGCCAACATAATTGACGGATATTTTGTTGATACACTTTTAAAAACTTTACTAAATTTTGATGATGAAAGGCTGGCGGGGTTAAGTAAGCCGCACAAATTGCACATGATAAAAAATGAACTGAATATAGATTTTAACACCTGTCTATATCAAGGGCTAAAATCGCAGGCGGATGAAAATTATGACATAATAATTTTTGACGAAGCACACCGCATGGGCGCGCCAGTCTGGGGGCAAAATGTAGAAACGCTTTTAAACAACAATCCAAACGCAATATGCCTTGGAATGTCCGCCACGGTTGACCGAAATGATGGCGTGGATGTAAGGAAATTTTTTAACAATAATAATCCAGTTTCCACATATTCGCTTGTTGACGCTTTCAATGATGATATTTTGCCAAATTTGGAATATCATTTGGGCAAAATAGATTACAGCAATGAAAAAAAGTTTAATGATGAATCAATAAAGGAACTTGACGAAAGGTTAAAAACCGCCACAGGTGAACAGCGCAAAGAAATTTTGGCAGCTTTGGATGAACTTAAAAAAGCCAAGCGCATGATTGCTGAAAGTGAAGATATTACAACGATTTTTGCAGAAAATTTTAACAGTCCACAAATGTTAACCGGCAAATTTATTGTTTTTTGTCCGGCGGGTGATGAAATTTTGGACGACGAAGATGATGCCAAACTTACCCATAGAATGAAATCCATAATGAGCCAAACTGAAAAATGGTTTAGTAAGGTGGACGGCATTAAAAAAATTAAAAAATATAGCGTTTACAGCAAGCGCGGAGACATTAATCGCAAGGTCATAAAAGCATTTGAAAAGGACAAAACCAAATCTTTAAAATTGCTGTTTGCCATAAATATGCTAAACGAAGGGTTTCACATAAATGATGTTGACGGCATAATTATGCTGCGCGGCACCGCATCCAGAATAATTTATTTGCAACAATTGGGCAGGGTGCTGTCGGTTTGCGCTAAGGATTCCGTTCGCGTGCTGGATTTGGTTGCTAACCTTAATTCGGTGGATATAGAAACAATACGCGCAATTGCCGAGGCAGTTAATAGGGGAAAGCCAACTGGCACAAACGCCATCCATAAAAATGGAAAACAAAAAATTTCCCTTATAGTTGAAAATAATGACAAAATTCAATACATGAACGCCCTGCAAGAACGCGTTTATAACCTTACCAACTGGTTTGAAAAATTTATACAAGATTTGTTGGCATGGAAAGTTGACCATCCAAATTTTGAAGGGCTAATGAGCCATTCTTGCCCGTTTAGAAATACTGTCGGTGCGGTTCGATTGGCTAAAAAAGGCAAAGGAAGCAATAATTTAACTGAAGAGATGATTGCCCGTTTAGACGCGATAGGCTTTCCTTGGACAGTTGAAAATAATTGGTTTGAAGAATTCATTGCAAATTTATTAGTCTGGAAAATAGACCATCCAAATTTTGAAGGATTGCAAAGTAAGGAATGCCCATTTGCAAATATGGTAAATACAGTTAGACAAGCAAAAAAAGGTAAAGGCAACACTAAATTAACAGAAGAAATGATTGCTCGTTTAAATGCAATAGGCTTTCCGTGGGAAGCAGAAAAATATGATTGGTTTGAAAAATTTATGCAAGATTTGTTGATATGGAAAGTTGACCATCCAAATTTTGAAAATTTAATGAGTAAGGAATGTCCTTTTGCGGGAACCGTAAATGCAGTTAGACAAGCAAAAAAAGGTAAAGGAAACATCCATTTAACAGAAGAAATGATTGTTCGTTTAAATGCAATTGGGTTTCCATGGGAAGCAAGAGATTGGTTTGAAGAATTTTATCATTATTTATTGGCATGGAAAGTAGATCACCCAAATTTGGAAAATTTAACAAGTAGAGATTGCCATTTTAACAAAGTGGTAAGTGCTGTCCGTCTATCGAAAAAAGCATTTGATGCGGGTAAAAAACCTAATGGTTATGAATTGGACGAAGAAATGATTGCTCGTTTGAATGCAATAGGGTTTCCATGGGAAAGAAAAGATTGGTTTGAAGAATTTTATCAAAATTTATTAGCATGGAAAGTGTACCATCCAAGTTTTGAAGGTTTATTAAGTAGAAAATCTCCTTTAAGAAACATTGCAAGTCAGGTCCGAATGGCGAAAAAAGCGTTTGATGCAGGCAAAAAACCGCATTCTTATGAATTGGATGAAGAAAAAATTGCCAAGTTGGATGAAATTGGTTTTCCGTGGGGAGGGGAGACAAAAAAAGTGGATGATGGGGACGATAATGTCGACCCCAATTCTGGTGCGGAAACCGGCCGCAGCGTGTAGATGGAATAAATTAAAAATGTAAAAAACGGCAGCCCAACTGGCTGTTGTTTTACTTTGTAGTTGTATGCGTTTTGTCAAGGGCTTTTAAACGTTTTGAAATTTTGTTCGTCTAAGGTATAATAGTTTACGGAGTAAGATAATGATTTTAAGCGTTTCAAGGCGGACAGATATACCAGCTTTTTATAGCGATTGGTTTTTTGATAGGTTGGAAGAGGGGTTTGTGCTTGTGCCTAATCCAATTAATCCAAGCAAGATTGCAAAAATTGAACTTAAGCCGCTGAAAATTAGAAGTGTGGAATACAACTTGTTAGGCGATAAAAAAGTTGAAATAGAAGGCAACATTGAGGGCATTGTGTTTTGGTCAAAAAATCCAAGACCGATGTTAAATAAACTTAACAAACTTAAAGATTATAAATATTATTTTTTGTTCACCTTAAACGGTTATCCGCAAAATATTGAAGGTGGATTGCCACCACTAAATGAGCGAATTGAAACTTTTAAAGAATTAACAAAATTTTGCCCTGTAATTTGGCGATATGATCCAATTTTGTTGACAAATGGAATTGATATAGATTGGCATATAAAACAATTTACATATTTGTGTGAACAATTAAAAGGATACACAAAACATTGCAAGATAAGTTTTGTTATTGAAAGTTATAAAGGGTGTTCAAAAACCGTTTTTGCACCAAATTTGCAGCAAAAACATGAAATTTTGGCACAATTTTCACAAATCGCAAGTGTAAATGGCATACAAATTGAAGCGTGTGCGGAAAGTGGAGATTGGAGCAAATATAACATTCTGCCAAGCAAATGTATTGACGGCGCGATTTTTGAAGCGCTTTTAACTGAAAAATTTAAAGATGAAAACATAACAGTAAAACGTAAAAACAACAAAATTGATGGCCAGCGTAAATATTGCGGTTGTATGCCCGCCATAGACATCGGCCGCTACGACACCTGCCGCCACAACTGCAATTATTGTTATGCCCGCAAATCCACCCCAAAGTCAATGTTAGACATTCCGCAGGGCGAAATTTACATCCGCAAAACCGAACTAGAATTTGAATATAAATAAAAAGCAGCCCACACGACTGCTTTTCTTTATTTATGTTAGTCTAAGTTGCTTTTATTTTGTTTTGGATTATTAGGTTAGAATCCATAATGATTTTTTCGATTTCTAAAGATTTGTTTAGGATTAAAATTTTACATGCTTCGCCTTCACGAATTTTGCCGCAATTTTCATCCAATAATCGTCCTGGGTTGGTTGTTACAAAAGGCAAAACATCTTCAAATTTTAAACCTTGTTTTACGAGTTGTTGAATTGTGTTTAATAATGATGTAGGATATTCTTTACCCGAAACACCTTGCTCGTAAAATCCAATCCCCAAATCAGACGAGATTGAAATTCTGTCTAGATTTATTTTGTGTTGTTTTATTGCATTAACCAATGGATCTAATCTTTTGTCGTATTCATCGCTAATTGCGGTGTAATCTATATAGCAACCTTTAGCGGCGTATTCTAAAATGCGATTGTAATATTTTTTTGCGTGGGTTAATTTGAACAGCGAATATGGCAAATGAGTTTCTGTAACAATTTTATCAATCCAACCTAAGTTATCCAACTTGCCCGAATCAATTTCTTGTTGTGAAACTTTTTCTCCGCGGGCAAAAGGGTGGTCTAAATGAATGTGAACTTGCATGGTTTTGTGGCTTTTCTTTCCCGCTTCATATGTAGAAATGGCATCTTGTTTTAGTTTTTCATAACTTAAGTTTGGCTTTGGGCGCTGTGGTTGAAATAGCGCAGTTTTAATGCCCACCACATTTTTGTTATTTATAATATAATTTTTGGTGTCGCTTGTGTAGTTTTTAGAGCCAGCCAAACAATATGCATCAATGTTATATTCTTTTTTTAATCGATTGGTAATTTCAATTATTTTATCCACATATTTTGGTTCGCTTTCATTTGCTAAAACGCAAACCAAACTGCCAACACCAGCAGAAATCAAACCCGCTGCATCCCAATAGTCGCCTAAAAGATGCTCGTGCCCATCAACAAACATAGGGCAAACGATTTTGCCTTTGCAATCTATAATTTGGCAATCATCCGCTTTTATTTTGCCAATTTTGGATATCTTGCCAACTTCAATTAAAACATCTTTAACGCCCAATTTTGTAGGAGTATATAAATTTGCATTTTTTAATAAAATTTTCATTTTTTCTCCTTAATGTTTTAATCTATTTAACATTTTTGCACCAAATGGTGCAACTTTGGTTTAATTTGGTGGAGATGAGGGGAATTGCACCCCTGTCCTGGCGGGAGAGTTGATCATACACTACATGCTTAGTCAATGTCTGGGTTCGCCAAGTTAAACTTCGTTGACACTTTAATTTGGCTAGCCTAATTGTACACCGCAAACTGCTAGGCAACAGCTTGTGGCGTTAACCGATATTCGACGCCAGATTTTAATGTATCGGTACCATTAAACTGACGGCTACGCGTGACTAGGCAGCGTAAGCAAGTTTTTCAGTTTTATTTGCGTTTATTTAAGTTCGAGCAAACGAACACATGTTTAACGAGATGTCGCTCGGCATGCGTATAAGCAAATAACTCACCAGTCGAAACTAAGTCATCCCCACGCGGCAGCGATTGTGCCCTCTGTAATCATTTTTACACAAGTGTAAAAATTTCATTTTTGGGCAAATCGCTGCCTCCTATCAAGGGACACCCACTGGTTTCCCTTGATAAATCCTTTCCTGAAATATGCTTTCCTACGTAGGGGAACTATCGCAGGCTTTTTAACGCGCAGGAAAACTTGGCCTTTATTGCGAAGTTTTGGAAAATTTTAAGCAATATAATTATATCATATTATTAAAAAATTTCAAGGGATTTTGCAAAAGATGATTAAAAATGCGTAAATTTTAATAAAATTTTTATAATTTTTTAAATTTTTGCTATTATTTTCGTTAGTAGCAATCGTGTTTAAAATTTATATGTGCAATTTCTGCGCTTTAAAATTGTTGGCTATATACATTTTTTGTTTGGAAAATTTTGAGAATATGATATAATATACAAACAGAGAGGAAAGTATGAGAAAAACGAAAATTGTGGCAACTGTGGGGCCGGCATGTATGGAGTATGGCGTGCTTAAAAAATTGGTGATGGCGGGCGCTAATGTGCTTAGGATAAATCTTTCACACGCGGTGCAGTCGGACATGGACAAAATTATGGCGAATGTAAAAATTCTGCGTAAAGAATTAAATAAACCGCTGCCAGTTATGATAGACACGCGCGGGCCAGAAATTCGCGTTAAAACTTTTAAATCTGGGCAGGTGCAAATTAAGCGCGGGCAACGCTTTGTGTTCACCGGGCGCGATGTTGTGGGCGATGAGCATATTGTAAGTTTTAACTTGCCCCAAATTGTAAAGTGCATAAAGGTGGGGCAGAAAATTTTAGCGGTTAACGGCCTTATCGCTTTTAAGGTGGTTGAAATTAAGGGTAAAGACGTGATAACCATTGCGCAAAACAGCGGGGTTATATCCAACCGCAAAAGTTTAAGCTTGCCAAACGTTAGTTTTTCTGTGCCGTATTTAAACGATGCGGATAAGGCGGACATTTTGTGGGGCATAAAAAACGATGTGGAATTTGTTGCGGCAAGTTTTGTAAATTCGCCTGAGGATGTGGCAGAACTTAAAAACTTTATTGCATCTAACGGCGGCGACATGCAAGTGGTTGCAAAGATAGAAAGCCAGCGCGGAGTTAACAATCTGGATAAAATCCTTGAAGTTACCGATGGGCTTATGGTGGCGCGCGGCGATTTGGGGGTTGAAGTTGCGGTTGAACGCTTGCCCGACATTCAAAAGAATATGATTAAAAAGGCAGTGCATGCGGGCAAATTTGTTATAACTGCCACCGAGATGTTAGAAAGCATGATAACCTCGTCCCGTCCAACGCGCGCCGAGGTTAGCGACGTGGCAAACGCGGTGTATGACGGCACAAGTGCAGTTATGCTGTCGGGCGAAACGGCGGCGGGCAAACATCCAGTAGAGGCGGTTAAAGTTATGGCCAAGGTGTGCAGCGAAACCGAAAAACATATAAACTATTTGCACCGCTTTGAAAAGGAATTTATAAAGCTAAACAACACCACTGATGTTATAAGTCACTCGGCAGTAAGTGCAAGTTTTTTGCAAAACACAAAGGCCATTATGGTGTTTACATCAAGCGGCAAAAGTGCGGCGATGCTAAGCCGCTTTAGGCCAAGCACACAAATAATTGGTGCAACTTTTAACCCAAAAGTTTATAGGCAACTAGATATGCACTGGGGGGTATATCCAATTTTAACATCAGTTTATTCCACTGCAGAGAAAATGTTTAACCTAGCGCACGAATTTGTGGTTAAAAATCACCTTGCCAAGGCGGGCGATAAAATTGTTATAACCAGTGGCCAACCAAAACAAAATGGATGCACAAATTTAATAAAAATTGAAGAAATTTAACATAAATTTGCAAAAAAATTGAAAATTTGCATAAAATTTTTAAAATTTAAAAAAATTTCTTTGTATTTTTGGTTGGTAACATTTTTATGATCAAAATTATAAAATAAAAAATAATATAATCTATATAACAATTAATTACACAAATTTGGAATATAATAAGATAGATGAAAAAACTAAAAAAATTGTTTGACAATAGCACTTTGCATGGCAAGATTTTACGATTTAGTCTTGTTGTTGTTTTGTTTGCAGCAATTTTTGTGGGTGGGTATTTTATTTTAAAAGCAACCGGGCTCGACTCCATTTCTAAAATTCGCGATATCGTAAAAAAGGGCGGCGCTTTTTCGGTTATAATTTTTGTGCTATTTCAAATTTTGCAAACCACAATTCTTCAAATTCCAGCCATGATTGTAACCATAGCGGGCGCATGGGTGTTTGGCCCATTGCCAGCGTTTTTTATGAGCTATTTTGCCATTATGGTGGGCAGCATAATTATGTTTATAATCGGGCGAAAAGCGGGCAGGCCATTTTTAAATTGGATGATTGGCAAAGATACGGCAGAAAAATGGATAGACAAAATGAGTGCGGGCAAATATCTATTCTTTTTGATGATGGTGTTCCCTATGTTTCCAGACGACATATTGTGCTGCATAGCCGGGCTGACCCAGATGAGCTTTTGGTTTTTCTTTTGGACCAACATAATCGCACGCGGGCTGGGGCTTATCTGCACTGTGTATTTTGGCACGGGCGCAATAATTCCATTTAAGGGCTGGGGTATAGCGGTTTGGGCTGTGTTGATTGTTGTGGTTGCAATTTTATTCTATCTAAGTTTGCGATTTAAGGATAAAATAGATGCGCTGTTAGATAAAATGTTTAGGCGCAAGCCAAAACCTGCAACAGTTTCAAACACTGCTGGCGATAAAGAAATTGTTAAAGCGGAAACTAGCACCAACAGTACAGTGCAGGATAATGTGGCGGCGGATAAACAACCCGTAAAAAAAACAAAATCGTCCAAAAAACATAAAAAAGATGATGATATAAAATAAAATCTGCAACAAATGCCACTACACATTGGTGTTTTAGTTGCAAATTTTTTTTGTGTATGATAAAATATTAATATAAAAAGAAATAGTATCCCAGTCAGCACTTCGTAAGCGTAGATTGATGACTGAGGTAGCATTTAAAAGGAGATAAGTTTATATGGGTTTCTTTAAAAAACAATTTTTGTCGGTTATCGAGTGGAAGGATATTAGTAAGGATATAATCGTGTATCGCTATCCGTTTACCGACCGCGACGAAATTATGAATAGTTCTACCCTAGTGGTGCGCGAAAGTCAGGTGGCAATGTTCGTGCACAAAGGCGAGATTGCCGATGTTTTTGGCCCTGGCACATATAAACTGGCAACCGAAAACATCCCGTTTTTAACCAAAATTTTAAGCCTGCCAACACTTGGCAACAGCAGAATTAAGGCTGAGGTGTATTTTATTAACACCAAACGCTTTATTGGGCTTAAATGGGGCACACAAAACCCTATTATGATGCGCGATGTGGATTTTGGTAACATCCGTTTGCGGGGCTATGGCACTTATGCAATTAAGGTGGACGACCCAACCAAATTTATGCGCGAATGTTTTGGCACAAACGCAATCTACCGCGTTGGGGATCTGGAGGCACAATATAAATCTAGCATAGTTCAACTTTTAACCGATGTTATTGGCGAAAGCAAACTTTCTGCGCTGGATTTGGCAGCAAATTATAAAGAGATTAGCAACATGGTGGTTAAGCGTAGCCCAGAGGAATTTGCATCCCTTGGCCTTAAACTATCCAATTTTGTTATTGAAAATTTGTCACTTCCAGAAGATGTGGAAAAGATGCTGGACGAGCGCACCAAAATGGGCGTTATTCAGGATAAAATGGGCACATACACCCAGTATAAAACCGCCAATGCAATAGAAGAAGCGGCAAAAAATCCAAATGGCGGAAATCTTGCCGGGCTTGGTGTTGGCTTGGGTGCGGGCGCACAAATGGGCAGTGTGTTTGCAGATAGTGTGGCAAACGCAAAAAATAGGCAAAAACAAGTGGTTGTTCAATGTGTAAAATGCGGGGCAACCATTCCGGGTAAGGCAAAATTTTGCCCAGAGTGTGGCGCAGTGCAAGCGCTTGCTTGCCCTAAATGTGGCGAGCCGATAACAAAGGGCGCTAAATTCTGCTGCAATTGCGGAGCCAAGCTTTAGTTACAGTGTGGTTTAGGTGGGCATAAAGGATATTGCGTCTACACTTGGTGCGTTGCAAGGCGTGTATCCACAATACCCTTTACACCCAAGTGCACCAAGCTCTAATCAAACGACACGGCGGGGCTATTCGTAAGAAGTTTCAAGCGGGTTGAATTGTAGGCATAGCAGGTGAGTATTTAGGTGCTTCGCAAGGCATTCCGCCACAACACACTTTGTCACCAAAGTCACCAAGCTCTAATCAAACGACAAAGCGGTACTCATCGTATGCGGTTCCAAGTATGCAAAATATTTGGAGTAATTTCAAGTTTGTAGAAAAGGTTAAACTGCACTTTGGGGCTCCTCGTATGCGGATATAGGCGGGTAAAGTTTGGAAGAAGTTTCAAGAAGTAAGTTTGATAAGGTATAATATTTTATTAATATAAAGGATAGATAGATTTATAAAAAGGAAGGAGAGATATGTTTGGATATAAAGAAAAGCGGTATGGCAAGTTTTTGTTTGTGGTGATGTCCATTCTGCTAGTTGCGCTGGGTGGCGGATCTATCTTTGGCGGGGTGTACGCCATTTTGCGCATGAGCCATTGGGCAAAATATGTGATTTCGGTTGTGGCGTTTATTGTTGGCGTATTGATTATTAGTTTTGGAATTTTTATGTTTATGTTTTCGTTTAGCCTAATAAACAGTTGGAAAAGTGTGCGGGATGGCAACAAATCTATCGGCACAGCAAACAAAAACCTGTGTGAAAAGTGTGGCAGAGTTATAGCCAAGGGTGCGCTATACTGCGAACACTGCGGAGCAAAACAACAACTTGGCCACGGCTTAAAAAAGTGCCCAGTGTGCAAAACCCAAAACAGTGGCAACGCCGAATATTGCGAAAAATGCGGCACCAAATTTGAAGAGTAAAACAAAAAACTGCCAATCGGCAGTTTTTTATATTTTAATCTTTTTAAAGATTTTTTTAATTTCATTTTTAATTTTTAACTCTTTTTCATTTATTATGTCTAACAATTCTTTTACAGTCATATTCTACCCCCTTAAAATTTGTAGCCTTTTATTATACAAGCCATTGTCAGTTCTTGCAGTTTATTGTTTGCAAATTCACGTAACATATTATTATATTTTTCGAGATCTTCCTTAATTTTATTACCTGCTACTGCAAGAAGCATTATATCAAAAAGGCTACTTGCAAGGCTACTGCCAGTATTTGCTTTTTTTGCAAGTCGTAGTGTTTCAGCTGTATAGTGAAGATATCCGGCTTCAGTAATGCCAACTACAATATTTTTAACTTCTGAAAAAAAAGTCTCTATTGTTGCTGTTGGGTCAAAATCTTCTATGGTTTCATTAAAATCTTCATCACTAATGTCTTTGATAGATAACGGATCATTAAAAATCTTACTAATTAATTTACCGGCAGATGGTAATATTAACGTTCCATCAGGTGCCATGATTCTTTTTTCGTTATTTGTAGTAGTTACCTTACAATAACCCTTGCCTTCTTCAAATTGCTCGGCAGTTGAAACATTATCGGCTATAGAAACCTTGCCGTTAAACTGAAGAACTACAGCAAAGTTATTGTCAGTTGGAATTACTATAATTCCATCATGCCAATCGGATTCGTTAAAGTTTTTCTTTAAACTTTCCTCGGTAATTACACCTTTTTCGTTGTAATCCAGTTGTAAATCTGGGTTGTGATCGTCGTAGATTTTACCCTTTTTGTTGTAGATTTTACCTGTTGTAGTGTCTTTCCAAATCATTTTTTTTCCTCCTTGATATAAATATATCAATAGTATTATAACACAGGGGGGGGGGGCGCTGTCAATAGGTTTTTGAAATCTTTTTTTAAAAAAATTAATATTTAAAATTTACATTTGCTTACAAATTTCTAATTTTCTACAAAATAAGACAAAAGTTGATAAATTATTTTGTTGAATTTGCTTGGTGCATAGGGGTAGGTGGTGTATGCTTAATGTACCAAAGGGGGTATTATGAGAAAAAAGGTTAAAGGTAAACTCTATTTTTTGGCGCGCGATGCCAAATCACGTATGAGAAATTATAACAAGGGGCGCAGCATTTTTGAGCAGGTGCCTTATGCAAAAATGTGCTTTAACAGCAAAGAGCAGGAGTTGTATGCGCGCGTTTGCCGCATGCTGGATAGCGACGAAATTATAATCAATCCAATAAAAGAACTTATGGACCACAAATACTACAACAGCTTGTCCATCGAGGGTAGGCAGCGCTATATAGCCGATTTAAGCGACAAATATAAAGAGTACAAATTGCGTTACGAACGAGAGCACGAACTTAAAAATGTGTCTAATATCTAATTAAAATAACTAATTTTTAGGCGTAAAAAGCATAAATTAAAAAAATTTGTAAAAATTTTTAATATTTTGTAAAAAATAGTTGACTTTTGTACAAAAATGTCATACAATGGCAAATATGCTTTATACAAATAAATTAAATTATACAAACGAAGATGAAATGGTTTTAAAGTTAAATCATTTTTTTAACACTGCTTGCATCGAAAATTGCAACGAATTAAAAAATCAGGTAAAACAACTTTGCGTGGATGAACTATCCAAAAAATTGGGGTTAAAAATCAAAATAAATCACCGCAAAAAATTTTACAATATCTATTCGTCAATTATGGGGCAGGCGGTATGCTCGCATTTAAATTTGCCGCTGGATATTGCACCAAGCGAATTTAAATTTGTTAAATATGATGGCATAAACTTTATTTCGCATGCCGAGCATCTGTTAAAAAATAGCCCGTCCGCTTTTTTGGATTTGTACAATCTACTAGAAACCAAAAAAGAAAGTTTGCTAGATCTGCCAATTATGTTTTAGTAGCGTAAAAATTTGCATAAAAAAAGTTAGCATAACGCTAAACTTTTTTTGCTAGCACTTCGCCAGTGGTGGTGTCTATAAGCACACCAAGCGCCTCGCCATTTTCGGTTACTGCGCCAACATACCAGTAGTAGTTAGATACATCTTCGCTTGCATAGTCACGCACAATTTTCATAACCACTTCTACCTTGTTATCGTTGTTTACAATGTTGTTAAGTTGGCTTTGCAACTCTTTGTTGGCAATTTTAAGCGCGGTGGACGAATCAACTGCAAACTCGCTTGAAACATTTGTTAAACTTTGGGTGAAGGTGTAGCCAGTAAACGCAATCGACACATCTATCTGCGAGGTTGGGTTGGCGTTTACACCCAAATCGATTGAGTAGCTGTTTTCAACCTCGTCGTTAACCAGTGTGCCGGTGTATTCTGTGCCATCGATGGTCACGGTGTAGTTGTAACTATCATTTGCAAGCGGATCGTAATCTAGGCGGCTAAAGGTTACAATGCCAAAAGGCACCATTTCGTCCTTAACGCCATCAAACGAGTAGTTTTGTTCGCGCATGCCGCCCGTGTAGCTAACCTGATACAGGCTATCGGATGCAATAAATAGGTTTTCGCGCTGCTCTATAACGCAATCGTTAAGCGATACATTTGTTTGCTTGCCACAAGCGGACAGGCCAACTAGTCCAAGGCCCAATAGGCCAACTGCTAAAATTTTCTTTTTCATATCATACCTCAATATTAATTTATTGAAAATGCCGCCTAGTTAGAACATTTTGTTGACAAAATTGCCGCGAAAAGTTAAACTTTTTGTATGAGTTTAGCGAAAATGGATGGCAAAAATATTTCGTCCGAGCAAATTTGCAACATTTGCCCACGCATGTGCGGGGTGAATAGGGCAAGAAAGAAAGGTTTTTGCCGCCAGAATAACAAAGTGCATATAAGCAAGGTTATGCTGCATCAGTTTGAAGAGCCGGTTATAAGCACGCGCGCGGGCAGTGGGGCAATATTTTTTGCCGGCTGCAATATGCGATGCGTGTTTTGCCAAAACTATAAAATAAGCAAACAAAAAATGGGTAGGTCGGTTAGAATAAAAGGTCTGGTTAAAATATTTAAAAAGTTGGTTAAACGCGGAGCAGCCAACATAAATTTGGTTACTCCCACCCATTTCAGTTTGCAAATTATTCAGGCGCTTAAAATGTATAAGCCACCAATCCCAGTGGTGTGGAATAGCAGCGGATACGAAAGCGTGGATACTATAAGAATGTTAGATGGCTTGGTGGATGTGTATCTGGTGGACTATAAATATGCGGATAACAACCTTGCCAAAAAGTATAGCGCCGCGCCAAACTATGTTGAGAACGTGCAGGCCGTTATCCGCGAAATGAAACGCCAACAGCCCAAAGATCTTGTGGTGGACGGGGTGCTAACAAAAGGAGTGATTATCCGCCACTTAGTGCTACCTAGCCACACGGACGATAGCATAAATTGCCTAAAATTTATTGCCGCACTGGATAGCAAAAGCATTGTAAGCATTATGAGCCAGTATCAGCCCGTGCACAACGCACACCTTTACACCGAAATCAACCG
>CANRQB010000018.1 GCA_947632645.1 uncultured Clostridia bacterium | reverse complement strand
TGCTTGCTAACGGCAAGTCTAGGCAACTAGAAGGAAAGTGCAACAGAAAATAACCGCTATACCCCTGAGTGGTTAGTAAGGATGAAAAGGCGAGGTAAGAGCTCACCGCAGGTTTGGTGACAAATCTGGTCCATGCAAACCCCACCCGAAGCAAGGTAATGATTCGCTACGGCTGCTCGCTAGAATTTATACACCGCTAAAGGCGTGTGGCAACATACGCATTAGATAGATGACCATCCAACACAGAACCCGGCTTATGACCAGACTGCGGGCAATCACGCCCTCTTTAATCAAAACCGCACATGTGCGGTTTTTTCTTTTTTAGGCGGATTGCCCGCATATCAAGGGACACCCACTGGTTTCCCTTGATAAATCCTTTCCTGAATTATGCATTCCTTCGTGTGGGAACTGCAGCGGGTAAAATTTTTAAATTATGCTTTCCTACGCTTGGGCCCTTCGGAGATTGTTTCTTTACTAACAACTCGCCCGCTTTTATTGGTTGCAATAGTAATTGCAACCTTCATTATTTGGCGGTTGCCCGCCGTTATCAAGGGACACCCACTGGTTTCCCTTGATAAATCCTTTCCTGAATTATGCATTCTTTCGTGTGGGAACTGCAGCGGGGAAATGTTTTAAATTATGCATTCCTACGCTTGGGCTCTTCGAAGTTTTTTCTTTTTTAGGCGGATTGCCCGCTTCTAAGAAAGGGAACCTGCTTCCCCTTTCTTTCTTTCCTCTTGGTTCGTTTGTAAAACTTCGGGGTCCCCACAAAAAGTAGTTTTTTGTGGGGAGAGGAACAAACAAACTTAGGCTTACAATTAATTTACGTGTAAATTAATTTAGCAAATGTGCAGTTTGTGACGCACTGCAGCGGGTAAAGTTTTTAAATTATGCATTCCTACGCTTGGGAGCTTCAAAGTTTTTTTAGGCGGATTGCCCGCATATAATATTTCAGCAAATTTAAAAAGTGATATCATTTAAACAAATTTTAAAATCGGTGCAAAAATGCTAGTATTTTATTTAAATTTGGGTTATAATTTTACTAATTAGGGGTTTTTATGGAAGATAATAGGCCGATGGGCGTGTATGTTCATATTCCGTTCTGCACAAAAAAATGTGATTATTGCGATTTTGTGTCTTTTTCTATGGATGATACAGCCAAGCAGCAGTATCTAGAGGCGCTGTGCAACGAAATTGAATTTTATAAATATAAATTTGCAGATAGGGTGTTTGATAGTTTGTATATAGGTGGTGGCACTCCAAGTTTGGTCACGCCCGAATTTATTAAAACGCTTACTCAGAAATTGTATTCTAGCCTGCATTTTGCCGACTACACTGAGATAACATTAGAGGTTAATCCAGCCAGTTTCACTCGTCAAAAATTTTTGGAGTATGTGCGCTGTGGAATAAATCGCATAAGCGTAGGCGTGCAGAGTATCGATGAAAAATTGCTTAACAAAATCGGTCGCAAACAAAAGTTTGAAGATGTTAAATACACGCTGCAACTTTTCACTCAAAGCAAATTTTTAAACACCAGTGCCGATGTTATGCTTGGCATACCTGGCCAAAGCAAAGAGTCGGTTAAAGACACGGTTGAATTTTTAATTAAAAACGATTTAAAGCATATTTCAGTGTACACTTTGCAAGTGGAAAAACACACTCCGCTATACGATAAATTCCGCGCAAAAAAAATTAAACCAATGAGCGATGCCCGCATGGTAAGTTACTATAACGAAGTGGCAAAAGTGCTTATGAGTGCCGGATATGTGCGCTACGAACTATCCAATTTTGCGCGCCCTGGGTTTGAAAGTGTGCACAACCAAAAATACTGGGACGAAAGCGAATATCTTGGGCTTGGCATTGCCGCACACAGCTATATTGATGGCTATCGCTATAGCAACACCCGCCGCATGGATAGGTATATCGATTTGTGCTCCAAAATGCAATCTCCAGTTGAACAAAAAGAGTATATTTCGGATAAAGAGCGCCGCACCGAGCGCATTATGCTATCACTTCGCACGCAGGATGGGCTGGATTTACAAAAATTTAAGGCAGATTTTAAAGAGGATTTACTGTTAACCCGCGCAAACGAAATTGCCACCATGCAAAAAAACAACCAAATAGAAGTGGTTAATGGCTTTTTGCGCATAACTCCAAACAGCTTTTCAGTGTCAAACGCAATTATAACCGAACTGCTATAGTAATTTATATCAATATAAAAGTAAAGATTTTGCAAAATTTTTTTAAAAAAGTTGACATAATTAGTTGACTTTTTTTATTTATGTGAATAAAATATAATTAGCAACCTATAATAAAGAGTGCTAACAATACAAATTTTAGAGTGATAACTCAAAATTCGCTATAAAATAGCAAAAAATTGCAATTTAAGGTGATAGATGGATAAAAAATCAAGAAAGCAAAATATAGTGCTTGCCGCGGTGGATGACTACATAAAAACCGCCCAGCCAATAACCAGCGCTTCAATCAACTTGCACTTTAAAGATTTAAGTTCGGCAACTTTGCGTAACGAACTTAACGCGCTAGAAAGCATGGGCTATTTTAAGCAGTTGCACACGTCTGGCGGGCGCATCCCAACCGCGCTAGCGTACAAAGAGTATGTTAACACACTGCTTAAAAGCAACAAGTTTAACTACAAATCGCTTAAATCGGTTATAAACCAGTACGACGAGCATTCGGTTAGTTTAATAAGCACACTATCCAGTTTGGCAAAGCGGCTTAGCCGAGCAACCAACTGCCCAACCGTGCTTGTGCAACACGGGCTTAAAAATTTGACGATTAAAAACATACAAATTGTGCCGCTTATAAATAAGGATGCGCTTCTGCTTGTGGAAACCGAGGCGGGTGTGATAGACGACAGCCTGTCACTGGATGCCAACATTGGGCGCTCCTCGTGCGAAGAGGCAAGCGCATATCTAACTCAGCGATTTAAGGACAAAACCATATCTTATATGCTGGATAACATCAACGATGTTTGTTTGAACGTGGGTGCGCAGATGATTGGCTTTAAGCAACTTATAACTAGTGTGGCAAACGCGCTTGTACAACTATCTAAAACGCGGTGTGATGTGTCCAACGAAAACCCAACCAAGCTGTTTGAAGGGCTTAATAAGTACGAAAAAGAGGATGCCCTTACCGTGTTTGAATTTTTGCAGGATACAGACAGGATGGTGGATTTGGTTAAGGATACAGACGACATCCAGTTCACAATAGGCGAAGATGACGGCAAACTTAAAGGCGGCATGATGATGAGTGCGCCGATTGTTATAAACGGGGTGCCAATTGCCTCGCTTGCGCTTATTGGGCCACGCAGAATTGACTATTCTTCTGTGGCGGCAGCACTTAAATTCATGGTTAATCAGATAGACAACTTAAAAGGAGATAACAATGGCTAAAAAACACAACGATGCCTCAACCGAACTAGACCCGGACAAAATGCGGGCGGACGAGCAAGAGGCAGAACAACTTAAAAACGAACCAGAAAAAGAACCTCAGCCAGAAGAAAATGGCCCACCTAAAGAGGATTATTTGGCGGATTTAAAACGAGTGCAGGCCGAGTTTGACAACTACCGCAAGCGAATGCAAACTGTTTTGAACGAAACGCGGCAGGCAGGGTTTATAGATGCAATAACAAAATTCCTTCCCGCGCTGGATAGCTTTAAAATGGCAAGCGACATGATAACCGATAAAAATACCCTTATGGGTATCCAGTTTATAGAAAAGGGCATTTTGGATACACTTAAAAAGATGGGGGTGGAGAGTATAGATGCAACGGGCGAATTTAACCCCGAACTGCACCAAGCAATAGACACCGACACTACAGCCGATGTACCCCCGGGGAGTATAGTCAAAGAAGCGTATAAGGGCTTTACTTATCAGGGCAAAGTTATCCGCTACTCGCAAGTGATTGTGCGAAAGTAAAAGCATTAATAATAAAAAATAGTTAAATTATAATAAAGAACATTGAAAATATCAAAAAAACATAAAAATTTAATAAAAATATAAAGGAGTAATAAATTATGAGTAAAATTATATGTTGCTCGTAAACTCGCAAACATATAATATTCTCCAAATTTCTTGCTCACAAAAATTCATTTTATTTTAATTTCGTTTCACTCATTATTTTGGCTTTTCTATGAGTGAATATCGAAATAAATTTCAAATTCATCATATAAAAGCCAAACCTGTGATAAATCACAGAAAATAAAATTCATTTTAAAGGAGTAATAAATTATGTCAAAAATTATTGGTATCGATTTAGGCACAACAAACAGTTGTGTGGCAGTTATGGAGGGTGGCCAACCAACCGTAATTGCAAATAGTGAGGGTGGGCGCACCACTCCAAGTGTAGTGGGCTTTAAGGGCAGCGAACGTTTGGTAGGTCAAGTTGCAAAACGCCAAGCAGTTGCTAATCCAGAAAACACTGTAATTTCCATCAAGCGCGAAATGGGCACCGACTACAAAGTTAACATTGGCGGCAAACAATACAGCCCAGAAGAAATTAGCGCTATGATTTTAAGTAAATTAAAACAGGATGCAGAGGCTTATCTTGGCGGCCCAGTTACCCAAGCGGTTATAACTGTGCCAGCATACTTTAACGATAGCCAACGCCAAGCCACAAAAAATGCGGGCAAAATTGCTGGGCTAGAGGTTTTGCGTATTATCAACGAGCCAACCGCAGCCGCACTTGCTTACGGGCTGGATAAACAGGATAGAAAAAACCAAAAGATTTTGGTGTACGATTTGGGCGGCGGCACATTTGATGTGTCCGTGCTAGAAATCGGCGATGGTGTGTTTGAAGTGCTTTCTACAAACGGCAACACTCGCCTGGGCGGTGACGACTTTGATAACCGCATTATGGATTTGCTTATAAGCGAATTTAAAAAGGAAAATAACATCGATTTGGGCGCAGATAAACTTGCAAAACAGCGCCTTAAAGAAGCAGCAGAAAAGGCAAAAATTGAACTTTCTACCTTGACTTCTACCACAATCAGTTTGCCATTTATAACAGCAGACGCAACCGGACCAAAACACCTAGAATATACATTAACTCGCGCCAAATTTGAAAGCATGATAAGTGATTTGGTAGACCAAACTTTGGTTTGCACACGTAATGCACTTAAAGATGCGGGCCTAACCAAAAACGACATACAAAATGTTGTGCTTGTTGGTGGCTCTACCCGTGTGCCATGCGTGGTTGACGCGCTTGCAAAAGAAATTCCAGTAACCCCATTTAAGGGCATCAACCCAGATGAATGCGTGGCTATCGGTGCTGCAATTCAAGCCGGTGTGCTTGGCGGCGAAGTTAAAGACGTGCTTTTGTTGGACGTTACTCCGCTATCTTTGGGCATAGAAACTTTGGGCGGCGTTTGCACCAAACTTATTGAACGCAACACAACAATTCCAACCAAAAAGAGCCAAATTTTCTCCACCGCGGCAGATAATCAACCGGGTGTAGAAATCAATGTGCTGCAGGGTGAACGCGAATTTGCCGCACAAAACAAATCGCTTGGCAGATTCCAACTTACCGGCATCCCACCAGCACCACGCGGTGTGCCACAAATTGAAGTTACTTTTGATATCGATGCAAACGGCATTGTAAACGTTTCTGCAAAGGATTTGGGCACTAATAAAGAGCAAAAAATAACCATAACCGCAAGCACAAACCTTACCGAAGCCGAAATTGATAAGGCGGTTAAAGAAGCCGAACAATTTGCCGAAGAAGATAAGAAAAAACGCGAAGTTGTAGACACTCGCAACAACCTAGACGCGCTTATTATGACCACCGAAAAAGCGGTTAAAGATAACGCAGATAAGATAACCGAAGAAGATAAAACCGCGCTTAACAACGCGTGTGAAGAGGCCAAAAAGCACCTAACCAGCGAAAGTTTGGACGAAATTAAAAAGGCAATAGACGACCTTGGCGCAGTTTGCAATCCAATTTTCAGCAAGATGTACCAAGCCCAAGCACAACAACAGCAAGCCAACCCAAACCCTAATGGCGATAAGCCAAAAGACGACGGCGACCCAAATGTAGTGGTTGAATAACTTTTCAGCGTGAAAAGTTACAAAAGCGCCGAGGGATTTCGATTTCCCTCGGACTCCTTAAAACGACTCACTTTCATAAAGTGAGCAAACAATAGGTTTTTTATGAAAAAGATTTTATTGATTATTGATATGCAAAAAGGGTTTAGAACGGAAAGAAATAATCATATATTTGAAAAATTGAAGGCAATTAATTTTTCAAAATATGATAAAATTTTTGCAACCAAATTTGTCAATAGCAAAAAATTTAATTCAAATTTTGCAAACGTTTTAAAATATGATTTTATGCGTAAAAAAAGCGATATTGCAATAGATTATGTTGTGCCAAAAAATTGCGAACTGCTTGAAAAACACACATATTCTTTGCCTACCGAATTTGTTGATGAGCTTAAAAAATTAAAAGCAAAGCAGATTGATATATGTGGCACGGATTATGATAGTTGCGTGTTGGCAATAGGTTTTCAACTGTTTGATGCGGGGTTTGTTCCAAAATTTTATAAGGATATTTTAGGCACTCATTCAACAAAAAGCCCAAAATTTGACGCGATTGAAAAAATCTACTACAAAAATTTTGGGCAAGATTGCTTTTTGTAACAAAATTGTTTTTCTGTTGCTCTTTTATAAAAAAGAGCAATTTAACCTTTTAAAAAGGAGTAATGAGGGAAAAACTTGTTGTTCCCTCATAAGCGAGAGCGTATGGCGAATAAAGATTATTATGGCACGCTGGGGGTAAATAAAAACGCAAGCGAGGATGAAATTAAGGCGGCGTATAGGGGGCTAGCAAAAAAATATCATCCGGATTTGAACAAAACACCCGAGGCAGCAGAAAAATTTAAAGAGATAAACGAGGCGTACTCAGTTTTAAGCGACAAGCAAAAGCGCGCTAACTATGACCAATTTGGCTCGGCAGACGGCCCACAGGGCTTTGGTGGCGGGCAAGGTTTTTCGGGCTTTGGTGGCGGCGATTTTGGCGGCTTTGAAGACATTTTTAATATATTCTCCAATTTTGGCGGGCGCGGACCGGCGCAGATGCAAGAAGAAGGCGAGGATATTATAGCAAATGTCAGCATAACGCTGGAAGAATCCGCTTTTGGCTGCGAAAAAGAGATTACAGTTAACCGAAATGAGCGTTGCCCAGATTGTGGTGGCACGGGTGCAAAAACCAATAGCGACTATGTAACTTGTAGCGAGTGTAATGGCACGGGTAGGGTAACGCGCGTGCAACAAACCTTGTTTGGCACAACGCGCACAACTGGTGTTTGCCGTAATTGCAATGGTAAGGGCAAGGTGGTTAAAAATAAATGTTCTACTTGCCGTGGCTCGGGCGTAAAATTAACCAGCACAAAAGTTAAGGTTAAAATCCCTGCCGGCATAGATAACGGGCAGGTGTTGTTGCGCCAAGGTGAAGGCCACCGCACCGCATCTAACAATGGGGTACCGGGGGATCTACGCGTTAACATAACAATTCTGCCGCATCCACTTTTAGTGCGCAATGGGTTTAATTTATATGTGGATGTATACGCCCCTATAACCACCCTTATGCTTGGCGGTAAAATTAAAATACCAACACTAAAAGGCACGCAAGATTTAACCATCGAGCCACTAACACAATCCAACACAAAATATACCCTACGGGGTAAGGGTATAAAGGTGCTAAAAGGTTTTGGCACGGGCGACCTTATTGTAACACTTAAAGGTGAAATGCCAAAGGATATAGATAAGGATACAACCAAGCTTATAAAAGAACTGGATGCTAAAATTAACCCTAAAGCTTATCAAAAAACCAACAATTACAACAAAAAAATAAGCGATTTAAAATAAAATAATCACCAAATAGGTGATTTTTTGTTAATCAATTAAAAATATTAATAATTTGCTAGTAAAAAATTTGCAATGAATAGTTTATTTAAATATAAAAATAAGCCAACAATTTGGCTAAATATTTTTATAAAATTAAATATACCGGCATGGGGTATACTAGTTTGCAAATATATCGTCAATCCTTTCTTGCACAAAATTTGCAAGCGCTAAAAGGCGATTATAATTGCCCATGCTTTTTAAATTTAATTTTTCGCACAGCTGCTTATTAGATGTGATTATTATGCCCAATTGTTCGGTTACACAAATTGGCTCCACATTTTTGTGCTGGGATAATCTGTTTACAAGTTCTTTATAGTTTTGCTTGGTCAGTTCGTTATTTTTAAAAATGTAAAAAACACCTTCTACCAAATACTCAAATGCTTGATATTTTTCACAAAATCCCATGCTAGATAGGGCAACCCTAATCCTTGGGCGCATATACTCTTCGTTTTCCATTTTACAACCCTTTGATATATAATACACCCTTTAAATAAAAAAACCTAGCAAATTTGTACAAAAATACCAATATTTTGAAAAAAATTTACAAAATTTTACACTTGTATGTCGAAAATGCTTTTATTTACCTATATAATAGATATTTTTTCTAAACAAAAATCTAATAATAGGGCATAGTATTTTGGGCGCTTTCCAGCAATAAATTCTCATATTCCTCCGCTATAAAATAATTTATGAAATGCCGCGCCCTTTTGTTAAAAAAAAGCCCACACACGTGGGGTAATAATAATTATTTACTTTCTTTTTTCATGGTTTTAATGCAGTTGGTGCAAAGCAATTTTTTGGTTTTTTTGCCATCTATCTCCACTTCCACTTTTTGAAGGTTGGCACCATAAGACCTATTTGTATGGCGCATACTGTGGCTTACATTGCAACCAAATACGCGGCCTTTACCACATATTTCACACACTTTCATAGTTACCTCCGTTATAAACTAACATATATAATAGCACATAAAAAACAAATTTGCAAGTATTTTTTAAAAATTATGTAAAAATGTTTGATTATTTTGGCATAATATTATATAATAAAAGCGGAGAAATAATGAATTTAACCACTTTTAACAGTTTTGGCAAGATATCAATAAGCAAGCGCGCAATAAGCAAGGTTGCTGCTGTTTCTGTGCTGGAATGCGTTGGCGTGGTTGGATTGGTTCCCCAGCGCGTGTTCCTAAAGGGCAATGCGCTTACCACCGCACATAAGGGTGTGGTTGTTACTATTTTAGAAAATGATTGTATGAATATAGATGTCTATGTTATTATGAAACATACTGGTGTTTCCGCGCACGCTGTGTCGGATTCTATAAGGCAAAGTGTTAAATATTCAGTAGAGCGCTTTGCTGGTATGATTGTTAAAAATGTTATTGTTCATATAGTAGACGTCAGATTGTAGGAGTTTAAAATGATAAAAACAATTAACGGTTCAACGTTAAGAAAAATGTTTTCTAGCGCCTATTCTCTGGTGGAAGAAAACAAAAAAGATATTGATGCCTTAAACGTGTTCCCAGTTCCGGATGGCGACACAGGCACAAACATGAGTTTAACATTAAAAAGCGCAGTTGCCGAGATGAATGCTTGCGAATCCAACACCATCGAGGGCATTTGCGTATCGTATAATCGCGGTGCACTAAAGGGTGCGCGTGGCAACAGTGGGGTTATCACTTCGCAGATAATTAAGGGCATTTGTTCCACTCTTATGGCTTGCACAAGCGAAATTACTATTAAGGATTTTGCTAAAGCCATTCAAATGGGGGCAGAAAAGGCATATCGCGCGGTAACCGAGCCAAAAGAGGGCACAATTTTAACCATAATTAAGGCCATGGCAGACAAGGCAAAACAACTTGCCAAAGCCAAATCGTTTGAGGAGTTCTTTAAAGAGATAATCGCGCATGGCGAGGCAACCTTGCAAATGACACCGGACATGCTTCCTGTTTTAAAGAAAGCGGGGGTAGTGGATGCCGGCGGACGTGGCTTGGTGTTTATCTTTAGCGGCTTCTATATGGCGCTAACCGGTGAAATGACCGAGGTTAAGTTTGTTAACAATGTGGAAAAGGATGTTACAAGCGAAGATATTCATGTAAATTTCCAATCGCTTGCCGATATTAAGTACGCATATTGCACCGAGTTCTTTATAATCAACATTTTTGAAAAAACCACCGATGCAGATATAAACACATTGCGCAGTCGTTTAATGGAATTGGGCGATTGCGTGCTTTGTATAGGCGATTTGCAGCTTATTAAAGTGCACGTTCACACCAACGAGCCGGGGCGCGCACTTGGCTACGCACTTCAACTTGGCGAGTTAAATGGTGTTAAAATAGAAAATATGCTAGAACAAAACCGCCAACTTCGCAAAGAGAAGGAAAAATTGCAGCCAAAAGAGTACGGCATGATTGCAGTTGCAGCGGGCGAGGGCTTAAACAGCGTGTTTAAGGATATAGATGTGGATTATGTCATCTCGGGCGGGCAAACCATGAACCCAAGCGCAAACGACATCGCCACCGCAGCCGACAAGGTTAATGCAAAAAATATATTCGTGTTCCCTAATAACAAAAATATTATAATGTCTGCTGAGCAAGCAAACGATATCACGGATAAAAATCTTATAGTTATTCCTACAAAGAGTATACCGGAGGGGGTATCCGCTGCACTTGCCTTTGATGCAAATGCCAGCATAGAAGAAAACAAGGAAAACATGCTTGAACTCATTGAAAATGTGCGTTCGGGCAGCGTAACTTATGCTGTGCGCACCACAAATGTGGACGGAATAGATGTTAAGGTAGGGGATATTATGGGGTTAGACGGCCACAGCGTGCTAACCACAGGCAACAATGTGTGCGACACCACGGTTGAACTTGTTGGCAAACTGCTAACTGAGGATAGCAGTAATGTAACACTTTTCTATGGCGATGGCGTAACTGAGGAAGATACCAGCATCCTTCAAGCCAAACTGGAAGAAAAATATCCTGATGTGGACATCTCGATAGTTTTTGGCGGCCAACCAGTTTACTACTACATAGTTTCGGTTGAATAAAACCCATAAAAAGGTAAAAATTCCAAAAAAAAATTATCATTTTAACTTATAAATAAAACCAAAAAAAGCCTATTTTCTAGGCCTTTTTTGTTTCTAAATCGGAAATTAAGTTGTTTAGTTCATCCTCTGGTGTAAGTGTGTTATTTTCTAGCCGCTCAGCTTCTTTAATTAGTTTTTGTTTGTTTGCTCCATACACTTCATCGGCAAATTTGCGTATTGCTAACGCATCTTTGCTTGCCAATATTGCATCTTCAAGGAACAACCTCTTTTGCCTATCATTATAAAAATCAGTCTGATAATGTTTTGCAAGAGAAATAATTGCTTCTATTTTGCCATTTTTAATTATATAATTTAATAGTTTGTTTGAGTTTTCTTTGTAGCGGCATTCTAAAGCGGCAGCAATAATTTGGAGGTCAGTTCCAAGTTCTATTATTTTATCTGTCAAACGGGGCTCATTGAAGTAACTATCATAGCGAATCACTCTTAGCATATATTGAACATTATTTGTTTTTATAATGGTGTCAATCTTATAATCCCTACGATAAGTAGTATACTCAACAAACATCTTTCTAATATAAAAATCGTCGCCAATTTCAACAATCGCAATCACAAATTTGGACACATCGCTAACAGGTAACGTACATGCATAGCGATAAATATATTCTGCATTGCGGGTTTTAGTAATTGCATCTTCAAATCTAGGCAAGGGTTCTTTGTTACTATATCCATAAAATGCATGCCATGCAGTATCGTAAATTAATTCAGCATTTTTGCTATTGAATAGGGCAGTTTCCAACTTTTTTTGATTTTCATCCATATAATAATAATTATTTTTATGGTAATAGGTTATCAAACGATCTACAATATAGTGAACGTTGCCTATCTTTACAAGCTTGGCGCATGCTTTATCAGGATTATAATTATAAACCATAGCTACACTCTCTGCATCGTGTGATTCAATTATTGCGTCCGCTAGTGTATGCCTAATATCACGGTTTTCATCTGCGCTTATTTCAAAATCTTTACATAGATCATAATACGCTAGATTACACATTGATTTAACATCACCAGTTTTTATTATTTCATTTACTAGATTTGCACGAATATTCTTTTTTTCTTCCTCGCTAAAATCCATATGACTAATGTTCAATAAAAGGTTTCCCATACATTCAGCATTGCCAGTTTTTATTACTTTTTCAATCATTTCATAAGCATGCTCTGGTTTAATGTCTTTCATCGACAAAGCAATTCCGGGCGCACAATCATCATATTCGCTACCGGTTAAACAATGTAAAAATTCTGTTAGATAATTTATATCCCCAATTTCAAACAAAGCATCAAAATATCTTTTTGCATTGGTTTTTTGCGTTGCATCAATATTCTTAGCGAAATTTAGCAATTGTTTCGCGTTGCCATTTTCAGCCAACAATTCAAATAATCTATCAAAAATCTGCGCTGAGACATCGCCCATTTCTTTAATTTTTTCTACCCAGCCAATAAAAGTGTCGTTCCATTTGTTATAGTTATGTTCGTTTAAATAATTTGCTAGTTTAAGCGCAATTTCATCAATTTTGCTCTGTTTATTTGGTGTAGGCTCCATATTCCCTCCAATTTACTATATAATACCACACAACCCGCAGTTTGTCAATACTAAATTTAAAAAATGTATATATTGTGGCATAGTGCTTAATTTTTCCCATATATTGTGCTTAATTTTAGTTTGCAAAAAATAGTATTTTTTGGCGAATTTTGCGCATAATAGCAGTGTAGACATCTACAAAAAAAGGAGAAAATATGTTCGGTAGAAAAAAAGAAAAAGCCATTTCAAACGAAAAGGCAGTAAAATCCAGCAGTGCTAAGGCAGTAAAAAATCAGTCGAGCGCTAAGGCAAAATCTAGCCAAGCCAAAGCAGTTAAATCTGCATCTAACAGGGCTAGTCAGGCAAAAGCAAGCAGCGCAAAGGCAGTTAGATCACTTTCTAACAAAAGCCAAGCCAAGGCAGTTTCTAGCAGAGCATGCGGCGCAAAAGCAATAAAATCCGTTTCTAGCAAGGCTAAAGCCGTTTCAAGCAAATGCGGTGGCGGCAAATGTAAAGCCTGCTCGGGCAAAGCAAGTTGTAAAGCCTGCGGCCGTTAAAAGAAGTCCACATTAGTGGACTTTTTGTATGCAATCATACCATTTTATAAGAGTGCTTAATAAATTTACAATAATATAAAATATATTTATAACTAATAAACTAAAGTAGGTTAATCTATCTTTAATTTTTTAAGTTTTTTAAACCAAAAATTTTCATCTATGCCCAAATATTCGTAGGCGGGCAGGTGATATATAAAGAAGATGTCCGACAAATCATACTTCCCCTCATCCACATAAGCTTTTAATTTTTTGTTTTTAAGCATATCTTTTGTAAGGTGAGTTAAATCCACTTGCCCCATATCCTGATACTTTTTAAACTCCAGCACACATTCCAATTTATCTATCGCGTGGGCAAATTTTGCCTCGCTGGTTGCAGATAAATTAAACTCATCGGTTAAAGCCAAAATTTCATCTTTTGCAGCCACTCCCTTTAAAATACCCGCAATTTTTTTGTTTACATCCAATTTTAATTTAGATTTATCCACCTGGCTAAGCGGGGTGATGTCGCCAATAAAAAGTTCTTCTAACTCGTGTATCGCTAGCATTTTTATAACCTTATCTAAATTAACATTCAATTTTAGTTCGCCATGCAAACCAATTGCCAAAATTATTGTGCCATATATGTGTTCGGCAATGCTCTCTTTGCGCGCCTTATCCACCTGCCACTGCACCGCGCCCTGGCGCAACATATCCTTTAGTTTGGCGGCAAAATAGTAAAATTTAATAGAATTTGTAATCATAGTTATATTATATCACAGCGCAAATAAAAAAGCAAATTATTTTAAGTTGGCTATTGACAAACCACAATATGTGTGATAAAATTTAAAAAAGGGTTTGTTATGATAAATATTATAGAAAAAATATTATATTTTGAGTTAGAGCAAGCATTTTATTTTGACTGGCAGTTGGATATCGATGAAAATTATATAATTTTAATAGATGTTTGCAATATCATAAAAAAGTACGCAAGTTTAAAACTGGAAGATTTTTTAGATGAGTTTGTCTATCAGTTAAACGATAGCACTGGTAAAAATTGGCAGTTATCCGAAAACAAGTTGGTTAGCTCTGATGGCGACGAAATTAAAATTTACGGTAACTTAAACAATTTTAAGATGGATATAAATGGGTTATCTACTGCCAAATATTACATAAGAGACGAAAAATATGAAGGGATATTATACAAAGCCTATCGTTCGCTATTTAATGCTGAACTAAATGCTAATATCAATGAAATATTTTCTGAATTGCAAAAATTAAAGCGCGCTTACACAAATGATAGCAAAAAAATTTCAAGCGAGATAAGTGAATTGGTTAACTTTTTTGTGTCAGAGGCATCAAAAATACAACATCAAAAAGCCAAAGCGGAATTAAAACAAAATGCTTTGGAATGCAACCCTCAAACTTACATAAACGAATGCGAAAAACGCTTAGAACTTTTAAATGTTGATAAGTTTCAACTTGGCATTGCCTTTAACAAAAATGTTATTTATGACTCTAAATTAATAGCGTTTGGCTTTGATTTGGATGATGATCTACATGTTACAATTAAAGGGGATAAGGGCGTTTATAATAAGCTTAAATCTTTGGTTGCTAGTTTTGCAAAATTTATCAGTGAGCCAGAACTTTCTAAGGAAAATTTAACAAATTTTAATTCCCCGCTTAACTATGATGCACACTTAAAACAAATGCAAACTATAATTAATGAAATTAATAATTGCTTAAATTTTTTGTTAGAAGTTAAAAAGAAGATGATTTGCCTTGCAAGTGACGAATTAAAAGCAAAACATATAGAATTTTCCGCAAATAATCTATCTAAAATACTTGTTTTTAAACAAATTGACGAACAGGCATATCCGCTTTTGCGTTACATGATAAAAGTCCTTAGCGATTTAAATAATGCAATCAAACACAAAGACGAAGTTAAACACTCTTGCGGCGATTCGATAATTTTAACCTCCATAAAAATTGAAGCAGATCCTAGATTTTGGGCAAAATCTAATAAGAAAGAAAAATTAACCATCAGACAAAGACATCTAGATAACTCTACTTTATTGTTGGACGATCTTTTAGCCGCTGTGGAAGAAACTAGAAACTTTCTTAATGAGTGTGCTATGCCAACAGCAAATAGCGGGGTAGGTGTTTAATTAAGAAACAGTTTGGCGCGTTAAAACACTCGCTATTGCCAAATTGCTGGCGCAATTGTAGGCCTTTTGCTCGGTTTCTCCTTATCCCCAATCAAACTAATTTGATAGGGGACCCCATGAGTTCGAGTCTCTTTGGGGCAAAACAAAAAACACGACAAGCGTGTTTTTTTGGAGCGGAAGACGAGACTCGGCGTCGAAACACTCGCTATTGCCAAATTGCTAGCGCAATTGTAGGACTTCTGCTCGGTTTCTCCTTATCCCCAATTAAACTTTTTAATTGGGGGCCCCATGAGTTCGAGTCTCTTTAGGGTAAAACAAAAAACACGACAAGCGTGTTTTTTTGGAGCGGAAGACGAGACTCGAACTCGCGACATTTGCCTTGGCAAGGCAACGCTCTACCACTGAGCCACTCCCGCATAATTGGTTATTTAGTTAAGTTCGGCATTTGCTAACTTAGTTAATCGCGTTGCCGCAACGCTCTTCCGGTCGCTATCGCTCTCTCGCTACGCTAAAACATACCAAAGGGTATGTTTTTTTAACGCTGCTCGCCACTGAGCCACTCCCGCGTTTAACAATTTATTATATGAATTATTGTTTAAAGTTGGTTATTTATTCATCGCCGCAAATAAAATGCAACCGATGAATTGGTGGGAGATATAGGACTCGAACCTATGACCCTCTGCTTGTAAGGCAGGTACTCTACCAACTGCGCTAATCTCCCAAAAGCAAACGATTGCAATACTAATATAGCACAAAACGAAATGTATGTCAACAATTTTTAAAAAGTTTTTCAAAATAATTTTGCGCATCCAGTTTTATGTTAAGTTATATTAATTTGCGTTGTTGAGAATAATTTTTTAAAAAGTTTTAAAAATATGTTGCATTTTTTTTAATTTTCATATATAATATAAAAGTCACAATATGCCGGTGTGGCGAAATGGCAGACGCACAGGACTTAAAATCCTGGGTCCGTAACAGGACGTGTCGGTTCGACCC
>CANRQB010000017.1 GCA_947632645.1 uncultured Clostridia bacterium | reverse complement strand
CCACTTGCAATGCTTTCTACATACCCTTCCACCCCACTTAGTTGGCCAGCGATATATATGTTGCTATCGGTTTTTAAGCGCGAATATCTATCCAAACAAGTTGGAAAATTTACAAAATTGTTGGTGTGCATAACCCCATAGCGCAAAAATTCGGCATGCTCCAGCCCGGGGATTAGGCTAAACACGCGCTTTTGTTCGCCAAAGGTAAGGTTGGTTTGAAAACCGACCAGATTATACATGGTGGCATTAACATTTTCTTTACGAAGTTGCACTACGGCAAACGGCTTTTCTGGCTTGTTAGAGTTGGTTATGCCCACTGGCTTTAGCGGGCCAAACCTTAGCGCATCAAACCCGCGCTTTGCCAAAATTTCTACCGGCATGCAACTTTCAAAGATATTATTCTTTTCAAAATTGTGCAGTTCGGCGGTTTTGGCATTTATAAGTTCGTTATAAAAATTGGTGTACTCTTCTCTATTCATAGCGCAATTAATATAATCCGCCTCACCTTTATTATAGCGGCTAGCAAAAAACGCTTTTGTCATGTCTATGCTATCCGCACTAACTATTGGCGCAGCGGCATCGTAAAAATACAAAAAATCTTGCCCTAATTTTTGTTTTAGCGCATTGCACATCGGCTTGGTGGTTAGTGGCCCGGTGGCAACAATTGTTATTGCATCGGGCTCAAAATCTTTAACTTCGCTGCAGATTATATTTATATTTTTATTTTGTTTTATTAGCGCGGTAATTTTACTAGAAAATGCCTCTCTATCCACCGCTAAAGCCTGCCCGGCTGGCACTTTTGTTTCGTATGCGGTTTTAATTAAAGTGCTGCCAAGTTGTGTAAGTTCGCTTTTAAATACACCAGATGCTGTGTATATGTCGTCGCTTTTAAACGAATTACTGCAAACTATTTCGGCAAAGTTGTCGCTATGGTGAGCGGGCGTTTTTTGCTTGGTTTTTATATCAAACAAATTAACTTTAACCCCGTGGTTTGCAAGATAAAGCGCACATTCGCTACCTGCCAAACCCGCGCCAATAATGTTAACCTTCATAGTTGCAGCCCTTGTTATTGCAAACAATTTTTGTGCCCGATTTATTAAAGCGCTTAAATAGTTTATTGCCACATTGCGGGCATATATCGTTTAGCGGCAAATCCCACGAGATATAATCACATTTAGGATAGTTGTTGCAGCCAAAAAATAGTTTGCCATTTTTGCTATATTTTGCCGACACTACCCCGCCACATTTTGGGCAGATGCCAGTTTCGGTCACCTTTTTAGTTGGCTCTTTTAAATTTTTGGTGTTTTTGCAAGTTGGATAGTTACTGCACGCTAAAAATCTACCATATTTTCCCTCGCGATACACCATAATTGCCCCACATTTTTCGCATTTAACATCACTTAGTTCAGGTGCTGGCTTTGGCATAGATACGCCCGATTGCTTGCTTGCATATTCTAGTTGCTTAGAAAAATCGGTGTAAAAGCGCGAAACAACATCCTGCCATTTAACCTTGCCCAGTTCTACATCATCCAAACTTTGCTCCATATCGGCAGTAAATTTAATATCCATGCAGTTTTTAAAATACTCTTCCAAATATTCGGTTACTTGCTCGCCCAAACTGGTTGGCACAAGCGCACGCTTTTCGCTTTTTATATACTCGCGATTGTACAGCGTTTGAATGGTTGCCGCATAGGTGGAAGGGCGCCCTATCCCCTTAACTTCCATTTCGTGCGCGATGGTGGCTTCGTTAAAGCGGACAGGTGGTTTGGTAAACTTTTGCTCACTTTCTAGTTTATCTTTAACCACAACTTCGCCAGTTGTTAAGGCAGGGATGTTTATCCCCTTATCCTCTTCTTGCGGCTTAAGTAGTTTTTGATAGCCGTCAAAAATAAGTGCCTTACCCGCCGACCTAAACTTATAATCCGCCACCAAAATATCCACCGTTAAACTATCATATTGTGCGTAGTTCATCTGGCTTGCCACAAAGCGGTTAAAAATTAGTGTGTATAATTTAAGATATTGTTCTTCTATTTTGCCCTTTAAACTCTCGGGTGTATAGTTTAAATTGATTGGCCTAATTGCTTCGTGCGCATCCTGCGCATTGGCTTTTGCAGCAAATTCGTTAAACTTGGATGGGCAATACTGCTTACCATATGTGTTTAAAATATAATCGCGTGCCATAAATTGTGCGTTAGGCTCTACACGCGTGCTATCAGTACGGATATATGTTACAAGTGCCACCTTGCCTTCACCGGCAATGTTAACCCCTTCGTACAACGCTTGTGCGCATTTTGTTGCGCTGTTAGATGTCATTTTAAGTTTGCTGATGGCATCTTGCAGCATGGTGCTGGTTATATATGGTGGCTGCGGCTTAGAGTATGCAATTTGGCGCTTAACTTCACCTACAACATAAGGTGCATTTTCCGCCACCGCCAAAATTTCATCTACCTGCTGCTTATTTTCTATTTCTAACTTTTTATCTTTATATTGTATAAGTTCGGCTTTAAACTTTTGCCCGTTTTTATTTAAATTGGCGGTTATTGTCCAATACTCTTTTGGCACAAAGTTGCGTATTGCGCGCTCTCTATCCACAATAAGTTTAAGGGTAACCGATTGCACACGGCCGGCAGATAGTTTGCCGCGTATCTTTTTGGATAGCAGCGGGCTTAACTGATAACCCATAATTCTATCCAGCACGCGCCTCCCTTGTTGTGCATTAACTAAATTTATATTTATTGGCTGTGGATTGGCAATACTTTCTAATATATTCTTTTTGCTTATGGCATTAAAAGCAGTGCGCACAGGTGCGTTTTTATCCAAATTAAGTATGGTTGCCAAATGCCAAGCGATGGCTTCTCCTTCGCGGTCCGGGTCGGTTGCAAGATAAATTGCATCCGCTTTTTTGGCTTGCGCTTTAAGTTGATCAACTAGTTGTTGCTTTCCGGGAATAATTTCGTAAGTTGGCTCAAAATTGTTGTTTATATCTATTGCAAATTGCTTTGCTGGCAGGTCGCGCACATGGCCTTTGGTTGGAAAAACTATATAATCACTACCTAAATACTTTTTTATTGTGTCGCGCTTACCCGGCCCTTCTATAAAAACTAACTTCATAAATCTCCTAACTAACTTTTTATATAACTGTTATTGGCAAGTTTGGTTATAATCCCTTCCATTTCCATGCCAAGCAAAATTCCGTTTAATTCGCTTGCCGGAATGTGTGTGTAATCCAAAATTTCTTGGAAGGTTTTTTTGTCCGCCGTAATATAATTTAGTACAAGTTGCTGGTTAATGTCAAGTTGAATAGATGTGGTTTTTTGAATTTTTTTGTCCACCCCAAGGCGAGTTAGCATATCGTCTGGGCTTAGGGTTATGCTGGTTGGATAGTCAAAAATAACCTTATTTGTGCCCATAGAGGTTTCCGCAGTAATCTTTCCGGGGATGGCAAAAATATCGCGCCCATAGTTAAGTGCGTACTCTTTTGTGTATAGTGCGCCGCTTTTTTCACCCGCCTCGGTTATAAGCACAGCACGGGATAGGCCGGCAATAATCCTATTCCTTATTGGAAAATGATACGCAAGCGGCAAAATGTCGGGTGCATTTTCGGTTATAATTAGATTGTTTTCAGTGAGTTTTTTGGCAAGGTTAAAGTTGCTTGCTGGATATATGTGGTTAAGCCCGCCCGCAAGCACTGCAATAGTGTTACCCTGCTCTTCTAGCGCGGTGCGATGTGCCACACTATCCACCCCAGCAGCCAAACCGGACACTATTGTAAAGTTTGCCGCCACCAGTTCTTTAACATACTGCTTGGTTACAACTATGCCATAGTCGGTTATCTTGCGCGAGCCAACCACAGCCACGCATGGCGTGTTTAACAGCGCCAAATTCCCCTTACAATACAAGCAAAGCGGTGGCTCGTTTGTATCCTTAAGTGTGGCGGGATAGTTATTATTATGTATGGTTATAAGTTGAATATTTTGCTTTTCCATTGCGCTAATATAGGCATCAAATTTATCCTCACCCAAAAAAGCGGACATCTTTAAAATTTCTTCCTCGGTTAAAATATCTTTAACACGCGCGTTGTTTGTAAAATTATCGCAAATATACTTATCCACAGCAAAAATGGAAAGCAATTTAACCTTTTTTGCATAGGATAAAAACGGAAACATATCCAACCAAACAATATTTTTATCGTAAACTTCCATAAATCACCTAAAATGTGTACTTTTTATCCAGCGAGCGATACTGGATGGCCTCTAGTAGATGCTTTTGCTCGATGTTTTGTTTGCCATCCAAATCGGCAATAGTGCGCGCAACTTTTAGTATACGATTGTAGGCACGCGCGGAAAGATTAAGCTTTTTAAAGGCAGTTTCCAATAGTTTGGTGCAGTTTGCATCTAGCGAACAATACTTTTTAAATTCCTTTTCGCCCATTTTGGCATTGGAGTAGGTTTTGCTATCGCTACCTTTAAAGCGCTCTAGTTGAATGGCGCGCGCGGCATTAACCCGCTTTTTAATTTCTGCACTTGGTTCTTCTAGTTCGTACTGGGTTAAATCCTCGTAATTAATGCTATCCACTTCGATATGCAAATCAATTCGGTCTAGTAGCGGGCCAGAAATTTTGTTTAGATAGCGATGTATTGCGCTTGGAGTACATTTGCACTCGTGCGTGGTTGAGCCATAATATCCACATGGGCATGGGTTCATGCTTGCCACCAAAATAAAGTTGGCTGGATATGCTACCGTTTGTGCATTTCTGGCAACGGTTATAACCCCATCTTCCATTGGTTGGCGCAAGGTTTCTATTGTGTTGCGCGCGTATTCAGGCATTTCGTCTAGGAATAATACACCATTATGCGCCAAACTAATCTCGCCCGGCTTGGCTTTTTGCCCACCACCAGTAAGCGCAATTAATGTTGCTGTGTGGTGCGGGCTTCTAAATGGACGCTCTAACACTATGCCCTGCTTTGGATCTAGCACACCGGCTACGCTGTGGATTTTGGTAACTTCCAAACTCTCTTCAAAGGTTAAATCGGGCAAAATGGATGGAAAACACTTTGCTAGCATAGTTTTGCCTGCCCCCGGCGGCCCAATTAGTATTATATTATGCCCACCAGCTGCTGCAATCTCCATGGCGCGCTTGGCACTGGCTTGCCCTTTAACATAGGCAAAATCGTGCGAAAAAGTATGCTGTTTAAGTGCGCTTTCAAAGGTTTTACTATCGTTTTTTTCTATCTGAATTTCACCCTTTAAAAAGCCAACCACTTGCTTTAAACTTTCGGCTGGATAAACCTCTATTTTATCTATAAAAGCGGCTTCCATCGCGTTTTCTTTTGGGATAATAAACTTGCTATATCCCATCTGTTTTGCGCTTATTAGCATAGGCAAAATGCCGTTTAGTTTGCGAATTTCCCCATTAAGCGATAGTTCACCCAAAAACACATAATCTTTAAATGCTTTTAGCGAAACAATTTCTTGCGCGGCCAAAATGCCAAGCGCAATAGGAAGGTCGTACATACTGCCCTCTTTTTTGGTGTCCGCTGGCGCAAGATTTACTATAATTTTGTGTATCGGATAGTTAAACGCGCTGTTTTTTATTGCTGCACGCACGCGCGATTTACTTTCCTTTATGGCGGTATCCGCAAGCCCAACCACATCGTAACTTGGCAAGCCCTGATTTATATCCAACTCTATTTGCACTGGGTAGCCAGTGATACCTGTTAAACCAAACGATAAAACTTTTGCTAACATAACTCTCCTATTAAATCAAAACAAGAATAACACATTTTGGAAAATTTTGTCAACTAAAAATCAAACATTTGTTCGATAAATAATTTTTGCATTTGTTCGGTGATCAAACTTTTGGCGCAAAAACACAGGGGGCGGGAACTGGTTTGCGCGCACGCGCGCAAACCGTGGCGGGCAAGCCCGCCCAACAAAACCAGCGGTTTTGTAGTTCCCGCCCCCTGCCAATAAAAAACACCAGCTAAACTGGTGAAATTTTATTTGTTTGCTGTTGTTTCATCTGGCAATCCTACGCCAGAGATAGTAAATAAATCGCCAACATTTTCAAATGTAATTTTATCGCCCTCATGTTCATAGATAAGTTTGTTTTCCCCTTCATAAAGCGCAATCGCCGTATGATTTTTATAATCCAAACCAATTACAGTATATACATTGTTGTTTAATTTATATTTAATGCATGTCCTAAGTTTATCTTCATTAGGGTCTACAAACCAAGCATTATAAATAGAATTAGTTCTAAAATAATTGCCTTTTTTTGTTGTAAAATGAGCATAATCCCATTCACGTTTGTTGTCGCCATCATAATGTGGATTTTCAGTTTTTAAAACTTCGTTATAGTCATCTATAATTTCTTGTGAAATAAAATCTTCAATATTAGTTTTTTTGAGTAATTCTGTTGGCAAATATTTTTTTAGTTCACCCCATTTAATTTTTGTTTGCATAAATTATTCCTCCTATTAACGCTTTAAATATACCATAGTTTTTTTATTTGTCAATACCCTAAATTAAAATTTTTTAAAATAAAAAACGGGCTTACTTTTGCCCATTTTTATCTAACTGTTATATCTTTGTTGGATTTTTTTGGTTGTTTGCTCATTTCTTTTATTAAATGAAATTCAGCCATTTTTTGTGTTTTTTTTGCTGTCGTGGCCTTTGTCATTTTTCCAGATTCTTTTTTAGATTCTTCTACAAATTTTTGTATTTCATCTTTATGGTCTGGATATTTTGCATAAGCCTCTTCAGGTGTCATACGCACACCATTTACAGACAATAGTTCACTGGTTTCCCAAAAATAACTAATTTTTGCCATATTTCATCCTCCTATCTTAATTATATCATATTAAAAAAATAAAAGTCAACTAAATAAAATAAAAAACGGGCTTACTTTTGCCCATTTTTATCTTCTTTAACTTTGGCTGCTTTGCCAGACAATCCACGAATATAGTAGATTTTAGCGCGGCGAACTTTACCTTGGCGAACAACAATAATTTTGTCTATACGTGGGCTGTTGATAGGGAAAGTTCTTTCCACACCCACACCAAAACTGATGCGGCGAACGGTGAAAGTTTCCTTAATACCACTGCCACGCCTGCCAATTACCACGCCTTCGTAGGCCTGGATACGCTCCTTGTCCCCTTCCTTGATTTTGTACATAACGCGTACAGTATCTCCAATGTTGAAGGAAGTTAAATCGGTGCGTAATTGTTCTTTTTCCAACTGGTCAAGAATGTTCATGTTACCTCCTAATGAGATTCACTCATCCATTTTGTTAATATAAGGAAATATGGAAAACTGGATTAACAAAACAAATGCAATCTCCTTGGCGTTCTTGCGATTGGACCGTAGCGGACCGCCAACAACTTTGATATTATAGCACACAAAAACAAAATTTGCAAGGGTTTTTTACAAATTTTTTGAAAAATTTTATAACAAAACTAGGTTAATAACCTTTTTTATGCAGTATATTTTGGTGCGAACACTATAGGTTGATTTGACATTGATATCAATGTGGTATTAGTAAGTTCAAATGTTTCGCCTGCAGCAGCGGTAAATGGCATGCCGTTCATTGTCCAACCTGCAAAAGTTCCTGTTCCGGTTGCAGTGATGGTGTAACTGCCAAAGCCAATGCCTATTGTGCCACTAACAACGGTAAGCGGAATTTCTTTAAGATACGCACCACTAACAATAACTGTTTGTGCCTCACCTTTAATGAAATGTGCAACAAATTCATCCTCATGTTCTTCGTTATAGTTTATGGTTGGACTGGTGCTGTAGATATCGTCATCCACAAGCCAATATGCAAACGAATATCCAGGTGCGGGTTGTGCGGTTAAATAAATATCGGTGTTTTCATCCACCCTTTTATAGCCATTTTTTTGAAAGTTTTCTGTAAACTCCTCACCTTTATATATGCCCGACATTACAACTGTATTTGAAGTGTTTACCATTTCGTTTATAACTTTAATTCCAACATCCACCCGCTCGGTTTCCTTGCCGCACGCGGACAATGTTACCCCGCCAAAAATAAGCATTATAATTGCGCATAGTGAAATTAAAACTTTTTTCAAACCTACCTCCTATTATTAATATTTGCAAAATTAATGCAAAATTTCTAATTGATTTTACCACTGCTGAAAAATTAATGCAAACAGATTATAATAGTTTTTCATACTTTTAATTTCAATTATCGTTAAATAATGTTATTTTTTTAAAATTGTTTCCTTCTGCAAAATGTATTTTAGCAGTACGCCAACCGAACGATCTTCAGTGAACTGATTGGATAAAATTATGTTTTTAACCTCATCAAAAGTGTACCAATCAAAATTAATATCTTCGCCCAGTTCTAAATGTTGCTTATCTAAAGTAAAGCTGTTTATTTCATAATAATACAAGTCCCAATTAACCGTTGCGCCAGCCTTTGAAATGTGCAATAATTTTGGGGATTTAACTTTTAGGCCAACCTCTTCAAAACACTCTTTAATTATAGCTTGTTGCGCTTTTGCTTTAAGTTGATTTGTATTGCAAGCCAAAAATTCTTCAAGCGAATCAAACACCTTACCACCTGGCAAGCGATAGTCATAATCCGCTAGTTCGTAGCGATATTCTTTGCTTAAAAGGATCTTATCATCTTTAACAATAATTGCCCTAACACCTGGGCTGCGTAGTGCAAATTCAAAAGTTTTTGTTTGGTTGGAATTTTTTACTGCAACATTCTGAGTTGCAACCGCTATTATTTTTCCTTTATACTTTATATCCATATTTTATCCTATTTATATTATACCAAAATTTTTATTTTAACGCAAGAAAAAACTGCGCAGTGGCAGTTATTTTTTTAATAAATCTGGACGGAATTTTTGGGTTAATTCTTTGGATTGCTGGGCACGATAGTCCGCAATTTTTTTGTGGTTGCCGCTAAGGAGAATTTCGGGAACGTTTAGGCCGCGGAAAGTTGCTGGGCGGGTGTATTGATTGTATTCCAGCAGATTGTTGGAAAAGCTTTCTTCTAGCGTGCTTTCTGGGCTGATTGCGTCTGGAAGAAGGCGGATTATTGTGTCGGCCACCACCATGGCGGGCAGTTCACCACCCGTTAGCACATAGTCACCAATAGAGAGTTCGTCCATTTCAAAATAGTCCAGCACGCGCTGGTCTACCCCTTCGTAATGGCCGCAAACCAAAATTATATGCTGTTCGTTAGATAAATTTTTTGCCATATTTTGATTAAACACTTTTCCGCGTGGCGACATATAAAATATTTTGGTGGTTGGCTTTTTTAGTTTTTTTAATTTTTCTTCCACATTTTTGCCTTCACAAACAATTTTATTGCGGGACAAATAATATTTAATCTCTTTTTTATCCAGCAAACTTTCGATAGATGCAAAAAGAGGTTCGCACATCATAACCATGCCCGCACCACCACCAAATGGCTCATCGTCGCATTTAAAGTGAGGTGCGCTTGCAAATTTGCGAATATCCACAATATTAATTTTTACAACTCCCTTTTGTTCTGCCCGCTTAATTATGCTTTCCTTAAGCGGCGCAAACATCTCTGGGAACAGTGTTAAAATATCAATCTTCATACTATATATTGTGTATTATATATGCTACTTACCATATATTTATGCAACTAAACCCGCACATCAATAAAGGTTTGCTTATCTATTTCAAAACAATTCTTGGTGCGATTATAAGTAATAACTTCATCCACATACGGGATTTGATAACTTACTGCGCCGCACTTTATGGTTAAAATAATCGATGCGCCGTAGTCGTCGTAATCCAATAGTTCGCCAAGTTTGTTGCCATTTTCGTCGCACACGGGCGCGCCAATTAGGTCGGATAAATACACCTTTTCGGCTAGTTCGGGATAGTCCGACCTATCTACAAACACCGATTGGTTTTTGTATGCATCCGCTGCGTTAACATCCTTAATAATATCGATTGTAACCGAATATGCATCGTTATTAAGCGGCTTAATGCCCGTTATTTTTGCTGGCTGCTTTTTTAGCCCTAAATAAATGGTTTTAAAAATGGAAAAATTCACGTCATCTAGGTAGCTAACTATTTTAACTGCACCTTTTATGCCGTGAGATTTAACAATTTTGCCAATTTCCAACAAATTACTTTGCATCAAACTTAATGCCAACGCGGGTTTTGCCGCTGTTAAGCGATTTTACCACTGTGCGAATGGAATTTGCAATGTTTCCGCTGCGGCCTATTACACTGCCCAGGTCTTTACTATCTACCTTAACTTTAAAATTGATGCCGTGCTTATCGGTTGTGCTGGTAACTTCCACCACGTCGGGGTTGGAAACCAAACTTTTAACAATGTACTCTAACATTTCTTGCATAGGTTACTCCTTACGCTTTCTTTTTCTTGTTGTTAGTTTTTGGCACACTGTTGCCCTTAACTTGCAAAACACCAGCGGTTTGAAGTAGCGAACGGGTGGTTTCGGTTGGAACTGCACCATTTTTTAGCCACTTTTCTGCCTTTTCCTTATTGATTTTGATTTCGGCTGGGTTTGTTAGTGGATTGTATGTGCCAATTTGTTCGATGTATTGTCCGTCACGTGCAACGCGCGCATCAGCAACAACAACACGATAGAAAGGTGATTTTTTATCCCCTAACCTTGTTAATCTAATTTTTACTGCCAAGATATACTCCTTTTAACTTTACCAACTCTGTAAAGTATTTTACCTTTACACTATAGCACATATTTTTTTATTTGTAAAGTGTTTTTTGCAAATTTTTCAAAAAATTCTACAAATTTTGCTTTACTTTAATTTTTGGCAGTGGTAAAATTATGATGCTTAGATATAATTTGCAATTTAAAGGAGGTTTAAAAGTGAATTGGAGTAAAACTTGGAACAGCATTTGGGGAGATATAACCAACTTCTTTAAAGATAATGGATGGCATATTTTTGGCTTTGTTATGGCATTATTTTTTGGCTTTATCTTGGTTAAAATTTTAATTAGAATTTTTAAAGGCGTGTTAAGAAAAACCAAAATGGAACTTATTGCGCAAAACTTCCTTATGGTGTTTATAAAGTTTATTTTGTATCTAATTTGGATACTTGCGCTGCTTGCCATAGTTGGCGTTAATATCTCGGGCATTGTAACCGCATTTAGCGCATGCTTGTTAGCAATCGGCTTAGCGTTAGAGAACTGCATATCCAACGTGGCAAACGGAATAATTATTGTTGCAAATAAGATGTTTAAAAATGGTGACTTTATTTCGGTAAACGGCGTAGAAGGCAGCATTGTTGGCATAAATTTTTTGTTTGTAACCATTCAAACAGTGGATAACAAGCGCGTAACCATACCAAACAGTCAAATTGTTAACTCTGCGGTTGTAAATGCGGGCGCAAATGCAACTAGGCGTGTGGATTTTACCTTCCAGGTGGCATACGAAACCGATGTTGAGTTGGTTAAAAAGATTGTAACTGATGTTATGGTGTCTAACGGCAATGTAAGGTTAGACCCTGCCCCATTTTGTCGGCTTAAAACACTAAATTCCAGCTCGATTGACTTTTTTGCCAACTGCTGGTGCGACAGGGAAGATTATTGGGATGTGTACTACTACATTATAGAAAATGTGTATAACGAATTTAAGCGCAACAACATCTCTATCCCATACGCGCAAATGGAAATTAGGGATAGAAAGGATAAGGTTGTTATGCCAGTTAACGCAGCAAAACTGCCTGAGCGTGTAGAAAAGGTGCGTAAAAAAGACAATAAAATAGATTTAGAAAATGATTCGCTTGCAACAATAATTAAAAAATCTAAAAAGCAAATTGACGATAAAAAAGTGGACAAACAAAAAGTTAAAAATGATAAAAAAGATAAGAAAAAGGTTTAGCTTAGTGCTAAACTTTTTTTATATTTGCAGGCATTATGCCAAGTTTGTGATTATATCTTTCTAAAAATTATATAAGCGTTTGAAAATTTAGCTGCACCATCCTTGGTAACAACAAATTTTACTATTTCTTGATCTTGTTGAACGCGATAGAATATTGCGCCGCCCAAAAATCCTTTGCCCGGCACAGTGCTTTCTTTTTCGGATATATCCATTTTTTGGCTGTCTACTTCTAGCCATAATTTTGCGCTTTGCGAGGTGGAAGCATCCACATTTGCGCCAAAATCGATAGAATAATAGCCACGCTTAAGCACAAAATCGTTTGAATTTGGCTGATATGTTATTGATTGCTGATTAGATGGATACTGCTCCTTTATGTTAAATTGTGGATCGTTATTGTTGATTTGAGCGGTAGCAATATAATATGCAACTATGTTAATTGCAGGCAAACCGGATGGGCCTGGGTCACCCTGCGAACCTTGCGGCCCTAGTGGGGCTAAAAACTGGCCGGCGTTGATGTTAGAATTATCCGACATGGTAAATATTAACTCCCAATAACTGCCCGCTTCGGTTGTCATTTTTGGGTTAACTTTTGCGGATACCACGCTTTTGCCATCTTTACCCGCTGGGCCAGCATCGCCAGTAGCGCCAGTTTCTCCCCTTGGGCCAGCCGGGCCGGTGTTGCCCTGCGCGCCAGTTTCACCTTTTGCACCAGGTTCGCCCTTTTCGCCAGTTAGTCCGCGCGGAATTTTAAGTTCGATTGTGTGCATATGGTCTTGATAGTTATCATTGACCTCGGCTGGCTGATCAGCTGCTACCATTTCTATTTTAGAAATTGTTAATTTATCTGCAACACCATCTTGCCCGGGCAAACCATTTTCGCCTGCATCACCCTTATCGCCTTTTGCACCAGTGTCGCCTTTATCTCCTTTATCTCCTTTGTCGCCCTTCTCGCCTATAGGGCCGGGGGTACCCGCGTCGCCTTTTTCACCTTTTAGTAAAACAAAATCCAGCACATGATTTGGGGCACCTGTGCGATCGATAACTTTGCAATTTTTAATATCATCAACAAAATATACGTTGCCAATTTGCACTGTATCAGATTCCCCTTTTGGCCCGGTTGCGCCCATAGGGCCGGGGGCACCCATTATACCCCGCTCCCCCATCCTGCCAGCCGGGCCAGTTGGACCCATTAGGCTGGTGTAAATTATTTTATTATAACACAATTTTTTGCGTGGATATCTCATAAAAAACTCCTATCTAATTCATAATATGAAATTTAAGTTATATTGTTAAAAAAGAAGGCATTGCCTTCATGATTTTTATTATTTTATATTGCTTTATATTTTTAAAAATTAATTAATTTTAATGCATTTTTAACATTTATTTTAAATTTTTATTATAAAAATCCACAATTTTATCAAATGGGATTATATCTAGCCTATCATACAAATCGGTGTGCACTGCATTTGGTATTATAACTAGTTGTTTATTTTTGCCCTTAAGTTTTTTGAATGCATCACGCGAAAAATAGCACGAATGTGCCTTTTCGCCATGCACTAACATAACTGCACTTTTAATTTCGTTAGAATAGGTGCAAATTGGCATATTAATAAACGATAGCGCACTGGTGACATTCCATCCTTTATTTGAATTAAGTGAGCGTTTATGATAGCCTCGTTTGGTTTTGTAGTAGTCATAATAATCCTTTACAAAAAATGGTGCATCAGCTAGAAGCGGATCTACTACACCCCCTGCCAGGGCATATTTATTCTTTTTATAATCGATTGTGCGCTGTGCATTAAGTTTTTGTTTTAGTGCGTATCTATCCGCTGCATTGTTGTTGGCATCAAAATATCCATTAGCGTTAACGCGGCTCATATCATACATGGTGGATGTTACTGTTGCCTTAATGCGCGTATCTATGCAAGCGGCATTTAATGCCATGCCACCCCATCCGCAAATGCCCAAAATGCCAATTTTGTTTGGGTCTGCTTCTGGGCAAGTTGAAAGATAGTCCACTGCTGCGCAAAAATCTTCTGTGTTAATATCAGGCGATGCAACATATCTTGGCTCGCCCCCACTTTCGCCCGTGAAGGAAGGGTCGAACGCAATGGTTAAAAATCCGCGCTCAGCAAGCGTTTGCGCATACAAGCCGCTAGATTGTTCTTTAACCGCGCCAAACGGCCCACAAACTGCAATAGCGGGCAATTTACCGCTTGCATTTTTTGGTGAATACTGGTCCGCCACCAAAGTTATGCCATATCGATTGTGAAAAGTGATTTTTTTGTGCTCCACTTTTTTGCTAAGCGGAAAAACTTTATCCCATTTAGTTGTAATTTTTAATTCCATAATTCCCCCTTATAATAATATTTTGTTGACATTTGCACCACAAAATCATATAATATCCAGTGTATAAAAATATTATAATGTAAATTTATTCTATTTGTCAATTAAAGGAGAGCGAATGTTTAAACTTTTAAAGCGACTTAAACCGATTGAATGGATGTTTGTTGTTTTTGGTGTTTTTTTTATTGTTGCACAGGTGTATCTCGATTTAAAAATGCCCGATTACATGAACAAAATAACCTTAATTTCGCAGGGCAAAGGCGGAGAACTTGGCGACATTTGGCTAAACGGGCTTTATATGCTGTTGTGCACGTTAGGTAGTGTGGCGTGCTCGATTATAACCAGCCTATTTTTTGTTAGAATTGCAGCTGACTATTCAGCGCGTTTGCGTGAGGATTTATACACTAAGGTGCAAAGTTTTTCCATGGCAGAAATAAGCAAATTTTCCACCCCTTCACTTATAACCCGCTCTACAAACGACGTGCAACAGGTGCAAATGCTTATAGTTTTTGGCTTGCAAATGATTATTAAAGCGCCAATAACAGCCGTTTGGGCAATAGTTAAAATTGCGGGCAAAAGTTGGCAGTGGTCGGCTGCGGTTGGTGTGGCGGTTGGTTTTATGGTAGTGTGCATTGTTATAATTATGTTGCTTGTATCCAAAAAATTTAAGCGGCTGCAAGTTTTAACCGATAAACTAAACCAAACCACGCGCGAAAATCTTATTGGTATACGTGTGGTGCGTGCCTATAATGCAGAAAAATATCAAGAACAGAAATTTGAAGAATTGAACAGCGAATTTACTTCTACCAACCTATTTACTGGGCGAACTATGGCATTTATGAACCCGGTTATGTCTGGGGTTATGAACGGCATTAGTTTGGCAATATACTGGATTGGCGCGTTTATTATAAGCCAGGCACAACTATGGCAAGTTAACGGGCTTTTTGCTGACATGGTTGTGTTTATGGCATACGGCATGCAAATAATTTCTGCCTTTATGATGCTTACCATGATGTTTATGATTGCTCCACGTGCGTTTGTATCGGCGCGCAGGATTAACGAAGTGTTGCAAACAAAAACAAGCGTGTCTGACGGCGCGGGCGTGGGCAAAACCGATATAGTTGGCGAAGTGGAGTTTAAAGATGTATCTTTCCGCTACCCTGATGCAGAAGAAGATGTTTTATCCAACATTTCATTTAAGGCAAAAAAGGGGCAAACCATCGCGCTAATTGGGGCAACTGGCTGCGGCAAATCCACTATTGTTAATTTGGTATCGCGCTTTTATGATGCTACGGGCGGCGAAGTACTGATTGACGGGCACAATGTTAAAGAGTATAAAAAGGACGAACTTTATAAAAAAATTGGCTATGTTTCACAAAAAGCGGTGTTGTTTTCGGGCGATATCCGCTCTAATGTGGATTTTGGCGACAATAATGCAAGTGAGCAGACGATAGAAAACGCGATTGAAGTTTCGCAGAGTGAAGATTTTGTAAACGGCACTAAAGGCGGCATTGATGCGCACGTGGCACAGGGCGGCACAAACTTTTCTGGCGGGCAAAAGCAGCGGCTTTCTATTGCACGTGCAATTGCGCGTGATGCTGAAATTTACATATTTGACGACACCTTTTCTGCCCTAGATTTTAAAACGGACAAAATTTTAAGGCAGACACTTAAAAAACAAATGAAAGATGCCACAATTTTGATAGTTGCACAGCGCATCGGTACAATTAAGGATGCCGACCAAATTATTGTGCTAGAAGATGGCAAAATTGTTGGGCAAGGCAAACACAAGGCGCTACTTAAAAACTGCCCTACCTATTTAGAGATTGCAAAAAGCCAGTTAAGCGAGGAGGAGTTAAATGCCTAGACCAAACATAAAAATGCAACCAAAAGCAAAAAATATGAAAAAATCGCTTAAAAATTTGGCGATTTATTGCAAAAGTTATTGGACGATTATAGTTATCGCCCTAATTTGTGCGGCTGTAAGCGCAGTGCTAGCCGTTATCGGCCCAAACTTTATTTCCAAACTAACCGACACAATAAATAATGGAATAATTCGCGGAGAAGATGGATTTTCTATCTTGGCGGTTAAATTGACATGGATTTGGTTAAAAAGATTGGGTTTACATTAATTGCAATTTATCTAACTAGCATCGTTTTAAACTACGCGCAACACTTTATTATGAATCAGGTTTCGTGCAATGTGGGCAAAAAGATGCGCAGCGATATAAGTACAAAAATCAACAAAATTCCGCTTAAATATTTTGATAATCACAACTTTGGCGATACCCTATCGCGCGTTACAAACGATGTGGATAGCGTAACCCAATCGCTTAACATGAGCATAGGCGCGCTGGTTACTGCGCTTGCCACCCTTATTGGCTGCCTAATTATGATGTTTTACACCCAATGGATTATGGCTATTACTGCGATAGTTTCCTCGCTTGTGGGGTTTGTTCTTATGGCGGTGGTTATGAAATTTTCGCAAAAGCATTTTGTTGCGCGGCAAATTTCGCTTGCAAAAGTTAGCGGACATATCGAGGAATATTATGCTGGGCAAAACATTGTGCGCGCCTACAACAATGAGGATAAGGGTTTAGCCGAATTTAAAGCGCAAAACGAGCAGTTGCGCAAACACACCTTTAAAGCCGAGTTTTTATCCTCACTTATGATGCCAATTATGTCGCTTATTGGCAACATTGGCTTTGTTGCGGTGTGTATTGTGGGTGCAACGTTGGCTTTTAAGGGCACAATAAGTTTTTCTGTAGTTGTTGCGTTTATGATTTATATCCGCCTGTTTACTGCCCCACTTAACCAAATTGCGCAAGGGTTTTCTGGCTTGCAATCGGCGGCTGCGGCAAACGAACGCGTAGAAGAGTTTTTGGGCGAAAGCGAACTATCTGACGAAAGCGGCAAAACTGCAAAGCTAAGCAATGTTAAAGGCAATGTGGAGTTTAAAAATGTGCACTTTGGATATAATGCGGACAAAACCATAATCAACGATTTTTCGCTAAAAGTTAAAGCCGGGCAAAAGGTGGCAATCGTTGGGCCAACCGGCGCGGGCAAAACCACGATTGTTAATCTGCTTATGCGCTTTTACGAACTAAACAGCGGCAACATTTTGGTGGATGGTGTGCCACTTAGCGACACCACGCGCGAAAACGTGCACAACATTTTTGGCATGGTGCTGCAGGATACTTGGCTGTTTGAAGGCACAATTCGCGAAAATTTAACCTATGGCAAAAAGGATATTTCGGACGAAAAAATTATGGCAATTCTAAAGGATTGCGGGCTTGGGCATTTTGTTAGCACACTGCCATACGGGCTGGATACAATTTTGGACGATAATGTTACCATATCCGCCGGGCAAAAACAACTTATGACTATCGCGCGCGTTATGATAGAAAACGCACCTATGATTATTTTGGACGAAGCTACTTCGTCGGTAGATACGCGCACCGAACTGCAAATTCAGCGGGCAATGGATAAACTAACCCAAGGCCGCACCAGCTTTGTTATAGCCCATCGCCTATCCACCATTAAGGATGCCGACCTAATTATCTACATGCAAAATGGCGACATAAAAGAAACCGGCACCCACACCGAACTAATAAAAAAACACGGCCTATATGCAGATCTATACAACTCGCAATTTGCAAATGCGTAAGTTACTAACCTAATAAAGCGCAACGGCAAAAAATTTTTTTAAAAAAATATGCAAAATTTATTGACAAATGTTTTTAAAACTGATATTATAATTAAGCATTGGCTTTTTATCCGTGCAATTTTGCATATTTTGGGGGATTAGCTCAGTTGGCTAGAGCACCTGCCTTGCAAGCAGGGGGTCAGCGGTTCGAATCCGCTATTCTCCACCATTAAATAAGCATATGCTTATTTAAAATCAACCCATGAGTTATTCAGTTGTAAGCGCACCTCCTTGCACTTACATTGGCAAAAGCCAAAAATTTGGGCAGGCTCACCTCCTTAATTTCCTGCCCAATAAAAATAACTCTTAATGAGATGTAGCTCAGCAGGTTAGAGCACCACC
>CANRQB010000016.1 GCA_947632645.1 uncultured Clostridia bacterium | reverse complement strand
CGCTTGCGTGCTGCTAGTGAAAAAGGGTTTTACCCGTTACCATGAAAAACCACCAGCTAGGCTGGTGGATTTTTATTCCACTTTGTATTTAAAATAAAACTCTTTTAATATCCCTTTATAATTGTTTTTCCATGGTTTGTTGCGCCCAAGATAGTGGATGATAATATTGTTTTTTTCCACCCAATTTAGGTCGATATGGTTTTTCTTTTTGGTGCGCATGTTGTAAAAGGTGATGTAGCGGTCGGATAGGTTATAAAGTTTTGGATCGATAAGTTTTATGCGGTTGCCATAAAATTTAAACAGCACATCTTGGTCGTAAAGATACATGCGCCAGCCGTTGCTTTTCATAAATTTAAAAATCTTTTCAGTGTCAATAACCTTTCTAAGTTCGGCCACGTTCATAACCATAACGCCCGTGTTCATGTAGTAGAATTTTTTGCCCACACACATACGCAAACGATTAAGCCAAGTTACAAAACCGCGTATCTGGGTGCACGCTACAAACAGATTGCCATCAAAGGGTTGGTTGTACAGCTCATCGATATTGTTGTGCACAATAAGGTCGCTATCCAAATACAGTATTCTATCCACACTATCTGGCAAAAGTTGTGGGGCAAATATGCGATAGTAAATTTCATACGGATAGCGCTTAACTTTTGGCGCACCTTTAAACAGCGATTTATCCATATATAAATATATAGGGTTTACATTTTTGCTTATTTTGCTTACTATGCGCGCTTTATCCTCGTCGGTTAGGTCGCTGTGCATAATGTATATATCAAAAACACCATTTGGGTTGGAACTGGTTAGCGAGTTAACCATGGTTAAAAAATGCTTAACATATCCCTGATTTATTGCCACTAAAATATTTTTTTTCATATCCACCTTTAACCCAATTATACCTAAAATAGCCAAATAAAGTCAAACAAATCAACAATTTTTAAAAAATTAGTTGCATTTTAAAATATTTGTGATATAATAAAGGCATAAACTGCACTTTTGCTAGTTTGCCAATAAAATAGGCAAACGTAAGCCTGATGTTTGTTTATGCCTTTGCTATGAAGGAACACCTGCTGGTTTCCCCTTCATGGCTTCCTTTCCTGAAATAGGAGCATCTTCGTAGGGTACTATCGTAAGTAGGTTTATAATTTTGTATACCTACGCATGCGCCCTTACGTAAGCATTTGATAGTAAGGATTGGGAGCATTACGCCTAATAAAAGTGGGCGAGTTGTTAGTAAAGAAACAATCTCCGAAGGGCCCAAGCGTAGGGATGCACATTTTAAAATTTTACCTACGAAAGTTCCCACACGAAGGAAAACACTATTCAGGAAAGGATTTATTAAGGGAATTTTACAGAGGCCCCCGCAAAAAGTTTCTTTTTGTGGGGAGAGGAGCAATCGTGTATAAGATGAAATTTGCGAGTTTACGAGCAAATGATTAATAACACGCATTGCGACGAGGTGTCCCTTGATAACGGCGGGCAATTTGCCCAAAAACGAATATGGCATGTTTCTTAAAATTAATTACAACTTGCGAAGTGCCCATGCGTAGGAAAGCATAAATTCGAAATTTTACTCACGACAGTTCCCCCGCGTAGGGAAACATAATTCAGGAAAAGAAGTCATGAAGGAAAACCAGCCGGTGTTCCTTCATAGAGCGGGCAATTTGCCCAAAAAAGAAGGATGCACACACTTGTGCATCCAATAATAGAGGGCAAATTGCCCGCGATGGGGTATCGCCAAGCGGTAAGGCACTGGTCTCTGAATCCAGCATGCGTTGGTTCGAATCCAACTACCCCAGCCAAATTTTTAAACAAAAAAATGCAAAAAAATACAAATTTTGCAAAAAATACTAATGAATTATGAGAAAACTCTTTAAAATTTTGTTTAGTAGAATGACTTTAGTAATAATTGCAATCTTGTTGCAAATTATTGTTTTTGTCACATTGCCATACACATTTTTGGATCAATATTCACAATTTTTGCAGCATTTTTATTTAAGTGTGGATTTGGTTTTTAGGTGCATATCCATAATTTTATTAGTGCGCATAATCAATATTGATATGAATATAGAAAGCAAACTAACTTGGAGCATTTTGCTTTTAATTCTGCCAGTGCTTGGCATACTATTATACTTCATATTTGTGCGTAGACGTGCGCCCATGCATCATAAAAAATATTTTGAACACACAGCAAAACAGATTAAGCAATATCAAATAAAATATAAAGAGGAAGATGATAAATTAAAAAAAGAGTTGGGCGATTATTATGGTCAGTTTGAATATATTTTTCGTGCGGCTGGCCATAAAACTTATGGCAACACCGATGTAAAATATCTAAGTGTTGGCGAACGCTTTTTTGAAGAGTTACTTGCTGAACTTAAAACCGCACAAAAATACATTTTTATGGAGTATTTTATTATCGAACGCGGCAAAATGTGGAATGAAATATTAGAAGTGTTAAAGCAAAAAGTGGACGATGGAGTAGAAGTGCGCATTATGTACGACGATTTAGGCACAATAAACAAACTTCCGCATGATTATAGCAAGCGTCTTAATAAAGCAGGAATAAAATGCGTAAAATTCAATTCGTTCATGCCAATTATGTCTGCCATCCATAACAATCGCGACCACAGGAAAATTACAGTTATTGATGGCAAAATCGGTTTTGTTAGCGGAATCAATCTGGCGGACGAGTACATAAATGAAAAGCACCCATTTGGGCATTGGAAAGATACTGGAATTAAGTTGACAGGCGAGGCAGTAAAAAATTTAACCATTATGTTTTTGCAACTGTATGATGTGCAAAGCAAGCAAACAGAAGAGTACACACAATATTTAGAGTACAATCCACAAAAGGCAAATGGGTATGTCTGTCCGTATGGCGATGGACCGAGCTTCTTTTGTGCAGATCATGTGGCGGAAAACGTGTATTTAAACATAATCAATCAAGCTAAGCACTATCTTTACATAAGCACGCCTTATTTAATTATCGATAACAAACTGACCAATGCACTGTGCAATGCGGCAAAACGTGGGGTAGAGGTTAAAATTGTAACGCCGCATATTCCAGATAAAAAAGTTATTTTTGCCCTTACACGCTCAAGTTACAAAAAATTGCAAGAGGCAGGCGTGGTTATTATGGAGTACGAAAAGGGATTTATCCACGCAAAACAAGTGCTGTGTGATGATTGCATCGGCGTGGTGGGTACTATAAACTTTGATTATCGTAGCCTGTTGCACCACTACGAATGTGGCGCACTTATGTATAAAACCGATTGCCTTGCCGACATAAAAGTGGATTTTCAACAAATATTCAATCAAAGCATCGACATGAAAAGTTTCCATCAGAACGCTTTTGTACGCCTAATGTGCGCAATCATCAAGGTATTTACGCCAATGTTGTAAAAAATTTGCCTATCGCAAATTTTTTTGATTTCAAATATGTTTTTAGCCCAAATAATAATTTGTACAAAATGAACAGCATATTGTACAAAAATATCCCAAACAAAAAAAGGCATTGCTGCCTTATGGGGTGGGTAACAGGACTTGAACCTGCGACAACCAGATCCACAATCTGGCGCTCTACCAACTGAACTATACCCACCATATTGGATTAAAATTTATTATAAGGGCTCCCGCAAGGATTTTTTATAAAATTCTTGTGGGATAACGGAACAAACAAATTAAGGCTTACGTCCGCAGATTTTTTGCGGACTAGCTAAAATGCAGTTTGTGACAGTGGCTGGGGTAGGTAGATTCGAACTACCGCATGCAAGAATCAAAATCTTGTGCCTTACCGCTTGGCGATACCCCATCGCGGGCGATGAGCCCTTTGTTATCATTTTCACAAGTATGTGAAAATTTCTTTTTACGGGCAATCGCCCGCTCTATGAAGGAACACCAGCTGGTTTTCCTTCATGACTTCTTTTCCTGAATTATGTTTCCCTACGCGGGGGAACTGTCGTGAGTAAAATTTCGAATTTATGCTTTCCTACGCATGGGCACTTCGAAGTTTCCTTTCCTCTTGAGAATGCTGTATTTCTTCGGGACCCCCACAAAAAGCAGTTTTTTGTGGGGAGAGGAGCAGCCGCTATAATGTTTACAATTAATTTGCTCACCAAATTAATTTAACATAAAGGCGTGCTGCGACGAGGTGGTGCGGATGAAGGGACTTGAACCCCCACGGTCACCCACTAGATCCTAAGTCACCGTCCGTCTTATTCGCGTTATTATTTTATACTATTTTTAAGGCATTGTCAAGTATATTACATAAAATTTTTTCAATTTTTTGCAGATTTTTTGGGGTCAAATTTGGTGTCAAAATTCTGGATATAAATCTTTATAAAGATTTAATATCTGTTCTTTTGTTATATTTGGGTCTAAATGTGTGTAAATATCGTTTGTAATTGCTATACTTTTATGGCCTAAATAATATTGTCTTTCTTTGTCCGGCACTCCTAAATAATATAAGTTTGTACTGAATGTGTGTCTTAGGTCGTGTAGTTTATGATTTTCTATGTTTATAAATTTTAGATATGCATTAAATTTTGTTGTGTATGTATCACTACGATACTTAAACATATTTTTAAAATTTTCTTGTAATATTTTCTTTAGTGAGTTAGAAAATGGCACATATCTATCTATTGCATCAGTTTCTGTCTTTGTTCCTTTGACAAATATTGAATTATTTTCAAAATCTATATCATTTAATGTGATAAGTTTTGCTTCACTTCTGCGGCAGCCAATAAGCAGATAAAATAAAATTTCGTATTTCATCCCTGATCTATCCAAGTTTTCTAACAACAATTTTTGTTCTTTTAAGCTGAAACTGCTGCCTTTTTTACTTTTATGTTTTGGTTTTGTTAGTTCTGGTATGATGTTTTCTTTTATTACTTTTATTTTATATGCATATTCAAATGTGCCTTTTAGTACATAATAACAATATTTTTGTGTTCGGCCGTGCTCTTTAATGCTTTGTAAAAATGTTTCTAATTCAATATACGTTAATTTGTTAATGTCCTTTTTAAAAATAACATTATTTGCAAAATATTTTTTGATACAATATTTGTAATTAACGGCTGATTTTATATTTGATTTGTATTTAACATACCATTCATTTATTAAATCTATTGCAATTTTGGTTGTAACATTTATTTTTGTCAGCCGTTGAGTCTTTTGTTTTTTAATTTTTTGCAAAAGTTCTTTCTGAGTATTTGCATAAACATATATTCTAGTTCCATTTATTACTTTTCTATATTGCCATCTTCCATCTGTTCTTTTGCTTACATTTTTCATTTCTTCATTACCTCCTATATTTTGAGGTAATAAATTAATATTTTTATCTTTGCGCGCCTTGTTTAAATCTTCTTTGTCTTGCCGGCCTAAAAGGTAGGCTTGCATTATTTCATTTTCATTTTTTAGATAATCAATTTGTTGCTGTTGTTTTTTAAAAATTCTATTGTAACTGCTATAATTTCACTCATATTATTCCCTTTTTTCGGTATTATTTTCCTTTTCAGGTTGAACAGCCGGCACAATATCCTGTTCTATTTGTGCTGCCGAAGATGATGTTATCTGCTCTGATTTAGTTTTAGGTACTTTTTTTCTTACTGGAATTGTTAAAACTAAGATTCCGCTGGCTAGAAAAGAAAGTGTTAATACCCATGCGGGTATATTGCGTTTGTTTACAGTATCTTCTCTTTGGCTTTTAGACATGGCTGACCATACATCAGTTGATCCAACCAATTCTTCTATTGCAACAATATATTTTGGATTTTCTAAAGCAGTTTTTAGTGAGATATTTGGCAAATCTTGCATTTCAGACCATGATATGTGATAACGGGCATCGCAATAATAATTATTTACTACTGGTGCAAATAATATCAATAATATGCCTATAATTATTTTTCTAGCCATAATCACTCCGTGAGCCCAGTTACATAAGCTCTAGTTTTAGCCAATTCTAAGTCGTTCATTTTTAGAATTTTGCGGATAAGATAAGCTTCATTATCATTTAAATACTTTAAATTAATAGTATCTGCTTCTCTACCAACCAATTCATCAATAGAAACATTGAAAAAATCAGCCATTTTAATTAATGTTTCGATGCTTGGATCATTTCTTCCCACTTCATAATAGTGGAATGTTGTTTGAGGCATCCCTAATTTTTTTGCCGCTTCTGATTGTGATATGTTTAGTTTTTGTCTTAATTCTTTTAAATTCATATAAAAAACCTCCTTTTGTTCGACATCATTATTTTACCAAAATAAGATTAAAAAATCAATATTTTTAAAAAATTTAAAAAATTTTTACCAAAATGGTAAAATTCGTTTGACATTATTCACAATTTGTGATAGATTTGTTATAAATTATTCATATTGATGAATAATTGTTCAATAATTCCTCCTTTTGTTCGACAAATAAAAGGAATACGGGGTAACACCCGTAATTATGTGGGCCGTGACTCCAAACCAGCGTAAAACTGGTGGCCCACTAACACCATTAAAAGTGTTGCAGCAATATCTCCAAACAAAATGCAACACTTTTCATGCGAGCCAAACCCATTGCTAGGCTAAACCTAGCGGCTCGCCTCCTAGCGTTGATTTTGACCTTGTTGTCAATGCTATGTTGTGTTGCTTGCCCCTAGCAACACTTATGCTGGCTAGAATTAGTCCATGTTTGGTGCAAGACCAAAAGCCAGCTTAAATTGGAGTTAAATATGAAAATTAAAAATGATCTTTCTTTTCTACTTGAAAAATTGACAATTGATCAAAATGGCAAACTGCCCTATGCAAAAAATTACATTGCTTACAATGATGGGGTGATCAAAAATTGTGACATTTATGGATATTTATATTTTTTAAAATCTGTATTGAAAGATTTTAAAGAGTGGAGAGATTTCACATTTGAGTCATTTGACGATTTTATAAATAGGAAATATCCAACTAAAAACTAAAACATTAGGAGTTTATATGAAAATAAAACCACAGATTGATAAGGCCAAAACAAAATGGTTTGCACCTAAACAATGGGAATTTAGGAAGAATACTGCACGCAAAGAAAAAAACAAATCACATCCATCATTAGTTGTAGGTGAAAATAAAAATACTTTTGCAAATTTGGGCTTAACTCATGCAAAAATGCGCGGACATCATAAAAATATTCAATTATCATCAAATCCTAATCCTAATGATAAAAAGATTAGTTACATAAGAGACGATATGCAGTATGATGACAAACAAAATCTAAAAGAAGTTTTAAAAGATTATAAATCGTTATCTAAAACCGATGTGAATAAGGTGCAAAAACTTATTAAAAAAAAGATATCCACTAGGCGGTAGTCATTAGCTATCACGGGTCTATCTTTATTACATTATACACTATAGAAGTTAAAAAGTCAATACTTTTCGAAAAAATTTTAAAAATCATAGGAGCGTTTATGGAAGAATTAAAAAACAGATTAAAAGAACTAGAAGCGGAGCACAAGCAGCTTCAAATAGATTACTACATATTAGCACGGCATTGTTACCTATTAGAGCAGAGATTAAAAATAAAGAATTCTTTTAATCCTCTTAAAAGGAGCAAAAATGAAATTTCAGTTAAGGATTAAAGGCCAACCAACCGAACATTTTACAAGGCAAGAGGAATTCAGTGGCCGTTTGCGAGCTTTGAGAAAAAACGGGCAACAAGTTGTTCCTTTAGTTGGAGTTCCCGATACATCCAAACCACATGGTACTAACTGGCTTACGTACAGTGAGTATAAAAAATTAAAAAAGGAGGGTGTTTATGACTAAAAAGGTAGTTAAAAGAGCAGCTGCTAAAAAACCAGTCGCAAAAAAATCTACTGCAAGAAAACCAAAAGAACGTTTTATTGTAGATAGAGCCGGCAAAGTTTATGGCACAATAAAAATCAGGTAATTAAACTGTGCTAGCTTTTAGCACAGTTTAGGAGGTTGTTATGCTAATTGTAAGATATTTTAATAATCACATAGTAAAAGATACTGATGTGACTGTTAAAAATGCGCATGAAACTTATCGCCACTTAAGGCGAAAATTTGGCTATGCTGAATTAATTTTACTAGAAAATGGCATCGAATATTGTTTAATTTAGGGGTAAATATGACAATTCCAGATTATATATTACAAATACAAACATTAAGTTCTAATGAAAAGTTGCTTTATGGTTTAATACTAACCTATCAAGATAATGGGTTATGTGAAAAAGGCAACGAATTTTTTGCGTCAAAATTAAATGTTGGTGTAAGATCAATTCAAATGTATTTAAACCATATGACTAAATTAGGATTTATTGCAACAAAAAATTATGGAAAAGTTAAAAATGCAATATTCATAATAAATCACAATGATTGGCAATCATCTGCAACAACTATTGAAGATACAGTATCAAAAATTTTGAATAATCAGGCTTGCGAAAAATATTTCGCTGAAAACGAAAAAAATTTCGCTTACAACGAAAATACTTGCGCAAATGCGGTAAATTTTCGCGAAAATGACCGGTACGTTAGTAATAGTTTAGTTAGTAATAATAAAAATATAAATATAAAAAGCGCGTGCGTGCGCGTGAGAGAAAATGTGGATAACTCAACAATATTCAGCAGCTATGAAATACTGAGCAATACAATACAAGCGCCACAACATACACAAAAAGAACGCGCGCCATACTTATATTTATTTGAAAATGTCTATAAACAAAATTCATATTTTAAAAGATTTATAGATGAAATTGTTGACACGGTTATTGAAGCGGACAACCAGTCGCGTTTGTCAACTGGTTTGCGTTTTAGGTGTTTAAAATTTGACAATAACAATCCATTTAGCGATGTTTTGCTTAATATAACAGATGAAGAGTTGCAAGGCATACTTTCAAATATTGTAAATAAGTATGATAGTTTGAAAAATAGGCCGGCATATATCTTATCTGCTATCATTAATGCTGGCTCTACAATAACGCCAAAGAAAATTTGGAAACTTGTTGGCAAAGGATCACCATGGTGTATATGGACACCACGAAATCAATATTTATCACAAATAGTTGTCAGCGCACAGAACTATTACGAACATGAAAAACAAAATTTGAAATTAAAAGCAGATTACGAAAAACAATCATTAAAGGAGAATTAAACAGGTCTTAAAAGGATAAATAATGAAAAAATTTTTTATAGGTTTGGGAATTTTTCTTATTGTTGTTTGGTGTATTGCTTTAACATTAACTATAGTTTGTGGAATTATGGCATCTATACACGACCAATCAATAAAAGCTGAATTCTTTGACTGGTTACATTTTATTAGCAATATTTTAAAAAATGGCTGGTTTAAAATAAAAGGTTGGATCGGCCTATGAAATGGATAATAATTTGTTTAGTTATAGTTGCGGTTGCAATTTTTACTGGCACATGGATATTTAATGGTGCAGCATGGATATTAAACGCTTGCGCCAATGGCTTCAAATTTTTATCAAAAATATTTAATCTTTTTGGTTGGAATGATGGTTTATTAGCCGTTAGCCCATTAGCAATTATAGGAGTATGATATGGATAATTCTAAATCAAAAGTAACATTTTTTGTGATTTTATATATTATAACCATTGTTTGTGCTGTTCTGGGCGGCTGGGCTTTGTATAACATAATTGCCATAAACAAACCATGGACTTTAACCACAACATACATCGATAGATTAACCTACTCAAGAGAAGAAGAGCAGCCGAGTGTATTAAAGGTTAAAATAAACAGCAATGAAAACAACAATGGCCAACATTTATACGAAATGCAATTTAATTCTTATACTGATACTGAAGGTAAAGGAATTAAAGGTTTTGGGATTCAATGTGTTGGTGATTATGTGGTAGTTAATTCTACTCAAATAAATTCAAATTTCATGTTAGTAACTTTACCTATGCTACAAAATAAATTTGGACCTGGGCATCTTTATAACAATACATATGTGTTTGGTGATTTTTATTTATATTGCACCGCAGATAATGGTACAAGTTATTACAAATTGCCAGATGAAAAAACTGACGATTATTTGTTAATAGATATTGGCGGCAAATTTTATCGACTTACTCTTAATGAATATACATATCAAACTGATAGCTCTATTTTGTTTTTTAATAAAAAAGTCACAAAAACTGCTAAATACACTTGGTTTGATGTATTCGCTGCCGTAATGCCAAGCGCGAATACGGATAGTTTAAAAGAAGAGTATAAAGGCTATCCATTAGATTTCTTCGATTTGGCTGATTATTTAAAAATTGAGTACCAGGATGAAAGTGGCAAATATTGGGATTTAGAACCGACAACTGAAAATAAAAATTTGTTTTCGATCCCAGTTGAATATACAAAAGACGGTGCAACCGAGTGTAAAGATAGTATGTTCAATATAGTAGGATATTCCACAACCTGGTCTTTAAATAATGATCAAGAAGTTCAAGATTTTTGGCAAGCAGAAACTGATCACAAACTAACTCAAAAGAATTTGAATTATATCTATTATGATTCTTATGGTAAAAAGTTTTTAACTATTGATGCTGCTTTTTCCAACTATTTGAAAACAGTTGGCAAAATCAATATAGTAATTGATATGAATGCATTATCAAATCCAGTTGCTGGTATTGATCTACAATATTTTGATTTTGATATTGACTCATTTGTTATTAATAACGTGCCTGAAAATTTTGAAATGTTAAACCAGGATAAATGCAGTGTTGAAATAACACTGAACAGGAGGGCCTAGTATGGAATTACGTAAACACGATTGGATGCAGATTTTAATTTGCTTGTTGATAGATTTAATTTGCGTTCTTATGTTCGTTTATAAAACTTATATTTTGCCAAAAAGTTATACTATTGGCAATCCTACTGCAGCTGCATACGAAAAGTTGCCTATAAAAGATTACATTTCAAATGACGATGTGTTATTCTCTGCTAATATGAACGATATATCATTTGCTAATAAAGATGGTGTGGCTACATATGAAATGAATTTTGAGCCACAAGATTTTAATGGACTTTTGAATAACTATGCTATCTTTATTAACAATGATATTGTTTTAGACTATACGCAAAATGCTGGTAGTATAAAGGCTATCTATCCATTAACATATAAAGACATTGAAAATCAGCCAATAAAAACATCAAATATTACTATAGATTGTGCATTTCACACACAATCATCGACATTGAGGATCACATTACCTAGTGACGGTTTGGGATTGTTAATGAATTATTTTAAGAATAACGATTTTACTGTTACGATAGTAGAAAATCCATTTACAATGAATTCTATGCAATCCAACGATGAATTAGGCCGTATTGATTGTAGCATAAATGTAACAAATGAAGGTAAAGTTTATGTTGAACATGATTCGGTTTTACAAAACATAAATAGCACACAATTACTTGTTAATAGAAACGATAGTTTAAATATCTTTACTGTTTTAAATAAAAACATCAAAAACATTGTTGTAGATACTGACGGGCAACATACCATATCGTATTCTACAAATTCTAACGAATACACGGTTAGCTGGACAAATGCTAATTATGTAAAAATCACAGTTAATTACACCGCAGAAGCGGTTTAAAAGGAGATTGCCATATGAAGTGGTGGCTAAAATATTTACTAATCCCCGGATTAGCCCTAGGTGCAACGGTAGGCGCCAGTGTTGGTACTACATTGCATTTAAACAATGAAAAACATAAAAACGATTATAAATTAGGTTACGAAAATGCTTTAACTAACGAAGAATATTATAAGCAGCAACTTGGTGAATATCATGATTTGGTTGCAGAACAAAATGTTGCGCTTCAAGATTATGTTTCAAAAGTTGCAACGTTAGATGAAGAAAATAAACAAAAAGATATACAAATCAATACATTACAAGATAGTATATTACAAAAAGAAACATTAATTAGTTCTTTGCAAGCAGATATAACCTTAAAAGAAAATGAAATTTCATCATTAAATGGTGAAAAAGCAAAATTAAACACTCAAATTGAAGGGTTACAAGATACAATTTCACAAAATGATGGCACAATTTCTGAATTACGCAAAAAATTGAATGAAGCGACTATCAAAATTGGTGAATTAGAAGGTCAAATTGAAAATCTTAATGGCGAGATATCAAGATTAAAAAAGGCCAATTCCGATGCTCAAGAAACTATTACGCAGAATGAAACAAATATTGAAAATTATAAAAAACAAGTTTCAGAATTAAATGCTACAATTGGTGATTTAAGAGGACAAACTAGCGTTAATCAACAACAAATTGACAGCTTAACAAAAGCTAAAACTAATTTAGAAGGCCAAATTGAAACTTTGACCGCAGATAATGCACAAAAAGCACAAGATATAATAAATGCTAATCTTAAGATTGTTGAATATGAAAATGATATTGCTTTAAAAACACAACAAATTAAAACATTAACTGACAACAACAAAAGCATGGAAACACAAATCTTAACATTAACTAACGATAATAACCTAAAATCACAAGAGATTTTAACTCTTAAGGGCAGCATTCAAACATTAGAGAGCAACATACGCAGCTTACAAACCACAAATGAGCTTAATTTAAAAACCATTGATAATTTAAATACTCAAGTCACACAATTAAGTTCGCAAATTGTTAACCTTCAAGAAGAAATAAATAACAATAACTTAACAAATAAGCAGTACAAAGCAAAGATTGACGAGTTAGAAAAATCTATCCAATATTATCAATCTTATATTTCTAGTTTAGAAGATGATGCACAGGCCGTAGTAACATTTATGTTTAATGGTGCTGTATATAATTTGCAAATTGTCAATAAAGGTAGTTTTTCAAGTGTCGTAAATCCTGAATCTACTGATTATGTGATTTTTAATTACTGGATGGCTGATGGCGAAAAAATTGATTTGTCAAGTTACCCTATAACTAAAAACTGTATTATAGTAGCTAATGTAACTTATAAATATTCCGTTAAATATCAAACTGATAGCGGTTATATAGACACTCAAATTGTGGAAAAAGATGCTTATCCTACAAAGCCTAATGATCCATCTAAAGATGGTTACGAATTTGATGGCTGGACTTTGGATGGTGTTAGCGTTATTGATCCGTTACAAACACAAATCACGGCTGACACTGTGTTTATTGCAAAATTTACAAAAATACATACCGTAACCTTTAATGATGGTGTTAACGAAGCAAAAACATATAAAATTCGCAATGGTGAATATCTTAGTGAAATACCAGATAATCCTAGCAAAGAGAATTTTGAGTTTGATGGTTGGGTATTAACTGATGGAATAGTAAATCCAAAAAGTGTTTTGATTTTAAAAGATGAAACATTTAATGCTAAATGGACCGAATTATTCACTGTTACTTATAACATAAATGGAGATCAAACCACTGAAAGAGTTCGGGATGGCGAATATGTCAAAAATATACCAACAAACACAGCAAAAGATGGCTACGATTTTGATGGTTGGCTGTCAGGAGATGAAATTGTCAACCCATCCTCTAAACAAATTACTAAAAATACCACGTTTACTGCTAAATATACAAAATTGCATTCAGTTCAAATTGTTATAGATGAAGAAAATACTACTACTCAAAAGGTACGTGATGGCGAAAAAATCTCACCAGTGCTTGACCCTTCAAAACCTGGCTACGAATTTGACGGTTGGCAGATGAATGGCGAAGAAGATTTTGTAAATCCTAACGATCAGAAGATACAGGCAGATACAATATTTACAGCTAAATTTACTCAATTATTTACTGTTAAAATTATTGTTAATGGTCAAACAAGCATCCAGACCGTTAGAAATGGTGAGAAAATAAAATCTATTACTGACCCTTCTTTAAATGGCTATGAATTTGATGGCTGGATAAAAGATAATAATGGTGGGTTTGTAAATCCTAACAATGAAATAATTTCAGCAGACACTACATTCACAGCAAAATTTACAAAATTACATCAAGTTATTATCAACATAGATGGCTATATCACCACACAAACAGTGCGTGATGGTGAAAGAATTACACCACTAGAAACCCCATCAAAATACAATTATGAGTTTGACGGTTGGGTAATGAATAATGGCGAAAGTTTTATCAACCCTAACGAACAAACAATAACGGATGATACAACATTTACTGCAAAGTTTACAAGATTGTACACTGTTACGTTTATGTTTAACAACAATTCAGTAAATCGCACCGTTCGTGAGGGTGAATTTGTGCAGGATGTTCCTACAAATACTGATAAAGTTGGATTTGAGTTTGATGGCTGGAAATTGAACTCAGGCAGCAGCATAGTTGATCCTAAAAAACAGGCAATCACTTCAGATACAACATTCTATGCGGCCTATACGCAATTATTTACCGTTACTTATGATATTGCTGGTAACAAAACAACTGAAACTGTGCGAGATGGCGAATATGTAAAATCAGTACCTATTAATACTTTGCGTGAAGGATACGAATTTGACGGCTGGTATATGAATAATATTACATCAACATTTGTAAATCCAGCGAGTGTAGTTATTACTCAAAATACAACTTTTACAGCTAAATATACTCAATTATTTACTGTAACATTTAGTATTGATAATGATAACAAAACTCAAACCGTGCGCGATGGTCAAAAGGTTGCTAAAGTTGATACACCAAGCAAAAAGGGATATGATTTTGATGGTTGGCTATACAAAGGCAATTTGGTAGATCCTTTATCTATTACTATAACTGAAGATACAACATTCACTGCTAAATTTACGCAACGCCATACTGTTAAATTTGACAATAATGGCAGCATTACGACACAGTCAGTAAGACATGGTGAATTTGCAAATTTACCAAATACACCTGTTAGACAAGATTATGATTTTGATGGCTGGACTGTAAATAACGGAATTGTTGATGTAACAAAATATGCTATAAATAGCGATGTAACATTTACTGCTAAATTTACTAGATTGTATAGTGTTACATTTAATGATGGTGTCTCAACACAAACATTAAAAGTTCGCAATGGAGAAAAAGCAGTGGCCCCTAGTCCATCTTTTAAGCAGGGCATGGCATTTGAAAGCTGGCTATTAGATGGCGCTAATGTTGATGTGGGCTCTATAACTATAACATGTGATACGTTATTTACTGCAAGATATTACTATCTGATGGATGGCAATTATAAAATATCATTTGGAGGCAAGAAGATCGGTGTTCCAACCTATCTAACATTTTCAATTGTAGATACTCGTTTAACCAATGTTAGTTTTGATGACCGTGGCGGTGGCGCAATGTTTGGATTTAAGAATTTAGAGTTAAGTAGTGATAACCTTTATGCCACATTTACTTTTAGCGCAATGTTTTCGGATAAAACAAAAGTCGATGTATCATTCACTTTCACGTTTGACAAATATTCTAATACGTGGGCTTTAACTAATACTCACGATCCGACACAAGCTACATATGCAACATTGGAACGCGTTTAATTATTTGAAAGGTAAAATATTATGATGTATTACTTTTATGCGGCTTCAGGCACCGGCAAGTCAGAACTTGCCGCGTGCATTGGAGACCATTATTTACGCAATGATTTTGATTCAACTATGGATAGTAAAGGTTGTTTGGAGTTTTTAAAAATACCACCAAAAACTAGGTTAAGGTTATCTATAGCAAAAACGCAAGAATTAAATGCTAAATATGAAACAAGTTTTGTTATGCCACAACATTGTTTACAATCAAATGAAACAATTTGGACAACAAAAAATGGCGAATACATACAAAATTATGATTTGCCTGGGGATAAAATTGGACGGTATGACGATTTTTACGAAACGTACTGCCCTTATCCCTATTCACTTGTCATTTGGGATGAAGCACAAAAAGAAGCTAGTGGCCGAGATAGTGCCACAATGCATCCACGTGTATCTACTGAGTTACAATTGCATCGTAAATGGGGACTAGACATTTTATTATTTACACAACGTGCAAAAATTTTGGATCTAAACATCCGTGATAACGCACGGATTATAGAAATAGAGGGTGTTACCCACTATTATGATAAATTTGGCTTTATTGTAAAGGCAGTGTTTAAGCTAAAATTCTTTAAGAATCTATATGACTTAGAAAGATACCTTACCACTGACAAAAAAACTTATATTCATACTACCTACACTTATGAAGGCAATCCGTTTAATCATTTTGATAGTCAAGAGGGTGAAGAGTACTTTATTGACCTTGCCATTAAACGTGGATTAAATGCAAGATTTAAGGAGCTTGGATCTGACACTAAAGAATATATCGAAAATTATGTGAGTGAGCATCCTTATACACCAGACGATGCATATCGCAAAATGTCTCGCGCAACTAAGGATAAATTAAAGAAATCAAAGGAGCAGCAAAATGACAACTGATGAATATTTACAATTGTTAGAAAAACATAGACAAATTGTATCTTATTATAATGAGCAGTTTGAAAGTTTGGCCGAAAATTCGCGTTTTTTAAGGCGAAAATCGATATTAAAGAAATATCAAAAGGACCTAGAAAAACGCCGAAAAGTTGGTCTAGCCATTTGGGATAACGATGTTAAGAAACAAAGTGGCGGCCAAGTAGTTATTAATGAAGATAAACCTAATAAGCAAAATAAGTTTATTTGTTGGATAAAGAAACTATTTCATAAAGAGCAAGCAATAGTGCCGCCTGATGCAAATCTAATGTTTGATGAAGCAAAAGAAGCAGATACAACGGTATCACAACCTGACTCTAATATAATAGATGGCCAATTGGATATGGACGATTTAGAACAAGAAAGCGAAGAGCCACAAATAGACAACGAAAGCATAAAAGACGATACGGCCGATACGCAGTGAACGAGTGTTTATAACTGTGTTATAAAGTTAAATCAAAGCAATGGGAGTGGTGGGTACTGCCATAACGTAGTTTGGCAGTGCCTGCCCGAACATTGATTTGAAAGATACATCTTAGAATAAAGTCGCGAAGCGACTTTAAAAATTGTTAAAAAAATTCAAAATTTCAAAATTTTTCAAATTTTTTAAATCAACCTATTAAATTTCAATTAAAAGGATAAAAATATGCAAATTCAAATAAAAATATGTGAAATTTTAAAAAAGAACTCGGTGCAATCAATATGCACAGAGAATTTTATACCACTTAGCCAAATAAATTGATGATGTAATAGTGGATTTGCTTTTTTATTATAAAAAATGCTAGTAAAATTTACTAACATTTTTATTTTTTTGGATAAAATTTGTCAACTAAAATGGTGTCAAAAATGGTGTCAAAGATACAAATTTATTAAATTATTACCGCAATTTTTTGTTTGTTTCTTTAGTAAAATCACCTATAAAATAGTATGTTTGGTGCGGATGAAGGGACTTGAACCCCCACGGTCACCCACTAGATCCTAAGTCTAGCGCGTCTGCCAATTTCGCCACATCCGCATATTTTATCTTTTTAAATGCTCTTTAAAAAAATAAAATGGTGGCCCATCCGGGACTTGAACCCGGGACACCATGATTAAAAGTCATGTGCTCTACCAACTGAGCTAATGGACCAATAACTATTGCGACTTTTGTATTATACACTATATTTTTTAAAAAAACAAGTGTTTTTGCAAAAGTTTTCAAAAAAAATTTAAAGAAACCACAAAATAGCCATATAAATTTAAATTTTGCCCAAAATTGTATTGACAAATATCAAAATTATTGGTAAAATAAACATGTTATTTATGCGGGCGTAGCTCAATGGTAGAGCGCTAGCCTTCCAAGCTAGTTACGAGGGTTCGATTCCCTTCGCCCGCTCCAGCCCATTATCGTTGTTTATGTAAGGCGAAGGAATCGAACACCGAGGGGGCGAGCAATGTTAAGAAAACAACAACTGCTTGTTGTTTTTAATTGCGAGTTAGCGAAACCTTTAATGGTTGAGCGTTATCTATTGCAACGCAATAGTTCCCTTCGCCCGCTCCACGCAAGCAATACAACTTCTTTTATCGTTTGCATGTAAAATGCAAACTTCATTGTTAGTTGATTGCTTGCTTCTATAAAGGGGCGAAAATTCTCCCCTTTATAATCCCTTCATTCGAAAGCTTTACTTCGAAGCTCTCTTGCGTAGAAATTCATACGAACTACCTGCGATAGTTCCCCTACGAAGGGAAGCACATTTCAGGAAAGGATTTATTAAGGGAAACCAGTGGGTGTTCCTTCGCGTCACAATTCGTGTTTTAAATCATTTGCTCATAAACTCGCAAATTTCAACTTATACACGATTGCTCCTTATCCCCACAAAAAACTGCTTTTTGTGGGGGCCCCGAAGTTTTGCAAGCGAGTCAAGAGGAAAGGAAGAAAGGGGAAGCAGGTCCCCTTTCTTAAGAAGGAGCAAACAAACTTCAGGCTTACAATTAATTTGCTTGCCAAATTAATTTAGCAAAAGCGCAGTTTGCGACGCGCGTCAATAGCTCAGTTGGATAGAGCATCGCCCTTCTAAGGCGGGGGTCGG
>CANRQB010000015.1 GCA_947632645.1 uncultured Clostridia bacterium | reverse complement strand
ACAGGAGGTGTTTTGGGTGCAAACGTATAACTCCCCGAACCCCCAGACTATCTGGGGGTTTTCATTGTACAAAAAAAGGGCAAACGCCCTAATTAAATTATTTAGATTCTTTTTTGTCCTTATCCATAACAACAACTTGTTCCCCGTCGTAGTAGCCGCAGTTTTTGCAAACTTGGTGAGCTACAGTTTTTTCGTGACAATGTGGGCATTCCACCATTGTTGGGGCAATTGCTTTATAGTTAGCGCGGCGTTTGTTGCGCCTAGCATGGGACACTTTCCTTTTAGGAACTGCCATATTAACCTCCGTTTAAATTGTTATGTGCAAATTGCACAATTCACATGGGAGTATTATAGCATAACATTTTTTATAAGTCAACTGGTTTTTAAAATTTATTTAAAATTTTTATACACCGGCTGCGGCGGTGGATTCTGCTTTCTCTTGTTTAACATATTGTTCGTAGCCATCTAAAATCTTTTTAAATCCCCTATTGCAAGATGCCAACAATTTTTTTAGTTCTTGCTGTTCTTCTTCCGTGTAAGTGAACATGCCAAGTTGTGCTTTAACATAGTTGATTGTGTATATTTGTATTTGGTCTATTTGCTTTTTCTGCTCTAATAAATCGTTAATAATTGGGGTTTGATTTTTTACATGTTTTATTAGCATTTCGCTAACTGCTTTATTTTGCGCTACATCTTTTGCATCTGCTAACTCCTCTTGCAAAATTAGTTTTAGTGTTTCTACATCCTGCTTTTGGGCAGCATTATTTAAGTTGTTTATTTCGTTTTTTATTTGTTGCGTTAAAATCCTTTTAGTTTGTTTGTTTTCGAAAATTAAATTTTCACACTTTTGCAAACTATTTTCAAGTTGTTTTATGCTATCGTTGCAAATTTCTTGTAAGTTGCCGGGTTTTAAATCCGCCCTATTTTGCAGCAAATATGGTTGAATATATAAATTTTGTTTTGCTAAAAATTCTGTATTATCCATAATTTTCTCCTTAACTATAATTTACCAAAAAATAAGAAATATGTCAAAAGATTTAATATATAAAATTAAAAATTTTATAACAATTTTGTGGCAGTTAAAAAACAAAAAACGAGCCATGCCCGTTAGTTGTTGCTTTCTATTATAATTGGAATAATCATTGGGGTGCGCTTTAATTTTTTTCTTAAATAGCCGGTTAGTGCCTTGCGTAAATTTATTTTTATTGTTTGATAGTCACGCGAACGGAGCAGTGCGCCATCCAAACTATTAACAATTGTTGTGCGCGCATCTTCTAGCCATGTTTGCGCTTCGCCCATATAGGTGAACCCGCGCGATACAATTTCTGGGCGCGAATTAAGTTCCCCTTTAAGCGAGTTTACATTAAGCATAACTATGCACAAGCCATCTTCACTTAGTTGTTTGCGCTCTTTAAGCACATTGCTTTCCATCTCTCCTATGCCCGCACCGTCTATCAATCTGCTGCCAAACGGAACAGTTCCCGCCACCTTAAGCAGGTTTTTGTTAACTTCCACACACATGCCAAGCATAGGTAGAAGAATATTGTGCCTATCCATACCCACCGATATTGCAGTTTCGCGCTGGGCAAGCAAATGTTTTTGCTCGCCATGCACAGGGATAAAGTATTTAGGGCGAACGATATTTAGCATAAGTTTCATCTCTTCCTTGCATGCGTGGCCGCTGGCATGCACCTGCTCCAGTTGGCTGTAGATAACCTTTGCACCAAGGATAATAAGTTTATTAATAATGTTGTTTATGCTTTTTTCGTTGCCAGGTATTGGGCTGGACGAAAATATTACTGTATCGTTATCGCCAATTTCTATCCCCTTAAATTCGCCACTGGCAAGCCTATCTAGCGCGCTGTGTGGCTCGCCCTGGCTGCCCGTGCAAAGGATAAGCAGTTCGCCATCCTGATAGTTTTTCATTTTATTTACATCAATTAAAGTGTCTTTATTTATGGTCATTTCATTTAGTTGACAAGCCACATCGGTTACATTAACCATACTACGTCCGGCAAGCACCACCTTACGCTTATATTTTTCTGCAAGGGTTATAACCTCTTGCACCCTATCCACATTGGATGCAAAACTTGCAACCACCAGTCGCCTATCCTTATGCTCGCCAAACAATCTATCCAATGTTGTGCCAACCACACGCTCGCTTAGCGAATAACCTTCACGCTCGGCATTTGTGCTATCCGACATATACAGTAGCACACCCTTTTTGCCAAGTTCGGCAAACGAATGAAAATCAAACAATTCATCATAAATTGGGGTTAAATCTATTTTAAAATCGCCCGTGTGCACCACCATGCCTACTGGAGTGTTTATTGCAAGTGCAAACGCGCCGGGTATGGCATGATTTACATGGATAAATTCCACCTCGAAGCAGCCAAGTTTAATTTTTTGTTTTGCCTCCACCGCTATGGTTTTATACTCGATGCGCTTAAAATCTTCCATCTTTTTTTGTATAAGTGCGCACGTCATTTTGCTGGCATATATTGGCGCTTTAATTTCGTTAACCACATATGGCACACTGCCTATATGGTCCTCGTGCCCGTGTGTTATTAAAAAGCCGCGGATTTTATCCTGATTTTGCTTTAGGTAGGTTATATCTGGCACAACCAGGTCGATACCCAATAGGTCGTTGGTTGGAAACATAACCCCGCAGTCGATAATAACTATATCGTTGCCGTATTCTAGCACCGTCATGTTTTTGCCGATTTCGCCAATACCGCCCAAAAACATAACCTTTAAATTTTTGCTATTGGTTTTAAGATCATTTTCCTCCACATTTTGCTCGTCAAAAAAGAATTGCGCTTGATTGGTGTTTGTTGGTTTAGCACTTTCTTTTACTGCGCGATTTTGTTTCGGTTGCGCTTTTGGTTGAACTTTTGGTTGCGCCTTTGTTTGCACATTTTTCACATTAACTTGTGCCTTTTGCGCTTTTGGCTGAACATTTGTTGTTTTTGCCACATTTTGTTTTGGCTTAACATTTTTTGCAGCCACATTTTGTTTTGTGCTAGATTTAAACGCCGTTCCCCTAAGCTTAGTTGTTGGGGTTAGGTCGGCATTGTTTTTGATCGTTGAATCAAATTCTTCACTAGAAATAAGTTTATCCATAAATCTCCTTAAAAAACAAATTTACATTGCAAGAAAAATCGTAAAAAACACGATTTATGTATATATTAAATTTTTATATATAAAAATTGCAAAATGCAATTTGTTATCTATTTATTACAATAATTATATCACAAAAATAAAAAAAGTCAACCAATAAAATAAAAATTTTTATATTATTTTTAAAAAATGCGCAAAATGCGCAAATTAATTATATAGTTTGTTAAATTGTTTTTCGCTTATAAGGGCATCTTTTTTAATGTCGCCATACACGCTGCAACTAAAGCGCGCAGACGAAAACACCTCTTTTATCATGGCGTTAAGTTCGTCTAAGGTTAAATTCATTTTATCTTTAAACAATTTTTTGCTATTTTCTAAAATTTGTTTTAATTCGTACGCTTCTAGTTTGCCCATATATCTAAACGGACTAGGAATTTGTGTTGCAATATTAAATTTGTGTTTATCCTTAATAACATCCAAAGTTTTTTGATCTATCCCATTTTGGGCAAAGGTTTTTATCCACTCGCCCAGTTTGGTTATTATTGCATTAACATTATCCTTGCTGCTTTCCGCTTCAAAAAATATCATGCCATTATTTTTGGCTATCGAACTTGCCGCGCCTGCAAAATACACCAACTTGTTATCTAGCCGCAACAGTTTATGCAAGCCATAGCCCTCCATATTAAGCGCGTACATAACCAGCGAAAACTTGTTGTAGAAATCAAAATCATTCCATGGTTTATCATACACCATGTTTATTGTGGTGTAGCATTTGTTTATATCCACAAATTTATTTTGAAAGAATTTTTGATTTTGCGCTTCAAAATAAAATTTATCCAACTTAGGCAAATTTTTGTTTATCGGCAAATTTTTAATAAGTAAGTTGTTTAGCATCTTTTTTGCCTTATTTAAACTTATTGGCGCACACAAAAACACTGTGCAATTGTTTGCAACAAAATAGCTTTTTATAAATTTTCTAACTTCGCTTGTTGTTATTGATTTAACCGCCTCTTCTTTACCTATAACTGTGTTTATGTACACATCCAGTGGGCAAAGTTTACAATTATTGAAATGATAGTTTAAAAACTTATGGTCGTCAGTGCGGCCTTTAAACTCTTGCAAAACTATCTTTTTTTCTTCCTCTAGCAATTTTTTAGTTAAAAGTGACTGTGTTAACATTTCGCTTAAATATTCTAGATAATCTTTAAGTTGTTTAGGCAAAAATTCGCCAACAAATCTAATATTCATAGCATTGGTTTCCGCATTGGAATAGCCAAAACTTGCATTTATTTTAGAAAGCTCCTCTTTTGTGTGCTTTGGCGTGCCAGTAAAAATCATGTGCTCAGTTAGATGTGCAAGCCCCGGTTTTTTGCCGTCCTCACGCGCACCAGAAGGAAATTTTACCCTGATTATTGTGGAAGAGTTGATATCGTTCTTTCTAAAATACAATTTTGCGCCGTTTATTAAATTAACTTTTTTATATTTACTCATAATCACCTTCAATTTAAAATAACAAAAATGAAATATAATGTCAACAAAAAACACACATAACTATTATTTTAAAAATAAAATTTTTAAAACGCGTTTATTATGTGGTCGATTTTATAATCCTCGTCGCCCAAAACCGACACAACATCAAAGCGGCAGGGTGCATTTGTAAGTTTGTTTTGCTGCAGATATAGTTCGGCAACTGCGCGAATTTTTTGTTGTTTACGCTCGTCCACCGCCTCAGCCGGATAGCCAAATGCGTTAGATATGCGGGTTTTAACCTCAACAAAAACTATGGTTTTTTTGTGTTTTGCAATTATATCAATTTCGCCAATATTGTTTTTCATATTTGTGGCAATTATTTTATATCCAAGTTTTTTAAGATAGTTTTGCGCCAAAATTTCGCCCTTTTTGCCATAGGTTAAATTATCCATTTGCACCCTCTTTTTCGCGCTGAATTTTAAGTTTTTCGCATTCAACTTCGCCTAGCAGATTTTTTAAAAACGATAGCCGATGTATTGGGCAAATTCCGTTTGATAAAATGGCGGTGGTGTGCTGTTTTGTGCCATAGCCAGCGTTTTGTTCAAATCCGTAGGCTGCGTATTTTTTAGAATAATCTTCCATAAGTTTATCCCGATACACCTTGGCAACAATGGATGCGCACGCAATGGCATAACTGGTGGCATCGCCCTTAATTATTGCGCGCTCGTTGGGTGCAATGTTTAGTTTAACCGCATCTATAAGCAGCAAATCGGGCTTGATTGTGGCGTTGTTGTAACTTTCTATCATGGCCTGTTTGGTGGCGTTTAGTATGTTAATTTCGTCTATAACCTTTTCGCTTTTTTGCGCTATAGAAACGCATATTGCACTATCTAAAATTTGGGTGTACAATTTTTCTCGCTTGGCCTTAGTTAGTGCCTTGCTATCAAACACGCCGTCTATCATTTTATCGTACGGCATAATAACCATAGCGGTTACAACCGGGCCGGCAAGTGGGCCGCGCCCAACCTCGTCTATGCCACCAATAGTTTTTATTTTGCCCTTTAAAAGCGATTTATCGTATTCAAAAATTTTAGCGGTGTCTATCATAACCACCACCCAAAACAATATTTAGTTTTGTTTTTAAAATTTTCATTATCGCCCTTTACTCTAAACAGATTTTTCCCAGTTTGCCGCTTCTAAAATCGGTTAGCAAAATTTTGGCTGCGCGCTCTAAATCTATTTCTCCGCCCGAGATAACTGAGCCGCGCTTTTTGCCAATCGCAGTTAAAATATCATGCGACCATTTATCTACACTTTGTGTATTTAATAAGCTATCAACCCCATATCTAGATGCAATTATGCTGCTATCAATTTCACTAAGTTTTGCAATTAAATGGCAAGCAACATCCACTAAATTAACAACTTCGTCTTTTATGCTGCCCACAAAAGCCAAATTATATGCAACCTTTTCATCTTCAAAATTTGGCAGCAGCACACCCGGCGTGTCCATAAATTCTACATTGTTTAGGCGAATCCATTGCTTAGATTTTGTTACGCCTGCACGATTAGATGCCACCGCGCGCGATTTGTTTGCAAGGTTGTTTACAATGGTGGATTTACCCGAATTTGGCACACCCAAAATCATGGCACGGATTATAAAGTTAGCGCCAAGAAGTTGGTTTTGTTTTATTCGCTCGACAAACACACGATTAATTTCGTCCAATATAACTTTGCTGCTGTTGGATTTTGTGGCCTCAAGCGAAACACAGCCCGCCCCTATCTTTTTAAAATATTGCTTGCTTTTGGCTATATCTTGCGTGGTTACCAAGTCGGCTTTATTTAGCACATAAATTATCGGTTTATCCTTAATTACGCGCACAAATTCTGGGTTAAGCGAGCTTTTTGGGCAGCGCGCATCCAACACATAAATAAAACAAGCACACAGTTTGCTATCTTGCTGCATCTGCTTTAGGGTTTTATTCATATGACCGGGGAACCAATTTATCACACTTAAATAATACAACAAAAAATTAATTTTTCAAACAAAAAATTAAATAATTTTTAATTATTGTTATATTTTTACTATATTTTTTACTTTTTATTGGATAAAAAGTAACAAAAAACCACTCTGCAACTAAATTAAAATTTACATAATAATGCAAAGTGAGTTTTTAATATTTTTTTAAGAAATGCTTAAATCCAAGCACTTTAGCCACCCATAAGTTTTTTTAGCATTGCCATCTTGCCGCCGTATGCTTTTGGATTTTTTAGCATGCGCATCATTTCTTTGCTTTGGTTAAATTGGCGGATAAGTTGATTTATATCACTAACTTCCACGCCCGCACCCTTTGCTATGCGTTGGCGACGGCTGCCGTTGATTATGTCTGGATTGGCACGCTCTTTTGGCGTCATGGATTGGATTATCGCCTTATTTTTTTCTAGCACCTTTTCATCAATCGAATCTTCTATCTGCTTAAGTTTGCCGCCCAGCCCCGGCATCATGGATAGCACCGATTTAAGCCCACCCATCTTTTTAAGTGAATTGACTTGCTGAATGTAGTCATTAAGGTCAAAACTATTCTCTTTAAATTTGCGCTCCATTTCGCGTGCGGTTTGTTCGTCAACCGCCTCTTGCGCCTTGTCGATAAGGGTAAGCACATCGCCCATGCCAAGTATACGCGATGCCATGCGGTCTGGGTAAAATGGCTCGAGATCGGTCATTTTTTCGCCCACCGATACAAATTTTATTGGCTTGCCTATAACCTGTCGGATAGAAAGTGCCGCACCACCACGCGTGTCGCCATCAATTTTGGTTAGCACAACACCTGTTACATCTAGCGCATCATTAAACGCAGTAGAAACATTAACCGCCTCTTGCCCAATCATGGCATCGATAACCAGCAAAATTTCGGTTGGATTTATCGCCTTTTTAATCTCTTTTAACTCGTTCATCAACTTTTCGTCGATTTGAAGGCGGCCCGCGGTATCGATAATTAATGTATCAAGCGCAAATTTGTTGGCATAATCGATTGCTTCTTTTATGGTTTTAACCGGGTTGTTTGTGCCGCGCTCAAACACATCCACTTGGATGGATTTGCCAAGCACTTTAAGTTGGTCGATTGCAGCGGGGCGATATATGTCACACGCAACAAGTAGCGGTTTTTTGCCTTCTTTTTTTAGTTTAAGTGCAAGTTTGCCCGAAAGTGTGGTTTTACCACTACCCTGAAGCCCGCACATCATAATAATTGTTGGTGGTTTGCTTGCTACTTCTAATTTTTGATTTTCTTCGCCCATAAGTTTGGTTAACTCGTCACGCACAATTTTTATAACCTGCTGAGTTGGGGTTAGGCTTTTTAAAATTTCTTCACCCACCGCCAGTTCGCTCACGCGCGCAATAAAATCCTTAGCAACCTGATAGTTTACATCCGCTTCTAACAGCGCAATACGAATTTCGCGCATCGCTTCTTTAATTTCTAGCGCAGTTAGTTTGCCATGCTTGGTTAGTTTACTAAATATATGATTTAACCTTTCGCTTAAACTAGAAAATAATGCCATCTACTCCTCCAAAAGTTTTAATAATTTTTCTCGCTCGGTTTTAGACATGCCCATAGGGGGTATACCTATAACCGCATCTTTTAAATTGCCTATTTTTTTAACAAAGCCCAATTTTTGTTCTAACGTAAATAGGTATTTAAGTGCCTTATCCAGTGAGTCCTTAACCGCCTGCCGCGTTATGCTTAACTCTTCACTAACTTCGGCTAGCGACAAGTTGTTATCCACATACATCGAGATAATTGTGCTTTGCTTTTTTGTTAACATATTGCCATAGTATTTGGTTAGTACGGCAATTTTAACGCGTTCTTGTAAATCCATAATTCCCTTTTATTTTTGTAAAATTTGTTAAAATTTAATGTTTTTTATTATATTTTTAACACTTTTACATTAAAATTTTATCCACAAATTCCTCTACATCAAACAGCGATAGGTCATCCACCTTTTCGCCATAACCGGTGAACACGATTGGCACTTCTAGGTCGTTTAAAATGGGATATACCACCCCACCCTTAGCCGTGCCATCAAGTTTGGTTAAAATTATGCCGTCTATATCCACACTATCTTTAAACGCTTTTATCTGCGCAATGCTGTTTTGACCGATGGATGCATCCAGCACAATAAGGTTTAATTTTTGCGCCTCGGGATATTCGCGCTTAATTATGTTGTTAATTTTTTCTAACTCCTTCATAAGATTGGTTTTGGTGTGCAGCCTGCCCGCCGTATCCACAATAAGCACATCGGTGTTTTTTGCCTTCATGCTGGCAATGGCGTCAAACACAACTGCCGCGCTATCTGCGCCCTCGCCTTGCTTAACTATTTTAACCTTTAACCTATCTGCCCACATACTAAGTTGCTCGGTGGCCGCCGCCCTAAAGGTGTCGCCCGCCGCCAACATAACCGATTTCTTTTGACTTAAAAAATATTTAGCCATTTTTGCAATGCTGGTGGTTTTGCCAACCCCATTAACGCCCACCACGGTGATAATAAGTGGATAGTTAAACTCCACTTTAGGTTGGTTAAGTTTGCTTATCAGTATGGTTTTTAACTCTTTACTTGCGGCATCTACTTCTTTAATAAGTTTTTGCTTGCACACCGCTTTAAGCTCGTCAATTATGTCAAGCGCGGTTTCCACCCCCATGTCGCTAGATACAAGCAAACTTTCCAGCTCGTCATAAAAATCGTCGTCTAATTCGCTTTTTTTAAAAATGTATTTAAGTTTATCAAAAAATTTTTTAAATATGCCCATAATCTTTCCCTACTAAATTATAGCAAAAAATTAAGAATAAATCAAATTGTTTTTTGTTAAATTTATAAATATAGCGCAATATTTGTATTTTTTTGTTATTTTGCCTACTGCCATTTAATATATAAAAATTTTTGCAGCAAAAAATCCACCGATGTGGTGGAGTTTTATGCGTTGATTGCCTGTTTATCCGGCTTAACTTCTTCGGCAACCTTAACGGCATCGGCAAGTTTAACCGACACAATTTTGCTGACACCCTTTTCTTCCATAGTAACACCGTACAAACTGTCGGCAAGTTCCATGGTTGGCTTGCGGTGAGTTATAACAATAAACTGCGTATCGTTACTAAAGCGCTTTAAATATTTTGCATAGCGCTCGATATTTGCATCGTCCAACGCCGCCTCAATTTCGTCCAAGAAGCAGAATGGCATTGGCTTTAATTTTAATATTGCAAATAGGATTGCAATTGCTGTCATCGTCTTTTCTCCACCACTAAGTAGTGTTATTTGTTGCAGCACTTTGCCCGGTGGTTGTGCAATAATTTCTACACCAGCGGTAAGCGGATCTTCACTTGGCAAAAGTTCTAACCTAGCATTGCCGCCACCAAACAATTCTTTAAACACTTTGGTGAAGTTTTCTTGAATCTTGGTAAATTCGCTGTTGAATTTTTCTAGCATCTCTTTACTTAGGTCGGCAATAATTTTAACTGCATCTTCTTCTGCTTTTTTAAGGTCTTCTATCTGGGTGAGCATCTCGTCGTAGCGCGCGCCCTCTTGCTTATACTCTTCTATCGCGTTAACGTTAACAAAGCCAAGTGCGGTAATCGAGTTTTTGATGCGGTTGATTTCAATCATGGTTTGCTTGATGTCGAAGGTTTCATCCATATTGGTAAGTTTTACGCAATCGTTATAGGTAAGTTCGTACTCTTCAAAAATGCGCTCTTGCATGCCTTCTATTTCGATATCCACTTTTTGCAAATTGGTTTCTTCTTTATATATGCGGTTATCTAGCGAGGATTTTTCGCCCTGCAAGGTGGATTTTTTATCGTCTATGCTTTTAAGTTCTGCCATAAGCGATTTTTTAAACTCGTCAAATTGCGCCAATTTTTTGTTCAAATTGTCTACTTCTTGCTGAATTTCTGAAGTTTTACTATCCTTAGTTTTGTTTGCGTTTAGGTTAATCGTTTCGTTATACAAGCGGGTTTGAGTGTCCAGTTCCTTTTGCACGCCCTCAATTTGCTGCTTTAAGTTGGTTATTTCGGCATTGGTGCTTTCTATATCCTTATTAAGCGAGCGGATTTTTTCTTCGGTAGAGGCGATTTGCACGCGGGATGCGGTCATCTCCTCGGCGTACTGATCGCGCTTTTGCTTAAGTTCTTGATAGGCATCGGTATCCATAGTAAGTTGCACTGCTTTTTGCTTGCTGGCGTTGTAGTCGAGGTCGCTTTTATCTATCGAATTAATCTTTGTGTTAAGTTCGCTTACAATGTTCTCCGCCACCTTAATTTGGCTTTTTAAGGTGAAAATTTCTTCTTCCAACTCAGTTATATTCTGCTTTATGCCGTCCAGTTTGGATTGCTTTGCAAAATAGTTGGTGCTTATCTGCTGAAGCGCAGAATTTGTTTCGCCTAGCATGGTTTTAAGTTTGTTGTTGGCATCCTGAAGTGCGCTAAACTGCCCTTCAACCTTATTAAGTTCGGCGGTTGCAGTGGCTATGTTTTGGGTGAGAGTTTTAATTTCGGCATCCTTACCCAAAAGTTGGCTATCCTTATTTTTTGCACTACCACCCGTCATGCTGCCCTGTGGCGACAGAATATCACCCGCCAAGGTTACAATACGGAAAGCATAAGCGCTGCGTTTTGCTAGAACTATGGCATTATCCAACGTATCGCACACCACGGTAGAGCCAAGCAAACTATTAATAACTGGGCGGAAAACGTCCTGCACTTTAACAAGTTCGCTTGCCACACCGATGCACCCTGGAGTGGATAAAAATTGCCGTTCGCTACTAGACAACGTGCGCTGCTTAACCGCACTTATTGGCAAAAAGGTAGCCCGCCCCAGATTGCTTTGTTTTAGGTAGTTTATAAGGGTTTTGGCATCTCCTTCATCCTTAGTTATAATGTTTTGAATGCTGCCACCAAGCGCAAGTTCGATTGCGGTAGAATATTTTTGGTCCACATCAATAATATTGCCCACCACACCCTTAATTGCGGCGTTAAGTTGTGGGTTCTTTTTGCCCTCTTGAAGCAAACGTTTTACTGCGTACTGATACCCTTCAAACTCGGCTTGCAAGTTGGCAAGCAGATTTTTGCGGTTTGTATCGTTAGAAATGCTGGTTTTAAGCGCATAAATACGCTCGTTAGCCGTGGCAATACCGCCTTCTACAGTAGCTATTTTTGCATTGATTTTTTCTAAGTTGGATTCGCTTGTCTGCTTTTTGCCTAGTAAATCGTCCACTTCGGCTTTAAGCGTTTCAAACTGCGATTTAAGTTGATTTTGCTGCACGTTAAGGTCGTCCAACTCTTGCTTATCGTGCTTGATATTTTCTTGCATAATGTCGCGCTTGGTTAGGTATGCGGACAGATTTGCCTTAATGTCGGTTAGGCGCGAAAGATTGTCTATCATGTCGCGCTGAGATTGCTCTTTTTCGCCTTCGTTTTTGGTTAGTTCGTCAATCAAATCCAGATATTTTTGACTAACTTGTTGGCTAAGCGCGTTGTATTTTTGCAGATTTTGCTGCTCGTCCGACATAAGTTTGTTGGCGTTATTAACAAGGGCAAGGCGCTGATTTAAATCCAAATTATATGTATCTATTTGCGCTTGCAAGCGGTCGATCTGCTCTTTTAAATACTGGGTTTGTTGGTTTAAAACGCGGTTGTCGCTCTGGCGTTTTTCTAACTCCAAACTGTTTTTAAGCACCTGATCGTGCAGTTCGTTGGCCTGATTGTCCAAATTGTTAATTTCGTTTAGCGATTTATCGTACTTGGCTTGCCAGGTTTCTATTTGGCTGACCAACACATTTAAATTATCCCTATATCCAGTTAGTTTTGCATTTATTGCTTGCTTGGTTTTTTCTGCATTATCAAACTGAAAAACGTAGGCATTAATCTCTTGCTGCTTTAGTTTATCACGCAGCTCGAGATACTTTTTAGCATCTTCACTTTGGCGCTTTAATGGCCCCAAGCGGCGCTCTACTTCGCCCATAATGTCGGTGGCACGGCTTAGGTTATCGCGCACGTTATTTAGGCGGTTTTCAGTTTCGGTTTTGCGGGCTTTATATTTGGCTATGCCGGCCGCCTCTTCAAAAATGGCGCGCCTATCTTCTGGCTTGGATGAAATTATTTCTTCCACCCTACCTTGCCCGATGATAGAATAACCGTCCTTTGCAATGCCGCTATCGTACATTAAATCCAAAATGTCGCGCTGTTTGCAAAGTTTGTGGTTAATCATATAGTCACTTTCGCCACTGCGATACAGTTTACGAGTTATAACAACTTCATCATATTCAATATTAAAAATGCGGTTGGTGTTATCAAAAACCAGCGACACCTCGCAATAGCTTAACTTTTTGCGCTTTTCTGTGCCGGCAAAAATAACATCCTGTGTGCTTTTTGCACGCAGTGCCTTGTTTGAGCGTTCACCTATAACCCAGCGGATTGCATCGCTTATGTTAGATTTACCGCACCCGTTTGGCCCAACAATAGCGGTTATGCCGCCATCGAAGTTTATGTGCGTTTCGTCTGCAAACGATTTAAATCCACTGATTTCAATCTCTTTAAAATTTATCATATGCCCTTCTAAACCTTATAATTATATCAAATTGCGCATTAATTTCAAAACAAATTTAGGTTTAAAAACAAAAAAATTCGCACCGAACACTCAATGCGAACTTTTTTACCCACAATTTTACAAATTATGGAATTTTTATATTGTTTAATTATATTTCCTTTTATACTTGCTTGCCTTACTTTCAAACTTTACTCGCCCGAAACTTCTTACGATGAGCCCCAAAGTGCAGTTTGACCCTTTCTATTTGCTTGCCTTACTCTCAAAATTTACCCGCTTGAAACCGCTTACGAGGAGCACTAAGGCGCAGATTGATTAAAGTATGTTAGCCATTGGGGTAAAATGGGTTGCGGATACACGCCTTGCGTAGCACTAAGTGTAGATGTAACCTATTTTATCCCACTGTAACTAGTTTAACTAACAAACGCTTTTACTCGGTGCGTAATGCTTTCACTGGGTCTTTCTTAGTGGCAATTCGTGATGGAATTAGCCCGGCAATAAAGGTTAACAGTACACTAATAAGCACAAGTGCAAGGCATGGTAGTGGTTGCACAATAGCCAACCCACCAACACCAGTTAAATGCTTAAGCAGTACGCTTACAAAAATTGATATTATCCCTGCCACACCAACACCAATCAAGCCAGCTGCCAAGCCAATAATAATCGTTTCGGCGGTGAACACGCGGAACACATCCAGTTTGGATGCACCCACACTGCGCAGCACACCAATTTCCTTTGTGCGCTCGATTACGCTGGTGTAGGTTATAATACCAATCATAATGCTAGATACAACAAGTGAAATTGCCGCAAATGCCACCAACACATACGAAATTATGTTAACCAAATTGCTTAAAACACTGGTTAAGAACTGCGAACTGTCGGTAATATATATTTTAAACCCAACAAAATTGGCATTGTCCTTTTGGCTATCCACATATTTGTTCCAATCGCTAACCATATCGGTTACATCATCTTTTGCATCAAAGGTAGACGCGTAGAAATATATGCCGGTTGGCACATCGCTTGCACCATAAATTTGCATATATAAATCTACAAAATCTTTATCCGACAGCACAATGCCCTGAGATAGCAAACCCTCTTTCATCTTTTGTGGAGTTTCGTATCTAAATGGGCTTTGCTGATATTGTTCGCCAAACATGGATAGCTCGGAGATGTTAACCGTGTAGCTTGTTGGGAAGGTTGCATCTTGTTTTAAAACACCATTTTCATCAAGCAAGCCATCATAAACACTTTTTGTAACAGATGAATTTTCTTTGTTGTTTTTTAACCGATATTCGTCCATCAAAGCGTGGGTGTACATTATTCCATCGCTAAAAATACTACCCGGAACATCTTCTTTTTTAATTAATATGGCAGTTATTTTTAGTGTTATGCCATTTGGATCGTTAAATAGCTGCTCTAATCCCTGCTGAACTGGCTCGGAGTTTTGATTAAGCACATTAATAAGGTTAAAATCTTGTTTAGCAGTGCCGTTTAAATTATAGTAAGCGTCGTTATACAGCAATTTAAAGGTTTTTGTGCCCAATAAACTTTCAAAATCTATTGGTGCATGATAGTGTGTTAACTCATTTTCTTCTGGCTCAAAAATTGTATCATCCAAACCTAATCCATCCAAAAAGGTTTTGGTTAAACTTTTGCTGCTAACAACAAGCGCAACCTCGTCTTTTTTTGTTGGATATGTGCCTTTAACATCATAAATAGAGGTTACATAATCTTTATCCAGCTCTTCAAAAAATGTGTTTGTGGTTGTGCCCGACATAACGCTATATTTTAGGCTATCGTTAATTGGAACGTATGTAGTTTGTGGCAAAGATTTTACTTTATAATTGTTCGGATCGGTTAAATCTAGTTCGGCGGATTTTGGCACCATTTCGGTTATGGTTTGCTGGGTTATAAGCCGCCAAGATGATGCATAACTTATGTTGTAATCATTTAGTTTGCTGCTGTTTTCTTCTTTATCGTAATAATCCCTAACAAAATTAACAAACTCTTTGCCGATATAGTTATATTTGCCCAGCTGCATAATGGCTGCTTTTTCGTCATAAATGGCAAAGCTGTCGTCCTCCTCTTCTTGTGCCTTATCGTCAGAGGCAATGGCATCCATCGCTTTATTGTAGTCCACCGAGATTGCCGACACCGCCACTGGGTAGCTAGACAAACTTTCGCTTTGTGTGCGATTTATATATCCCGTCATGCCCGCACTGACAGCCAAAATAAGTGCAATGCCAATTATGCCAATGCTGCCCGCAAATGCCACCATAATTGTTCTGCCCTTTTTGGTAAGCAGGTTTTTAAAACTTAAGAAAAGCGCGGTGAAAAACGACATGCTTTTCTTTTTCTTTGTCTTTTTAAATGTAGGTTTTTGCGGTTTTTCTGCTGATTTTTCTGCCGCCACATCTAATTTTGTGTCTGCTTTGCTTTGTTTTTTATCTTTTTTTGCTTGCTTTTGTTTTTCTAGCAGTGTGGCTTCTTTTTCCTCTTGCTTTTTTAACTTTTCTTGATGGTGCTTTATTTCGTTTCTGCAAGCCGATTCGCTATATGGTTTGCTATCTTCAATAAGCTCGCCATCCAGCAAGCGGATTATACGCGTAGAATAAGTGTTTGCTAGGTCGGGATTGTGCGTTACCATAACCACCAACCTATCCTTACTAACCTCTTTTAACAGGTCCATAATTTGCACACTGGTTTTGCTATCCAGCGCACCAGTTGGCTCGTCAGCAAGGATAATTTCAGGGTCGTTAACCAGGGCACGCGCAATTGCCACGCGCTGCATCTGCCCGCCCGATAGTTGATTTGGTTTGGATTTAAGTTTATCCCCCAACCCAACTTTATTTAGCACTTCCACCGCACGCGCACGCCTATCTTTGCGATTTACGCCGCTTAAGGTTAGTGCCAACTCAACATTTTCCAATATCGATTGATGCGGAATTAAATTATAACTTTGAAAAACAAATCCAACCCTATGGTTGCGATAGTTATCCCAATCTTTATCCTTAAAATTTTTGGTAGAAACGCCGTCGATTATAAGGTCGCCATCCGTGTATCTATCCAGCCCGCCAATAACATTAAGCAGTGTGGTTTTGCCGCAGCCAGATGGACCCAAAATTGACACAAATTCGCTGCGCCTAAAACGCATGGTGACGCCTTTTAGTGCCTCTACCTTTTGATCCTTTAAATCATACAGTTTGGTGATGTTGCAAATCTCTAGCATAATGCCCCCTTTAATTTTTATTTAAAATAAAAATAAAATGTTCGCCATTATTATACAAAAATTTAAATTATAATGTCAACAAAATCCGCCCACCACAAAAAACAATTTTGCCAAATTTTAAATAAAAAAATCCACTTCAAAAAGTGGACTGTGCTATAACCGCCATTCATCCGAAGAAAAGTTTTGTTTTAATTTTGATATAATTCTATCAATAGCAATTTTTACTTTTTTGGGTGTGGTGTTATATTTTTGGGCAAGTTGTTCGTACGAATAATTAATTCCCTCTTTATTAAAGCCAAAATGTAGGCATATAAGTTTATACTCCCCCTTAGTTAAAATTTGTTTTAGGTGCCGTAAAAGTTGAAGCGTATAAGTTTTATTCTCCACCTCAATATCCGGGCGATAAGCGTTGTTTTCTATACACCCTTCAATGGTTAGATCTTTGTACCCAACAACACAACCCTGCAAACTTTTAACATTGCACTCTTTTATATAACTTAAAATTTGCCCAGTTACGCTTATCTCCAAATATTTACAAACTTGACCATCTTGCATGGGATTTATATTGTCTAAACTTTTATCTAATGCGTCATATCCAATGCCAACTAAATCAAAATAATTGGCAGATTTCTTATATTTGGCTGCAATTTTACGCACCAACGGCATATAATTTTGCATAATATCATTTCTTGCAGAAATATCGCCATTTGCCATGCGCCTAATTAGTGGCACTTCGGGTTTATCTATATAATATGTATGCGTATTAAAAACAAAGCCCAAATTGTTAAGTTGTGCAATTTGATTTTTGGTTAATTTTATCCTTTTGTTGCGGATATTTCTTACATAAAAACCCAGTTCATAGTTGTTTATAACATAATCAAATTCAACAAGACAATTGCCAAATTGATTTTTGTATTTTTGCAAATTATCGTAAAACAATTTAAAATCAAAATTTTTTCGTTTTATTTCTTTTTGTGTAATCCATACAAAACCTATTTGGTTTAACTTTGCTTTTTGATTATCTTTTAATTTGATGTTGCCCGAACGAATTTCGCTTATTCCCATCCCAAGTTTATATCCATCTGGGCAGACATATGATATTTTTACATTTATATTGCCAAATTTGTTTTTATAAGCTAGCAGATGATTGTAAAAATTTTTAAAATTAAAACTTCTTGCATCCCAAATAAAGTCAATTTCGTTTAATCTTGCTTTTTGCTTTTCTGTTAATTTTATTATGTTAGAGCGTACGATGTTTATTGTATGCCCAAGCTTATATCCATCTGGGCAAATATATGATATTTTTATATTTAGATCGCCAAATTTGTTTTTATAATCAATCAAACGGCTATAGAAATTTTCAAAATCAAACACTCTTTTAGCATTCCAAACAAAGCCAATTTCGTTTAATCTTGCTTTTTGCTTTTCTGTTAATTTTATTATGTTAGAGCGTACGATGTTTATAGTATGACCAAGTTTATATCCATCTGGGCAAATATATGATATTTTTATATTTAGGTGGCCAAATTTGTTTTTATAATCAATCAAATGGCTATAAAAATTTTCAAAATCAAACACTTTTTTAGCATTCCAAACAAAGCCAATTTCGTCCAGTTTTGCCCTTTGTTGATCGGTTAAATTTATTTTGCCTCTACGAACGCTGCTCACCTTAGTTGTAAGCTTGTATCCATCTGGCGAAATATAGTTATCCATTTTAACTTTAGTTGTACCAAACTCTTTTACATACTCTAATAGATGAAAAACAAACTCTTCAAAATTAAAGAGTTGTCTTTTAACACTTTTACCAATTAAATTGTTTTCCATTAATATAAATATATAAATAAACTAAAAATTTGTTAATAATTTAATTTATATATTATATCTTTTCGGCAAAAACACATATATTTCAACAAAATATTGCTATTTTGCAAGTTTTGCTGTATCCATAGCTATCATAAATTCTTCGTCGGTTGGGATTATAAACACTTTGGTTGGGCTATCTTTTTTGGTTAGTTCGCAAATTTCGCCGCGCTTAAAGTTTTTGTTGCGCGCTTTATCGAACTTGATGCCCAAATATTCCATATCCGCGCAAACGGCTTCGCGCACAAGATAGTCATTTTCGCCCACGCCGGCGGTGAAGATTACATAATCCACCCCATTCATTGCTGCGGCATATGCACCAATGTATTTTTTGATAGAGTACACAAGCATATCAAAGGCAAGTTTAACGCGTGGCTTATCCAAATTGTCGTCAATATCGCGCAAATCGCTTAGCCCGCCCGTGATGCCAGTTAGGCCAGATTGTTTGTTTAAAATGTTTAGTGCACCATCGATATCTGTCTTTTTAATTCGCATAATGTCGCTTATAATGGCTGGGTCGATGTCGCCCGAGCGGGTGCCCATGACCACACCAACAAGTGGAGTGTAGCCCATGGATGTATCCACACATTTGCCGTCCTTAATTGCGCAGATACTGCTACCGCTACCAATGTGGCAAGAGATTATTTTTTTGCCCTTTAAGTTGCCAAAAAGTTTGTTGCACATATAGGCAATGTAGCGGTGGCTGGTGCCGTGCGCGCCATAACGACGGATTTTGTTTTTCTCGTAAAATTCGTAAGGAAGCGCGTACATGTATGCCTTTTCTGGCATGGTGGAATGGAATGATGTGTCAAACACGGCAACATTTTTGCATTTTGGCATAAGTTCCATGCAAACTTGCACACCTAAAATTGCAGGTGGGTTGTGCAGTGGCGCAAAGCCAACATATTTTTGCATATCTTTAAGTACAGTTTTAGTGATTAAGGTGGATTGATTGTACTTTTCACCAAAATTAACCATTCTGTGGCCGATGGCCTTAATTTCATCTAAACTTTTTATTACCCCAATTTTTGGGTCGGTAAAGGTATCAAACACCAACTTAAATGCCTCTTTATGGGTTGGCATGGCAGCATTTATAACCTGTTTTGAGGTGGTTTTGTACTCCATAAACGAGCCAGTTAGGCCGATGCGTTGGCAGTACGCTTTTGCAAGCACTTTATTGCCCGAGGTTTCCATCAACTGGGCTTTTAGGCTGGACGAGCCAGAATTTACAACTAAAACTTTCATATTATCCCCTTATTTAACAAACCAATTATATCACACCAAAAATAATCTTGCAAACATTTTTTGGGGGATTTTATAAAATTATGCAATAGATTCTATCTTGGATATTTTAACAATAATGGCGCCCTTTGGAGTGGCGGTTTCGTTATTAAAAAGTTGATTGCAAATTTTAAAATATTTGCCCGATGTGTAATATTTTGCTTTACCGCTAAGGCGCAAACCCGCCCATTTATCGTTAAAACTGGTTAAAACAACATTTGGGTTTCTTAATATGTTGTCTGGCGTGTGTATCATTTCGTTGCATGAAATTAAAATGGTGTTATCGTCTAACACTTTAATGTCCGACGCCACACTTAAATTTGGCTTGCCCCCCCCCTATTGTAGCGATATGGCATGGGTTATTTTCTATTAAATTGATAAATTGGGTTAAGCAAACTTTATCTAACTTTTTTGTTTTATTATCTAAATTTTTCATTATTCCTCCACTTGTAATAAGGTTATTAATGCGGTTAGGTAGGCCTCTTGTTCGGTGCAGCCACGGCTAAGGTCGTTAACTGGCTTGTTAAAGTTTAGCATAATTGGGCCAAGCGCGGTGTAGCCGGCTAGTTCACTAACCAGTTTATAACCAATGTTGCCTGAGTTTAAATCGGGGAATATAAGCACGTTGGATTTTTTGGGTGCCCCCACCCCCTTATTTTTTGCGGTGGTTTTGTTAAGGGCGGCATCGGCTTGAATTTCTCCAACAATGTTAAAATTCGATTTTTGTTTTGCTAGTTTTGTGGCAAGGCTAACCTTATCTGTAAACTCACTTTTTGCGCTACCCAAAGTGGAATAACTAAGCATGGCAACTTGCGGATTTTTGCCAATTATTCTTTTATAGAATTCAGCGGATGAGATTGCAATTTCGCTTAGCTCTTCTGCAGTTGGATTTACATTTAATGCCACATCACTAAATAAGTATGGCGATACCCCGCCCCCTATCATAAGCATGCATCCACAAACAAGTTTTTTATTGGGTTTGGTTTTTATAATTTGAAGGGCTGGTTTTAGTGTATCCGCAGTTGTGTACACCGCACCCGCAAGCATACAATCGGCATATCCTAAGCGCAAAAGCATGCAAGCAAAATATTCGTCACTCTCTAAAAGTTTGTATGCCCCCTGGGGTGTTAGCCCTTTATCTTTACGCAGTTCATACAACTTATTTGCCATATCCTTTAAATTTACGCTACTTCTATTTATTATTCTGCAGTTTTTTGCATTAAAAGATTTATCAAAATCACCTATTTCACCAAGCACTACAACATTATAGCCATTTTTAATAAGTTTTTTTGCAGTGTTATATATGCGCTTATCCCGCGCCGCTTCGGGCAGTAAAATTTTATATTTGCAGTTTTTTAGTTTTTTTATCAACTTTTCTTCTATATCCATAATTCCCCCTAAAAATTAGAATATTTTTAGTAAATTTATTATTTTTTGCTAAATTTTTGCAAAATAACAAAAATATTTCAGTTTTTTATTATATATCTATTATATATGAAATTAAAATTTAAAGCAAACAAATTTATAGTTTTAACGCTATTTTTTGTTTGCCTTGTTTTTATAATTAGCCCAGCAATTTATGCGGCTAGTTGCCTTAATGCCGTTTCGGTTTGGGGGCTTAAAGTTTTACCCACCCTGTTGCCGTTTTTTATTATAACCCGCATAATTGTAAACATAATTCCACCCAAGCCAAATGTTGCCGACAAATTTTTTAACAAACTATATCACACCCCTGCGTTAACATCAATAATTTATGTGCTGGCAATAATAAGCGGATACCCCATGGGGGCAAAACTTATTTGCAATGCGTACGACAATAACTATATAAACAAAGATGATGCAAAACGCATGCTTGCCTTCTGCTCAATTAGCGGGCCAATGTTTATTGTTGGCACTGTTGGTGTAAGCATATTTTTATCGTATAAAGTTGGTTTAATTATTTTAATATCCAACATAATTGCTAGTTTATTAAATGGCTTTATCTATCGCGGCAAACCATCCCCGCTAGGGTCAGTTGAAATTAAGCCGATAGAACAAAAAAACATTTTGGAAGATAGCGTTTACGATGCACTTATTTCCGTGCTTATGGTGGGCGCGTATATTGTGCTAAGTTTTTTAATTATCGACTTGTTAAAAAATTTAGGCATTATCCACTTTATTGCAAACGGCATTGCCCACCTATTTAAAATAAATCCCGCCACCATAGAAGCGGTTTTGTGCGGCATAATCGAAATCACGCGCGGGGTGATTGAACTACAAGCCGCCGGTACCCCACTAATAGCAAAAACCATACTGGCAAGTGGGCTTATTGGTTGGGGCGGCATAAGCGTTATTATGCAATCGGC
>CANRQB010000014.1 GCA_947632645.1 uncultured Clostridia bacterium | reverse complement strand
TTTGCAGTTCATGGGGGGGGGGTGGAACCTCTAAATCTGTTTAACAAAATTTTCTTCAATTTTATAAGCATCGGCGGAAAAATTGGGGTAAATATTTTTTTTATGATATCTGCCTATTTTTTATGTGATAAAGAAAAATTTTCTATTAAAGGAATAGAACGAACGGCTCTTTTAACAGTTTTTTATTCACTAACAATTTTTACTATATTTTCGTGCGTCGACCACAATTTCAATTTGCAAAACTTTATTGCATCTTTGTTGCCATATATTTATCAATATTGGTTTGTAGAAACTTATTTGATTTTTATGATTGTTGCTCCGTTGCTAGCTTTTTTAATTAAAAAATTAAATTGGCAAACGCATTTGGCCATTTGTATAATAGGTCTAATTATTTTTTCGATTATCCCGGCAATAACCTTTATTGTTAATGGAAGCCATTTTGAAACACAATTTTTCTTTTTCTACTTGATTTTTCCATTGTCGTACATAAAACGATACGGCAAAAAGACCAATAAATTTTTGGCAGCCGCAACGCTGGTTGTATGCTATGTCATAGGCACGGCAATGGGTGTTTTATTGCAGAACAATCCAAACGTGTCTTGTGCCAACACGATATTAAATTTTATTTCTGCGCTAATGTTGTTTTTGCTGTTTAAAGATTTAAAATTTACAAACCGCTTTGTTAACCTTTTGGGCAAAACAACTTTTGCCGTGTATCTTATTCACGACAACCCTTATGTGCGCGGCGTACTTTGGAGATTTGTTGCTTCGTTTGGGCTATCGCAACAGCCATATTGGTTTGTTTTTTGCACGGCAACAATTATAACCATCTATCTAACCTGTACATTAATTGAACTTTTAAGGCTTGCACTATTTAAAATTTTTAAAAAACTAGTTGTAAATAAAAATCAAAATATAGGGCAAAGTTGTGAAAGGCAAGCTTAATTGAAATTAGTGAGTTTTTCCGCTTAAATAGATTAAAAGCTGATGAATTGCTTAAATTTAAATTTTTTTTGATATACATTTGATTTTATTTTACAAAATTGTTATAATTATAAATATAAACAAGGATTTTACAAATGATACTATATTTAATAATTATAGCTTGTTGCACAGCAATTTTGGCAGTAACAAATTGCCTATGGGGTTTAAATTATCTTGGGCTAAACGTTTGGCAAACGCTGGGAATAATATTTTTAAGTTTGGCGGTGTCTGTACTTTTGGATGCACTGTGTGCCATAACAACGCGAAAGTTGGAAAACAAAATAAACCCATCCGCAAAAATATTTAACGAGCATAAAAACGAGCGCAAGTTTTACGAAAAATTAAAGATAAGAAAGTGGAAGGACAAAATTCCAGAGCTTGGCAAAACTCTTAAATACTTCGACAAAACAAAGGTGGAGCAAAATGCGGATAGTACGTATTTTTTAAAGTTTATAAAAGAGACATGCATCGGCGAAATCATTCACTTTTCTAGCATACCTGCCTCACTGTTGGTTATAGCGGTTTTTTGGTTTAAATTTTTATCAATAACCATACCTGTGGCAATTGTAAACATAATTTTGCAATTGCCGCCAATATGCGTGCTACGCTATTCTAGGTCAAAATTGTTGGTGGCATACAAGTTAAAACTTAAACATGAAAATAAAGAGTAAGAGGTTATTATGAAAAATTTTGAAGTTTCTACAGACAGCACCTGCGATTTATACGCAGACGAAATAAAACAACTGGATATAAGTGTTGGGCATTTGCAATACACTATGTCGGACGGCGACGATGTTAGCTTGGAATATGACGATTTTAAAGAAAAACAACAGTACATAGATTTTTATAACAAGCTTAGCCGCGGCATTGTTGCAAAAACTGCAATATTAAGTGTGCAAGCACATGTGGATCTATTTACCGACATGGCAAAGCGTGGAATAAAACACGCCATTCATATTTCGCAAGGGTATGGGCTGTCTCCAACCGTGGACAACGCCAATAGGGCTATAGAAATTGTAAAGCAAGATTTCCCTGATATAGACTACACCGCAATTGAATGCAACACCACCACAATAGGCGAAGGGTTTATAGTTAAGGCATGCTGCAAAATGCGCGACGAGGGCAAATCTAAACAAGAGGCACTAAAGGTGTTGGATAAAATTAAGCACTACACCCAGCACTTTGTTTTGGTTAACGATCTAAAATTTTTGGCGCGCGGCGGCAGAATAAGCAAAATGAGCGCGGGGGTTGGCTCGCTATTGCAGGTTAAGCCGATCATCGAGTTCGGTCGCGATGGCAAACTTAAAGTTTGTCGTAAAGAGATGGGTTTAAAAAAGGCATTGCGCTCGATTGTTAATGATTACTCAAAATTTAGCTTAAATAAAGATTTTCCTTACATTTGCGTTGTGCACACAAACAACGAGCCACTTGCACAACAACTGCACGATATGCTTAAACAGCAGTTTGGCGTGGATGCCGAAATTAGGTGGATGGGCCCAACAATTGGCGCGCACATCGGTCCAGGCGCGGTGGCGTATGGCTTTATCAGCAACGAGGAACGCCCTTACGATTAATTTTCACCCTTTGGGGTGATTTTTTAATTATTTGGTTTTTTTGGTTGACAAATCTCGCTTTTGGTGATATTATAAAAATATCCTACCATCGTGGTAGGAATTAAAAGGAGAGTTGTTTGTTTAAATATCCGTTTGATTTAAAAACAAAAAGGGTATAAATTATTTAAGCAAATTTTAAATTATGATATATTTAGATAACGCTGGAACAACCAAAATGGATGATAAAGTTAAAGCAGCTATGCTACCTTTTTTTGACGAGGAATACGGCAACGCATCCAGTTTGCATTCGCTTGGCCAACGCGCAAAAGAGCAATTGGAAAAAGCGCGCGCTATGGTGGCAGCAGCAATAAATGCACAGCCGTACGAAATCTATTTTACCTCGGGCGGCAGCGAAAGCGACAATATGGCAATTATGTCTATGGCGCGCATGGGCAAATTTAACAACAAAAAGCACATCATCACCACAAAAATAGAGCACCACGCCGTGCTTCACACCATGCAAAAGTTGGAGGATGACGGGTTTGAGGTAACCTATCTTGACGTTAAGCCAAACGGGATAATTTCGCTTGCCGACCTTAAAAAGGCCATCCGCCCAGACACAATTTTGGTGGCAATAATGTACGCAAATAACGAAATTGGTACAATTCAGCCGATTGAGCAGATTGGCAAAATTTGCAAGCAAAAACACATAACATTTTTTACCGATGCGGTGCAAGCGGTCGGCCATCTGCCAGTAGATGTTAAGGCTCAAAATATAGATATGTTAAGTTTGTCCGCACACAAATTTCACGGGCCAAAAGGGGTGGGCGCGCTATATGTTAAACGCGGCACTCCGCTATTCAGTTTAATTGAAGGTGGCGCACAGGAAAGCAATCGGCGCGCGGGAACAGAAAATTTAGCGGGTATCGTTGGGCTTGCAACTGCACTACAAATTGCAGTTAAAGAGATGGATAAAACCAATGCTAAACTGATTAAAATGCGCGATAAACTGATAAATGAACTAACCAAAATTCCACATAGCATTTTAAATGGCGATAGGAATATTAGGCTAGCCAATAACGTTAACATTTGCTTTGAAGGCATAGAAGGCGAAAGTTTATTATTGCTTTTAGACGACGCGGGTATCTGCGCATCGTCGGGTAGTGCGTGCACTTCTGGCTCGCTAGATCCAAGCCATGTGTTGCTTGCAATTGGCCGCCCACACGAGGTGGCACACGGCTCGCTTAGGCTTACACTAAGCAAATACAACACTATGGAAGAAATTAATAAGGTTATAAAAATTGTTCCAAAAATTGTAGATTATTTAAGAAAAATGTCACCCGTTTGGGATGAACTAGAAAAAGGAGAAAGAAAACATGTTATATAGCGAAAAGGTTATGGACCATTTTAGGCATCCGCGCAATGTGGGTGAAATGCCCGATGCGGACGGAATTGGTGAGGTTGGTAATGCAAAGTGCGGCGATATTATGCGCATGTATATTAAGGTTAAAAACAACATTATCACCGATGTAAAATTTATGACATTTGGCTGCGGCAGTGCTATTGCAACCAGCAGTATTGCCACCGAGCTAATTAAAGGTAAGCCGGTGGACGAGGCAGTTAAACTTTCAAATCAGGCAGTGGTGGAAGCGCTGGACGGCTTGCCTGTGCACAAACTTCACTGCTCGGTTTTGGCAGAAGAGGCTATTAAAGCAGCGGTTAAAGATTACTACGACAAGCACAATATAAGTTACGATAAAGATAAATATTGTGTGGGCGATTGTGCCTGCGCAGTGGAACATGAACATTCAGCTAAAAAACCCGCGAAAACTAAAACCAGTGGAAAGTCCACAAAAAGTAAAAATAATAAAGCAATATCAGCAAAAACAAATAATACAACTAAAACATCAACTGCAAAAGCAATAACAACAAAATCTAACACCAAAAAATCAAATGTAACAAAAAATACCACAACTAAAAAATCTTCCAAAAAACAAGTTTTGTCAAAAAAATAGAACAGCTAAACAAAAATAAATTAAATCCCTTACCTTATGGTAAAGGGTTTTTTATAAATTTTGCTAGCAAGTAAGTTTTGTTCTTATGTTAATGAAGGTTATTAATATTTCTTAATAGTATTACATTTTAATAACTATAGTTATAAAGAAAATACTTTTTATGTTTTAGTTACTATTGTAATACTTTTGTTTTTATTATAATGTTTATATTATAACGGACACTGATTGTTTTAATTACTATTGTAATAACGGATTATGTTGTTAATGTTATAATACTTAATTGTTATAATACAGTTTTTTATTATAAAAACTTTAATTATATCAGATATTGTTTTAATTACTATTGTAATTATATTGTTATGCTATTATCTAAATCGCTATTATAGTAATATTTAATTACTATTGTAATTATGATTGATTTTAATATCGATAACTTCAGTTATGATCTAACATCTTTATAATTGTAATTATCTTTGTGTTTTAATAACTTTAGTTATAGTGATAATTTATATTGTTATATTTAGATTTGACAAAGTTTTAAATTTTTTATATAATATAATCATGGTTTTTGTTTTTGATTTAGATGACACTATTTGTGAAACTGATAGTTATAGCAAACAATATATTAAAAATTTTATAAAGGCAAATAAGCTAAAGTATAAACAGATTGCAAACACTGCCAGGTTTGCCGAAAGATATTTTGATTGGGATAAAGCCATTGCAATAAAATGGTATAAGCGCTATGGTGATGAAATGATGCTTAATTTTCCAATTAAAACTGAAACAAAAAATTTTTTAAATAAATTGCAAGCTGGCGGCCACAAAATTATAATAGCAACTGCACGCGCACGCGATTGGCACACTGCACCAAAACATATAACACAACAATGGCTAAAAAATAACAATATAAAATATAATAAAATTTACATTGGCAGGATAGATAAAGAGAACATTTGCAACGAAAACCATGCAGATATTTTTGTAGATGATGATATAAATATTTTAACACGCGTTGCTAATTCAACCAACACAAAAGTATTTTTAAAAACTACTAATTACAACAAAAATTTAACTGTTCCCAAAAATGTAATAAGAATAAAAAGTTTAAGCGATATGTTAAAATTTATAGATATCTAATTAAAATTTTAACTTTATAATAATTTAAAAAAACAAACAACCCGCTAGTTAAAGTGGATTGTTTTTTTATAAATAGTTGTTTATAAAATTTTAGTTTTAATTTAAACTAGTGTGCTTTAATTGGAAGAATTAAGAAAGTAAATTCATCACTATCGCATGGGGTTATAACACATGGCTGAATTGCGCTATTCATGTTAAGTTTAACATAACTGTTATCCACTACACGCAAGCAGTCAGTAAAATACTTACTGTTAAACGAAATTGTTAAATCATTTCCCTTAAGCCCAACCGTTATATTTTCTTTAGTGTTACCAATTTCGCTGTTAGAAGTTAGGGTTAAATTTTTTTCCTTAATTTCAAATTTAACTAGGTTGTTTTTATCTATTCTAGAAAGTACGCTAGCGCGCTCGATAGCGTTTTCTAACTGCTCTTTATTTATGGTTACGCTGGTTGCAAAATCGTGTGGGATAATTTGTTTGTAGTTTATAAATTGGCCGTCTATCAAACGATTTATAACTATTGTATCGCCCAAATCCACCATAATGTTATTAGAGTGAACGTACACTTTAACCGCGTCGTCACCATCCATCATTTTTACTATATCGGTTAAATTTTTGCCAGGAACAATAATTTTAAAATCGTTAGTTGACATATTAAGTTTTTTGTTGGCTAAACTTAATCTGCAACCATCCACGGCCACCGCTTTAATGATATTTTTTTCTTTACTAGCCTCTAACAAAATACCTTTTAAAACTGGACGACTTTCGTCTAGCGAAACAGCGTAGTTTACATTATTGATAAGTGTTTTAAAGTCCGATTTTAAAATTTCAAAATAATCGTTCTTTTCCACTTCTTTAATGGTAGGAAACTCGATAACGTCCATACACTGAATGCAACCTTGACTGTCGGCATAGCTGATATTAAGCTGATTTTTTTCGTTAAGTTCACATGAAATTTGTTCGTTGGTAAGTTTACGAATGTATTCACCAAACAATCTGCCAGGTACAACAGTTTCACCAATCGAGCTAACCTCGGCACGAATGGTTTTTTCTACACTCATTTCTAAATCGGTGGCGGTTAAAATTAATTTATCCTTTTCGGCAACCAGCTTTATACCCTCTAAAATAGCACTTGTGGTTTTGCTGCTTATTGCCCTGCTTACCACCTGAATTGCTTCGCTTAATTCTAATCCATCACAACTAAACTTCATAATTAACACTCCTTAAAAAATAATAAACCACTAAAATTTATCTTACAAAAGTATAATACCATATATTGATACATATGTCAAACAAAAATGTCAGTTTTTATCAAATTTTTTATAAATTTAATTTAATTTATTTTTTAATTAAATAATATTTAAAAATATGTATTAAATTTGTACAAAACTATCTATTTTATAGGGGTTTTTTGTGCCAATCGCAAAATTTATTTATATTTTTTAATTATTTTTTTATATTAGTTTTTTTATTATTGTGTGTGTAAATGTGGATAACTTAAAATAACACTATATATTGTGGTGTTTGTTATAAAATTTTACAAAATAAAACAATAATTATCCACAATAAATGTGCAAAACTTTGTTTAAAACTTGTGTATAAACTTTAAAACCATGTGTATAACTTTATTTAAACCGGTTTATAGTTTGTTATTTAGTTTTAAATGCACTAGCAAAATATTTATGTCGGCTGGGCTTACCCCATCAATGCGTTTTGCCATTCCTATAGTAGAAGGGTTTATTTTATTAAGCTTTTGCCTTGCCTCTAACCTTAGGCCATTAAGGGATAAATAATCTATATTATAAAGAGGTATATTATCTAGCTTTTTATTTTTTTCTATCAACATTTGTTCATTTTTTATATACCCTTCGTACTTAATTTCGGTGTTTACAAACTCTAAAACATCGTTAGGAATATCCTTAAATAGTTTAAAATAGTTAGAAATATCAAAAATGGTTATATTATTGCGCTTAATACACTCTTTTAAAGATAAGCCCGATTTAGGTAACGTTTCGTTTTTATCGGTAAACAATTTTTTTAGTTCGGCTGGATTTTTTATTGTGTTAAGAGTGTTAAAAATCAACTGTATTTGTTCGCATTTTTGTTTATATAATTTGTAGCGCTTATTATCTACCAAACCAATATCTCTGCCTATTTGGGTTAGGCGAATGTCACAGTTATCTTGGCGTAGGGTAAGGCGATATTCGGCACGGCTAGTCATCATGCGGTAGGGCTCAACGATATCTTTTGTTACTAAATCGTCTATTAAAACGCCAATGTATGCCTGATTACGCTCTAACACAACAGGCGGTTTGTTGGTTAAATATCTTGCCGCATTAATACCTGCCATTATGCCCTGTGCAGCCGCCTCTTCGTAGCCACTTGTGCCACAAATTTGGCCGGCAAAAAATAGGCCAGATATGGTTTTACTTTCCAAATTATTTTTTAGTGCGGTGGCATTAATACAATCATACTCGATGGCATAGGCAAAGCGCATAATTTTAACATGTTCAAACCCGGGGATTAAACTGTACATTTTACGCTGAACATCTGCTGGCATACTGCTGGATATGCCTTGCACATACACTTCGTCGGTAGAGGCACTTTCTGGTTCCAAAAAAAGTTGGTGTCGCTCTTTATCGGCAAAACGCATAATTTTATCCTCTATACTAGGGCAATATCTTGGGCCAATCCCATTAATTTTGCCTGAATATAGTGGTGCTTTATTTATATTTTTTCGTATATAATTGTGCATATCAGTGCTGGTGTAGCCAAGATAGCACGGAATTTTACTTTTTATTGGTTTATCTAAACTAGAAAAACTATAAACATCTTCGCCTGGCTGAAGTTGAAATTTTGTATAGTCGATACTCTTTTTATCTACTCGGGCGGGGGTACCCGTTTTAAAGCGGCGTAAAGGTATACCAAGTTTAATAAGCGAGGCTGTTAATTTAGTACTTGGTTCATACCCGTTGGGGCCTGTGTGTTTGGTATAATTTCCTATAATAATTTTACTATTTAAATATACCCCGGTGGCTATAACAACTGCCTTACAATTAAAGCGTTCGCCCATGGCGGTAACCACACCTACCACCTTGTTATTTTCCACTATAATTTCGGCAATTTCGCCCTGCAAAACATCCAAATTTTTTTGTTTTTCTAGTGTCTGTTTCATACTGATGTGATACTTAACTTTATCCACTTGTGCGCGCAGCGATTGCACTGCTGGGCCCTTACCCGAATTTAGCATACGAAGTTGTAGTGCACACTTATCTGCAGTTATACCCATTTGCCCCCCTAGGGCATCCACTTCTTTTGCTAGTTGACCTTTTGCTGTGCCACCAATGCTTGGATTGCACGCCAAAAAACCAATACTATCCAAATTAAGTGTGGTTAAAAGCGTTTTTTGCTTAAGACGTGAAAGAGCCAGGGCAGCCTCACATCCCGCGTGCCCCGAACCAACCACTATAGCATCATAACAATCCACAACTTTTTTCATAAAACAACTAATTATATCACAAAATATAAAATTTTCAACTAATTTTAACTTATTGTGCCATTAATAACATTAATTTTTTTAAAATTTATTTCCGTTTTAGGCACAGCGGTGCATGTTATTAAGGTTTGATAGTTTGTACACATATTTAATAGCTTTTCTTGCCTAACGCTGTCAAGTTCGCTTAAAACGTCGTCCAGCAGCAAAATTGGGTACTCGTTTATTTCTTTACGTATAACCTCCATAAGCGAAAGTTTCATAACCAGTGCCACAGTGCGCTGCTGCCCTTGGGAAGAAAATTGACGGCAATCTAAATTGTTTATTTTAAAAATAATATCATCGCGGTGCGGGCCAAACAGGGTATATTTTAGTTCTAACTCCTTAGTTATGTTTTTATTAAAAATGTCGGTTAAATAGCTTATAATTTTTTGTTTTTTATCCTCGTTAGATAAATTTTCTAGCCCATCCAAACTAAAACTATAACTTAAAGTTAAAATTTCGTCATCGGTTATTTTTTTATGAATTTGTTTAGCAATAGGTGATAGGTTGTTAATAAAATTAAGCCTAGTTAAAATTATATCCGCCGCAATTATAATAAGTTGCGGAGTAAACAAACTTAGTTGTTCTATCTTGCTATCTGCACTTAAATCTGCCTTTAAAATGGCATTGCGCTGCTTTAAAATTTTGTTGTACTTTATTAAATTATATAGATATACCTTATCAAACTGGCTAATTGAAACATCCAAAAAATTGCGCCTATCCTCGGGCACTTCTTTTACAAGTTTTAGTTCGTCTGGGCTAAAGTATACAACCGATAAATTGCCCACCAGTTCGGTAAGTTTTAAAATATTTAAATTGTTTAGTTTTATATATTTTTTGTTTTGCCTATCCATAAGCATGGATAAATTTTTTTTGCCCGCAAGCGTTAAAAAGCTTATTTCCACGCGTGCCTTATCTTTATTAAACTTAATAATTTGGCTAACTTTGCTGTTTTTAGGGCTTTTGCCCACGCTTAAAAGATATAAACTTTCTAGCAAATTGGTTTTGCCTTGTGCGTTTTTGCCCACAATAAAATTTACGCCAGAACTAAAATCCACTTCTGCCGCAGAATAATTTCTAAAATTGTTAAGCTTAATCGTATCTATTTGCACAAAAATATTATATCCCTTTTAGTTTAAAATGTCAACTTTTATAAAAAATTTAAATCCAGCAGTTGACAAACTTTAAATTTATGTTATAATTATTTAAGGTGATAATATGAATATTAATGAACTAAAAAGGGTAGTAAATTTATACAATCATGCAAAAAGAAAATATCAAAAACTAGATCTTTTAATGGAAAAACAAAGTTCTAAGGTGGACAAGCAGGAGTATTATAAGGCCTCTCAAAACTATCAAACCGCACTAAAGGATATGCAAAAAATAACTGGAATGAAAAATCCAGAAGAGTATTTTTATGTAACACTGGATACATTAAAGAAGCGTGTAGAACCATATTTTAAAGCACATCATCTAGATCTTATCGGGCACACCATATCCACTCGCGATGATAAATCTATCGAAATTAGGGCGGTTATCCCTACAAAAAAATTTGGCTCGCTATACTATCGTTTAGCCACTTTTGTTTTTGAAGGAGATTTGCCCGCAAAAAAAGATTTGTCTAACTTTAAAATATATTTAGAACCATTTTTTGATAAAACCAAATGGAACAATATGCTTACAGAACATAGAGATTTTGAAGATGTTTTGTGGCTGGCACTAAAAGATCAACTGCTAGCCGATAAAAGGTTTGATAAACTTATGGCAGTTGACGCAGATAACTACCTTATAAAACCAAAAAGCCCTGTTTAGTAAGGGTTTTTTTTAATTGAAAAATGTTTTTAAAAAAATTGACATAAATTTTAAAAGGGTGTATAATTAGTTTTATGTTAGAGCAATGGAAACAAGTTTTAAACAAAATGGAAAACGAGGTGACGGCTGTCACTTATGATTTGTGGGTAAGCACTCTTAAACCCGTGCAATATTCTAACGACGAATTGTTGCTTATTGCCCCAAGCATAACTGCAAAAAATCAGGTTAACCAATCCGCTATTATGGATAAACTAACCCGCATCGTGCGCGAGGAGTTCGACAAATATGCCTATGTGCGCGTGGTGGACGAAAAGGAATATGAAGAAAATATCCGCCAGCAAGCCAAACAAGAGGAAAAAGAGGATGTTGGCCGTGCTTGTCCGTTTAACAAAAAGTATACGTTTGAAAACTTTGTGGTTGGCAAAAGCAACCAAGTGGTTTTTGCCGCCATGCAAAATGTGGCAGAGCACCCAAGCCAAAAGTTTAATCCACTGTTTATTTACGGCGGCAGTGGGCTAGGCAAAACCCATCTATTGCATGCAGTGGGCAACTATTTGTGGGAAAATCAGCCCGCACTTAATGTTTTATATGTAACGTGCGAAAATTTTACAAATGACTATGTGGATTATCTACGCAACAGTAAAGATAAACTAAAAAGCGAGTTTAGGGATAAGTATCGCACAGCCGATGTGCTTATGATAGACGATATTCAGTTTATATCTAACCGCACCGGCATACAAGAAGAGTTCTTTCACACCTTTAACGATTTGTATCAAAACAACAAGCAAATTATAATAGCATCCGATCGCCCACCAAAAGAGATGAGCACGCTAGAAGATAGGTTGCGCAGCAGATTTTCTATGGGGCTTATTCAAGACATTCAAGAGCCAGATTACGAAACCAAGGTGGCAATCATCAAAAAGAAATGTAGCCAAGAAGGGTATCTTGTAGAGCCCGACGTGGTGGACTTTATTGCGCAAAAAGTGGGCACCAGTGTGCGAGATATCGAGGGGTTACTATCCAAAATTGTGTTTTATGCAAGTTTACTTAACAAAACACACGCCACCATGGACGATGCGCACGAAGCACTTAAAGATTATGGCGAACCAGAAAGTACCAGCCTAAATGCGGATAAAATTATAAACACAGTGTGCGAGTTTTTTAAAATTAGCAAAGAGGATATAACCGGCAAAAAGAAAAATAAAGAGATTGTGGAGCCACGCCAACTTTGCATATATCTAATTAACGACATGTTAAACATGCCGCTGGTTGCAATAGGTGATCTGTTTGGCGGGCGCGACCACACAACAATTATGCACGCACGCGATAAGGTTACAAAGCTTATAAAAACCAACCCACACACCAAAACTCTGGTTAACGATTTAAAATCACGGCTTTTAAAATGCTAACAGGCACACCCAATAGGGTGTGTTTTTTATTGCCTTATAAAAACCCCCTTAAATCACTTGACTTAGGGGGGGGGTGCGCTAAAATAAAAATGAGAGGTAGCGCGTGAAAAAGTTAAAATCGTCTGGCCCAGAGTTTAAACGGCCATTAACCCTTATTGCTGCGCTTTTGGCTGTGGCTTTATGTTTAACCTATATTTTGGTTAACTCTAAAGCATACATATTGGGCTTTATAAACAAAATTATTTCTTTAAATAGTAATGTTTATCTGCTAATAATAAAAATGTTATCAATTGCGCTTGCTGTAAGCATAATTATGTATAACTTAAAAACAACTACAGTATTTTCCAGTTCGCACACATATTATAAAAAAAAGCTGAAAAAAATAATCATAGCAATAATTTTTAACCTTGCGTTTGCCGGCGTAATAATCTACATAATGCTGGATAAATTTAAAGCAGTAAACCTAGTTGTTTTAATAGGCATGGTGATATCTAGCGCGATGTATATTGTAGATATCTGGCTAGAAAAACTACGCAACACTAAAGCAAATGTATCAGCCAAACAAGGCGGGCAGTTAGAACAAGTTACAGATCAAGCCGAAATCACTGCCGAGCAAACCAAGCAAGAGCAAAACAGAGATAGCAATGTCGAACAAAATAAACAAGAGCAAAACAAAGATATCAGCGAGCAAAATTAAGGAGGATTTATGAAAGAAAGTACAAAACGCACGCAAAAACACATTATTTTGGCTGCTTTGTCCGCATTAATAATGTTTTTTGTAAGTTTACTAACAGGCTGCGGCAAAAAAGATAACGGACCAAAATACTACGATGTAACCATGCCTATACTGGATATCCCTGGCTGGTATGTTATTGAGCCGCCGGCAGAAACCACTCATATACAAAGCGGCAGCGAGTTTACATTTAAGGTAAAATACGACATCAATATCTATTCAATGATTGTATATGATGTTGAAATTCCTGGTTTACCACCAGAGGCTTTAGAGCAAACCAAGCCGCATGTTTTGGCAAACGGCAAAATTTTAAACGGTGCTATATTAGAAGATGAAGAGTACACAATTTCCTACACATTTAATGTAACTGGCAACACCACCATTTCGTTTGAAAATTTGCTGGATTACGACCACCCAATAGCACAAATATCCGGCCCGATTGAAGTTAGAAAAGATGGTCAGCAGTTGCACGTAAACGATAACTTAAAACATGGCGATATCATACAAGTGGTTTATAATCACGTAGGCTACGATGTGGCACTAGAAGTAGAGTGCATAAGGCTTATAAGCACCAAACAACAAGGCGACGCAACCATATACAACTATGTTGTTATTGGTGAAGAAAACGCACCAAGTATTGGTGATGTATCTGTAAGGGCAACCGAAACCCCTAAAAAATTTAAACTTGGCGAATTTGCGCCTGAGATATCGGTTAAACGCAACGGTGAAGAATTGTCGGCCGATGCAGAAATTGCCTACGATGAAGTGCTGGAAATAACTATTGCAACAAAAAAGCAAGATTACACACAAGATTTTGATGTGCACGGCGCAACCGAGATTGGTGAAAATCTGTATAAGGTAACCGGCGATGTTATTATAGAATATTTTGAAGACGGCATACCAACCCCTGATAAATTAATATTTGAAGTTTTTACTGATTCGTGCTCGGTTTATCCAAAAGACAAAAACATTTCTGGTGTGGTGGTTATACCAGGTTATTACGAAGATCCAACCTATGGCTTACTGCCAACATATGTGGAAGAGTTTAACAACTGCCCTAACATAACCGAATTGGTGCTTTGTGAAGGGGCAAAAATATGCTATAGTTTAAAAAACTGCACATCGCTAACCAAGGTTAAATTGCCATCAACATTAGAAGTGCTTGCAACTGATTGCTTTGCAGGCTGTCAAAATTTAACAACTGTAAACATACCAGAAAAAATTAAAAAAATACCTTCCTATTTATTTAATGGTTTAAGTAAATTGACAAATGTGGAGTTGTCCGACAATATAGAAAAGATTGAACAGTCGGCATTTAATGGTTGCATAAATTTAACTTCTATAAAACTGCCTGCAAATTTAACCACATTAATGTATAATGCATTTTATAACACTGGCTTAACATCTGTAACCATACCAGATAAACTAAAAGTTATTGGTGCTAATGCTTTTAAAGATTGCCATAATTTAACAAGTGTAGATCTTGGCAATGTGGAAGAAATTGAACTAAATGCGTTTTCTGGTTGCAATGCTCTAAAAGATGTAAAAATGTCTAAAAGTTTGACCATTATCGGTCCTCAAGCATTTTGGGGCTGCCGCGTTTTGAAAAGCATCACCCTACCTAAAACACTAACTACAATAGAGCAAAGCGCGTTTTATGGCTGCTCTAAATTAGTAGAAGTTATAAACGAATCCAATCTGCCAATAGTAAAAGGCAGCAAAGATTATGGTTCGGTTGCCCTAAATGCGTTTGTAACACTTTCTAGCGAAGAATCTAAGGGCGATTTCTCGGTTAACTTAGGCGATGGCGTAGAATATTATGTCAACTTAAAAATGACACCAAAACTGTATCTTGCCATTGATTTACGGCCCGACTGTGAAGAAAGAGTGATAAATTTTAAAGTGCCACAAGATGAAGATGTAGAATTTAGAATATATAACAGCGCTTTTTATCGTACAAATATTACAAATATAGTTCTTCCAGAAAACACAATTTCTATAGGCGACAATGCATTTTATGATTGTGATTTATCCTCGGTAGATTTGCCAAGAAGTGTAGAATATATTGGTAAAAATGCATTTGCTGATTGCCAAGATTTAAAATATATATACTTTAAAAATTTAGGCAATCTTACCACAATTGGCGATAGAGCATTTTGGGGTTGCAGTATAATAAGTGATTTAAGATTGCCTATGCATTTGCAAACGATTGGAGAAGAGGCATTCACTTCTAACGACTTTACAAGTGTAACCCTGCCGGCATATTTAACTTCAATAGGCACAGATGCATTTTCTGATTGTTACTATTTGATAGAAATTGTAAACCAATCTCAATTGCCAATAACCTTAGGCAGCGCTTTGTTTGGCAAAGTTGCATACTATGCAGATTTTATTGCATCTAGCGAAAGTAAAACTGGCAATTTTAACTATGTTCAAAACGGCATAAGATATTATAAAAATGATAACGGCACAACACCTGTGCTTGTGGCATTAGGTTTTGTTGATAGATATGATCGAAGAGAAGAATTAACACTGGACCCTAACACAAAATCTATCGGCTACCTGGCATTTTGTGACTATGATTATAAACCATTAACAACTGTAACACTGCCAGAAGGGTTAACCAAAATTGGTGTCTACGCATTTTCTGGTTGTTTAAGTTTAAAATCAGTATCGCTGCCAAGCAGTTTAACCTGGATATGTGAAGGTGCGTTTAATCGTTGTAAATCTTTAACCACATTATCGCTGCCAAACAACCTTAAAGACATTGGCGATAGTGCATTTTATGATTGTGCAAAATTAAGCACAATAACTCTGCCAGAAAATTTAAAAACAATTGGCAACAAAGCATTTAATGGTTGCACCAGTTTAAAAACTATCAATATCCCTGCATCTGTTCAAACTTTTGGAAACGATGTGTTTAAAAACTGCCAGTTAGATGAAATTACAATTGATAGTGCAGCAGTGTATGCGCGCGAATGGATAGATGACACAAACGATATTAACGAATACATAACAAGTGGCACGGGCGTGGTTAAAATTTTAAAATCGATTGTAGACGCAAATCCATCAACAACTTTAGAGCAATCCTTTACAAAATCAGCCGACGATGCCGACCCAACCTATTATATCTATACAAAAAATGCAGAACAAAATAGCGATGGTTAGTATTCTATTTAAAACAATAAAAAAGAGCATATTTATATATGTTCTTTTTTGATGCAGATTGCACTTTTATATATTACTAATTAAAATTTAACTTGTGGTAGTTCCCATACGTAGGGAAGCATAATTCAGGAAGAGAAGTCATGAAGGGAAAAATTTACGGGGCCCCACAAAAAGCAGTTTTTTGTGGCGGCCCCGAAGAAATATCAGCATTCACAAGAGGAAAGGAAGAAAGGGGAAGTAGGTCCCCTTTCTTAGAAGCGGGCAACCGCCTAATAATGAAAAAAGCGATTTTACATCGCTTTTGATAAAAGAGGGCGAGTTGCCCCGCGCCCGCGCTGGCGAAGAGAGGGGGATTCGAACCCCCGAAGGCTTTCACCTTACCGCTTTTCGAGAGCGGCACATTCGACCTCTCTGACATCTCTTCATGGCCATGTGTTAAAAATTTCAGCTTAAAAAATCAATGCGGTTAAATTATATCACAAAAATTTGGTTTTTGCAACAGATAAATCAATTTTTGCATTATTTTTTATTATTTGGTGCGTTTATTTGACTTTTTTTGTGTTTGTGGTATAATTAATAAGGAGTTAATTATGAAGTTTGAAGAGTTTAAAGAGTTGGTTAATAGTTATGTTCAAGCAAAATTGGACTATCTAAATTATTCTTATCAAAGCAGTTATAGGCAGGATGATGAGTACACATCCAAGGCAATTACTGCAAATAACAAAATTAAAAATTTGTATGAGGAAATTATAAAGATTATCGAAACGACAAACGATAAGCGCTTTAGTGAATATTTTTCAGACGAGAACATAACAGATTTAATGCAGAAATTAAGTGAGGAGCTGGTCAACTTAAAATAATTTATGGGTGAACAAATAAGTTCACTTTTTTTATTTGACTTTTTTTGTTGCGGTTTGGTATAATTTATTATTAAGATCGCGCGCGTGCGCGAGTAAAAGGAGAATTTATGCAAAACGATATAACCGATTTAAACGAATTTGATATCAAGGTTGATAAGGTTAAAAAATTGGAGCAGAGTGGGGAAAAGGCATACAAGGCTAAATTTAACAAAACCCACGAAATTCACGATTTGGAAAATGTAGAGTTGGGCACCCATGTAAGCATTGCCGGGCGCATGATTTTTAAGCGCACTTTTGGCAAACTTATTTTTGCGCGCCTTTATGCAATTGGCGATAATTTTAATGTGGATTTATCTAAGCCCGTTCGCACCAGTGTGCAAATTAGCCTAAGCCAAAACATTGTGGGGGAAGAGCGGCTTAAATATTTTAAAGATTTTTGCGATGTTGCCGATTTTATCGGTGCAGAGGGTGAACTTATCCGCACCCAAACGGGCGAACTTACTGTGCAGGTGGAAAAGTTTGAATTGCTATCCAAAGCACTTCGCACTTTGCCAGAAAAATTCCACGGCCTAACCGACACCGAAAGCCGCTATCGCCAACGCTATCTAGACATGGTTATGAACGAAAACAGCCGCAACGTGTTTATCGCGCGCAGCAGAGCGGTTAGCTTTGTGCGCAGGTATTTAGAAGATAACGGATTTGTTGAGGTTGAAACTCCAGTGCTGCAAGTGGCAGTTAGTGGGGCAAGTGCAAAACCTTTCTTCACCCATCACAACGCGCTAGATTTGGATTGTAACTTGCGCATCGCCACCGAAACTTGGCTTAAAATGGCGGTTGCCGGCGGCTTTGATAAGGTGTTTGAACTGGGCAAAGATTTCCGCAACGAGGGCATGGACCCAACCCACTTGCAAGAGTTCACTCAGGTGGAGTGGTACGCATCTTATTGGGATTTTGAGGATAATGTTGCCTTCTTTAAAAAGTTTATTAAAGAACTTATGATGTACACAATCGGCACAACAAAAATTACGGTTGCGGGTAACGAGATTGATTTTGGAAACGAAAATTGGGAGCGCATTAACTATGTTGAAAAGATGCGTGAACTTTTAGGGTTTGATTTTTTAAGCGTAACCGATGCAAAAGAGTTGGCAGATAAAATTGCAGCAAAAGGGCTTATCTCGCGCGCTGAACTTAATGACTATAAATCTTGCCGCGCAATTATAGATTTTGCTTACAAAAAACTTATCCGCTCCAAAATTGTGGGGCCAACAATTTTATATAACTATCCAGCATTTTTAAAAACACTTGCCCGCCGCAACGATAAAGATGAACGCGTAACCGACGTGTTCCAAGTGGTGGTTAACGGCGCGGAAATTTTGAATGCGTACAGCGAACTTGTTAACCCAATTCAACAACGCCAGGCGTTGGTTGACCAACTTAAAGATAAGGCAAGTGGCGACGACGAAACCATGGATTTGGACGAAGATTTCTTGCTGGCTATGGAGCACGGCATGCCACCAATGTCTGGCTTGGGCTTTGGTATCGACCGCTTTATTATGATGCTGTTTGACCTTGATAATATTCGCGACACTATACTATTCCCGCTAATGAAGCCACTTGATAGTTAAACTAGTTACAGGTGGGCTAAAATATTTTACGTCTATGCTAGATGCTACGCAAGGCGCATATACGCAAAACATTTTATCCCAATGGCTAACATACTTTAATCAATCTGCATCGCCGAGCTCCTCGTAAGTTGTTCCAAGCGGGTAAAGTTGTCAGTAAGGCAGGTGAGCATTTAGGTGTTAGGTAAGGCGCATATCCATAATACCTTTTATACCCAAGTGCACAATAACCCAATCAAACTGCGCTTTGAGGCTCCTCGTAAGTTGTTCCAAGCGGGTGAAAGTGTAAGTAAGGCAAACGGGCAAAAAGGATATTTAACATAAAATTAAAATATAAAAAAGGAAAAGGTATGAAAAACATAACGGTGCTGGGGGTGGGCAGATGGGCTAGTTGCATCGCTTATCTGCTGGACCAAAAAAAGTACAATATCACCATGTGGCAGCGAAAAAAGGAGCCGCAAAGCCCGCTTTTTACCACGCACAAAAACGAGTTTGTAACCCTTAGTAAGCGCGTAAATTTCACTCACGATTTGGCGCGCGCAATCGATGGGGCGGATTTGGTTATTATATCTATACTCAGCCAAGCGCTGCAGGATTTAATGGATAATCTAAAACAAGTTAAGGGCTACAACAAAAAATATTACTGCATAAACATGAAGGGCATCGAGGCAACAACGGGCAGGCGGCTAAGCGAAATTTTGCGCGACGCTGGCATCCCACGCCAAAACATTGCGGTTTGGGTTGGCCCCGGGCATGTGCAAAGCATTTCTAAGGGCGGCACCGCCAATATGCTTATAAGCGCGTACAACGATAAATTGGCACAAACCATCGCTAAAGATTTTTCCACCAAGGCACTTAATTTGTCCACTTCTAGCGATATTGTTGGCACCGAACTTGGCGCAGCATCAAAAAATGTTTATGGCATAGCGGCCGGCATTTTAACTGCAAGTGGCGAGTACGAACACTGCTTGGGCGGGCTTATGGTGGCAAGCATTATGGAAATGGCAAACCTTATTGATGCTATGGGCGGCAAGCGTGATAGCGCGCACGGGTTGGCACTGCTGGGCGATTATCAGGCCACAATGTTTGACGACAACAGTAAAAATTTAAGTTATGGCAAGGCGATAATAAAATACAACACGTTGGACGATAAAATTTTACTTAAGCACCTAACCACCACTCGGCCAGAGGGCTACAAAACTTGCGAGGCGCTTTTGCTACTTAGAGATAAATACAATCAAAACGTGAGCGACAGCCAAAAACTATCCATGCCAATTGCAAGCGAAATTTATAACATTATAACTGGCAAAACCAAACTTAGTGTAGCAGCCAGCAAGCTGTTTAAAACCATTAGCGAAGTGCTAAAAAATAGTTAAAACACTTTAATAAAGTGGCAAAAAATCAAATATAATTTTAAATGACACAGATAAAACCTTCAACAAAGGCGGCTAAAACCTAAAATTTAAAAACAAAAGAGGTGTATATGGCAATTAACATAGAGGAAAATAAGCAGGAATTTTTAAAAATTTTTGCCGACATTAAGCGCGACGGAGCGGATAAACTTTTAGAGTACATAATGTCTACTGACTTTTTCACCGCACCGGCATCGGGCAGGCGGCACTCCAATTGCGAGGGTGGGCTATGCTTTCACACGCTTAATGTTTATAGGCGGCTAAAGAAAAATGTTATGCAAGAGTACGGCGAAAACTATGCGGAAAAGGTTAGCGACGAAACCCTTGCCATTGTTGCGCTGCTGCACGATATTTGCAAGGTTAACACCTACACCACCGACTATCGCAACAAAAAAGAAAATGGCCAGTGGGTGCAAGTGCCATACTACGCCTACAACAATCCGCTGCCATACGGGCATGGCGAAAAAAGCGTGTATGTTGTTTCCGCTTTCATCCGCCTAACGCGCGAAGAGGCCATGGCTATAAACTGGCACATGGGCCCGTACGATGCGCGCGCACAAGGCGGCTCGGATTTAAATGATGCGTTTAGAAAATTTCCGCTTGCCGTGCTAACCTTTATTTCGGATTTAGAGGCATCCTTCTTAGACGAAGTTGTTAACGACTAAGCACTAAAAAAGTGGCTGCAAAAACTAAACAGTAAAAACAAATCATTTGCATTTGAGTGTTGTTAGTTTAAAGGTTTTTATATTATAATACATTTAAGCATCAAAGATTAAAAAGTAAAAAATTTAATAAAAATACAAAAAAACAGTGATATGCTCACTGATTTTTTAACGCTTAATTATAACTTTTTCGCCGCCCAAAAAGGTTTGAGGCAAATTAGGGTTGCAGTTAGAAATGTTGTCTGGGCTAACCTTAATGCGTTTGCAGATATCCCACATGGTTTCGTTTGGCTTGGCAATAAATATTTGATAGTCATAATCGCCAAAATTAATAGGCGCGTTAAGTGTAAAATTATCCACCAATTGCCTAGTTTCGCTGGTGTAGTGGTTTAGGCAAATTTCCAACGAATAATCCAGCGCAATAATTGTGCCGCGCTTAACCTTTGCATTTTCGTCCGTTATATTAACGCTAATGTGCAAGCAGTCCGGCTTTTCCATTTTTATGTTGGTGTTAATTATAAAAGGCAGCTCGGTAAGTTTGGTTTTATACTCTTTATTTTCGTCCAAATATATAACCTGGCTAGAAACTATCCCTTCTACAACCAAGCAATCGTCCTTAATATAACTGTTTGTAATTTCGGGCATAATGTTGCAGTTGGCAATAATGCTGTCTATTGCAGTTTCGTCATCGTCGATTGCAATCTCGCCCGAAACGGATTCGCTAACATAACAAACTTGCTCTAGTTTGTAAAAATTTTTGTTAACAAAGTTTAGTTCTAGCTCGTTTTCTAACGAATACATATCGTCCACCAAATCGATGGATAATGTGCGCGCACTAACCCCACACATGCGGATAGAGTGCTTTACAACCACGACATTGTTGCCGTCATCCATCTCGGTTTCTATCTCTTGTTTGCTGCCATCTAGGCAGAAACTTACATCTAGCAAACTTTCGCTAGACACATTTGCTGGTACATCGGTTTTTATTGTAAAGCAATTATTCAGCTCTTTAATTTCGCTTTCGCTTTCATTTAAAGTTTCGTACAAAAGTTTGCTAAACAGCTTTCCTTCCACCACAACACTGCCATCTAAAGCGCTAACCTTAGTTGGAGTAAAGTGTGCGTTGTACAAAAGGATTTTGGATACGTTATCCTTGGTTTCTAAACTGGTGGTGTAGTTAAATTCGCAGTCAATTGGCTGATCGATTACGCAAGTGTCCACTTCGCATTTTTTAACAATCAAATTATCGTAGCTGCCCGCGCCCGTGTTTACATTTAAGTTTAAATACATAACTGGCGAAATGCAAACCTCGCAGTTGATTTTTAGTCCGCCCTCTGTTTGCATAACCGTGCAGTTTGTGGTTTGATTGCAAATGTTTATAATGCTATCCGCAGTTATGCTTTCATCCACAAGCGATTCGCTAAACGATTGGCTGTCGCTTACTGTGTTGGTTATGTTGTCGGTGTCTATATAAAGTACCTTAACTCCAACCTTGCCCGACACAATCATTTTGCCCGCCACGCATTCAACTGCGCAGTCAAACAAATAGCAATCGGTATTAAGTACGGTTTTTATATTGGCATTTGCATCCACGCTAACCGAAATTAAAGAGGAAAAATTAAGCTTATTTAAATTTTTTGCAAAACAAGTTTGCGTTAAATTATTTTCTACCATATACTCTCCTAAATTAATGTATAAAAAATGCAAACCGAATATGACAAAATAAAAAATTTTTTAAAATTTGCAAAAAATAATCTAAAATATTAAAAATTTATTAAAATTAATATAAAATATTACAAAAAACCTTAAAAATAGCATTTTTAAAATATTTTTGCAAAAAAATTTAATCCGTTTTAATTCATATTTTTTCACAATTTATTTTCATAATTTTATAATTTGCAAAATTTTATTTTAAAAATCTATTAATTATTTTATTAAAGTTAATTTTTTGATATTTGTTTTCGACAATAAAATAGAAATAACTATTTTTTAACCTATTGTTACACAAATTTATATAAAATTTTTTTATAATTTATTTTATATTTTTGCTATTATTGTATCGTGTGTTTTAAAACATTTAAAAGGGGTAAATTATGAAAAAAACAACACTAATTTTTGCAGATGAAGATAAAAACGTTATTAACGAACTGATAAAAAATTTTTCGGATGAAAAGTTTGAAATTTTAGAAACAGTGTCTAACGGGGAAGATTTAATTAAACACGTTAACACGCTTAAGCCAGACATTGTAATAATGGATTTGGTGCTTAGTAAGTGCGATGGTTTTAAGGTGCTAGAAAGCATCGACTTAAGCCAAACCAACGTGGTGGTGCAATCCAGTTTATCTATCGATGGCTTTATAAACAAGGCACTCAGCATGGGGGTTAAATACTATTGCATAAAACCATTTGACATTGCCACATTAAAAGAACGCGTAGAGGACATAATCGCCATTAAAAAGGAAGAGGGCAACCAGTACTTTAACGCAAAATCGGCAAACCATCTAGAGGAAAAAATTACTAATATATTTATTACAGTAGGCATTCCAGCACACATTAAAGGTTATCAATTTTTGCGAGAAGCCATTAAACTTGCAATTGCCGAGCCAGAAATTATAAACAGCATAACCAAAAAACTATATCCAACCATTGCAGAAAAATACGATACAAGTGCATCTAAGGTAGAGCGTGCAATCCGCCATGCAATAGAAGTGGCATGGAATAGGGGCAAAATAGAAAACATAAACAATCTGTTTGGCATAAAGGTTTACTCTAGCAACGAAAAACCAACCAACGGAGAATTTATTGCACTAGTAGCAGATAAAATGTTAATTGAAGGAGCTTAAAAAATAAAACACACCGCGGTGTTTATTTTTTTTGCCCTAACAAAAAAAGGCATATTGCCTTTAAAAATCGTCATCATCGTCATCGTCATCGTCGTCGTACTCTTCGTCGTCCTCTTCTTCATCCTCGTCAATTTCGTCCAAATCGTCAAACTCTTCGCCCGGATCAAACCCTTCCTCGTCCTCAAATTCCTCATCCATGGCATCATCGCCAAAGTCAAAGTCATCATCTAAGCCGGAAGTGTCCTCATCGCTAGAAGAGTAGTCATCCTCGTCGTTATATTCGTCCTCATCCTCGTCGTCGTCGCCCTCGTCGTCATCCGAAATATATTTGTGCCAATCGGCAATGGCTTTATCGTCTGCCTCTTCATCGTTGTCTGCTATGCCCATCTCTTGCTTGCAACTATCGCAAATCTCTTGGTCGCTCTGCACAAAGTTTATTTTGCAGATAGGGCAAAGTTCAAGGTCGCCAATATCGTCCTCACTTGGGGCAACAAGTTTAAGTTCCTTTTTGCAAACGTCACAATATTGGTCGGATTTTTTTATATAATTAAGTTCACACCTTGGGCAAAGCACCCAAACTGGTTTTGTAGATTTTCCTGTAGATTTTCCTTTTGGCATACAACCTCCTCAAATGCTAACTATATTATAATTAGTAAAATTTATTTTGTCTACTAATTTTAATAAATTTTTTAAAATTTTCTGCTATATATTATACCAGCAATATAAAAATATAACCAAACCAGTTAATTTTGATTATAATTTATGTATTATCAGTATATTTTTTTAATTTTTATTTGTTACATTGTGCTTTGCCAACTTCTTGTCGATAAAAATGTATAGTAACGCAAGCAGATAAAAGGCAACTATCAGCCCAGCTATATAGCACCATACCACACCCCAGCCTTGGTTGTTAAAGGTGGGGTCGATAAAGAAGTAGGGATATTTATCGTTATTAAGCAGTGTGTTGCCGCCGCCCAACCAAACGCGAACATTAACCAGCAGCAGATATAACAGCGGATAGATTAAAAAGTAAAACGCATCGCGGTATTTAACCAGCCCGTGTTTTGCAAACAGCACATAGCTAACAATAGATATAGTTGGCACAAACAGGTGCAAAAATAGGTTGGTAAAATTAAACACAAGCGCTGGGCTTAGCTTATTAACAACAATGGAAACGGGCGCCAACACAAACATATAAACAACACCAGTTATTGTTATAAAAAATGTGGTTAGCAATCTAAAAAAGTTAAACCAACGGGAAGTTACAAATTTAACTTCTTTGTTTTTAAGCGCCATAATATCCACAACAATAATTACAACCGACATTATCATAATAAAGCTGTTGGTTTGCAGTGTAAAATACCAAAACTGGCTATAAAACTTGCCAATAAACTGCGCAATTATGCTAACCAGAACCAGCAATACAATAACGCTATTTAGAACCAATTCCCAAATTGTTCTTCTCATATTTTCTCCATTATAATTTTAGCAAAAATTAAAAAATGATGCAAATGTTTTCTGTATCGCACAAATATTGGCGATTTTTCATAATTAAAATCGAGGTAGATATGGCAGAAGCAATCAGTTTTTTAATAGGCGCAAACGACGAACACGGGCTTAACCCACCCACTGCGGGCAAACGCACCCCACGCTTGCCGTATATAAACCGCAGTTTTTACGAAAACGAATTTAACAGCCAAGCCAAATTACAGTTTATTTTGGCATGTTTAAGGTGTAATTTTAACATTTTTAACGTGCATCCAGAGGTGCAAGATGTAAGCATTTCCACGCGGGTTAGGCGGATTAACGCGGCCGGGCTAAATTTGCTGGTTACCTTTGCCTATAACGCGGCGGG
>CANRQB010000013.1 GCA_947632645.1 uncultured Clostridia bacterium | reverse complement strand
CGCTTGCGTGCTGCTAGTGAAAAAGGGTTTTACCCGTTACCATGAAAAACCACCAGCTAGGCTGGTGGATTTTTATTATTTAGTAGTGTAAAATTATTTTACAAAATGTTAAAAATTTGGTAAAATATATGTGTTTTATATTTTAGGAGGATATTTTGAAGATAGTAGTAGATGCCTTTGGTGGCGATTACGCACCGCAAGAAGTGGTTGTTGGCGTAACAAAAGCGCTGCAACAAAACCCAGATTTAAAAGTGGTGTTGGTGGGTGATAAGGATAAAATCACCCAGATATTGGAAAGTGCAGTGTTTGTAAGCGACAGGTTAGAAATTGTGCATGCACCCGACGTTATTGGCATGGACGAAGTGCCAACGGTTGCAATCCGCACAAAAAAAACATCTAGCATTGTTGTTGCGTACGACTATTTAAAAACCAACGATGATGCAGTGGCCCTTGTAAGTGCGGGCAGCACGGGCGCAACCCTAACTGGCGCGGTGCTAAAACTTGGGCGCATACCAAACATTTCTCGCCCAGCACTGGCACCAATTTTGCCAACGGTTAACGATAGGGGAGTTATGCTTTTAGATGCAGGCGCAAATGCCGAGTGTAAGGCAGAAAATTTGTTGCACTTTGGCATTATGGGCAGCGAATATATGAAAGCAATTGGCATAAAAAATCCAAAAGTAAGCTTGCTTAACATCGGTGTGGAAGAAGAAAAAGGCAGCGAAATGATTAAAGAGGCCTTTAATTTGCTTAAATCTTCCAACCTTAATTTTGTTGGCAATATCGAAGCGCGCGATGTGCTGCGCGGAAATGTGGATGTGGTTGTGTGCGATGGTTTTTCGGGCAATGTTTGCCTAAAATCTATTGAGGGCGCATCTGAAATTTTATTTGGTGAAATTAAATCGGCCGTTTCATCCTCGCTAAAAGCCAAAATTGGTGCACTGTTTTTAAAGGGCAGCTTAAAACGCATAAAAAATAAATACGACCATAAAAAGATAGGCGGCGCACCACTACTTGGTGTAACTAAAATTATAATTAAATGTCATGGCAACAGCAAGGCAGATAGCATTGCAATTGCAATAAATCAGGCATATACACTTGGCAAAAACAAACTTATCGATAAGGTTAAAGATGCAGTTGCAAATGTATAAAATTTTATAAAAAACGCAAAATTTTAACGATTTTTATTAAAAATTCTATAAATTTTTGTAATTTTACGTGTTTTTCTGGTACTCTTTTCCCAAAAAGAGTACATAAGGGGATTTTTCTGTAACTCTTTTTGCTAAAAAGAGTTGGGTTTTTCTGGCACTCTTCCTAAAAAAGAGCACAAGGGGATTTTTCTGTAACTCTTTTTGTCAAAAAGAGTTTTAAGGTATGAAAAATAATTTTATTCAACTATTTGAAAAGTGTAACGACGAGTTAAAGCAGCGCGCTTTTACTCACTCTTCTTACGCGCACGATAAAAAAATCGAGAGCAACGAGCGGCTAGAATTTTTGGGCGACAGCGTGCTTTCTACTATCGTTAGCGATTTTTTGTTTAAGCACTACCACAAAACTGAAGGCAAAATGACAAAACTTCGTGCCAACTTTGTCTGCACAGAAAGTTTGGCAAATCTGGCAAAGGAATTAGGCATAGAAAACCGCATAATGCTGGGCAAAAGTTTTAAGGGTAAGGGGGTAAGCGATGCCATTTTGGCGGACACAATCGAGTGCATGATTGCCGCAATGTATTTAAGTTTTGGCCTGCCTTCAATTTCTTCTGCCGTGCTGGATGCGCTTAAAATAAAGGCCACAATAAAATCGGGTGTAAAACTTAATGACTATAAATCCGAACTGCAAGAATATTGCCAAACAAACAAACTTAAACTATCATATAAGGCGGAAACTTACACAACAAAAGGTGGGCAAGAAAACTTCCGCGCCGCTGCCATGATAGATGGTCAATTTGTGGCATACGGGCAGGGCTCTAATAAACGTGAGGCCGAACAAAATGCCGCCCACTTGGCACTAGAAAAATTAAATAAATAACAAAAAAATTGTAAAAAAAACGCAAAATTTTGCAAAAAAATGATAAAAAATTACAAAAATTAATGAATTTTATAAAAATCTTACAAAAAAACTAAATTGCAATTTAATTTTATAAACAAACAATTTTATTTGACAAATTGATTTAAATGTACTACAATATTAATATAATAACTGTGGAGGAAATTATGGATAACGAATTATTCAAAATGGTGCTTGGCGAGGGCGAGGAGATTATAAAAACCTATCGTCCAAACAAATTTAGGGCATTTTTCCCACAAATTTTGGGTTGGGCATTGTTTATTATAATTGGCGTGGTGCTTGTTGCTTGCACTTATGCCAGCAAATCTGCAGATAGTGCAGACAGGTCAGCATCAATAATCTATCTTGTAATATTTGCCATTCTTGCCGTAATCAGCCTAATTTTAACCGCATTGTGGTGCAACAAAACGGTGTACGCAATCACTAACAAACGTGTGCTGATTAGAACTGGCCGCATTGGGGTAGATTATAAAAGCCTAGATTTTGCCATGCTTGGAGCGGTTACAGTAAACGTTAACTGTATTGATAAAATTTTGCACAAAAACACAGGTGTAATTCAATTCGGCAGTATGTCTAGCCCACTTGTTGGTGCCGCAGCTAGCAGATTTGCTTACATCTACATCAAACAACCATACGAAGTGTACAAAGAGGTTAAAGCCATTATAGACAACGCTAAAAACACCGAAACCAAATAGGATAGAATATAAAAAAACAGTTGACAAATAAATTTTTTGTGCTATAATATTGTAAATTTAAGGAGACATTATGTTATTTACACCACCAATCGATTTATTAGTTAAACAAGCCGGTTGCCGCTATGCAGTGGCAGTTATTGTTGGCGCCCGCGCTAAAGATTTGGGCAATAAAATCCCAGCAATGCTAAACGGCAGCGCAAATTTGGCAATCGATTATGCCGCAAACGAACTATTGCGCGGCGATATAATTGGAGTGCAATCCAAATAATGTTTGCACAAGTTGTGGTTGATGTATCCAATGATGCAGTGGATAGGGTGTTTGACTATCTTGCACTGGAAAACACTTTGCCCGGCATGCGTGTGCTTGTGCCTTTTGCAGGCAGAAAAGTGCTTGGATATGTGCTAAGTTTAAGCGAAACCACCAACTACGATGCCAGCAAAATTAAATCCATTATAAAAAACCTAGAAAGTGTGCCTAAAATTAAACCAGAGATTTTAAATCTCGTTCAATTTTTGGCGAAACACTTTTTTTTACGCATGTCGGACGCAGTAAAACTTGTGCTGCCTTCGTGCGTGCGACTTGATACTCAAAAGGAAAAATACAACTTTTCCCTCCAACTTTTAACCGATTTGGATACTGCAATAAACACAATTGGCAAGCGGGCAAAAAGCCAACTTGCAGTGGTTTCATATCTAAGCGAGCAAGGCGAGGCCGACTACACCAAACTAGTAAATTTGTTTGGGCGCACAGCAGTAAACGCGCTTATTCAAAAGGGAGTAGTGCTAAAAAATAGCAATAGGATGATGCGCTCGCCCGATTTTGATAGTGAAAAAACTGAAAAACCAACACTAACCGACAGCCAACTCAACGCGGTTAACACAATAAAAAATAAAGATGCCACCTTTTTGCTGCAAGGGGTTACCGGAAGCGGCAAAACCGAAGTGTACATGTCAATTATAGAAGAAGCACTAAAGCAAAACAAAACCGCCATTATGCTTGTGCCCGAAATTAGTTTAACCCCGCAGATGATGCAGCGCTTTAACAATCGCTTCCCGGGCATTGTGGCAGTGCTGCATAGCGGGCTAAGCGAAGGCGAGCGCTTTGATGAGTGGGATAGGATTTTTTCAGGTGAAGCGCGCGTGGTTTTGGGTGCACGTTCGGCCGTGTTTGCACCCGTTGAAAAAGTTGGAGTAATTATTATTGACGAAGAGCACGACGGCTCGTACGTAAGCGAAACCAACCCGCGATACATAACGCACGACATCGCAATTTGGCGCGCAAGATATAATCATTGTCCGCTTATTTTGGGCAGCGCCACCCCTAGTTTAGATAGTTTCAAAAAGGCGAAAGATGGCGAATATACACTTGTTACTCTGCCTAATCGAATTTCGGGCGGCGAAATGCCAAATATAGAAATTATCGATATGCTAGGCGAAGTTATGGATGGCAATACCACGCCATACAGCCGCAAACTGCTAAATGGGCTGGATAAATGCATAAAGAACAACAAACAAGCCATTTTGTTCATAAATCGCCGCGGGTTTGCCTCGTTTATGGTCTGCCGCGAGTGTGGCTACCGCGCAAAATGTGACGATTGCGAAGTGAGCCTTGTGTATCATAAAGAGGATAACGAACTTAAATGCCATTTCTGTGGCAAGCGCTACCGCGCGCTTACAAACTGCCCGCACTGCAATTCTACCAACATAAAATATGGCGCACTTGGCACCGAACGCGTGTGCAACGACCTTAAAAAACTCTATCCAAACGTGCCGATTTTCCGCATGGATAACGACACGACGCGTGGCAAAAATGGGCATAAAGCCATACTTAGCCAGTTTGCCGCAGCAACCCCAAGCATTTTGGTGGGCACGCAGATGATTGCCAAGGGGCACGACTATCCAAACGTGGCTTTTGTTGGCATTTTGGATGCGGATGTAAGTTTGTATAACAGCGACTATAAATCCAACGAACGCACCTTTCAACTTGTAACGCAGGTGGCTGGCAGGGCGGGGCGCAAAAACAATGATGGCTATGTGGTGCTGCAAACCTACGCACCAAAACACTATGTTTATAGGTTTGCTTCCAACTACGATTATCTTGGCTTTTACGATAAGGAGATAAATCTACGCAAAACCACCAACTTCCCGCCATTTAGCAACATTTTGCGCGTGCTAATTTCAAGCGAAAGCGATAACCGCGCAATAGAAGTCACCAAAAAACTGTTCGATTTAACCAAAACACTAAAGCAAAAATATCCAAACCAAATAATTTTCCTGCAAGCCATGCCAAGCCCGGTTAAACGCATACAAAAGAAATACCGCTACCAAATTTTAACCCGCTATCAACCCAACGAACAAATCACCGCTGACTTCTATAAAATTTGCGACACCATAGAAAAGGACGTCTCCATTTTCATAGAACTCAACCCAAATAATTTAAGGTAAAATTAATAAAATTTGCAAAAAAATCATTAAAAATTAACAAGATTTAATAGAAAATCATTAAAACTGTAAAAATTTAATAAAAAAATCAAAATTTTTGTAAAAATTATTAAAAGCACCTATTTTCAATTGAACCCTATTGACAAAATAAAAATATGTGATATAATTTAGTTGTATGGGGAGGATTTATGGCAAACCAAGAAAAAATCAATCAACTCGTTTCAAGATTAATTGAACATTTAGAGTTTGATGGCTGGGATGATGACTTTAAAACATATTTAAGATGGATTCAAGCAAAACCAAAGGTTAAAAAAGAGATTTTTAAAAAATTAGAAGAAGCGATTATAGAATTTGATAATCCTAAATGTATTTATAACTTTGCTATTTCTATTGAAGGGGCAAACATATCTAAACTGCAAGATGTTTTAATTCAATGTAAAAATGTAAGAAACTCGGGAATCTTAAACAAGTACATCTTCTATTTTGCGCGCGATATTGCCGGTGCAGATATTGCCAAACTTGAAAAAGCTATTTTGCCTAAAAATAAATATGGTTCTATAAGTTATATTATAGATTTTGCACGAGAAATTAAAGGCGCAGACATTTCAAAATTTGAAGATGCCATTATTCAAACAGATTACACACCTTACAAATATATTTATGAATTTGCATATGACGTACCAAACGCCAACATACCAAAACTTCAAGCCGCATTAATTTTAACAGGTAATCTTGAATACATTTGCTATTTTGCCCAAAACATCAAAGGTGCTGATATATCTAAATTGGAAGAAAAGGTAATAGCAAGCGGAAATAAGGTTTACATAAAATACTTTATGGAAAATGTTAAAGGCGCAAACATCCAAAAATTGTCCGATGCACTTAATTTGGCAAAAGTTAAAAGGCGCCCATCAACTTTTGGAAATTCGGCTGATGATATAATATCCCAATTATAAAAGGCACTGCGTGTGCTTTTTTTGTTAATTTGCTTGTGTTTTGGCGAATTTTGTGGTATAATTATTATAGAGGTGGGGTATGAAAACCAAAAAAGATAATAATGTTAATGAACAGATAGAAAGCGAATTTAAACGAATTAAACACAATTTGGATTTTTATAAGGTTCTTGTTGCGGACGACATCCCGTTAAACGAGCATAAAGAGGTGATGGATTCTTTGCAATACATCAACATGTCCGATGCCGAAATTAAAGCAAAAATTAGTATGTTGTTGCAATCAAATTTGGCAACCAAAGCATCTAACAAGCACAAAAAATCCGGCTTATTTTCTAAAATTGCAAAACGAGAAAAAAAATTAAAACCAACTAGTAGCAATTTAACAGCTATATAAGGCACCGCGTGTGCTTTTTTTAATTTTAAAAACCATATTGACAAAATAAAAATATGTGATATAATTCATTTAAATAGGAGAAACTATGGCAAAGATAGATAGCATTGCGCAAAAAGAAAATAGCATTGCACAAATAACTTATAACCAAATTGTTAAAGATTTCAATTTGCATACAGTTATTGGCACTAATTTAGATTTGGCCACCATATCGTCTTGGAAATCAGCCGAGATGATAAACGATATAATCTCATCTAAAACAGACAAGTATAAGCAACAAATATTAAAACTGATAGAACATAAAATTTTTAACGATAAACGAGAAAATTTATCTTTTAAGTCAGAAAGATTTGTATATTTTGCAGCCTTGGCAAAATACGACGCAAATTATGTTAAAGATATTGTTTTAAAAAACGATGATTATGGCTCGGCTATACTACTTTTTAGCGTGCTGTTTAATCAAGTGGATAATCAAGAGTGCAAACAAAAAATAGTTGAGCTTAACAATCCTGGCCCTGCTTATGGGTTTTCACTTTTCACTCATTCTATAGAGGGCAACGAGGATTTGCAAAAGGTTGTTATAAATGGGCATGATGCATGTTTTTGTTATTATTACCTAACTAATATTAAAGGGGCAGATATAATTGGGTTAAGAGACTCTGCTTATGAGGGTAAATCTATTATAGACTCTCAATATATGTATAGAATTGCGCATTATTTGCAACAACTTGGTGTGGATGCCAACATATCAAAATTCCAACAGGGGTTTTTGTCCGCTGTTTGCGCACCTGATGTCATAAAAGATGCAATACTAAACCTTAAAGGTGTCAATATAGATCTTTTTGTTGATAAAATGGTTGAATGCCAAAGTGTAAAAGAGTCTCTGTGCGTGATAGATTATGCTATAAACAATGCAAATAAATTGTTGACCATAAAACAAATCCTAAAATTGCTAAATTGCGCTATAAAATTTTTGGATGATATCGAACTGCGTACTCTTGCCGACAAACATTTTGGTAGATTTGCCAATAATAATGCAGAACATTTTGCCATATTTGAAGCAATTGCAAAAAATGTTTTATATCGGTTAGACGTTGAGGAAATTCAATATTTCTACAATAACTTTTTATCCGAAACAGAATTGCCAGAGTATGATGAATTACGCCAAGCATTTAAAACCAAATTGGAAAGATTCCTGGGGCAATCAGCTGAAAAGCAGGACGAAAACATAAAAACGACAACCAATCTACCATCACAATTATAATAAAAAAGCACCATGCGTGCTTTTTTAAAAACCCTATTGACAAAATGAAAATATGTGGTAAAATATTTTATATAGGAGGGCATATGGCTACAGATAAAGAGAAAATTGACGAAATTGTTTCCCGTATGGTTAAATACTTAACTTTGTGCGGTTGGGATGATAATATTAATAAATGGATTGATCAAATTGAAGCCAAACCTAATGTTAGTAATCGAATTTTATCAAAGTTTCTAAAGGAAATTATTAAAGATAAAAAATTATATGAATACATTATAGATTACGCTTGCAATGTAAAAAGTGCAGATATTGCCCAAATTGAAGCGCTTGAGGATAAATATAAAACTTTTCACACTTACGATATGTTACAGTTTGTAAAACGTGTTCCTGGTGCAAATGTGCTTAAGTGGGAAGATAAATGTATTGAAAGAATCAATATGTTTGGTTTTAACCTCTCATGCGCCATTCAACTTATGCAAATGTCCGGTGCAGATATGCAAAAATTTCAAAATGCTTTAATTGAAGGTGATCACATTTCTTATCTTGTTGACTTTGCTGCTGAAAATTTGCCCGGTGTTGATGTCCTTGCCATTGAGGATTCGCTTATAGACAGTTTGGACACCAACTACATCTATATGATTGATCGTATTCTTGAATTTGCAACCAAAGTTAAAGGTATAAATGTTAGAAAAATTGAAGATTTGTTTTTGAAAAAAATTAAAGAGTGGGAAGAAGATGATGACAATTGGAGAATTGAAAAATCTAACTACCAAGATGTTTATAAATTTATCCTAGAAACACCAGGTGTAAATATCTCTAGATTTGTTGGTATTATCATTAAAAAATATCTAGAATCTGATAGGTACCATAATGAGATTCATGGAGATAATTTTGTAAAAGTTGCAGCCATTGCCCCTAAATCAGTTGTTGTTAAGTTTGAAAATGCAGTGTTTAAAAAGGATATACTTAAGGATATATTAAATTTTGCCATTGATGTAAAGGGTGCAAATATATTAAGATTTGAAGATTACTTTGTTAAATTATGCTCAATTAAAAATTATCATACTGACACTGGCAACACCATAGGTAGTATTTGTGCTAAATTTGTAAACGGGGTTAAACTTGCTGATTTTAATAGGATCCAAGAAGCAGTTTTAGCTAATAGATCGTTTTCAAGTGTTAAATTTGCCCATTATACACAAGATTATAGGCTGGATGTTAAAAGATTTGAAGATTTAGTTATAGATCTTTGTAAAGAAACACCAGAATATTGCGATCGTATAACTGAGTTTGCAATGAAAGTTCGTGGTGCCAATATAAATAAATTAGAGAATGCATTAATAGAAATTGGAGATATGGATGAAATTAATAATTTTGCAGAAAAGGTGCAAAATTCTCGCATTTTGGCAAAACAAAGGCTTCATAATTTAACAAGTGATATTTCGCTTACCGATTTAATTTCTAAACTATAATCAAAAAGGCACATAATTTTGTGTGCTTTTTTGTTTGGCAAATTTATAAAAATGCTTGAAAAGTTTACGCACATGTGCTATAATAAAAAAGTTAAATTATTTAAATATTGTTGGAAAACTTTATTTTTACTAACTTACATTTAATTATTAAAATAAAACCGCAATATTAAGATATAAAAGGAGATTAAATTGGCAATAAGAGAGATTGTTCCGCATACCGATAACTTTATTCGCAAAAAAAGCAAACCGGTAACCAAGTTTGACGAAAGCTTGTGGGAACTTTTAGACGATATGCATGAAACATTAGATGTGGCAAAAGGCTCGGGCTTAAGCGCGGTGCAAGTGGGGGTGCTAAAGCGCGTGTTTATAATTGACATCAACGAAATGCGCATAGAATTTGTTAACCCAACCATAATTAAAACCAGTGGGGTGCAGTACAAAAAAGAAGGGTGCCTTTCAGTTAAGCTGCCGTTTGACTATGTTAAGCGCCCAAAAACCGTCACTGTGGCGGCATATGATAGGTATGGCAACAAATTCACCCTAACTTGTGAGGATTGGACAGCGGTTTGCATCTGCCACGAAAACGACCATTTGGACGGCATTTTGTACATCGATAAAATTTGCACCCCGCCTAAAGGCCTTGCAGAAGATTAGGCGCAAACTGCACTTTTGCTAAATTAATTTGGCAAGCAAATTAATTGTAAGCTTAAAGCTTGTTTGCGCCTTTTATGCAAGGAACACCAGCTGGTTTTCCTTCATGACTTCTTTTCCTGAAATGAGTTTTTCTTCGTGGGGGTCTGTCGTAGGTAAAGTTTTTAAATTACACTTTCCTGCGCGCTTAGGCTTTTTATAGGACTTTAAGTTTTAAAAAAGTAAGCAAAATAGGGCTTTTAATTATTATATTTATAGTTATATAAATAATCAATATTATAACTAAAGTCATTAAAACAAATATTACTTATTCCGTTATTACAATAGTAATTAAAATTTCCGTGATAACTATAGTTATTAAATACAATAAAAAACAAACATTATTATAAAAATAATTAAAGATAATAGATTATATCCGTTATAACTATAGTTATTAAGATAATAAATTTCGTTATTACAATAGTAATTAAACAAAAATCGTTATAACTATAGTTATTAAACTAAAAAGCATTATTACAATCGTAATAAATTATACTTGTTCTTTTGTAACTTTTCTATCAAAGAAAAGTTATTATAATATATTATAATCAAAAAAGTTATTATTACAATTGTAATAATTTAAATAGGAGAGTGGCGTGAAAATTGTGTTTTTTGGTACGGGCGAGTTTAGCACAACCATATTAAATGGCCTGATTGAAATGGGGCAAGATGTGGTTGCAGTTGTTAGCCAGCCGGACAAAGTTAATGGCAGAAATAATAAGGTGGTGTATTCGCCTATTAAGCAGTTTTGCTTAAAAAAGAATATACCATTATTTCAATTTGCCAAACTAAATATTGAGGGCGAGCAGCCACTTAAAAGCTTAAATGCCGACCTGTTTGTAACCGCAAGTTATGGCCAAATTATTAGGCAAAATATTTTGGATATCCCGCGCTTAGGCACAATAAATGTTCATGCAAGTTTACTGCCAAAATATCGCGGCTCGTCACCAATCCAGTGGGCGATAATCAATGGCGAAAAGGTTACAGGCATAACAATCATGCGCACAGATATTGGGCTGGATACTGGCGATATATATCTATCCAAGCAAATCGATATTTTACCAGACGACACATCATCTAGTGTATTTAATAAACTATCTACACTAGGTGTAGAATGCTTAAAAGAGTTTTTTGCTAAGTTTGATTATTATCTTGCTCATCCAATTAAGCAAGATGAATCCGCGGCAAGCTACTATCCAATGATAAAAAAAGAGGACTATTTTCTTTCGTTTGATATGCCAGCAGAAAAGCTTGTAAATAAAATTCGCGGGCTAGAAAATTGCTATTTTATCTTCAACAATGTCCGCTACAAAGTGCCATTTGCAAAGGCGAGCGATAAGCGCGGCAAGGTGGGTGAAATTTTGGAATGCAGTGCAAAACATGGTCTAATTATTGCCTGCCAAGACACATCAATTGAAATTGTCACCATTCAGCCAGAAGGCAAAAGCAAAATGCCTGCCAAAGCCTACATGAACTCAAACAAATTTGTTTTAGGCGATATAATTAAAAATTAGAAACTTAAATATATTTAAGTTTTTATCTTTTTCTATTGCCAAAAAAGTAAATTTATGATATTATTTATTTATGGAGATTTTGGCGGATTTTAGTTTGGATGAGTTGGTAGAGAAGTTTAACGGGTTGCCGCGGTTTAGGGTTAAACAGATTTTTGATGCCATTGTGCAGGGCAAAGATTATGCGGAGACCAATTTATCCAAAGAAATAATTGCCGCATTAAAACCAAACTATATTTTAAAGCCAGTTGAAGTGGTAAAGGTGCTAACGGGAAAAGACGGCACAAAAAAGTATCTATTAAAACTACACGACAACAACATAATTGAAGGGGTGTTTTTGCATCAAAACTATGGCAATACAATCTGCATGTCCACCCAAGTTGGCTGCCGCATGGGGTGCAAGTTTTGCGCGTCCACAATTGGCGGCAGGGTGCGCGATTTGTCTGCCGGCGAAATGGTTGGCAGCATCGCAGCAATAAATGCGGATAACGGCATAAAAACCGCACGCAATTTTTCCAACATTGTGCTTATGGGCAGTGGCGAGCCATTTGATAACTACGATAATGTGGTTAAATTTTTGAACCTTATAACAAACAAAGATGGCTTTAATGTAAGCGAGCGCAACATCTCACTTTCAACTTGTGGCTTGGTGGATAAAATTTACGAATTTGCCCGCCTTAATTTTAACATCACGCTTTGTGTTTCGCTTCATGCCACCACGGATGAAGTGCGTAAAACCATTATGCCTATCGCCAACCGATATTCCATTGCCGAAATTGTATCCGCGCTAAAATTTTATCAACAGCAAAACAATAGGCGAGTAGTGTTTGAATACTGCCTTATTAAAGGCGTAAATAACACGCAACAAGATATCCTTCGCCTTAAAAATTTAACCAGCGGGCTAATCTGCCACGTTAATGTAATATGCCTTAATCCAAATGGCGGCAGCCTAAAAGCCACCACGCGCAAAGAAGCCGAGCAATTTGTTGCGGATTTAAACAAAAATGGAATTTCTGCCACACTAAGGCGCAGCCAGGGCAGCGATATTGAAGGTGCGTGCGGGATGCTGCGCGCAAAAACATTAAATAAAACAAAAAGCGAATAACACAAAATATTTTAGTCTTGACAAAAAATTTATTATGTGCTAAAATACATTAAAAGGTGGCTATTTATGGGTGTGTTTAATACAAAGTTAAGGAAAACTATAAAAAAATTTTTAGCCGACAAAGGTGACGTATTTTCAAATTTTGAAACAATTAATATAAATTTGGATGAATATGATCAGGCTTCCTTGTTTTTGGATCAGCAAAATACAGATGAAGATTTTGACGAATTAATTGAGTACATCTCAGAGCTTTTGGTTGGTTTTAATATTTATAGTTATAGAAATAAAAAGTATAAAACATTTGTGGATTATTTTGAATCGCCAACTTATGATGAAATTACCTCATACATCAACACAAAATTGCAGGAAATTAATCCACTGGACGAAGATAAACTTATAAAATCAGCCATCTTTCAAGAATATGCAGCGCTTTGTTATAGCATGTTTTTAAGTTATAAAGATATTGCCAATGGTCAGGAAATAGAAATTTTAAAATCTAGATTTGATTTTATTAAAAATTTAGTTTGTCAAAAAAGAAGTTTTTCAAATTCTAACGACGATGGATTGTTGGTATTATATTCAGAGTGGATATTTGATGAGGGCATATTCGATAATTTATGGGGTAACTATGATAATGACTATGATAATTATTACCAAAATAAAAAGCAAAAATAAATAATAACAAAAAATTAAATCAAAAACACCAAAACGTTTTTGATTTTTTTATTTGTGTGATATAATAATTTAGTAAGAAGGTTATTATGCACAAAGTTTTAATTTCAGCATCCAGTTTGCCAGCCGGCAGAAACATGAGCGCGCAACTGGAATATGTTCAGCGCGTGGGTAGTTATGGTGCGGACATATATCACCTGGATGTGATGGATGGCAGCTACACAAAGTTTAAAACAATTAACGACGAATATATCGAACAATTGCGGGTTAATTCCGCTCTTCTTTTTGAGGCGCACTTAATGGTTAGCGAGCCGGACAAGGTGATAGATAAATACCTTAAAACCAGCGTAAGTTTAATTTATATCCATGTGGAAGTGTTGGACGACGAAAATTTAAAAAAGATCATTAAAAAAATTAAGCGCGCTAAAAAAATGGTGGGCTTGGTTGTGGATTTGGATACCGATGTAAAAAAGGTGGAGCCATATCTCGATTTTATCGATGCCGTGCTTGTTATGACTGTTAAAGCGGGCAAGGGCGGGCAAGCATTTAACGAAAAGGCACTAAACAAAATTAAATACATTCGCAAAATAAATAAAAAAGTGCTTATTGAAGTGGATGGCGGCATTAACCCAGAAACGGGCGCAAAGTGCGTTAAGGCGGGGGCAGATATTTTGGTTAGCGGCAACTACATTTACAAAAATGACGCGTACGAGGCAATTCAGGCGCTGCGGGGCAAAAATGGATAACCGCTTTTATTTTGAAAAACAGCAGGGCGAAAATATTTATTTCACTGGGCAGGAGGCTAAGCATATAAGTTTGGTGCGGCGCGCTTCGGTGGGCGACACCTTGGTTGGTTTTAATGGCGATGGATACGACTATTCGGCAAAGATTTCTGCAATAACAAAGCAAGAAGTGGCGGCAAAAATTGTGGATAAAAAACTAAATCCAGCGTACACAACAAAACGGGTGGCAGTGTTTTTGGCAATGCTTAAAAACGATGCGCTTGGCGATGCAATCGACTATATGTCCGAACTTAATGTGAGCGAAGTGTTTTTGTTTAAGGCGGACAGAAGTGTTGCCGTGGTGGATGATAAGAAACTAGAAAAACTATCGGCCATTTCACTGCAAGCCAGCAAGCAGTGCGAGCGCGCTGATATAATGAAGATTAGTTTGATAGATAAAGCCAAAATTAAACAAAAGGCAAGCGAATTTAACAACATATTTTTCGCCTACGAAAACGCAACCGACGGCATAAAAAATTTTTCTGGTGACTACGCGGTTTTAATTGGCCCAGAGGGTGGGTTTAGTGAAAATGAGGTTGCATATTTTTCCTCTTTTGCAAAAACAATTACACTATCTAAAACCATACTTCGCGCGCCAGTTGCCGCTTTGGTGGCAGTAAGCAAACTTAATACAAAAAGCGAATAATTTAACTTTTTAGTGTGAAAAGTTACAAAATATAATAATTTAATTAAACAAGACATCATTATTACTATAGTAATAAAATTTAATTTTAAATATTTTAATTCCGTTATTACAATAGTAATTAAACAAAAATCATTATAACTAAAGTTATTAAAAACTAGAAGACATAATTAAAAAAGTAATTGATATCCATTATAACTATAGTTATTAAAACAAAAATCAACAAAAAATGCAAAAAAATTAAAAATTTAAGTGAAAATTAATAAAAAATCAAACAAAATGTGTCTATAACTAAAACTATTAAACCTCTAATTACAATAGTAATAAAAATAATTAAAATTTACAATAGTAATTAAAATATCCGTTATAACTTTTGTTATTAAGCAAAAAAATCGATAAATTTTAAAAACAAACAAAAGGAGAAAAATGATTGCAAGTGTTGTAACTTTGGGTTGCAAGGTTAACGAGTACGAAAGCCAAAGCGTGCTTAATCAACTTCAGCGCGCGGGCTATCAGGTTAAAGAAGGGCTGGTTTTTGCCGATGTGTATGTGCTAAATTCATGCGCGGTAACCAATATTGCCGAGCGGAAATCCCGCCAATACATATCCAAAATTTTAAAGATAAACCCAGATGCAAAAATAGTGGTTATGGGGTGCGCAAGCCAAAACAATCCCGCACAATTTTTAAAGTGGAACAATGTGGTGGCGCTAACCGGCAACTTTGGCAAAAACGATATTGTAAGTTTATTAAATAACCAAGCCAAACAACCACAGCCAATGCAAACCGAGTATGCCAATTTTTCCCGCCCAATCCAGACGCGAGCGCGCCAGTACATAAAAATTCAGGATGGATGCAACTATTTTTGCACCTATTGCTTGATCCCATATGTGCGTGGGCGCAGCCGCAGCCGCGATATCGCCGATATAGTAGACGAAATTAAGAACACCCCAGCAAACGAGATTGTTTTAACTGGTATAAATATGAGCGACTATCGGCAAAACGATAAACTTGCGCTAACTGATTTAATTGTTGAAGTGGACAAGTTGAATAAGCGCTTTAGATTATCTTCGCTTGAGTGCAATGTGCTGGATGACAAGTTACTAGATGTGCTATCTAACTCCAAAAATTTTTGCCCGCATTTTCATCTTAGTTTGCAATCCGCATGCAACGAAACACTAAAGCGCATGAATAGGCACTACACTATAGAAGAGTTTATTTCAATCGTTAAAAAAATCCGCCAAAAATTTTTAAACCCAACCATTTCTACCGACATAATTGTTGGTTTTAAAGGTGAAACGGATGACGAATTTTATGATACAATTGCCAACCTTAAAAAAATCAAGTTTGATTTTATGCACATTTTCCCGTACAGTGAACGCGCGGGCACAGTGGCAAGCAAACTGGCGGGTGCGGTTGATAAAAAAATTGTAGCCGAGCGCGAAAAACAAATTCAAGCGCTTAATGCTCAATTTAAATCCGCCTTTTATAAGCGCAACGAAAATAAAACCCAAACCATGCTGGTGGAAGAAGTTGACGGCAATTTAAGTTTGGGCTACACAGATAATTACATATATGCCTATTGCCCAAACAAACTAGAAGTGGGCAAAATCTACACAATTAAACTCACCAAGCGCCACAAAGACGGCATGCTATGTGAACTTATAAAATAGGATATTCAAAATATTTAAAAAATAATTTATATTATCAAATTTTATTTCCGCAACGCACCGAACTAAAATAGCAAAATTTATTTGATTTTTTATAATTTATTTGTTACAATAGTAAAAATTAAGGCAAAATTTAAAGGGGGAGTATATGGATGATTGCGTATTTTGTAAAATAAGAAAGGGCGAATTGCCAAGCACAATGGTGTATAAGGATGATGACTTTATGATTATTAAGGACATAAATCCGCGTGCAAAAGTGCATTTGTTGGCAATCCCAACCCAGCACGTGCCACTTATCGAAATGATGACGGACGAAGGCGCGCTTTTGCTTGGCAAAATTTTGTTAAAGGTTGCCAAAATGCAGAAAAAACTTGGGCTAACCAATGGCTATCGTTTGGTTATCGATCAGGGTGAGGATGCCGACCAAATGGTTAAGCACGTTCACATCCATATAATGGGCGGCGAAAAACTTAAAAACTTCCCACAATAATAGTGGTATCTATTTTCTTATTTTAAATAAATTTTTTAAAAACCGTTGACAAAATTTGGTGGATGTGCTAATATACTTAAGTAATTTACATTAAAAGTGGGTGATTAAATGACTACTGTACGCTGTGGAGAAAATGAGTCGGTAGAAAGTGCATTAAAGCGCTTTAAACGCAAATGCCAAAAAGACGGCATCATTGGCGACCTTAAAAAGAAAACTGAATATGTAAAGCCAAGCGTTCGCCGTAAAGAGAAATCTAAGGCAGCTCGCAAGCGTGCTATGAAACGTAGCCGTTATTAAACACTGGCTTTGCTGGTGTTTTTTTATTAAGGCAAGCAAATTTGTTGTTTTAAAAAATCAATTTTGGTATAATTATATTATGGATTACAAAACCTTACTTAACGATGAACAATATGTGGCAGTTAAGTGTGTGGATGGACCAGTTTTGGTTAGTGCGGGTGCGGGCAGCGGCAAAACGCGGCTGTTAACTTATCGCATTGCGTATCTAATAACCGAATGCGGGGTGCCGGCACACAAAATTTTGGCTATCACATTCACAAATAAAGCGGCAGGCGAAATGAAGGATAGGATAACTCGGGTTGCCCCAGATGGCGATTTGGTTACCGTTAGCACCTTTCATAGTTTCTGCGCGCGCATGCTTAGAAGTTATGTAAGCTTTTTGCCAGATTACAGGGAAAACTTTACAATATACAGCGAAGCGGACACGGCCAAAATTTTTAAAGACATATTTAAGCGCCTAAAAATAGAGGACGAAAGCACAAAAAGTGACTATAAATACAACCTATCCGTTATAAAAAACGACAACATGACAATAGACGAGTATTGCAACATAAACCGCTATAGTTACGATATAAACACCTTTAAGCAGTTTTATTTGGCCTATCAGGACGAACTTAAAAAGAACAACGCCATGGATTTTGACGATTTGCTTATCAACTTTTACAAACTTATTTCGTCAAACCAGCAGGTGTTGGATAGCATACAAGCCAAATACACCTATTTTAGTGTGGACGAATTTCAGGATACAAACAAACTGCAGTACGACATAATAAAACTGCTTGCAAGCAAAACGCGAAATTTGCTTATTGTTGGTGATGAGGACCAATCCATTTATGGCTGGCGCGGGGCAAACATTGGCAACATTTTCAGTTTCACTAAAGATTTCCCCGAGGCAAAAGTTTTTAAGTTGCAGCAAAACTATCGCAGCACAAAAAAGATACTGGATAGGGCAAATGCAATAATTAAGCACAACACAAAGCGGCTAGACAAGGTGCTATTCACCGCTAACGATGATGGCAAGGATGTGGAATATTATCCTGCGTATAGCGAAACGGACGAAGCGGATTTTGTTGTGTCTAACATAATTGCCAAGCACAATGGCGGGGTGCCGTACAACGAAATTGCAATTTTGATGCGGCTTAATGCGCTATCCCGCGTGTTTGAAGAGAAACTTTTAACCTACAACATTCCGCACATAATGTACAACGGCTTTAAATTTTTTGAACGTGCCGAAATTAAGAGTGTGCTGGCTTACCTTACAATTTTAACCAACCCAACCGACGACGTAAGTTTTATGCGGATAATAAATTTTCCTAAGCGCGGCATTGGCGACACAAGCATAGAGGCATTAAACTATGTTGCTAGCGGGCTAAAAACCAGTTTATATGATGTGGTGTTAACTTACGAGCAGCACAATTTTAAACCTGCACTTGCCGGCAAACTTAAAGAGTTAAAAGCGCTTATAATCGACCTAAAACAAAAGATGGAAGAGATGGATATGTACACTTTCTTTACATATCTATTAAAGGAGAGCAAAATAACTTCCGCTTTCGACCTAGATAACGAGCAGGAATACGAACGCTACTTAAACGTAAACTCGCTATCCAATTCGGTTAAAGAGTTTGCCGAAAACAACCCAAGCGCCACAATTGTGGACTATTTGCAATCGGTTACACTATCCAGCAATGCGGACGAAGACGACGGTAAGGGCGTGGTTATAGCCACTGTGCACGGCGCAAAGGGGCTAGAATTTAACACAGTGTTTGTGGTTGGGTGTGAAGAGGGCATCTTTCCAATCAATCGCGACGAAAAGGACGACCTAGAAGAAGAGCGCCGCCTTATGTATGTGGCAATCACCCGCGCACAAAAGGAGTTATATTTAACCAGCAGTTCGCAGCGCTTTAGATATGGCAAAACCGAATATAGCCCAAAATCCCGCTTTTTGTACGAACTGGATTTGGTTAAGGATAGAAAAATAAATAGCGGGATAAAATCATATAATAGAAATAATTTAGGAGGAGATATGAACAAACTACAATCAAACAATCACCAAACTTTCAACTACACTTTCAGCAAAAACACGGTTGAAAAGAAGGAGATAGATTATTCTAAAATAAAGGTGGGTGCACGCGTTAGCCACCCTAAATTTGGCGATGGTGTTATAAGTGAGATTACACCAAACAGCAGCAACCACGCAGTTAAAATTAAGTTTGATACTGTTGGCGAAAAAATGCTTAGTTTGGAGTATGCACCAATCGAATTTAAAGATTAATCAAAAGAATTCTTAAACTTTTCTTAACAAGAAAAGTTACAAAAGAATACGTTAGAAAATTAAAAATTTCACAAAAAATTGTAAAAATTTTGCAAAAAATATAAAAAAATCGATAAAAATTAAAAAATTCATTTAAAAATCTGGCAAAGGGGGTGTCATGTCTAAGGAAGAGCGGCTTAAATTTTTAACAGACGAAGTTAACAAGCACAATAAAAATTATTATGTGTACGATAACCCTACAATTTCCGATGCCGAATATGATGCCCTGTATTATGAACTTGTGGATTTGGAAAAGGAGTTGGGGTATTCGCTACCCAACACTCCAACCAATCGCGTGGGGGACTATGTTTTACCCGGCTTTAAAAAGCGCAGGCACGAAATCCCGCTTTATTCGCTAAACAAAGTTAAAGATTTTGCCGATTTAGAAAAATGGATGAGTGATATGAAACAAGCCACCAAAAGTGACATGTCTTTTTCACTTGAATATAAGTACGATGGGCTTAAGGTGGTTATTGAGTATGTTAACGGGGTGTACAAGCACGCCACCACGCGCGGCAATGGCACTATTGGCGAGGATGTAACCGCGCAGGTGCGCACAATACGCAGTGTGCCACTAACAATAAATTTTAAAGGGCGGCTTATTGTGCAGGGCGAATGTATGATGACAAACAGTGCCTTTGAAGAGTATAACAAAACGGCAGATATCCCGCTTAAAAATCCACGCAATGGGGTGGCAGGCGCAGTGCGAAATTTAGATCCGAAAGAAACCGAAAAACGTAGGTTGGATTTTTTCTGTTACGATTGTCTGCTAAGCGAAGGCATCACCTTTAACAATCAACAAGAGATGCATGAGTTTATTGCGGCTCAGGGGTTTAAAACGGCGGACTTCTTTAAAGTTGTTAAAACGGCTGAGGATGCCGAACAAGAAATTTTAAAGGTAGATAAGGTTAAAGATAAGCTTGACATTATGATAGACGGCATGGTTATAAAAATTATGGATTGCCCATCGCGCGATGAAATAGGCTACACAAACAAATTTCCAAAATGGGCGATGGCATACAAATTTAAGCCGGTTGAACTATCCACTCTACTTAAGGATGTTGTTTGGCAAGTGGGCCGCACGGGCAAAATTACGCCTATTGCGGTGCTAGAGCCGATTGAACTATCTGGCGCTATAGTTAGTAGGGCAACGCTAAATAATACACAAGATATAGCACGCAAGCAGATAGAAATTAATAGCCGAGTGTTTGTTAGGCGTAGCAACGAAGTTATCCCAGAAGTTATGGGGCTGGCTGAATCTAGCACAAACAGCAAGCCAATTATCGCGCCAACAAACTGCCCAAGTTGCGGTGCGCAGTTAAGCGAAATTGGTGCAAATTTGTTCTGCCTAAATCATAAGCATTGCTTCGAGCAGATTGTGGATAGATTAACTCATTTTGTAAGCCGCAACGCGTTTAACATCGAGGGGCTTAGCATAAAAACCTTGCAGCAGTTGTATCAAAATTTTGGCATATCGTATCCATACGAATTGTTCGATTTAACCCAAGAAAAACTTGCCACGCTTGATGGCTTTAAGGATAAAAAAATAACCAATCTACTAACCAGCATAGATAAAAGCAAAACTATCGCGTGGGAGAATTTTATTTTTGCGCTTGGCATACTTAACATCGGCAAAAAAAATGCGTATGTGCTAAGCAAAAAATATAACAATATTGATGAGCTAAAAAATGCCAAAATGGAGGATCTGGTTGCAATAGACGATGTGGGCGAAATTGTTGCAAACAGCATTATAGAATATTTTGCAGATGTGGATAATTTAGAAAACATATCCAATCTGTTCGCCCGCGGGGTGAAAATAACCAAAACCGAAAGCAAAATTCACCCAGCATTTAATAACAAAACGGTAGTGCTAACTGGCGCGCTAGAAAACTATACTCGGCCGGATTTAACCAAACTGCTATTATCTTATGGCGCAAATGTAACCACCAGTGTAAGCAAAAAAACCGACCTTGTTATTGCGGGTGCGGATGCGGGCAGCAAACTAACCAAGGCGCGCGAACTCGGCATTAAGGTTATAGATGAAGCCGAATTAATGTCACTTTTGCAACAAAATTAGCAAAAAAAACAATCAAAATCAACAAAAAATCCCACTAAATTATTAAATTTAACAAAATTTTTAAAAATTTTACAAAAAAACTGTACAAATTAAAAAATATATGATATAATATATACATCCATAAAGAGTGTGCGAGGGACAGCCCCTTAGACCACACAGCAACCTGCGTTAGTAAGGTGCTAATGGCTGATCGATGGGTTATAAGCAATTTCCCATCGGTAACGATGGTTTTTTTACACTTTTTATGGCTTAAAGGGAGTTTTATGAAAGGTGTAAAAGAGATTTTAAACGGAGACAAACGCGTTTGGTTCTTGGTGGAAGATAAGGATTTTAAATCTTTCCTTAAATTTGCGCGGGATAACGGCTGCAAATGGCTTAATGGGGATGAAATTTTGGTGGATAATGATCATATTTCTCACCACATGAGCATTAATAGCGCAAATCAAATTGCCTTTGTTCCCGTGTGGGCTTGGTTTGCTTTAGCCCAAAATCCAACCAGAAAAATCTTGTTTAGCGAGGTTTTAGGAGGGGAGTATGACAAAAATAAGCGAATTTAGTTGGGAAAAAATAAAAGAGTGCAAATAAAATAAAAATATATCGCAAAAATTTATAGTTCTTGCGATATTTTTAATAATTTTTACATATTTTTGCTCATTTCGGCTTTTAATTTATGTAAAATCTTTTTTTCTAGGCGAGATATATAACTCTGGCTTATATTCATGCTGTCTGCCACTTCTTTTTGCGTTTGTTCCTTGTAGCCGTTAAGCCCGTAGCGCATACACATTATGGTGCGCTCGCGTTCGCTTAAATGTTTTATGCTTTCTAGTAAATACACTTTTTGGTCTTTAAGTTCAATTTCGTTAGACACCAATTTGTCGTCTGGAATAATTTCGCCAAGTGTTAAGTTGTTGCCTTCTTCGTCGTTAACAAGCGTGTCATCCAAACTTAAATCGTTTATACTTTTATTAACCTTTCTTAAATACATCAAAATTTCGTTTTCAATACATCGGCTGGCGTAGGTGGCAAGTTTAATGTTTTTATCCAGTTTGTAACTATCCACCGCTTTAATAAGCCCAATCGAGCCAACAGAAACTAAATCTTCCATATCCAGTTTTTTGCTTTCAAACCGCTTGGCGATGTACATAACAAGCCGCAAATTGTGTTCTATAAGTTCGCTTTTGGCGCTAAGGTTTTTTTCGTCTTGAAATTGCCTAACCAGTTCGGCTTCTCTGTCGACATCCAGTGGGGCGGGCAAACTTTCGGCAGTGTAAATGTAGTTAACAATATCGTTTGCATCTAGTAGATTGGGCTTAACAAACAGCCTAACTATTTTTTTATACAAATTTTTAAAGAAAAGTGCTATTTTACTAAATATTTTCATACCGCCTCCTATATAATTGCTGGGCTTAAAAGTGCCTTATAATTAGTGCTTTTAAAGCTAGATGATATCGCCACAAGCTGATTGTTTATAACCTTATTTTTGCCATTTAACTTAATTTCTAATTTATCCAGTTTTTCTATTTTGAGTTTGTTTGTGCCGTTAACCGTGCCAGTAGAGATATACTCCCCAGGGGTAATATAATAATCTATTAAATTTTTATCTGTTAATTTTAAATAGCTATTAATGTCTAAAATAATAACCGGGCTATCGTTAAACGATAACAAATTACCCGTATCCAAATAAGCATCTATCTTAATTTTCTTTCTATTTTTATATAGGGTGATGGGGTATATTAAATTGTTGGTTTTAACTTTAAATTTAATGTGCTTTACAACTAGTTCAAATATATACGTTAAAACTATTATGAATATTGTTACCGCATACAAATTAATTTTGCTAGAAATTATAACGCCAAAACTTGTAAAATAACTTGTGCCTGATAAACTTGTGATTGCACCCCCCAGGGAGTATGTATAAATAAATAATAATATAAAGTTAAATATAAATTGTTTGCGCGTGCATTTAAAGGCAATAATTATCATAACTATGGCGGCCAATAATTTAAAAATGTTTAAAATTATCACATTTTTTAATAAAATTGCACCCAAAACGCTAAAAATTGCACCAAAAATTGCACTAAAAATCATTTTATAAGTTTTTGTAGTCGATTTTGTAGTTAAATAAACTAGCCTCAGCAAGCAAAAATTTATAAGGATGTTTTGAATTAAAAATGCTTCTATATAAATTGTCATCTTGTGCTCCTATATATACAAAAGTATATAGTTTTAAACCCAAAATTCAAACAAAAAAATTTAATAAGATAAACTTAATTTGTCGCTTATTGTAACAAAAGCACTAAAAAAATATTATTGAATAAATTTAAATTTGTTGAACACAATATTTCAAAATGCGTTAAGGAGAGTTATGACAAGAAGAGTTTATATTTGTGGCATAGATACAAGCACACTACCAAAACTTACTAATCAACAATCCATCGAACTTCTAAATAAAATTAAAGCAGGGGATAATTCGGCAAAAGATTATTTTGTTTACTGCAACATGCGTTTAGTGCTTAGTGTGGCGCAGCAGTTTGTTTCCAGCAAAGAAAATATGGACGATATTTTTCAAGTTGGCTGCGTTGGGCTTATTAAGGCGGTGGATAATTTTGACACTACACTTAACGTACAATTTTCCACCTATGCTGTGCCAATGATAAAGGGCGAAATCCGTCGCTTTTTGCGTGATAGTTCGGCCATGCGGGTCAGCCGCAGTTTGCGCGACACTGCATATTTGGTGCTTAAAAGCAAAGAGCGCCTTCAACGCGAGCGCGCGGGAGAAGTTGGCTTAGAGGATATCGCAAGCGACCTTAACCTTACCATTCGCGAGGTGTATGATGCCATAGATGCGGTTTCCACTCCGCTGTCGCTAGACGAAACCATATACAACGAAACGGACGAGGAAATGCGTCTGGGTGAGCATATTGCAGATACCGAGCATTCGGTAGAAAAGTGGATAGAGCACACCGACCTTATTGATGCAATTAAATTACTTGAAAATAGGGAAAAAGAAATTTTAAGCCTAAGATATTTTATGGGTAAAACACAAATGGAAGTAAGCGATGCGGTTGGCATTTCGCAAGCGCAGGTTAGTAGGTTGGAAAAAAATGCGCTTGATCACATTAAGCGCAGTTTATAAAATCGATGCAATTTTAATTTTTAATTAAAAATTTATACAAAAATGTTGAAAAATGTGATTTTTTGTTTTGATATATGCCAAAGTTATGCTAAATTAATTGTATGAAAAAGAACAAACAAAACAAACCGGATAACATTGTAAAACGTTGGTATAAGTTGTGCCAGCCCAACAAAAAGGATTGGGCAATGCAAATAATAACATATTCGTTATATGCCATCGTTAACGCATGTATGGCAATTTTTGCTGCAAAAACTATAAATTGTTTATACAATAGCAATTGGAATGGTGCATTCTTTTGGCTGGGTGTAGAATTCTTGGATATTTTGATAAGAAATTTGTTTTATCATCTTGAATACTACTATTATGGCAAAGTGTATGGGCAAATAAACAAAACGCTTTGTGGCAAAATTTATGATAAAATAATGTCGGTAAGCAACACCGAAATTAAAAAGTTTTCACCCGAAAAAATTATAAGTATTGCGCAAAGTAACACGAGTTACGCATGCGAATTTCCAGATTATGTTGCATCCATGGTCTCGCGCGTTGTGTACATAATTGTTGCAATTGTTGCAGTGCTAACCTCTAGTTGGTGGGCTGGAATAATAATTATGTTTTTAGCGGTAGTAAACTTTTTTGTATATAAAGCCGCGCATAAAAAACTTGGCTATCATCTTAAACGCCGATGTGAAACAAAGGATGATAGTTTTAGGGAATATTCGCGCATAATTAAGGCCAAAGATGTTATAACCGAATTGGGTGCAGAAGATGAATATAAACAAAAAATTTTGCACCATGTAGATAATTTTAACGGCGAATATCTAAAATACTACATGATATATTCGTTTAAAGAAAACCTGTTTTTTGTAATTTGGAATGCGGTTGTGTATATAATAACCGCCGTGCTAATTTTCTTAGTTTCTAAAAATATGTTCGATATTGCACTTTACCTAATTGTTGTGCCATATCTATCCAGTTGCACCACAAAATTTAATGAACTTTTTGATAAATTTGGATCGGTAGAAAGCACACGTGTCGATGTGGATAGATTAAACTTAATTTTATCATTATCAGACAAAGAACTTATCAGCTATGGCAATGTAAACACCGAGTGCGAAGGGTACAACTTGGGTTTTGTAAATGTTACTTACACGGATAAAGATGACCCTAAATTAAAAATTAAATCTACAAATATTGCCTTTAAAATGAATGCGATAAACGAGGTTAGGGGCGAGCGTGGCAGTGGCAAACGTATTGTTTTTGATATTTTGCGCAGGCAGATAAAGCCGGATGATGGCATAGTGCTGCTAGACAATTTAAATCTGTTCGATTATGCCAACTCCACCTTTAAAAACCATATAGATTATTGCGCACAACATCCATTGTTTATAAGCGGCACCATAATGGAAAATTTAAAGGCCACCAAGCGCGATCTAACAAAACTTAACGACCTTATAGCCGAACTTGGTTTAACCGAAGTTATTGCGCGGCAGAAGGATGGATTAAACACCCAAATAGATGACGTTACTAACCCAGAAGATCGCTTTTGGGTTGGCATAATTCGCGCTGCACTAAGCAAGTGTAAAATTTTGATGATATACGAATATCCAAACACCGACAATCCCGAATTTCATTCAATTTTCCAAAACATTATAAAAACTTGCGAAACGGACAAGCGCACACTAATTTTGTTCACCCATAATGCCGAGCACGATCAACTTGCTGATGTGGTGTTTGAAGTTAAAAATAACAGCGTTAAAAAGATAAAAGGTTAAACAACAAGCAGCGCGCTTGCTGTTTTTTTAAATATATGCAAAAATCCATACAGATTTTTAAAATTTGTGCTAAAATAATTATTAAGGAGGAAATATGAAGAATTTAGTAGCTTATTTTAGTGCATCGGGTATTACAAAACGGGTGGCGGAGCGCCTTAGTAAACTGGCAAATGCCGATTTATTTGAAATTGTGCCAAAACAAAAATACACTGCGGCCGACCTAAATTGGATGGATAAAAACAGCCGTTCTAGTGTGGAAATGCGGGATAAATCTTCCCGCCCAGAAATTGAAAATAGGGTGCTGGACACATCTAAATACGATACAATTTTGCTTGGCTTTCCAATTTGGTGGTATGTTGCACCAACAATAATCAACACCTTTTTGGAAAGCTACAATTTTGACGGAAAAACCATCATTTTATTTGCTACCTCGGGCGGCAGTGGCTTTGGCGAAGCGGTAAAATATCTTCAGCCAAGCGCACCAAAAGCAAAAATTGTTGCAGGTAAAATATTAAACGGCAACCCAACTGATGCCGCACTCGAAGCCTGGATTAAGGAGTTAAAATAGTATGAAAAAAATAACACAAGATGCAGGGCGAAAACAACTAGGGGATTTTGCCCCAGATTTTGCACATTTTAACGATGATGTGCTTTTTGGCGAAAATTGGAACAATGGGGATATTTCGCTTAAAACTAGGTGCATTATAACTGTGGTTGCGCTTATGTCGTCCGGCATAACCGATAGTTCGCTAATCTATCACCTGCAAAACGCAAAAAATAATGGGGTAACAAAAAGCGAAATTGCCGCCATTATAACGCACTGTGCCTTTTATGTTGGTTGGCCAAAAGCATGGGCTGTGTTTAGATTGGCTAAAGACGTTTGGGACGAAAAGTTGGATGCAAAAAGTGAAAAAGATGCCTATCAAAACACAATATTCTTTCCAATTGGCAGCCCAAATGACGCTTTTAAGGATTATTTTATTGGGCAGAGTTATCTTGCGCCAGTTTGCAAAGAACAGGGCATATTTAATGTAACTTTTGAGCCAAAATGCCGCAACAATTGGCATATCCATCGCGCAAAATCTGGCGGCGGCCAAATCCTTATTTGTGTTGGTGGCAGAGGATATTATCAAGAGTTTGGCAAAAAGGCCATTGAATTAAAGCCGGGCGATGTTGTTAACATCCCAGCAAATGTAAAGCATTGGCACGGCGCAGCAAAAGACAGTTGGTTTTCTCATCTCGCCATCGAAGTTCCCGGCACCCAAACCTCTAACGAGTGGCTCGAGCCAGTAGATGACAAACAATACAACAAACTAAAATAAATATTTAACTTAAAAAAACGCTAATGAATAGTGATTGTTATTTTATTCCTACTTCATATGGGAAATGTATTGTTAATCCCTCTGGCCGATTTGTAAATATGATTCTTTTTGCGTGTGCAATCATAAAGCCAAACTCAAACAAGGTCCCTTTACCAATGCGACCTTCAGGGTTGCAAACAATAATTGCGTCAGCTTTAATAAATTTAAGCATATGATCAAATTTATGGCGCCAAGAATCTCTTTCATTATAAAGTTCTTGTCCCTCTAACAATACAAAATTAGTACCGATTGATTTTGGAACTAGTTGGGTGGTCCAAGGGCTTAATACTTCTATATTACGTTTACGAAATAAATCCATTAGCGTTTCAATTTGTTTTAAATCTTGTTGGAAACTTCCACATATTACAACTTTTCTAAATTCTTGTTTACATATTCCATCCACAATGCTGCCATTTCCGATGCTTTGATAAAAGCAAACAAGATCAGGAGATGGAATATTAAAAACAACGCCAAAACGAACAAAAGCATCTAATAATATTTGTGTTTGTTCTTCTTTGGATAAATCTTGAAATATTCCGGTTCCAAAAATTCTAACATGTTCATTATCTAAAAAACCAAATTCTTGTTGGAATTTTTCAAAAAATTCCCTAATTTTATTTAGCATTTCGACATGCAAAAGAGCTTCGTTAAAAAATACATGATACTCTTTTTTTAACAAAGGGACTTTATTATTTATTTTGAATACACTTATCTTATTATTTTGAAAATGTATAATATAGTTTCTATTATCTTCTCTCATTAATTTCACTTTCTAATCCACCTTTATTTTTTATAATTAAAAGCTTGTAAGTATTTATTCATAAATTTTTCTTTATCTTTCGAATTATATTGCATAATAAATCTTGGATGCTCCAAAGGGATAATGTCGCCAAAAAAGTGATATTTTTCATTTAGTAATTTTAAATATTCGAAATTTGCCCCGCTGCCAATACAATAACAAACAGAAGTATCTATGTTGAGTAATTCCAACTGCTTAGTTATCATTTTTAAAATAAAATCATTGAGTGATTGCATAAGATATTTATTTTCATAATAATTACAATTCACCTCATGACCTTTATCATTAACTCTTACGATACCCAATGGGCAAACAAAATTTAAATAAAAATTAGAATAAAATTCTTTGCTTCCACCATACTTTTCAATAACATCATAGAGAAAGTTTGATGAGGCTTTATTGATATTAAAGCCCTTAATAGCAATTCCAGTTTGTTCCAGCAAGTGTTGTGCATCTTCAAACGGAACTCCTGTGATTGCGGTTCCTCTACGAGCAGGTGAACTTCCTAAAATCATAATCCTTTTATTCTTATCATTATAATATTTAAAGTAAAATTCTTTAGTAATTTTTTTTATTTCTTCCGAAAATTCTCCTCTAAATGGGTTTACCAATCTAAAATTATCTGTTAAGTCAATAGATATTTGGGCAAGTGTATCATTAAATTGTAACACGCCATCAGCAAAAACTTTTTTCATTTCCATCTCCATAAATTTTTATTTATTTTATAACCTTTCCAACTAAAAATATTTCGCTATTAGAAGGATAAACTTGTAATTCACTAAAGCCAATCTTTTTACATTCTTGTAGCAATGATTTTATTAAATTTAAACCTCTATAAATGTCAACAAATTCCAAACCAGGTATTATTAATCCAGGTAATATATGATTTTTTTTGCATAGGAATCCATTTGCTACTGATAAAATAATTATTCCTTTATCTTTTAATACCCTATATGCCTCTGCAAGTGCCAACGATGTGTTGAAAAATGAGGAATTATATGTTCTTAAAGAGATATATAGCTCATATTGTTTATCATTAACTGGTAAATATTCCGCTCTAGATTTATAGATATGCGATTCTGGAAATTCCTTTAAAACCTTTTCTAAACCGCCAGCGGCTATATCAACAAACGATAATTTTTTACATCCAGTAAATAAATCTATAGCTTCCTCTCCGTTGCCGATACCAACATTTATAATTTTCTTTCTGACTATTCCATTAGGGAAATATTTGTTAATTATAATTTTAAACTTTTCTAACCATTCCGTAGAAATGGCTCGGACATCTTTTTGATAATCATAAGACGAGTACTTCTTATTAAAAGACTCCGAAAGTGTATTAATAATAAGCTGGTTAATTTCAGATTCTTTCAAATTTGTTTTTTTTGATAGGTGAGAGGTTAACTTTTCAACATTTTTGTATTTTTCTAATTCTTCTTTGGAAATTTTTATGCCTTGTTTTTCTAGTCCTTTTTGAAACAATTTACTTATCCTAATCCCGTAGTAATAAGAATTTAATTTAATGTTTTGAACACTTCCTTCATACAAATCATGATTTTGTTTTAAAATTAATTTCTGAAGATTGTCTGGATAACGATTAATATTCTCTTTTAGAGTTGGATCATCAATTTTATACATATTAAGACAAGGATCAGGTAAGCCAATGTAAATAAAATCTGCCGTAATGATATGTAATAAATCATTTAGATCAAAGCTTCCATCTTTCGATAATGTATTTACAGTTAAATAAATACCATGAACATGTGAAATATTTAATTCTTTGATAATATCCTTTATATCAATAAGCCATGAGGACTTATTAAAGTCATTTGACTTAGCGCTAATTAGGTTATTACAATCCAAGGCAATCACAATTCCTACTTTCAAATTAAGACTATTTAGACCTTCGGTTAAACCTATAGATAGATTCATATTCCTTAAATCAAAATCGGTCATAACTTCCTCTTAATTAAAATTATAACACAAAATTATTGAATTTGTATCCTTTTATAATAAATTTTTCAATTGTTTTAAAAATTTTTTATTAAATTGTTTTGGCTTGCCAGCCAAGCATGATTGAAGGTGTGTTTGTTGGGCGCATCTACGAACACAACAAAAAATGCTAAACCACATCAAAACTGTCCTTCCAAACTGCTACATTTGCAACCTAGACGGCAAAGTTATTGTTGGAAATAAGTAAGATTTAATGGAAATAAAAACAAATAATATTTTATAATGTGCAAGTCTGTTGACAATAAACAATACAACGAACTTAAGTAAAAAAATGTTAACTTAAAAAAATCGCTATTTTATAGCGATTTTTTGGTTGAGATAAATGGACTTTGGGTATCGTGACACTTTAAAACTTTCCCAGCGATAGTTCCCCAGCGAAGGAAAGCATATTTCAGGAAAAGAAGTCATGAAGGAAAACCAGCTGGTGTTCCTTCATAACGCGGGCGGCAACCCAAAAATGAAAAAACCACACACTTGTGGTTTTGATACAAAAGGGTTTGCCGCCCGCGTGGTTGAGATGAGTGGACTCGAACCACCGACCCCCACCTTATCAGGGTGGTG
>CANRQB010000012.1 GCA_947632645.1 uncultured Clostridia bacterium | reverse complement strand
TATTGCCGCACTGGATAGCAAAAGCATTGTAAGCATTATGAGCCAGTATCAGCCCGTGCACAACGCACACCTTTACCCCGAAATCAACCGCACCCTAACCCCGCTAGAATATAAGCGCGTTGTTTCTTACGCACTAAAACTGGGCATGACAAATTGCTACACACAAGATTTATCTAGCGCAAATAGTTGCTACACCCCAAAATTCTAAATGGCTGTTTATAAGCTACGCAATACTTCGTTTAAATCAGGCGGTATAAGCGGCGCAATACTGCGTTATATCAGGCTGTTTATAAACTTCGCGATACGTCGTTAACTGAAATCCGCGTAGGGCAGTCATTTAGACACACTAAACTCCTGTCCTCCGCGAATTTCGAGCCTTGTCTCGCTCGTTTCTAAACAGCCTTATCATACCGAGTTGGAGTGTGGATAGAATAAACTCTCGTTTCCCAAAGCCCGAGCCTTGTCTTGCTTGCTTCTCCCGCCTGATTTGCTGGCTTGCTTGGGTCTTAATTATTTAAAGAAAATAAAAAAATTTTGCTATCCGCGAATTTCGAGCCTTGTCTCGCTCGTTTCTAAACTGCCTTATCATACCGAGTTGGAATGTGGATAAAATAAACTCTCGTTACCCAAAGCCCGAGCCTTGTCTTGCTTGCTTCTCCCGCCTGATTTTAATCTATCTAGAGAAGAGTGTTAAACATTTTGCAAATTTTGCATTAAAAAACGCACCAGTGTGGTGCGCTATATTGTGTTTATTGGATGATTGTTTAAAAATGCTTCTATACTATCTATACATAAATCTATTCGGTTTCTTTCGCTTTCGTTTGTGTCGTATGCGCGGTGATAGGTGCAAACAACCAATTCGTTTTCTATAAGTGATTTTGGCACAATTTGTTGGTCTACATCATCTAAACCCACACCAAAAAGTTTGTTATGCTTTAAAAATTCTGCCAAATCATCCAAATTTATTATTCCGCCAGTTGTAGATGTTATTATCGCGGTTGGTTTTACAAGTTTTAGTTCGTTTATGCCAATCATGTTGCTTGTTTGTTGGGTAAGCCTGCAAGTGTTACAGATAATGTCACTTTCTTTTAGTAAAGTTTTTAAATTCACATCTTTTATATTTGGTTGGTTGTGCGGGGTGTTGTTATAGGTTAAAATCTCTACACCAAAAGGTTGCAAAAGTTTTGCTAGGCGAGAGCCAATATGTCCAAGACCTATTATGCCAACTTTTGCACCAGCCAACTCTTTGCCGCGGTTAAATGGTATCCCCCCCCCCCTGGGCATTTTTGTACAAGTTGTTAAAATATACAATGTGTTTTGCACAAGCAAGTATTAATGCAAGATGATGCTCGGCAACCGCATTTGTAGAGTAGTTAGGAGTGTTAGAAATTACAACTCCATTTTGTTTTGCTAAACCAATGTTTTTTATCCAATCATATCCAGTGTAGGGCAAGCAAATAAATTGCCCTTTTTTCATGTTAGCCAAAATTGGGTTTGGATCAAGCCAATCTAGCAAAATGGCGTCTGCATATAAAACTGCTTCATTTTGTTCGCGCTCGTTTGCCTTATTATAATATTTAACTTCGCCAAGCGAATTTAAGCGTTTTAATTGCTCATCACTAAAATCAAATTTTTCTAACACATAAATTTTTTTCACAATTTCTCCTTTTATAATGATAAATTAAACCTTTTTACTGCTTGACTTACTTACAAATTTTACCCACCTGAAACTTCTTACGAGGAGCACTAGGGCGCAGATTGATTGGGTTATTGTGCTATTGGGTATAAATGGTATTGTGGATACACGCCTTGCGTAGCACTAAGTGTAGACGCAATATTCTTTATGCCCACCTAAACAAATCCCAACTATCAAGGTAGGCTTACGGGTACTTTAAACTTATTAAAACACACTTTGGCTATATCGATTATCCACATAACAATAACCGCGCCCCAAACTAGAACTAGCAGATAAAACACTTGCATAAGATCGCTTGTTGGTGACACCTTGAAAAATGCACTTATTATTGCATTAACAATGCCAATTAAGCAAAATGCAGAATAGAATAGCCCCATTTTATAGCGCCCAACATAATATAGATGCCCGCCGCACCAGCCCAAAAATATGGTGAACAACAAAAGTTTAACTCGGCTTACATCACTTGGGCAACCCTTGCGCAAAAGCACTTTATCCTTATCCCCTTCGCGCAGCGCTTGTTTGGCGTAGTAATTTGTGGCCGATTCAAATTTTGCATAGTTAAGTTTGCAGTTTGGGCAAATGCCCGCCACTTTATTCACCTTAAAATTGCACCTTGGGCAACGTTTGTTTTCTCCAATCATACACATATTATAACAAATTTTTTGCGTTTTGTATATGGTTTAAATAAAAATTATTTTAAATTTGCCGTTTTAAAGCATTTTTACTTTATTTTTTTAAAATTTTTAGTTAAAATAATAAAAAAAAGGGAGAAATTATGTTAATTTTAACTTGCGACCATGCGGGATATGATTATGTGCAGAGATTGATGGCCTATCTAAAAAAGCGCAAAATTGATTTTAAATATATGGGACCAAAAGAGTATAAATCGGATGACGATTACCCGGATTTTGTTCATCCCGCGGCAAAAGAGGTGCTAAAGGATAAAGATAATGTGGGCATATTTATTTGTGGCTCGGGCACGGGGGCAAACATTGTGGCAAACAGGCATAAGGGTATACGCGCGGTTTGCGCATCCGACACAGCCGAAGCATTTTTGGCGCGCAAAGACGAAGATGCAAATGTGCTAACCATGGGCAGCCGCCTGATAAGTTACCCCATGGCACTAAAAATTATGAAAGTATTTCTCACCAGCCCATTTGAAGGCGGCAGACATATAAGAAGGATTAACAAATATTAAAAAAATTTCAATTTAATTTAAAGGAGAAATTATGCAAACGGTTGTTGTTGGATTAAGTGGCGGAGTGGATAGTTCGGTAGCAGCGTACCTATTAAAACAGCAGGGGTACAATGTTATTGGGCTTTTTATGCTTAATTGGGAAGAAAATGATGAAAATGGCAATTGCACGGCTGAACAAGATTTTGAGGACGTTAAGCGGGTGGCAAACAAGTTGAATATCCCTTATTACACGGTTAACTATGCAAAAGAGTACAAGCAGCAGGTGTTTAGTTATTTTTTGGACGAATATGCCAAGGGATACACTCCAAACCCAGATGTTATGTGCAACAAAGAGATTAAGTTTGGCCCGTTTTTGCGCCACGCGTTAGAATTGGGGGCGGACTATATTGCCACCGGGCATTATTGCAAGCGGGTTGATAGGGATGGCAAAGTGTATTTGTATAAATCGCACGATTTAAATAAAGATCAAACCTACTTTTTAAATCAACTGAGCCAAGATCAACTTAAATACACACTTTTTCCGCTTGCCGATATAGATAAAACCGAAGTTAGACGGATTGCTAGTGAATTGGGGCTGGTTACTGCGGACAAAAAGGATAGCACTGGCATCTGTTTTATTGGCGAGCGCAATTTTAGGCAATTTTTAAAGACATATCTGCCTGCACAACCTGGGCTTATTAAGGACTTGGCTGGTAATGTGGTGGGCGAGCATAGCGGGGTTATGTACTATACAATCGGGCAGCGGCGTGGGCTTAATATTGGCGGCAAGAACGGCTATGATGACGACCGCTGGTTTGTGGTTAGAAAGGATATTAAAACCAACACCTTATATGTAAATTGTGGCGAGTGCGACGAGATGTATTCGCACGGCTGCAAGGTGGTTAACTTTAACTTTATAACCGACAAGTTGACGGGCGAGTTTGATTGCTTTGTTAAGTTGCGTTATAGGCAATCCGACCAAGCTTGTCATGTTAAGGTGAACGGCACAAATTTAACCTTAACATTTAGTGAAAAACAGCGTGCGGTTACAATCGGGCAATTTGCTGTGTTGTATATGGCGGATGGCATGTGCGTTGGTGGCGGACGAATTGATGAGTTGATTTAGGAGGGCGGGGGCTTTGTGCGCCCGTAGGGCGCACGGCATGGCGCGCCGCGCCATGCAAACAAAATTTTGCGTGGCAAAATTTTGTTAAAAGCCCCCCCCCCTAAGCTAATTTCAACTAAAAAATGCACAAAAACGCGTTAAAATATTAAAATTTTAAAAATTTTATAAAAACTATTGATTTATTTTATTTTTATGATATAATAACAATAATAAAATTCGACAATATAACGTTTAACTTTTTAGGAGGTGAAAATGTCTTATTGGGCAAGTGGTGAATTTGATGAACATGGTAACTATATTTTGCCGCGCACTTGGAATAGTTTACCCGACCATGGTCCTAAAAAGTTAGAAATAAATGTAAATTTAGAAAGAATAAAAGATAAAGAAGAAAGTATAGCATTTAAATCGCGTGAATATTACGATTGGCTTAGATTTTACTCTTATGCTTGTCAGTCGGTAGATTTTTATTGGCAAACACTTGCCGCTTTTAATAACTATTATTTAAATAAAAAAATTAAAAACTTGCCAGTTAGATTTCATGGTTGGCAGTCATTGGTGTGGTCGGCAAACAATTTGTCTCAGGCAGAGGATAAATTGCTTAAACAATTTGGAAATTCTAATAGAGATGTTATTAACACTATAAAAAAGAGTGCAGATTTGGTTAATGCAAATTATTATGCTGGCTTGGCATGGATGATGTATCACATGATGTATCCAAAGCTTGTTAACCCACAACATAAAGAAGATTTATCCAATCTGTTATCAAATGGGTTGGCTTTAAGTGCCAACCATCCAAGTGAGGATAGCGAAAAACTGATTTTTTTGCGTGACATGTTGCAACAGCAAAATGAATTAGTGAAATCGGACTTCTTGTATAAAACACATGGCTGGCTTTACAAAAAATTGGATAGCGTGCAACTGTTTGATAAGGTTATGGAAACTGCGCAGGGCACAACCACGCAAATGTTAAATGAAAACATTGCAAAATACTCTTCTAGCGGCGAATATAAATTGCCAGTTAAACAAGTTGTTTGGTTTTACTTAAACCGCAACGAAATATTAATCAAAATAAAATTGCTACGCCAAAAAACAAAGATGTGTAAGCCAAATGATATCGAGATTTTTATTGATGACAACACATACGAACAACTGGCTAGCTATCGTGAAAAGTTGTTAGAGGTGTACAACTTTGCCAAAAAAAATTTATCTGAAGCAATTGTGGATGATGTTTTAAAAGTTGGCAAATCTATCTCGGCAGAGCTAAAAAATGCCGAGCCAATCTACAAAGAGTATATAAGCGAAGTTAGTCGTCTGGATGCAATAATTAATCAAAAAAAGTAGGGGTTAAACCTCTACTATTTTTAAATCGGCAGCATCCTGATAAACAATATAGTAGCCATCGCTTAGTGGATCGTCTGTATCTAGCGGCAGCCATTGATAAAATTTGCCCAATTCTTCTGGTGCAGGCGTGTTATAGTTTGCTTTAACGGCATAGCAAATGTATTTTATCTTGTCGTTTTCGTAAATTGCACCAAGCGAATAATTTTCGCCGTTTTCGTCCATGCTTACAAATTTGCTGTTGGGCAAAAGTTTGTTAAGCTCGGCATTTTCGCTAAAGTTTTTAAAGATATATTCAAACTGCGGCAACAAACTTTCCATAATTGTGGGCAAGGTTTTTGGTGTTGTGGGCTCGCTTATGGACTCGGTGTTTTGCAGCTCAACATTTTCCTCTTTAGGTTTAACTTCATCCATTTTTACATCATTTTGGTTGATTTCATCGTCATTTTGGCTGGTTTGGCTGTAAAAATACTCTTTATATTTGCAATGTGAGCAATCGGCACAACTATCTGTTAAGGTATCTTCAGCCTTTGGTTTGCTTGTATCTGCACTGCTTACTAATCCATTAAACACATCGTTATCTTCAAAAAAGTATCCAGCGTAACTGCCGCCAGAAAGCACTATATTGTTATTGTTTAAAGTGTCTACAAGTGCGGTGTAAAAATCGTCATCCATATCAAAATCACCAACAAAAGAGGTGGTATACACACCCGATTTAAAAATTAAATTGGCAGAGTATACCTGCTGCTTATGATACACCGCCAGTTTAAAATACTGGTTAAGTTTTTCTATGTCGTAAAGGCGAAGTTTTGCTTTTAACAAGCCATCCTCTACATACAAGGTTAAAATGCCGCGTCCGTTTAAATTGCTCGATAAAATTATTGTTTTACTTTTCATATTTCTATTATAATGTTTTACATTTTTGTATATGATAAAAATTGTGTTAAAGTGTGTTATATTGTGCAAAATTTTGTTGTATGTTTAAATTTTTTGTAAAATATATCTTTAAATTAACTAGTAAACTTATTTAGTTTGTTTGACATTTTTTTAATAGTGTGTTATTTTATATACAGTTGAGGCAATAATTTAATATGAAAAAAATTACAAAGTTTTTAGTTTGTGTAATGATATGTGTGTGCTCGTTTGCGCTTTTTGCTTGCGGAAAAAATAAGGGCGATAGTTTTTTGCCAAATAGCTCGGCAGAAATTGCAAGCAATGGTGGCTTAATTGTTAAAAATGGTAACTTTTTGTATTTTAATAATGGCTTTGTAAACGAAAGTGACCAAACACGCAATAAAAAGGATTATGTGTCTGGCAGCCTTATGGCAGTAAAATTGGGCGAGGATGGCGAGGTTGCACTAGACCAAGACGGCTTTATGGATGCCAGTCAAGCAAGATATATTTCTCAGCGTCTAACTTCGTACGAGGCAGGTAATGTGTTTATTTTTGGCAATTATGTATATTACACCAGCCCTTGTCAAGAACAAGTGCGCGGTGGCGGATGGGAGGATGCCAGAAAACGCGTTGTGTTCTATCGTATGCACCTAGATAAATCGGGCAAAGAAGAAAAATTGTATCAAACCAGCAGCGATTATGACAATGTGGAATTTAGCTACCTTAGCGAGGGGGATCAATTATTTTTGATGGTTAAGGATGGCGATAAATTGTTGCGTATATCTGCAAACGGAAAAAATTCTATCACAGTTGCAACTGAAATTGTTGATGTAGTGTTTCAAACCAATGGTAAATTTGTTGCATATATCTTAAATGTGGATGGCGCGTATCAATTAAAATTATACAACGCCATAGCCAATGCCGAAGTTAAAGAAAACGCCAATTTGGTGCCATACTCTTATCCAAATGCGGCAGCACCAGAACTGCTTTATGCCGACAGCGAAAATGTGTATATCAGGTTTTCAGTTAAAGAGGATGGCGACAGTATCGATGGCTACATCCTAGCAAAGGCACCATACAGCAGTTTGGCATGCAGCGATTTATATTACGATCAAAGCAAAAGCTATAGCTACTACTTCTATAATGGTGTAATTTTGGCAAACAAGGCAGGCGAAATAAGCAGAGTGGAAGATAGCGTTTTGGTTAAAATTATATCAGACACTGCCTCTAGCATACAGATTGCGGGTTTTGTAAACGGCATGGTGGTTTATGTGGAAGGCAGCAATATTAAAGCGGTAAGCTTAACGTCTAATAACAAAACCGAGCCAGATATAACAATAAACACCGAACAAACCATTTTAGCTAAATACTTTGATGTGCTTGGAAATAATTTTTACTATTATGCTACAGTTAACAACGGATATTATTTGCACTATGTAAATTTGGTGCAAGTTAATAAGCCAACAATGTTGGGCGTATATAACAGCGAGGATAAACCAGCCACAGAAAACGCTAGACAACAAGCTTAACAAAAAAAATAGGCGATAAGCCTATTTTTGTTTTTTATCTTTAACTTTTTGCATTTTGTTGTTTAACTTGTTGGAAAGTTCGGTATTCTTTTCCAAAATAGATTTGTTTGTAAGGCGACGAGCAATCATAATTTTTGTTTCGGTTGTTGGGGAAAGCTCTTTTAAATAGCGTGTAAGTTTATCTATTAAATCTTCAAAAGCCTCGTCCGAATTTGGGCTAGAGTGCTGATATATTGTTAAAATATTTGCATTGCAGCGCTGCTTAGTTTGTGCGTTGTAAAATATGTCTTTATCAAATGAGTAGGTTATTTTAAGCCCGGTTAGGTTGCTGCTGCGATATTCCTCGCTAACAGTGGTTATAGTATAGGCAACTTCTAGCCGCTTCATCATAAACTCTGGGTCGAAATTTACCGATGAAAAGAACATGTTTTTAAAATTTTCTATTAAAAATTCTTTATGCTTTAATATGCTTTCGTGTGGTTTCATGCGCTCGCTATAATGTTTATAGTTGGTGCGCACAACATAGCGATAGGCAGTGTTGGCTTTTTCGGTTGCCATATTAAGTTCGCAAAAATCGCCAATTTGGGTTTTAAACAGCACTATGTTGGATTTTAATAAGTCATTATTAGGGGTGTCGTAGTAGGTAAAGGTTTTTTTAATGCGTTGGTCAAAGTGCATATTATATTTGCCAAAAAAAGTATTAAGTTCCAACACTTTAAACTTAGTTTTATCACTAAACATTTCAAATCTACGCTTTTGGCGTATAATATCATATGGTTGCATAATCATCCCCTAATTATAGTTTAAATAAAATTGCAAAAAAAATCAAGAAATTGTAGTAATTTTTTTAACTTTTTGCTATAATTTTACTATGTTAAATTTTCCAAAAGCTTTTGTTGACAATATGAAATCTATTTTAGGGGAAAGTTCCGCCAATTTTTTTGACGCGCTAAACATGCCTGAACAAAAGGCAATTTATGTTAACTTAAGCAAAATTTTGCTAAACGAGTTTAAAGCGGTGGCAGATTTTGACATCGATCCCATCAGTTACGAAAAAAATGGATTTTATGTGGATAATATAAAACGTGGCAGGCATCCACTTCACCATGCAGGTGCGTTTTACATTCAGGAGCCAAGCGCCATGTTTACTGTTAATGCGGTTGATTTTATAGGGGACGAATATGTTTTGGATATGTGTGCTGCACCAGGTGGCAAATCCATACAAATTGCCAATCGCATACAAAAAGGGGTGCTTGTAAGCAACGAGGTTAATTTATCCCGTGCGCAAGTGCTAAACTCTAATATCGAGCGGATGGGTTTAAAAAATGTTATAATAACTAACGACACGCCACAAAACCTTGCCAAAGCTTATGCAAATTGTTTTGATGTGGCTCTGGTGGATGCCCCGTGCAGTGGCGAGGGTATGTTCCGCCGCGGGCAAGAGGTTATAGATAGTTGGAACGAAAATTTGCCTACACTGTGCGCAAAACGCCAAGCAGAAATTTTAGAGTGCGCCGATGCTTGCCTAAAAACGGGCGGCAAACTTATATATTCCACCTGCACCTACGAGATTAAAGAAAACGAAGAGGTTATTAAAAATTTTATAAAACTACATAATTATAAACTAGTAAATATACATGCGCCCTTTAGCCGCGGTATAAATTTGCCTGAGGCGGTAAGGTTATATCCGCACCAAGTTAAGGGAGAGGGGCAGTTTGTTTGCGTTTTGGAAAAGTTGGAGGATAACAATTTAACCTGCAATTCCACACTAAAACTGCAACAGGATAAAGTTGCCGCCCAATTTATTAGCCAAAATTTAACCGAAAATGTTAATGGCTACATATATAATGATAATATATATTATATAAATAAGCCCGAGCTTATAAAAAAAGGGGTTAACTATTTAAACCCGGGCGTGCTTTTGGGACGGGTGGAAAAGCAACGGTTTGTGCCACATCATCAATTTTTTAGTGCGTTTGGCAATAGCTTTATAAACCAACTAAATTTGCAAATTGATGATGCACGAGTGGCAAAATATCTAATTGGCGATCAAATAGAAACTCCGTTTAAGGCAGGTTATGGGGTGGTAAAATTGGCAGGCTGCCCGCTTGGAGGGTTCAAAATCAGCGATGGTCAATTTAAAAATTACTATCCAAAAGGGTTGCGAAATTTAAAAAATTTATAAAAATTTGCAAATTTTGGCTAAATTTTGGTCATTTTTTGCCAAAAAATCAAAAAAATTCAAAAAATTTTAAAAAATTTTTAAAAAAGGTATTGAAAAATTTAAAATAGTGAGTTATAATATGTAAAACTTGAAAAAGTTAAAAGGAGATTTTATTATGCAAGGTGGAATGGCACTATTAACTATCATTGCTATAATAGCAATAGTTGTAATCGCTGCAGGTATCATTGTAGTTATTGCAAACATGATTATGGGCGCTTTTGTTAACAAAAAGGGTGAAAGCGAACCAAAAACTTCAAATTATGTTCAAGAACAGAATGTAGAAAACAATGTTCAAGAAGAGTATAACTTTGAAGCTATCAACACTGCTAAGGCAGAACAAGAACAAAAATTGGCAGAGGAAGAGCCAGTAGTGGAAGAACCATTGGTGGAAGAAGAGCCTGAGGAAGAGCTTGAAGAGCCAACCGAAGAGCCAGAAAATGAAGAAAACATTGCTAAGCTGGAAGAGTCTTTGGCAAATCAACCAGAAGAGGAAGAGGGTGATGACGATCTAGATGATTTGCTAGAGGGCATCACTAACGACATCGTGGATGAAGAAAAAGAAAAACAACAAGAACAAGAAGTTCAAGTTGGCGACAGCGTAAATCAATACAACATCAATGACTTCTTAAATGACGAGCCAGAGCAAGAGAAACAAGAAGTGGAAGAACAAGCCGCTCCTGTTGTTAACAACGAAGAGTTGGAAGCACTTAAAGCTCAATTAGCAGAAGCTAATCGCCAGTTGGAAGAAGCTAGAAATGGTGCTAAAGTTACCACTACCGAGCAAGATTGCTTGGATAGATTGGCAATTTTGGAAGAGCGTCTTAAAAATGCAAAAACCGAATTGCGCATAAATTCTAAAGAGTATCGTCCGCTTAAAAAGGTGTACAACGAATACGAACGCAATTTGGCAAAATATCGCAGGAAAAATGCTCAGGTTGCTAAAATGAAAACCGACCTTTACGGCGTTAACAACTATGTTGACCTAGATAAAGAAGAAGCTCAAAAACTAGCTAACGAAATTGATGTGCTAGATGGGTTAAGGTTAAGCATCAATCATTGCGAACAAGTTATTAACGAAAGCAAAGATAGATATCCAATTTTGGAGCACACCAACAAAATTTTAACCGAGCAAATTTCCGAAATCGAACAAGATATCGAAAACTACAAAGCAATCCTTGCAAAAATTAAAGAAGAGCAAGGCGAGGGCGAAGGCGAAGGTGAAAACTAAAAAAGCAAACAGCATTTGCTGTTTGTTTTTTTATGCAATTTAGTTGATTTACATTAACTTTTGTTATATAATTTTAGTGTGAAAACCAAAAGAAAACTATACAAAATTATTCCTTTTATAGTGCTTATTGCTATTGTTAGCGTGCTAGCAATATTTTCTAGTTTTATAGATAAACGTGCCTACAAAATGTTTTATAATAATTTTGATGTTGCTTTTGTTAAAAATCAACTTGCGGTGCATTTTGTGGATGTCGGGCAGGGTGATGGCATTGCAGTAAACTTACCAAACGGCAAAGTTTTGCTTATAGATAGCGGCCCGGCATCATCTAGCAATTCATTAAAAAAGTACATAAAAAACAATGTTATTTCAGGCAAAATAAATGGTAAAGTAGATTATCTTGTTTTAACCCATGCGGATCGCGATCATGTTGGCGGCACGCTAACTTTGCTTAAATCGTTTGATGTGGAGCAGGTGTTTTTGCCAAGTGTACATGACAACACAAAAACCTTTAATAGCATTTTAGATTATATTGCGGATAATAATATAAACAGCACTACCGATTATGAACTTTTGGAACAATTGGAAAGCGATATAGATGTGTTTACGCTGGGCGAGATGTTTGCGGATAAAACAAACGAAAATTGCCCGCTTGTTAAAATTGAATGTTTTGGCTATAGCTTTTTGTTAACGGGTGACATTCCGTCCGAAGTTGAGCACGAATTTGTTGTAAGATTTGGCGACCAGTTAGATAGCGATGTGCTAAAAGTAGGGCATCATGGAAGCAAAAATAGTAGTTCAAACGAATTTTTGCAGGTGGTAAGCCCTGCTTATGCGGTTATAAGTTCTGGCAATGTTTATGGTCATCCGCATCAGGAGGCGCTGGATAGATTAAAGGCAGCAAATGCAACCATACTAAGAACGGATGAATTGGGTAACATCACCTTTATTGTGGGCGACAAATATGGGTTTAGTTATATCACTGGTGACTATAAAATATTTAATTTTTCGTTTAAGTTTTTATATTTAGCTTTGATTGTGGACGGAATTTTGATTGTCAGCATGACTATTGTGCTTATAGTTAAGCCAAAAAATAAAAGGAAAAAGGGTTAAAAGGTTGAACATTTGTTTAGTAGGTTTAAATAATGGTTATGTTAAGCAAATGGCAAAAGAAGTTGCTGCCGAGCTTAACTATAGTTTTTTAGATCTGCAAAGCGAGTTGAATGGATACATTTTAAAAACCTCTAACATTTCGTTAATTATTGCGGACGAAATTTTAAAAGAGACCGAAACCGAGCTGGTAAAAGCCAGCATAAACAAGCGCGACAGTGTAATTTTTATGCCAAACGACATGTTTTTATCCAACCAAAATTATAGGTATGTAAAGGGCATTTCGTTTGCAATTTGCGAGCAAAAAACTTCGCCAATAAAGCAAAATTTGCAAAAATTGATATGTGCACATTGCAAATATATTGTGGATAGCAAAAACGCCAAGCAAAAAATAATGCAGATTATAGCCAACTTATAATGGCAAAAACTTCCAAAAAAAATCTTAAATTTTTTGCATAACCTAGCAATATCTTCACAAACTACAATCGTAAGGGTAACACCTTACGTGTAGAGAGATAGTTCTATGCTAATATAAATTGTTGTGCCATTAGGCTTAAAGTTGACGGTCAATTTTAAGGTGAATTAATACCAGGTTGACGATAATTAAAACAATTTAGGTGTAAAAAACGTCTCTCTTTTTTATTGACAAAACCTTAAATTTGTGCTATCATTATTATGGAGGATAAATTATGATAAATAAAGTAGAAGGGGTAAACGAATTAGAAAAATATAAAAAAGCAGGTAAATTAGACCTTAATAAGTTGTTGGAGATAGAAAAAAAGTATCAACTTGGCTATTATAAGATTAGCGAGGTTGTGCCAAAAGAGATTGTCTTTAAGATGCACGCACTTAAAGAGTACGGCAACGAATCTAATGGCGAAAAGCTTAGTACAGAAAATATTTTAAAGTTGCTTATAAAAAATCCTAAATTGTTATGGCAAGATTTAACCGAGGTTCAAGTGGTAAGCCTTTATCTAGGTTTAACTATTTCAGATGCGGAAGAAATGGTTAAAAGGCATAAAGAAAGTTCTACAGCACAAGCAAAAAAAGTTCTTAACAACATGATAGAAGGGTTAAATGATGCGTTAAGCAGCAAGCAATAATCTACAAAGGCAGAGCTAATTAAGCCATAAAAAAACCCACAAATTGTGGGCTTTTTTTAACGTTTACTGAATTGTGGTGCTCTACGAGCTTTCTTTAAACCATATTTTTTGCGCTCTTTTTTGCGGCTATCACGGGTTAAGAACCCTGCTTTTTTAAGTTCTGCTCTAAGCTCTGGGCGGAACTCGATAAGCGCACGTGCAATTCCATGGCGAAGTGCACCTGCTTGACCAGTTTTGCCACCACCATAAATGTTTGCAACAATGTCTACGTTGTTTTCAGTTTCGGTTAGCACCAATGGTTGTTTTGCAATGTATACCAAAGTGTCTAGGTCAAAGTAAGATTTTAAATCCTTACCATTAACTTCAATTTTGCCAGTGCCGGCGGTTATTTTAACGCGAGCAACCGACTCTTTACGCCTGCCAGTGCCTTGAAAGCGCTGTTCTTTTGCCTTAACGGTTTTTGCTTTGGCTGGTTTTTTTGCAGCAGGTTTTTCTACCTTTTCTTCTTTTACAACCTTTTCTGCCTTGGCCGGTTTTTCTACCTTTTCTTCTTTTGCAACTTTTTCAGTTTTAACAGTTTTTTCTACCTTTGCTGGTTTTTCTACTTTTTCTGCTTTAACTGTTTTTTCAACTGGTTTTTTTGCAGTTTTAACTTCTTTTTCTTCCACTTTTTTGGTGGTTTTCTTTTCTTTAACTTCTTCACTCATTATAAGTTACCTCCGTTCCAAACTTCTGGCTTTTGGGCTTGATTTTTGTGTTCTGGCCCTTTGTAGATAAGCACATGGGTTGCCATTTTTCTACCAAGTGAATTTTTTGGAAGCATGCCTTTAATTGCACGCATAAGGGCAACATCACTTTCGTTTGCCATCATGGTTTTATATTGGGTTAGGTGCAAACCAGATTGATAGCCAGAAAAACGTTTAAAATATTTTTGCTCATCCTTTTTGCCAGTTAGTGTAAGTTTATCACTGTTTATAATAATTAAATTGTCGCCACAATCCACATTTGGGGTAAAGGTGGCTTTATGTTTGCCGCGAAGAATAACTGCGGCTTCGCTTGCAACACGGCCAAGTGCTTTGCCAGAAGCATCTATAAGATACCACTTTTTTTCCACTGTGGCTGGTTTTGCCATATATGTTGACATATTATCTCTCCTTTATTTATTTTTGCCCTTTTATTTCGCGTTCAAGGGCGAGATGGCTATACTTTCCGTGTGGCAGAAAATACTCCATCTAGCAATACTTGAATATTATATATAAAAAAAAGAAGTTTGTCAATAGAAATTGATAAACTTTTCAAAAATAATTTCGCATCCGTGTGTTAAGCGGGTGGGGGCTTTTATGCGCCCGCTAGGGCGCATTGCGCCATGCCGCGCCGCGCCAAACAAGTTTGGCGCAAAAGCCCCACGCGCTAAGCCTAAATACAATAAGTTAACATTAACTAAGTTTTAGCCCGCCGTCCGCGTTATTTTCACTCATATAAACAATAAGCGCTTCTACATCTTGATTATAAAATTCCTTCATCTCCTCCCACCACATGTTAAAAATGTCATATACCAATTGTTTGTGTTCAATAGGCTTATCTTCAGGTAAATTTTTATATTCTTGGCTTAAAAATCTGCCTAACTCTTCGCCAAGCCCTTTTTTGCAAAAGTATGCTGCATTAGAATCCTTGCCCCAAACCCGATTAATGTTTTTTAATAATTCAGTAGAAAAAACCATTACTTCCTCCAAACAACCCTAACAACAATAACATACGTGGCAGTAAGCACAATTTCCATGCCACAAAAAACGCAGCTGCCAATAAATAAACTCGAATTATTTTTAACGGTAGCTGCAATAAAAAACGCCAATGCGCCAGCAATCATAAGGCCGGCAACCAGATAAAACACTATATTTAAAATTTTATAACGCTTATCTTTTTGCATTTTGTTTCCAATAATATTATATCACAATTAGTTGAGTTTGCAAAACAATTTAGTTATATTCCACATTTAAAAGGTATAAAAATTCTGGTTTTGCGCAATTTGTGGACTTAAATCCATTAAAAATGGTGGGTTTTAGTGTGCTAAAATCTATTTTCCCGCTTGCAACAGCTAGCATTGTGCCAACAATATTGCGCACCATTTTATACAAAAATCCGTTGCCAGTAATGGTAAAGTATAAATACAGACCTTTTTTGTAAAGTTTAGCAGAGTATATTGTTCTAACCGTGCTTTCCTTTGGGCTGCCCACCGACTGGAAGCAGGCAAAATCGTGCGTGCCAACAATAAGCCGCAAAAACTTTTTGGCTAGTTTAAGGTCGATTTCTGGGCTAACTTGCAGCGCATCTGAGTAAAGCGGCAAACTAATATTAGACATATACATTTTATATAAATAGGTTTTCCGTTTAGTGCTAAAGCGCGCATGCAAGTCGGTTGGCACCACACTTAAAACGCGGATATCTTGCGGCAAAAGCCCGTTTATACTGCGTAAAAATTTATTGAGGTTTAGTTTTTCATCGATATCAAAGTGCACGGGCTGAAAATATGCCGACACACCAGCATCTGTTCGGCCGCTGCCTTCGCTTACCACTTGCTGTTTGGTTATGGTAAAAATGGCTTTTTCTAGTTCACCTTGAATGGTATTTGCACTTTTTTGGCGGGCAAATCCGCTATAATTTCTGCCATTATAGGTTACAATCATCAAATATCTCATGCATAAATTATATCAAATAAGGGCAAAATTTCAAAATAAAAATAAACCGTTTATAAAAGTTTGACTTTTAGTTAAAAATATTGTATCATACTTATATTAAGGGGTAAAAATGGAAACTAAACTACAAAAAGCAGCAGATTTTATTTTAAAGGACGCAAATTTAACCATTGCAGACGAAGTTTTGCGCGCATATTATATGGCAACTTCTAGCACGGTTTTGCAAAATTTAACCGGAATTTTAACCGATTTTAATGCGGAAATGCTAAATTACATCCCTAAAGAGCACTACACTCAAACCTATTTTTACGAGGTGATGAAAAATTTAATTGGCACCAATATAACTCCAAATCCGCTTACCGAATATCTTTTAGGTGCGCCGGATGAATACATTAAAAACAATATTGTTGGTGCGCTTGCGGATAAATACGAAGCACTTTTGCGCCAGATTTTATATTTGCGCACACTTATTAGGGTGCAAAACATGAGTTTATCCACCGCCGCACGCGAGGAGATTGTTAAACTTATTAACCCGGGCAACATACGCGAAGTGCAGCCAGTTATAGATGACTACGAAAAAGATGTTAAACTAACCAAACCAAGCAAGAAAAAGGGCAACAAATAGGTTGCTTTTTTGTTTCTAATTAATTTAGTACAAAATTGTTATAAAACTTAGTTTTTGTTTGTAAATATTTTTTAGTTGGTGTAAAATTAAATAGGAGATTTTATGCGTAAAGTTACTATAGATGGAAATGCGGCGGCTGCCAATATCGCCTATATGTTTAATGATGCGGCGTTTATTTATCCAATAACTCCATCTAGCCCAATGGCGGAGGATTGCGACCAGTTCGCGTACGAAAACAAAACCAACATTTTTGGCAATAAGTTGGTTATAAAGCAGATGCAAAGCGAAGCAGGCGTGGCGGGCGCGGTGCACGGAAGTTTGTCGGCGGGGGCATTAACAACCACGTTTACGTCCAGCCAAGGGCTGTTGCTTATGATACCTAATATGTATAAAATTGCTGGTGAGGGCTTGCCGTGCGTTTTTTATGTGGCGGCACGCAGTGTGGCAACGCATGCGCTTAGCATTTTTTGCGATTATGGCGACATTTATGCCTGCTTAAAAACTGGCTTTAACATAATAAATTGTTCTAGCGTGCAAGAGGTTAACGATATTGCCATTGCAGCGCAACTTGCAAGTTTAAAAACCAGCACACCATTTATCTGCTTTTTTGATGGATTTAGAACCAGCCACGAACTTAGCACAATTTATCAAACCGAACTAGACGACCTAAAAAAAGTAGTTAATTTTGACGATATTGCGGCATTTAAACAGCGTGCCATGAACAATACCTATCCTTTTGCTGCCGGCACAAACCAAAATCCAGATGTGTTTATGCAAAATAGAGTGCGGGCAATATCTAACTATAAGGATGTTATAATAGAGGTTAAAAATGCATTAAACAAGCAAAAAGAAATTACCGGTAGGGGGTATGATACAGTTGAATATATCGGCAAGGGCAACGAACAAAATGTGGTTGTTTGCATGGGCGGCGCGTGCGACACACTTAAACTTGCGCGCGAACAATATAGCGGCAAGGTGGGCATTATTAAAGTTAGGTTATTAAAGCCGTTTGACGAACAAACTTTTATTGATATTCTACCAAAAAATGTTAAAAACATAACCATACTAGAACGCAACCTAGATGTTAACGGAGTGGATACCCTAGCGGGGTATATTATGTCTGCACTGGAAAAGAATGATATCCATGCAAATATTTTCACCGGTTGCTATGGGTTGGGGGGTAAAGAGTTTACACCAGATATGGCAATAAGTGTGTTTGAAAACATGGTTGGCCGTAAGAAAGAATTTTTCACTTTAGGCGTGTATGACGACGTTTCTAACACAAATTTAGAGGTAAAAGAGGCGTTTTCAGACAATATTTCAGATTTTTCTATGCGTGTGTATGGCTTGGGCAGCGATGGCAGTGTAAGTTCGGTTAAAAACACAATAAAAATTTTGGGTGAAGAAACCACAAGTTTTATGCAAGGGTATTTCGATTACGACAGCAAAAAATCGGGCAGTTTAACCATATGCCATATGCGCTCGAGTTTTTTGCCAATTAATGCGCCATTTAATCCGCAAAAAGTGGATTTAGTTATGTGTAACAATGCATCGTTTTTGCAAAAATATAACATTACCGATTGCCTAAAACAAAATGGCAGTTTAATTATAAATTGCAGCTATAATGTGGACGAGTTAAATAAAATTTTGCCAGTAAATTTAAAGCGCGATGTAAAAGAAAAAAACATTAAAGTGTACACAATAGATGCCAACCAAATTGCAAAAGAGAATGGGCTGGGGGGTAAAATCAATACTATAATGCAAACCGCAATGTTTAAAATAACCGAGATTATCCCATTTGATGTGGCGTACAAAAGCATTCAGCATTCAATTGAAACCACATATATGAAAAAGGGGCAAAAAATAATTGATAGCAACCTTAACGCAATTAAGGATATAAGCGGCAAAATTAGCGTGATTGATACATCCAAGTTTGATTTAAACGAAGCGCTGGTTTGCCATGTGCGCCAAAGCGATTACTACGAGGATATTATTGCACCAACTGCCAATCAGGAAGGAAATGATATCCCAGTAAGCAAATTTGAAGCGGACGGGCATATGCCAACCGACACTTCCAAGTTCGAAAAGCGCGCCATTGCAAGCGAAATTCCAGATTGGATAAGCGAAAAATGTATCCAATGCGGCAGATGTTCGCTTATGTGTCCGCACGCAGCCATCCGCCCAGTTGTATTTGATGAAAAAACCAAAGTACCAAAAACCTTTACTAGCCGCAAAGCATATGTGTGCGAAGGCAACTATCGCATGCAGGTGGATACGCTGGATTGCACCGGGTGTGGGGTATGCAGTGAGGTGTGCCCAGTTAAAGCACTTATTATGACCGAAAGCAGCAAGGTGCGCGATAAAGAGATTGCAAACTATCAATTTAGCACCACACTAAAAACTAAAACACCATTTGCCACCAACACGGTTAAAGGTGTGCAATTTAAAAAACCATATTTTGAATTTAGCGGCGCGTGCGCCGGCTGTGGCGAAACACCATACATAAAACTTGCCACTCAACTTTTTGGCGATAGGATGCTTATTGCCAATGCTACCGGATGCTCATCAATCTATGGTGGCACATACCCCACCTGCCCATACAGTAAGGATAAGGATGGCTTTGGGCCAAGTTGGGCAAACAGTTTGTTTGAAGATAATGCTGAGTTTGGCTACGGCATTGCAATTGCAAAACAAAATCAGCGCAATAATTTTATAAAAGAGTTAAAAAATAAGAAATTTAGCAAAAATATTGATGAATTTGTGCAAAAATTTTTAAAAAATACCGAAAATCACGAACAAAACAAGCAAATTGTAATAGATTTAAAGCAATATCAGCGCGGGCATTTAATTAAGGGCGACGATAGATTTTTGTTTGAAAATCTGCCACTTATAATAAGCCCAAGCGTGTGGATTTTTGGTGGCGATGGATGGGCATATGATATTGGTTTTGGCGGGCTAGACCATGTTGTTGCCTCGGGCGAAAATGTAAACATACTGGTGCTGGATACCGAAGTGTATTCTAACACAGGTGGGCAAACCAGCAAGGCAACCCCTAGGGGGGCATCGGCAAAATTTAACATGACGGGCAAAACCACCAAGAAAAAAGATTTAGCAAGTATGCTGCTAACCTATAAAGATGTGTTTGTTGCAACTGTTGCAATGGGCGCAAACCCAGACCAGTGCGTGCAAGCGTTCACCGAAGCCGAAGCGTATGATGGCCCAAGCGTTATTATTGCCTACGCGCCATGCATAAACCATGGATACAATTTGCGTTATGCACAGCAGCACGCGTTCGAAAGTGTAAAAAGTGGCTACAACACCTTGTTTAGATATAACCCAAGCAAAGCCGAGCCAATGCAAGTTGATAGTTACGAGCCAACAATGAACTACCGCGAGTTTGTGGAAAAGGAAAACCGCTTCTCCATTTTAAGTAAGGTTAACGCCCAAAATAAGGATGAACTTTTGTCCGCCAGCGAACAGGATGCTAAGCATAGGAGGGAGGGGTATTTACATCAACAAAAATTGGATAAAATAGACGAAGCCAGACAACAAGCCAAGGCGGGCAAAACAAAAACCCAAAAACTTAATGCTAAACAAAACAACGCTAACGAAACACAAAAATCCGCACCAGTTAAACCCGCAAAACAAACCACAGGCAAAGCGTTAAAACGCCCAGTAAAAGCAAAAAATTAAAAATTGTATAAAAAAACCATAAAATTTTATCAAAAAATCGTTAAAATTTTTAAAAAATAAAAGATTTCGCCACGTGCGAAGTTTTTTTAATTAGGGTATTGACAAATCGGTTTTTGTGTGCTATTATTGAAGGTATAAGGAGTTATTATGAATGTTGAAATAGAAAATTATATGAGAAATGATGGCAGCGCGCGTTATAAGGCAATATCAGGCATTCCAAAAGGAAAATTTGCAGAATTTTTCAAAAAGATTGCCCCAAAAAGAGATTTAAATCAAACAAAGACTCTAATAGTTGAGATCTTTGAAGAAGACATGATTGATGAGTTAGAAATAAACTTTAAGTTTGCATATAGGGATCATGAAGAAGAGTATGTAGATTTATTTGTATTGCCTTCTCTTTCAAGTAGTGTGCGTTACGTCTTTAACTTATTTGGTTGTACATCAATTAACAATCAAATTGAAAAAGAATTTACAACTTTATGGCAACAATTTATAAGCGAAAATTTAGGCAAAAAGTTCTATAAAAAATTGATTGCGGCAGATATAAAAAAATCACTGGATGATAGTTTTGAAACGGCAAATGACGAGCAAGACAATCTAATTAGAAAGCTTGTTGCAAATAAACAGCATTTAGACGAACTTGAAGAAAGAAAAGCCCAATTTGAAAAAGATTATGGCGATGTGTTAGACATACATGGCGAAGTGCTGCCGCTTGATGAAACCGATATAAAAAAGGCGTAAATTAAAATTTTTAAAAAATAAAAGATTTCGCCACGTGCGGAGTTTTTTTGTTTAGTGTATTGACAAAATTGTTTTTGTGTGATATATTTTACTAGTAGGAGAAAAAAATGGAAATTTTAGTAAACAATCAATTAGATAGAAATGAAAAGTTATTTAAGGCTTTTGCTGCTATCCCGCTAGAAAATTATTTGCAATTTTATAAAAAATTTGCATCAAAGCAAATTTTAGACAATGCTAAGTGTTTAATAGTTGAAATTAAGGAAAATCAGTCGTGTAGGGATAATGACATAATTATCAGTTTTCGCACTGAAGAACAGCATAAAAATATTCTTGGCTTAATGTATTTAGATGATTTTTATTATTTCGATCTATATAAATTTATACCAACTGCAAAATATGACCATCTTTCATCAAATATAAATGCTATTTGGCAAAAATTTTTAACTGAAAATTTAGGCGAAAAGTTATACAAAAAGTTGGTTGCAGAAAAGTTAAAACAAGAATTAAAAATGGATATTGAAAGGGCTAACTGTGACCATGACAATTATGTTAAAAAGCTTGCAAAAACCAAACAATATCAAGCCGAACTTAAAAAGAGGGAAGCACAATTTGAAGAAGATTATGCTGATGTGTTAGACGAAAATGGCGAAGTTTTGCCTATCGATGAAACCGACATAAAAAAGTCATAAAAAAAACACCATATTAGCATTAAAACTCTGCGTGGGCGGAGTTTTTTTGATTATTTTTACAATTCGTTTTGAAAATTTGGGCACATTTGGTATAATGGTAGGGTTAAAGGAGCAGTTTTTTTATGGACATTGTTAAAGAGTTGGCGTACGAATTTAATTTGAAAGAAGTGTACAGCCAAAACATAATCAATCTTATTGACGAGGGCAACACCATCCCGTTTATTGCGCGCTATCGTAAAGAGATGCACGGCGCGTGTGACGATCAGGTGCTTAGAAATTTTGCCGATAGGCTTAACTATTTAAGGAATTTAAATAAAGAAAAGGAGAAGGTGGAAAAGGTTATCCGCGAACAAGAAAAGTGGACGCCAGAGATAGAAAAAGCACTTGCCGATGCGCTAACTTTAACCGAAGTAGAAGACATCTACCGCCCATACAAGCCAAAGCGCAAAACCCGCGCAACCATGGCACAAGCAAAGGGGTTGCAACCGCTTGCAGATGAAATTTTAAAGCAAGAGTTAACCGCACCAGCCGAGCAGCTTGCCGCGCAGTATGTAAGTGAAGAAAAGGGTGTTAAAGATGTTGCTGATGCCATCGCAGGCGCAAAGGACATTATTGCGGAAACCATAAGTGACGATGCAAATCTTAGAAAGGTTTTGCGCGAAATTATCGCAAAAAAGGCAAACATTGTTTCAACTTGGGATGAACAGGCGGATGAAAATAAAACCTATGAGAATTATAAGGATTTTAAAGGCGAAGTAGCCAAGATACCTAGCCATCGCATACTTGCCTTAAACCGCGGGGAGAACGAAAAATGCCTTAAAGTTAGCGTGGAAATCAACCCAAAACTTACCATACCTGAAATTGAAAAGGCATACAAAAAGGATAATCAGTACACTAACACTATTATGGACGAAACCATCGCCGATTGCTATGATAGGCTGTTGTTTCCGTCACTTGAACGCGAGTGCCGCAGTGCGCTTACCGACCGCGCCAACGAGCAAGCGATTAAGATGTTTGAAGTGAATTTAAAGCCGCTTTTGCTTCAAGCGCCGCTTAAAAACAACGTTATTATGGGGTACGATCCGGGCTACTATAACGGCTGCAAAATTGCGGTTATCGATACAAAAGGTGATGTGCTGGATACGGCAGTTGTGCATCCAACTCCGCCACAAAACAAGGTGGAAGAGGCCAAGAAAAAGTTACTGGATATGATTATGCGCAACAAGGTGGACATTGTGGCAATTGGCAATGGCACAGCAAGTAAGGAGAGCGAAATTTTGGTGGCCGACCTTATTAAGCAATGCCCGCGCAAGGTTAGTTACGCCATGGTTAACGAAGCGGGAGCATCGGTGTATAGCGCAAGCAAATTGGCAGCAAAAGAGTTCCCAGATTACGATGTAAATTTGCGCAGTGCGGTTAGCATTGCCCGCAGATTACAAGACCCACTTGCCGAACTTATTAAAATTGATGTTAAATCGATTGGTGTGGGGCAGTATCAGCACGACATGCCACAAAATCGCCTAACCGAAGTGCTTACCAACACGGTTGAAGATTGCGTTAACAGTGTGGGGGTGGACCTTAACACCGCATCGGTTAGTTTACTTAGTTACGTTTCTGGCATATCGGGCAGTTTGGCGGAAAACATTATTGACTACCGCAGCCAAGTTAAGCACATTAATAACCGCGAAGAACTATTAAAAGTTAAAAAAATGGGGCCAAAAGCATACGAGCAGTGCGCCGGCTTTTTGCGCATAACCGACGGCGACAACATTTTGGATAACACTGCCGTGCACCCAGAGAGTTACGAGGCGGTTAAAAAATTGCTTGCGCTGTTTAAACTTAGCGACGAACAAATCCGCGAAGGTGGGCTAAGTGCACTTCCAAAACTTATCGAGCAGAAAGGCGAAAATGTGGTGGCGGACGCCATCGGGGTAGGTGTGCCAACCTTAAACGATATTGTTAAAGAGCTGTTAAAACCAGGCCGCGATATTCGTGAAGATATGCCACTGCCTGAACTTAGAAGCGATATTTTGTCTATGGAAGATTTAAAACCGGATATGGTGCTGGATGGCACAGTACGCAACGTTATCGACTTTGGCGCGTTTGTGGATATCGGTGTGCACCAAGATGGGCTTGTTCACATCAGCCAAATAAGCAACAGCTACATTTCGCACCCAAGCGATGTGCTAAAAGTTGGGCAAAAGGTTAAGGTTAAAGTGTTAAGTGTAGATTTAGCAAAAAAACGCATCTCACTAACCATGAAAGGGATAGATTAACAAAAAAATAGTTTGTTTAGGCAAACTATTTTTTAATGCCTTTTGCAAAATTTTAAATAGATAAGATAGTAAGGTTGAATACTAATTTTTGTTACAATCTATTACAACAGCCATTTTAATTTTTATAAATAAAAATCTAAAATTTGCAAAAATTCCCATATTTTTTTCAAATTTGCTTAAAATCTCTTGACTTAGGGGGGGGGGGCGCGATAATATTGTTACAGCAGCGAATTTTGTTGAAAATATATAAATTAAAGATAATTTTGTAAATAATTGGCATAATAATTGTAAAATAAGGGGGATAAGATGCTGGTTGTTAAAAATCTTTGTAAAAAATATCCTAATAGTGATAAACTTTCTGCTAATAATGTAACTTTTAATGTAAAAAATGGTGAGGTTGTTGGTTTAGTGGGTAGCAACGGCGCGGGCAAATCTACTATTATAAAAAGTGTAATTGGTGTGTTGCCTTTTCAGGAAGGCGAAATTTTAGTGGATGGCTTTGATATTGTTAAGCAAAGCGAACAAGCCAAAAAGCACATCGGTTATGTGCCAGATGATCACTCAGTTTATGAAAAGTTGACTGGGCGCGAGTACATAAATTATATGGGCAGCCTGTATGGCGCAACAAAAGGGCAAAAGCAGTATGTCACCGATACGCTTGCCAAACAATTTAACATCGATTACGCGCTAGATATTCAAATTGCAAACTATTCGCATGGCATGAAGCAAAAAATTTGTATTTTGGGCGCAATAGTGCACAATCCATCACTTTGGATTTTGGATGAACCAATGGTGGGGCTAGATCCGCAAACCATGGCGCTACTTGTTAAATTTATTAAAAATTATGCAAACACCAAAAAATCTGTGCTATTTTCTTCTCATAGTTTAGAAACCGTGCAAAAGGCGTGCGATGTTGTTGTGTTTATAAAACATGGCGAAGTGGCAAAGATTGTAGATTTGCGCAAAAATAAAACAGCAAACCTTCAAAAGATATTTATGGAAGTGAACGAGGTGGATGATGTTTAATTTCATCCGTTTGCAACTTAAACTTAAATGGGGGCTAAACCGCAATAATAGCAAAATAAACGCAATTGTAACTTCGCTTATAGCACTGCTTGCAGTTGTTGTTGCTTTGGCGCTTGTTGCCGGGCTTTCTTTTGTGCTTAAAATGAGCATAAGTGTAAGCGCAAAGGAACTGTCCGTATTGTATTTAACCATTATAATGATAGGTTTAACCGTGGTTGCAATTGGGATGCAAATTAACAGGCTGTATCATCCTGGCGACTTAAACATTACGGCAAGGTTTCCACTTAGCTCAACAAAGATGTTTATTAGTTGCCTAATATTAAATTATATCGACCTAACAATTTATTCTTTAATTTTGCTTTTGCCCATAATGATAGCATTTGGTATTGCTATGAAGTGCATAACAGTGGCGTTTGTGTTTGGCATTATTTTGGCTGCAATATTGCTACCAATTGTGCCATTTGCACTATCTATTTTTATTGCAATACCTATAATGTATTTAAGCACACTGCTAAAGCGGCAAAATGTTATTAAAATTATATTGTTTATAATTCTTTTAGTTGGCTTGTTTGTTGCATATTATTATGTTTTAAATGTGCTTGCAAAATTTTTTATCCACCGCAATTGGGAAGAGGGAACACTAGAAATTTGGCAAAATTTGATCTCTAGTTTAAATGGCTATTATAACCCAGCATATTATATATCCAACATAATTTTCTTTAATAAATTTTGGCTTGGGTTTGGTGCAACACTTGGTTTTGGTGTGCTGGTTATCGGGCTTGGGATATTGGTTGCAAAAGTTGTATACACCAAAATACGCACCAAAGTTTTGGATGGCGGCAGTGATGTTTACAAAAGATATTCAAAATTGGATGGCAACAAAAGTGGGGTGGCAATTTTAAAACACACAATAAAAGAAATTATCCAAACAAAAACCTATTCATTTTTCTATTTAGGTGTGGCAATATCCACCCCTGTTATGGTGTTCTTTTGCAATCGACTAGTTGGTATGGTTGGCACGGCACAAATGGGCGGCGGAATAAACTTTGGTGTATCTATGTTGGTTGTATCGGTATTTATGGCAATGATAAGTTCGTTTGCCGCAACGATTTTAAGCATAGAAGGCAAAAACTTTTATATAACCAAAATGATACCAGTTAACTATCGCAAACAATTGCTTGTTAAAGGGGTGGTTAATGTGGTGGTAAGTTTGGGTGCGTTGCTTATTAGCATAATAGTTTTGGCAGCATTAAAATTTGTTAATGCAACCGAACTTATTGTGCTAGCAGTTTCGCAAACTTTGTTTGTTGTTGGAATTGTGTTTAATGGCGTAAATTTAAACCTAGTTAATCCTAATCTAAAGCCAAAAGCCAATGGCGAAGCGGAAGAAATAAATGTTACAATTATGCTGGTTATCGGACTTTTAATTGCTGCGCTGTTTGGCATTGCAAGCATTGTTTTGCCACGAGTTATGGAAAACTATAAGGCGGTTACATATTTAATTATAATAATAGCCGCAGCCATCTATTCGCTTGTAAATGTGCTTGTTTTCTGGTTTACAGCCAACAAAAAGTATAGGAAGATAGAAGCATAGGAGGAAATTATGAAGAAACTAATGACATCTACAATAATTGTGTTGCCGCTTATTTTGCTGGCGATTTTGCTTGTTAGCGGCGCAATTATGAGTTTTTCCGTGCATATCTATGTGGAGGCAGTAGAACTAACTAATAAGGATACAATAGTGCTGGTTATGGATGACGAAAATAACCCGCCAAGTTATAACTTAGGCAGTGAGGTTACAGTTTTTCCTATAAAAGCGACAAACAGAAAACTTAGTTATAAAAGCGAAGATGAAAACATTGTAACAATAGATAATAATGGCATAATTCACGCAAATTTTTATGGTGAAGCCTATGTAACTATTACAAGTAAAGAAAATTTAGCTGCATCGGCAACCAGAAAGGTTATTGTTACTGATGATAAGGTGCACGCGGTTAGAATAAATGAACAATGTACAGATTTATATGAAGGTGAAAATATGAGGTTAACCGCCAACATATATCCGCAAGAGGCACAAAATAAAGGGCTAAAATGGACTAGTTCTAACCCAGCAATTTTGGATGTTAGCGCAAACGGAACAGCAACAGCATTAGGGGCAGGCATAGCAAAAGTTATTGCTACCTCGGCTGAAAATGAAAGCATTTTTGCCGAATTAGAAATAAACTGCCACAAAAAATTAACTGGACTAACTTTTGATAAAACTGCAGTTCAAACAACTGCCAAAACAATAGAATTCCCTAAGATAAGCGCATTACCAACCGATATAGACGAGGCAGATATAACTTATACATATTCTTCTAACAACGAAGAGGTTGCCACAGTAAACAACACTGGCACAATCCAATTTTTAAAGCCGGGCAAGGTTACAATCACAGTTGCAGCAACCGATTTTAGGAACGAAAAAATAACCGAGCAAAAAACATTTATCTCCACCATGGGTTATTTTACAAAGCCAATTTTCGCCACAAATGAAATTGATTGGAGCAATTGCCATGCGGGGGAAGAGTTGTCATCTGATTGGCTTATTTCTCAACTAGAAGGCACACAAAATGGCATCTCTTCAATTGAATGTATGTTGGATGGCACAGAACAAATATCTGATGTTATAAAGTTTGAAAATAATAAGTTTGTGTTTGGCAACAACCTAGAATGCGATGCTTTTATTGATGTAACAATTCATGCACAAATATTCAATTTTGATACATACATGCTAGAGGATTACAGCGAAACTATAAAAATAAACAAATCGCCATCAGAATCTGGCATAAATGCAGTGGTAAAATTAAATGGCAGCGAACTAAATAAAGGCGAAATAAACAAAATAACCATTAGCAACTTGCAAGAACAATTGGTTTTGGATATTTCTGGCACAGAAGCGCAACCAAAAATTAGCAGCAACAGTTATGTTGGAGTAAACATTTCAAATAACAAGATAACTTTAACAGGCAAAGCAAGTTGCCAAGATGTTAATATGGATTTATCCATTGGCGTTTCTAAATATACCTTGCAAGTTACTGTTAAAGCACAAGCAGACATAATTGAAGTTAGTTTAGATAAAACAAAAATTATAAATGAAGAAAGTTATAACACACTACTAGATGAGCTTACATTTAATATAACCTTAAAGCGCTCGGATAAAGCAGAAGTTACCGATAATGTTATTCAATATAGATTAAATGCCGACACCGATTTTATATCAACAGAAACTTCGCAACTGCAAATTAGCACTTCTTCAAATCATGATATCACAATAAAATCTGGCACGGCTGAAGAGTTCACCTTTAATATAAACAAAACAACCCTTAATGATTTTGGCATAAAGATTAATTCAGCTAGCGCGACATTAGATACAATCGATAGTGTAGCCGAAACAAGCCAAAAGCAAATTTCAATCCCAAGCAAAGCGTTAGACCAAATTACTCTTGAAATTGTAACCGACAACTTTTTAGGCGGTTTTGGTAGCGACGATATTTTTAAAGAGATGTTTAATGTTAACCTTGATGGTTTGGAAGGTTGGGCAGCAAGTTATAGTGCTTTAAACAAACAAATCACACTTAAATTTGATGGCAAACAAGAGTTTAATAATAAGGTTACTATAAGTTATAAAGATTTATCCATAACTTTACAACTTTTAAGGGTTAACCTAACTTCAATTGAATTTAAAGGGTTTGATATAATAAACAAAAAAGATGATATTTATTTGGGTTATCAACAGGCGCGGGTGTTTGCAAAACACAGTTATTATGGCAGCATTGTGGACTATTTTAAAATACCATTTAAAGCGATATCAACTTATATCGGTGAGCAATCAACCAATCCAGAAGTTATTAGTTGGACGTTAACACGAGTTAACGACAACACTAATGAACAGCAAATTATCACCTCGCAACTTGGCTACGAAGTTATATATAACGGCACAACATACACAATAATCAAAGATGGCGATAGTTACGTTCTAAAAGATGCAGCCGGCGATGTTGTTGTAGGTGCAGATGGCATAAATAAAAAGGGCATTATTTGGGTTGATGTGTTTAGCGAGCCGGGATATGCACGCATCTATTTTGGCAATTTTGCTGGCTTAAGCGAAAGCGATATTCAGAATAGCTATTTTGGCAACTTTGCCGACGAGGAACACTGGAAAAAAACACAACAAGTTGAGGGGGACGACACTGATAGAATTGTTATCCCAAGCGCCAATGCCTTTACCTTTTTGCAAATTGAAGCGGGTGATGGGGCAATTGGCGGAGCCAATCGTCACTATAACTTTAATGTGCTAGGCGATGATGAAGTTATTAACATCTTTGATGCAGAGGGTTATTATAATAATGACAAAATTGTTCTTCACACAAATTTGTATGGTCCGGGCGAAATTGAAGCCTCAGACGAAGTTAAAGCCCCAGATGAAAAGCTAATTTTATCTAGCCCAGACAATGTAAGTAAAACAACCGTTTATGGAAATGGATATCACATAAACCTACAAGCACGAAATCAACAATTGATTGATGCTGCCAAAACCGAATATGATATTAGCCGACTTGGTTATCACGATGGTGCATCGTTTGAACATATTTATAACTTGACACTTATGGGTTCTAATCCTACAGATAAAATATCACGAAATAAACAAGCTATGGTGTTTAGAATTGGCTATGCTTATTATTGCGACGTTCAATATATGGCTAAAATAAACACATTTTACGACAATTCAGTCCCAGACACAGGAAATAGTGGCAACAATCGAGATGGAATAGGCAGTTATAGTTACATAAAAAATAGCCTAATGAGATATGCTTCGTGGGTATGCTATCAATTGTCATTTCCAAACGATAAAGCCTATTTTGAAAATTGTGTGTTTGTAGAATCTAACGCGGCCATTACAATGGAAAATATAAAACCAAATATGGGTTGCTATTTTAAAGGGTTTAATGACATTTTGTGTTACGACACGCTGGACAAAATAAGCAAAGATAAAAACCTTGCCGGTTTTGCTTACGATGCGCTTCAAAACCCGAATGATCAATATCAATATGATAAATTTGCTGAGTGGTTTGGTAAAGACAATGATGGTTTCAGCGATATTGACATGGTGTTGAAAAATCGCTATGTTAACCCTATAGTATTTGATGCAACATATGTTTCTTCAAATAAACCATATTTTTGGAACGGTGAACATTATGTGGAAGAGAGTGACGATTTTACCATTGTGTTTAAATTTTTCGGATATTACCCTGGTTGGACATATAATAAAAGCGTTGAACGCGACGGCGGTGAAAAGGTTGGAAATTACTATACCACTCGCGATATGAGCAAACTATTTGATAACCCAGATGATATTCGTTTGCTTTGCCAATATAAAACTATTAAAGATGGCACTCTTGTAGGAAATACCGACCATGTCGAGTGGCATATGCAGCAAGTATATAGAAATCCTAACTTAATAATAGGGCGAGAAACTAATCATATTGAACACTTAAAGAGCACACTAAAAGATATTGTTTGGCCGGACGGCACAACTGCAAATGAGGCAATAGAGTTAAGCAATCAAAATGCAACTAGCAACGTAAATCTATTTTTGCCAAACAAAAAAGAAGAGTGGGCTTAAAATATAAACAATACAAAAAAACGATAGCAAGGCTATCGTTTTTTCTAGCAAAATTTATGGTTTTAGCCATTTTTGACTTGTTTTTTTGCCAAGTTTAAATAAATTTATCCAATTTTATCCTAATTTTAGATTGCATCCAAATTTAAATTATCCCAGTTTAGATATGATAATAAAGTTTTCGTCGTAGGTTAGTTCGGCCGCTTGGGTGGTGTTAAATGTCATAATCGATGGGGTGTTAATGGTTATAAGCGCATCGCCGGTTAGGCTTGCACTGCCGTAAGCTACACCCGTGCGAATTGTGCCGCTTTCTACTTGATTGTTAACCGATATGGATATGGTAGGCGGGGTGCCGTTTGTGCTGGTTACGGTTGAGCCAAAGCGAGTTAAATAGGTGCCCG
>CANRQB010000011.1 GCA_947632645.1 uncultured Clostridia bacterium | reverse complement strand
GCATGCCGCGCTCGTCACCATGCGTCATAACCAGCGCACCTATAAGGCGAGTTGAAACCCCCCAACTGGACGAGTAGCCATACTCTAACTTTTCGTCCTTATTTAAAAACTTGATGTTGCTGGCTTTTGCAAAATTTTGCCCTAGATAGTGCGTTGTGCCCGCTTGCAAACACTTGCCGTCCTTCATAATTGCTTCCATGCCATAAGTGGCAACCGCGCCGGCGAACTTTTCATTTTCGGTTTTTCTGCCGGTTAAAGTTGGTATGGCAAGCAGATTTTTAAGGCAGTTTTGGTACACTTCCATCATGGTTTTTGCATCCCCATCCGCACCCTGCTCGCTATCGTACACTGTGTGCCCTTCTTGCCACAAAAATTCGCTAGTGCGCAAAAAAGGACGGGTGGTTTTTTCCCACCTAACCACGTTGCACCACTGATTCATTTTAACTGGCAGATCGCGATAAGATTTTATCCATTTGGAGTACATTTCGCAAATTATGGTTTCGCTGGTTGGCCTAACTATAAGTTTTTCCGCCAAATCCTCCCCGCCCGCATAGGTTACAACTGCCACTTCGGGCGCAAACCCTTCTACATGCTCTGCTTCACGCTTTAAAAAACTTTCTGGGATAAACATTGGAAAATAGGCATTTTGCACGCCCTGCTTTTTAAACTCCTTATTTAGATAGTTTTGTATGTTTTCCCACACCGCATAGCCATATGGGCGGATAACCATTGTGCCTTTAACTGGGCCGTAATCCACCATCTCGGTTTTTAACACAACATCGGTGTACCATTGTGGAAAATTGGTGTTTATATCAGTAATATCGCTAACAAATTCTTTATTCGCCATCGTTTTCCCCCTTGTCAAATTGTTTTTTAATCATAACTATTTTACCTTTTGCCTTTTCTAACTCTTGCAAACAGGTTTTGGCAAGTTTAACCCCTTCTTCATATAGTTTTAAACTTTCGTCCAGTGTTTTGCCTTGCTCTAATAATGCGGCAATTTCTTCTAATCTTTTAATATCCTTTTCTAACATCAAATTTCTCCTTTTTTGTTATTTGTGCATCAAATTTAACTTTATCTGCAATAATTTCAACCACGTCGCCAACCGCGGTATTTTTGCTGCTTATTGGCTCGTTTCCGTTTGTTACATAGCTGTATCCCGTTTTTAATAACTTAACCGGGTTTAGCTTATCTAGTGTATTTAATGCGCTATCTACCCTATATCTAGTGTTTTGTAACGATTGGTCGATATTTGTATTAAGTCGGTTAAATATATCGTTTACATACAAAATGTTGTCGCCAACCAGCGCATTTGTTTGGTGTTCTATATCCATAATTGCCATATTAACGCGCGATAAGCTATCGTCATAGCACTTTTGCACATCGCTTAATATGGTGTAATGTAAACTTTGTATGTACTCTTTTAACTCTTCTAAATCGTAAGTTACAAGCTCGGCAGCTGCACTAGGTGTTGGTGCGCGCATATCAGCAACAAAATCGAGTATTGTAAAGTCAGTTTCGTGCCCCACCGCGCTTATAATCGGCTTGTTACAAATGTAGGCAATTCGCGCCAATTTTTCATCGTTAAACGGGCTTAAATCCTCTATACTGCCCCCGCCGCGCGCCACAATAATTGCGTCCACGTCTGAGAAGTTATCAAAATACGTTATCCCCTCTATAACCTGCTCTACCGCATAGTTGCCTTGCACTTGCGCATCGTACACATAAATTTCTAGGTTCGGGTTTCGCCGCGAGGTTATGTTTTTTATATCTTGCAGCACTGCACCTGTTTTGCTGGTTACCACCCCAATTGAGTTTATAAAGCGCGGCAGCGGGATTTTATGCTCGGCATCAAACAGCCCTTCCTTTTCCAGTTTATCCTTAAGCAAAAGATACTGCTTATATAGCTCGCCCTGCCCGCACGGCTGAATAGATTGCACATTAAAGGTTAGTTTGCCGCCCTTAGGATAGTATTTAATATTGCCGTGGCATTCCACCAAATCGCCAATATTAAACAAACTTTTTGCACCAAATTGCACGCAGTTAAGCATAGATTCGCTATCCTTCAGTGTAAAATATGCAATGTTGCGCGTTATAGAAAAACTAGACAACTCCCCACTAACTGTAATTTCTTCCAACACAATTTCGTTGTCTATTAAATCCTTAATAACTCTATTAATTTGGCTTACTGTAAAAATCTTCATTATTTAAAAATATCGGCAAGTACACCATTTATAAATTTTGGGCTTTTTTCGCCCGAAAACTTTTTAGCTAGATTAATTGCCTCGTTTATAACCACCTCTTTTGGTGTGGTTTTAATGTATTTAAGTTCTATTATAGCAACCGACAAAATGGCCAAATCCACCTTAAACAGCCTGTCCACAGTGTATCCCTTAAGGTGTTCGGTTAAAAGATCATTAATTTCAGAGTAGTGCGCGCCAAAATTTGTAACTATTTGCTTGGTGAAATTAAGCCCCTCTTCATCTGCGTGCTTGTATAAATCGGTTATATCCTCTTTAGTAAAAAAATTGGAATAGATGGTTTTAAATGCCAACTCTCTTGCATCTGTTCGTTTCATATTTCCTCCTAATACGCAAAAAACTCTCACCTAGAGAGTATCTGCTTTTTCTGCATCACGAATATGCACGTTTATAGCTTTAATTTTTATTGGAAGCAGCGAGGCCATGCTGTTTTTAACATTCTGCTGAATTTGATACACCACTTCGCTTACTTCAACATTGGTTTTAACCACAACGTATAGGTCGATAACCACACCCGATTTGGTGTATTTAACCTTAACCCCTTTGCCGGCATTGTTGCTAAAGATCCTTCTAAAGAAAAGGCGTTTTGGTGCGTACATATCCACCACACCCTGAATTTCTTTAGTGGCAAGTGTGATAATTGACACCACCATGTTTTTGTTTATATAAGTGTTTTCGTCCCCATTAATACTAGAAATTGCCATAAATACCTCATAATTAACTATAAAATAGTTAAATCTTACTAGTATTATATCATATCTTTTTTATTTTAGCAAATATTTTAACAATCTATTCTGATGGAGTAACAATTATTTTATCGATTTCTACGCCATATTGATGAATTACAATGGATGCGATGCGGGCAACTTCTTCTTTGGTTAGCTCGGCGGATTTAACAAACACGTTAATAAAGTTGTCCGTGTCGGTAATAACTGCATCGGCAAAACCGCTACCAATGATCATATTTTCAGTTTTAAGTTCTTGCTCCATTTCGCGTATAAGCGCCATTTTATCCTTTAAAGCGTCTGCTTTAGCTTCCTCGCTATATTCATCGCTTTTAATTATGCTATCCAAAAATTGCACTTCTTGCATGCGAGTTGCTTCGCGTGTGCTGCGATAGTTAGAGTAAAAATTGTAGGTTGTTACATTTGCGCCTGTTTCTTTAGACACATTAGAGTTAAACCCGTTGTTTAATGCAACGTTTACAAAGCCAGTTATAAGTAAAAGCGCTACCATAACCGATAAGATAATAATTTTTTTCTTTTTTGATAAATTTTTCATATATACCTCCTAAAAGTTGTTATTTGTTAGACAAAATTTGTATATTGCCATTTGTTACATCTATAACTGCTTCAATGGCGTGAAGCACTTTAATTTTAACACCAACATCTTCCACTCCACTTGCCGTAACCAACACGCCTTTTATTGGTGGCATGGTGTCTAGGGTAATTTGTTGGTCGCTAATGGTTGTAGCGGACATATCTAAAGTAATCATTACCTTTACATTTGATACACCTCCAATATTGGATAAAATTTCTTCCAAATTGTCCTCTAAGCTTTGCACATAGCCAGTTATAGATAATTCATTAACGGTTGTTTTGCCACCGCTACTGCTTGTCTTATTGGAGAAATTTGATAGATAAATAAGCAAAAGTATGGCTATAAATATAACTGCTATGTAAATTTCGATATGCTTAATCTTTTTAAGCTTGTCCCAAAAGGAAAACTTTGGCTTATTTTCATTCATCAAAAACTATCTCCTCTGCATTTAAACCTGTAACCGTTGTAACAACTTTACTAATGAATTCATACTTATTTGTATGCGTAAAGTTTGAAGAAATTGACAGGTTTTTTAAATTTACAGTGCAAGAATTTAGTATTAATTTGTCGTTTTCTAGCGAATAGTTAAATTCTAGGTCCACACCTGTTAAACCCTCATTATTAAGCGCAGAAATAATATCATTTTTATATGCCGTAAGCTTTTGTTTGTTTATGTAGTTTAATAGTGGCTGGCTTATTGTGTAGTCATTATAATTAAAGTTAAAATCCTTATGCTTGTTAAAAAGTTTTATTATCGGGCTTATAATTATAAGCACAACAAAAATTGAATATACGCTTTTTATAAATTTGTTCATTTTGCCAGACGGAATTATCACATCCACCAAAATGCCCACCACAACTACGCCCAAAATAGATAAAATATAACCCTTCATAGCACCACCATATTAGAGGTTGTCATAATAAGGCCAACCGACAAAATATACATAAACCCGATTGCAATAAGGCAAGTTGATAGCATTGTAACCGCTTTTGATGTGGCAAGGCAAAAATTGGAGGTTTTATCGTTGCCCAAGGGCTGCAGTATGGCGGAAACAAGCTTAAGTAGTAAACTAAACACCACAATATCTATAAGCGGCGAGATTATATTACCTAAAATAAGCAGCATGCCAACCAGCCCAACCGCATTTTTAATAAGCACTGTGCTAGATAAAATTATATCCATACCATCGGATAGATAGCCGCCAATAAAAGGCACATAACTTTTTATAGTATATTTTGTTGTGCGCAAACTTACACTATCAAAACTGCCAGCCGAGATGCCCTGTATGGTAAAAATTGCAAAAAATATTGTAAACACCGCGCCCACCACCCATTTAAACAGGCTAGATATAAAACTATTAAATCTATCCAGTTTTATGTTGCTAGAAAGATTGGATATTATAGCAAACACAAAGCTAAACATAAACATTGGCAAAATTATAAACCTAAAAAAGTCAGCTGCATAGGTGGAAATTATTGCCACAATTGGCTGATATACTCCCGCGGATGCGTGCGCGCCAAGTGCGGTCATAAGGGTTAGTAGGATTGGAAAAATTATGTTCATTTGGCTGGTCATGGCATTTATTGACTTTTGCGTTGTGCTGGCAAGTGCGCTTATCATGCTTATTGTTAAAATTGCCACCGCCAAAAAGCAGACCAAATGTATTAAATCGCCAGTGGATTTTTCGTTAAATTTGCTTTTTACTCCGCTAAGTAGATTGCTAAGTATCCCTATTGCCACAATAAGCGACAAAAGCGGAATATATTTTATAATCCCTTCAATTAAAAGCGACAACAAACTGGCGACAAAGGTTTTGTAATTAACTGCATCTTCGCCCGAAATTATGGCAAATATTTTGTTTTTTATGTTGGTGATAGAAAATATGTTTGCGTTATCCGCATTAAACTCAGCTACCAACTCGTCCAAACCTGAAAAATCTATTTTCTCTAGTGTGTCGGCTACCGATTCGGACAAATCCTTGGATAGTTCTACCGCATTGCTTGGTGCAGCGGCAAAGCTTTTAAGCGGGGCGACTATGCTAAACAAGGCAACTAAAATAATCAAACAAACAAGCGTAATTTTGCCCGATTTGTTTAACCTTTTATTTTGCCATTTTTTTATGCTAGTTATCATAATAAGCCCACCACCATGTCGATAACGCTGTTTATAATTGGCAGTGCAATAAGCAAGATTATAAGTTTGCCGGCAAACAAAACCTTATCAGCAATCGAGTTTGCACCCGCATCCACACAAATATTTGCGCCAAATTCCACAATATAACCGATTGCAATAATCTTTAAAATAGGCAAAAGTATAGAGGCATTAACTCCGGTTGCTTTAAAAATCTGGTTAAACTGCCCAATAACGTTAGAAAGCGTGGAGATAGATAGCAGAATAATTAAAATGCTGCCCGCTATGGTTATTATCATTGCAATTTCTGGGCGGGTTTGTTTAACCAACAAAAAAGCCACCACAGTTATAAGTGCAACGCCAATTATTTTAACTAAATCTGCCAAGTTCCTCCTAAAAAATAAACAGCGATTTAACTGTATTAAACAATTGTTGAACTAAATCCACCACCATAAGTAAGCTTATAACCAAGCCAGCAAGCGTAGTGATAGAGGCAATTTCTTCTTTGCCAAAATGCTTTAAAATTTGGTTGACAATTGCAGTTATAAGCCCAATGCCAGCCAGTTTAAATATAATTTCCATATCCCTCCTACACCAAAATTATGCTTAGGCCAATGGCAAACAGCAGCGAAAGTTTTATTATAAGCGGACAGAGTTTGTTTTTGTCCTCCTCCGCCTTTTTGCGCTTTATATCCATTTCGGCAATAAACTGCTCGGTCTGCTTAATTTCGTTGTTGGCATCGTATCTACCCATGTTTTTTATAACTTCGTTTAGTTCGTTTTTTTCCTCGTCGGATAAAACTGATATCGCGTTTAAATCCAACTTGCCAGTTGTTAGATAGTTTTTATAACTTAAAATAAATTGCTTAAAATGTTTGCGCGGTTTTGTATCATTTAAAAATTGTTCCACCTTGTCCTGCTTAAAAGATATATTAAGTTTAAATCTGCGCAAAAATTCGGTTAGATTGGTGTAAAAATCTAACCTATCGCGATATTGATTGCTTAATGCGTAGGCAATAAGCATTATGGTGGAGATAAGCACAAAAATTAAAAACCACTTCATAACTACCTACAATAAATGCACTCCAAATTTTCGTTATATATGTTGTTTAGTGTGCCCGGACCTTCGTCGCTAGACAGCACAACAAAGCGCTGAAAATATTTGTTTTTTATAACCTCTTCAAACCCCGCCTTGTGTTTTAGCCCGTTTATATCTTTTGCGTGAATGGTTGCCACCACATTAACTCCGCAATTTATTGCCTCTATAATTTTGTTTAAATCGTTATTTAAATCCAATTCGTCGGTTACAATAACATCTGGGCTCATACTTCTTATGCCGCACTTAAAAGCGAACTCTTTACTACAATTTGTGTATATATCGCAAAAACCACCCATAGGTAGTTGTGGTGCACCATTTACAGCCGAAGCAATTTCGTTGCGCTCATCCGCCACAAGTATGTTTTTTGATATGTTGTGCTGATACAGTTGATAAATTAAATCGCGGATAAAAGTGGTTTTGCCCGCCCCAGGTGGCGAAATTATAAGCGTGTTTTTAACCCCCGAACTATCCACCAAAAAATCATAGGCAAGCAGGCTGCAGTTTTTAACAAAATGCGGAATGCGGATATTAATCGATTGATATTCCTTTATAGTAACAATCTTATTATCGTTTATCACCACCTTGCCAGTTAAGCCCACCCTAATGCCCTTTGGAAGCGTTATGTAGCCCTGGGTTATGCTATCGTTAAAGGCATAAATAGAGTGGCCGCTTGCGCGCAAAATAAAATTATCTATGTTTTGCTGGGTTGCCTTTACAAAGTTGTTGTTTTCGTCCTTTAGGTAGAACTTTTTGTTTTTTATAACTACAATAACATTTTCGTTAACGCGCAAACGTATTTCGTTTATATCATTAAAACTAAAGGCCTTTATTATGGCAGAGTATATTTCACTATCCAAATATTGCTTTAACATAATAAAAAGTATTAAAAAATAGCCCGTAAAATTCCAAAAAAAAATTTAATACCCTAAAGTATCAAATTTTCGACTAAATAATTTTTTATTTGCATAAAAAAACCACACGCGGTGGTTTACAATCTTTCCATATATTCGCCAGTGCGAGTGTCTACACGGATGCGGTCGCCCTCGTTGATGAAAAGTGGCACGGTTAAGGTGTAGCCAGTTTCTAAGGTGGCTGGTTTGCCGCCAGTTTTAACGCTATCGCCTTTTACGCCTGGTTCGGTTTTTGTAACGGTAAGCTCTACAAACATAGGTGGCTCTACACTAATTGGTTGATCGTTATAAAATTGAACTTGGCAATTTGTGTTTTCCACAATAAAGTTAAGCGCATCGGAAATTGTGGCTTTATTAAATGGCACCTGATCGTAGGTTTGGTTATCCATAAAATAATATAGTTCGCCATCGTTGTATAGATACACCATCTCTTTGCGTTCGATAGAAATATCGTTGATTTTTTCGGTTGGGTTGTAGGTGCGATCCAAGGTTTTGCCAGTTAACACATTTTTAAGTGTGGTGCGCACAAAAGCCGCGCCCTTGCCCGGTTTTACGTGTTGGAAATCCACCACCAAATATAAACTTGGATTTTTTGGATCGGTTGAACTGCCATCATCAAAAATAACACCCTTTCTTATATCGCCTGCTGTAATCATTTATCCTCCTAAAACTAATATATTATATCATAACTTAATATTATTTGCAACAAATTAACCTAAAAATATTTGCATTTTTGCCAAATTGTTGACAATTTTTATAATTGCAACCTCACTAAAGCCGTCAAGCAGAAAGTATAGTCCATCATCTTTTGCCAAATTTATGGTTTGCCCGTTTAGTATTTTAGCGGTAGATTGTTTATCCAAATTAAGCGTAGGATAGTTTAAAACTTTGCTTATTGGCACAATTTTATCTAGCACATTTTGACTAGTTAATGTAGATATATCTACACAATCGGACAAACTAAAATTATCTATTTTGGTGCGTGTTAGTTCGCTCATTGTAGCAAAAGTGTTTAATTTAGCCGCAATATCCCGCCCAATTGCACGGATATATGTGCCCGACGAACACACTATTTTTATGGTTAGTTCGGCTTTATTGTAATCGATAAAATCTATCGAATATATTGTAACTACTTTTGCTGGCAAACAAAAATCTTCGCCTTTACGTGCCAAATCGTATGCGCGCTTGCCATTAACTGATTTTGCACTATAATTTGGCGGTATTTGGCTAATTTTGCCTTTAAACTTAGGCAAAACATCCAAAATTTGCTGCTTGGTTGGAATGTTTCCGCTTGTATCAATTTGTTTGCCCATTGCATCCAGTGTATCGGTTAGCTCACCAAACTTAAACTTGGCAACATACTCTTTGCTTTTTTGCTGCATTAAATCAAAAAGTTTGGTTGCCTTGTTTATTGTTACAAGCAACACACCCTCTGCCATAGGGTCAAGCGTGCCCAAATGCCCCACTTTGCATTTTGATAGGTGCTTAATTTTATTAACCACATCAAAACTTGTCCAACCCGCTGGCTTATTTATAGGAATAATTCCATTAATCATCCTTGTCCTCAGTTTCTGGCTTGGTGGAATATGTGATAGTGTTTAAAATGTTATCTATCTTTTGCGAATATTCCAAACTATTATCCAACCTAAACTCTAAGCGCGGAGTAATCCTTAGTTTAACCATTTTGGATAGCCGCCCGCGAATAAAGCCAGCTGCGCCCTTAATTCGCGAAAGCACTTCTTGCTTATCCGTGTTGCCGTAGGAGGTTATATAAACATTTGCATTTGCTAAATCTGGGGTAATTTGCACCTGAGTTACACTAATTATAGCGTCTATCTGCGGATCTCTGAGATCGGTTTGGATAATGTGATTTATGGCTTTTTCCATCTCACTATTTATGCGCTCTAAACGAATATTTTTCATACTAGTCCTCTATTCGCTTTAGAGTAAAGCATTCAATCCTATCGCCAACCATAATGTCGTCGTAGCCAAGTTTTATGCCGCACTCCCTATCCTTAAGCGCTTCTTTAACATCGTCTTTAACAATTTTAACTGACTTAATATCGGTTGTGGCAATAAGATCATCGCCACGATAGATATGTGCATGTTCGTTGCGCACAATTTTGCCGTCTTTAACCAAACTACCTGCAACAATTCCGGCAGTGGATAGTTTAAACACAGCAATAACCTCTGCCCTGCCAAGATACTCTTCTTCGTATTTTGGCTCTTTAAGGCCTTTCACTATGCGCTCCACATCGTCTATAAGTTCGTAGATAATTTTGTAGCTGTTAATTTTAATTTTCATCCTATCAGCAAGCGTTTTAACCTTGCTATCCTGGCTTACATTAAATGCAATAACCATAGCGTTGGATGCGCTGGCGAGTATCAAATCGCTTTCGCTTATTGCACCCACCCCGCTGTGCAGAATGTTAATTTTAACCTCGTCGTTGTTTAGTTTTAATAACGAGGCCTTTATTGCCTCTAGCGAGCCGTGAACATCGGTTTTAAGCACGATATTTAATAGTTTATAATCTTTAGTGCTGGTTTTTTGTAGCAGATCTTCAAGCGTGTTGCCGCCCGATTGCTTAATTAGCTCTTCTTTTTGTTTTGCCTTGCGCTCTTCCACAATCTGCTTGGAAAGTTTTTCATCCACGGCAGTAAAGGTTTCGCCCGCATCTGGCACTTCGCTAAAGCCAAGCACAGTTACTGGCACTGATGGAGTGGCAACCTTAACTGGCTTGCCGTTTTCGTCCATCATGGCCTTAACCTTACATATGCTTGTGCCCGACACAATTGTATCGCCAACATGCAAGCTGCCGTCCATAACAATGAGCGATGCCACCGCACCCTTGCCCTTATCCAGTTTAGATTCCAATATGGTGCCCATCGCCGGCGTGTTAGGGTTGGCTTTAAGATTTTGCACTTCGGCAACCAGCAGGATAGTTTCCAATAATTTATCTATCCCTTCGCCAGTTTTTGCGGATATTTTGCATATGATTGCATCGCCGCCCCATTCCTCTGGTAGCACGTTATTTTCTGCAAGTTGTTGCAAAATTTTATCTGGCTCGGCTTGTGGCTTATCTATCTTGTTTATTGCCACAATCATAGGGATATTTGCCGATTTAATGTGGTTTATTGCCTCCACTGTTTGTGGCATAATGCCATCGTCGGCTGCAACAATAAGTATTGCAATATCGGTTACACTTGCCCCGCGCGCACGCATTGCAGTAAATGCCTCGTGCCCAGGGGTATCTATAAAGGTAATATACTTATTGTCCGCTGTTTTAACGCGATATGCGCCAATGGCTTGGGTTATGCCGCCCGCCTCGCTAGATGTAACCTGGGTTTTGCGGATGTAATCCAGCAAACTGGTTTTGCCGTGATCCACGTGTCCCATAACTGTAACGATTGGTGGACGAACAACCGCTTGATTTTCGTCGTAACTGCGAATAGAACTTTGCACATCTTTAAGTTTATCTTCACCCGTTTTATCCAGTTTTTGTATAAGCTCGATGCCCATATCTGACATAACAAGTTCGGCAGTAGCAAAGTCGATTGTAGAGTTTATTGTAACCATCATGCCAAGCAGCATAAATTTTTTGATAATTTCGCTAACTGGCTTGCCACTAGCTTCGGACAAAAGTTTTATTGTTATATTATCCGTATTTATAATTGCAGGGCCAGTTTTGGTTTCTACCACCTTTTCGCTTACATCTTTCTTTTTAGGGCGGATTTTTCTATTAACTGCCCTATCTTCATTATCCTCAAACTCCAACATGCCGCGCTTTAACAAATCACGTTTGCTGTAAGCGTGCTTTTCTTCAAAATGAGTGGTTTCCTTCTTTTTAACATTGCGTGCAGGGCTAGCGGTTATAATTGGCTGCGCATAGTTGATTGCTGGGCGCTTGTTATCCCTATTTAAGGTTGGCCTGTTGCCATTTTGATTGCGCTGCCCGTTAGCATTTTTAAAGTTGTTATTTGGGCGATTGCCCGCTTGTTGTGGCCTATTAAAGCCATTTTTGTTGTTGAAATTATTGTTAAATGGCCTGTTTTGTTTAAATTGATTTTGTCCGTTTTGATTTGGTTTAAATTGTGGCCTATTTTGATTTGGCTTATTTGGCTGAAATTGTGTGCGAGTTTCTTGCGTCACGGGTTTTAATTCTTCAACTGGTTTTTGTTCAATTTCTACTGGAGTTTCTTTAACTTCTGGCTTTGGCTCGCTGGATTTTAAAATTAAAGATGACTCCTTATCCTTTATGGCACGGGTAAGGTTGCTCATCTCCATTTTTAAGTTGTAGTATTTTTCTGCAAGGTTTATAATCTGCTTGTCGCTAACCATTGCTTGAAGTTGTTTAATTGCACGATTAAACTCTTGATTTTTTTGTTCGTTTGCCAATTATTTCATCTCCTTTAAAATTGCTTTTGCCAAATTTTCGTCCGCCACTGCCAAAATTTTTACATCGGCTATCCCACTTAACTCACTTAGCGGTTGATTAGTTATTATATAAGGGCAACTATGTTTATTTGCCAAATTTGCTGCTAAACCCTTTAAATTTTGGCTGGCCGAATTGCAACACATTATTAGATAAATTGGTTGTTTTATATGTTTTAAATGTGTTTGACCGGTTAATAGTTTATTGGATTTTTTTGCAAAACCTAAATAACTAAATACTTTGTTCATACTCTCCTATTTCATTATATATTTGCTCGGGCAAGTTGCATTTAAAGGCACGATTTAATGCCCGCTTTTTTATGGCCTGATTTAAACAAACAGCGTTTTTGCAGATATATGCACCGCGTCCGCCAAGTTTTTGCTTTATGTCTAGCACAAAATTGCCATCTATTTTGGCCACGCGTAACATTTCATTTTGCTGTTTGCTTTGCCTGCAAACCACGCATCTTCTTTCTTGTTTTATGTGCATAGTCACCTAGTCGATATCACTAAAGAAATCGTCGTCTAAAATTATGTTTGCATTTGATGTAGAAACCACATCGTTGGTTTGAATAACCTGCTCTTTGGTTGGCTTAACGTCTATTTTATAGCCGGTAAGTTTTGCAGCAAGCCTTACATTATGCCCGCCACGCCCGATTGCAAGCGAAAGTTTATTTTCTGGCACAAGCACATTTGCAATGCCGGCTGCAGTGTCTACAGTTATTTCGCTAACTTCGGCTGGGCTTAATGCTGCCACAATGTAGTCAGCTGGATTTTCACTGTAGTTGATTATGTCTATCTTTTCGCCATTAAGTTCGTTTATAACCGAATTGATGCGCATCCCCTTGTTGCCGATGCACGCACCAACCGCATCCAAATTAGGTTGTTTTGCTTGAACGGCAATTTTTGTACGCAAGCCGGCTTCACGCACGATGTTAACAATTGTTACATCGCCATTTGTAAGCTCTGGCACTTCCATCTCTAGCAGCATGCGAACAAAGTTTACATGAGTACGGCTTACTTGCACTACAGTTCCGCGGAAGTCATCTTTAATGTGACGCACATAAACTTTTATTCTATCGCCCGGCTTTAAATTGTCGGTTGGCAACATATCACGCTTGGTTAAAAGCCCTTCTAAAGTTGTTCCGCCAATTTCTAAATAGACATTATCCACATCGATACGCTTAACTATAGCAACCACAATTTTGCCTTCTTTTTCGGCAATATCTTTATATACCGATTGCTTTTCTATCTCTTTAATCTTTTGGGTTATAACCTGTTTTGCTGTTTGCACAGCTATGCGGTTAAAATCCTTAGTGCTTTCTTCTTCTGCCACGATATCGCCCACTTTATAGCTGTGCTTAATCTGCTTAGCTTCTTCTAAACTAAGCTCTTTATCAGGATCTTCCACCTCGCTAACCACAGTGCGATACGAATAGATTTTGATAGTGTTTTTTTCTGGATTAAGTTTTACTTGCGCATTTTTTGCCATGCCGCTATTTTTTTTGTAGGCAGCAGTAAGTGCTTGCTCTAGTGCAGCAATAAAAACCTCCTCATTAATGCCTTTTTCGGCTTGTAAATCTTTTAATGCTTCAAAAAAATCTTTGTTAACCAATTTTATTTCTCCTTTTATTTTACTATATATTGTGTATTTAATGTGCTATCTACCCTATATCTAAAAATCTATATAAGGTGTGATGCGTGCGACGTATAAGTTATCTATGTTAAAATTTTCATCATCCAAACCAAAGGTATAATCATTTTCGTTAAAATCTAACAAAGTGGCAACAAACTCTTTTCTGCCGCCAATTTTTCGATACAAGCTTACATTAACTTTTTTGTTTAGATACTTTTTTAACTGCCAAGCATGTTTAAGTGGTTTGTCTAGCCCATAGGATGAAACATCCAAATGATATGGCTCGTTGTCGGTTGGGTCTAAATCGTCTAACAGAGGCGATATAAGATTACTTACATTTTCGCAATCGTCAATGGTTACACCCGTTGGCTTGTCGATATACACAATTAAGTGCATGCCGTCTTGCCGCTTAACATACTCCACTTCCACTAATTTAATGTCGTTTTTAAATAGTGGCAAAATTGCTTCGTACACTCTATCTGCAACTTTCATTTTTTCTCCTAAAAATCAATTTAGGAGTGGCACCCCACTCCTACTTTAATTATATTATAACATATAAAAATTAATTAATCAATAGATTTAAACTATTTTTTTAAAATTTTACAAATTTACATCAATTTTATAAACACCTTAGCCGTGGCAGTAGCATCATCAGTTGCAGTGTGCGCATGAATTAGCGGAATGTTAAGTTTTTCTGCAATAGTGCCAAGTTTATAGTTTTTTAAGCCAGGTAGTTTACTGCGTGCCATCTCTAGCGTGTCCTTTTGCGGATGATTAAACTCAAACGAATAAAGTTTGCCCAAAGTGTGCAAAAACGATATGTCAAACGCTATGTTTTGCGCCACAAGTGTGCAGTTATAGCAAAATTTATAAAAATCTGGCAGCACATAGTTTATTGTTGGCGCATTTTTAACCATTTGGTCATCTATACCAGTTAGCTCGGTTATTTCGGCTGGGATGTGGCGCTGTGGGTTAACAAGAGTTGCAAAGGTTTCGGTAATTTTGCCATTGATTATTTTGCACGCACCTATTTGGATTATTGTATCCTTATTTGCGTCAAAACCAGTGGTTTCTAGGTCAAACACCACATAGTTGCCTTCAAAGGTTTTATCTTCTTGGTTAAACAGGTCGGTTTGCGTGTATTCTACATACTGCTCTGGAAAAACAGTGTGATAGTTTTCGTTAACCGATTTTATGTGCTTAATTTCCTCTTTTTCTGCCTTGCAGCGCGCAATAGAAACTGCTGTAAAATTAAGCTTGCCATTAAAGGTTTTAAACGAGCCATAGCAGCAAACAGTCATGCCCACCTCTATCAAATCGCCTTTTAGTTCGTCCGCCTGGCGAGGGAAGATGTTGCAGTACAAAAATTTATTCTCGTTTTTTAAGGTGAAATTGTAGTATATGTGTTCCTCAGTTATCGGTTGGCCATCCTTTTTACGCTGGCGGTTGTATGTGCGCTTAGAAATGTTTGTAACCACACCACAAATTGTAACGTGTTCTACTGGCTCGGTAATTTTGCTGTAATCGATGGCAAGCGAATAGTCATTTTTGCCTATAATATTGGTTATTTCGCTTATTTTGTACACAGTTTTATCGTCTGCCGCTTTAATAGACGAAATAAATTCGGCATTGTTTTCTATAGCACTAAGCACAATTTCGTCTTCTTTTTTTATAAACTCTATGCTAAAATCTGCCAAAAAACTCTCTTTTAACTTGGCGGCGAGCATCTCGCTGCGGTTGTTTAAAAGCGCATATTCATATGATGATGGCGACAAGCGATATCTAACAAGCACCTTAACCCCATCTATTTCAACCGACACGTCGTCAAAGCTAAAATTGCGGCTTAGTGCAGGAAAATTGTTAACTAAAGTTATGTATGCATGGTTGGCAATTGCACGCTTATCCAGTGGGCAAGCAATAAAATTTAGGTCAAATTTAACATAATCACCAACAATTTCTGTCACCTTGTCTAAAATTATCTTTTTGTTTTCGTTTGTCTGTTTAAAAACTTGCGGATTATATAAAAAATTTACCGTGCATGTGTTGTTTCTTTCGCTGTACACGGCATCTTTAAACTGCAATCCATCGTATAGGTGATTTAAAATTTCTAACTGCTCCATAGTTTAGTTTATTATAGCAGATTAAAAATTTTTTGTCAACCGCTACAAAATAAACTGCAAAATATCCACCAATATAACAAAGCCAAACAGCACAATTAGGCCGATGTTATTAATTGCATTTATAACACGCTGATTTAGTGGCTTACGGCGTATCCACTCTATAAGTACAAATAGCATTTGGCAGCCATCCAGCGCAGGTATTGGAAGCAGATTAAATACCGCTAAATTTATTGCCAAAAGTGGAAGTAACACCAATAAATAGCTTAAACTTGCCTGGCTATAATTTGCAATTGCCCTAACGGTGGTTACTGGCCCACCAAGTGCAGTAATGTTAAGTTTACCTGTAAATAGTTGCCCAATAATTATAAGCATTTTGTACGCCCATTTAAACGAGAATGGCACGCAATTTAACGCCGCTTCGCCAAACGAGTATTTATAGGTAGACAGCATTAAATCGTCTTCCGACAAACTTTCGTCCACCAAGCTCCAACCAACATAGTCGCCCGCTTTTATTGTGCTGCCGCCAGTTAAATTGTCCTGTGCGGCGTATAACGCGTAGATTTTGCCCGATATTGTTTGCTTTTTGCCATCGCGGCGGATGTTGTATTTTATATCTTTAATTTGCTGATTGTATGCCCTATCGTTGATTGTAACCTGAATATACTCGCTGTTTGTGTCTAGTTTTGCAAAATCGTCGGTAAGATAGTCATCTATTAAAACGGAAAGCGAATCGTCATGCACAAAATCTATTTTATGCCCTTCTACACCTAAAATTACATCGCTTGTTTGAAGTGCTGTTACACTTGTAACACCCACCGATTTAACCTGAACCAAATCGTAGCCATTGGCAAAAAGCAGGATAAAACTAAAGATAATAGCGCTTAAAAAGTTAAAAAACGCGCCAAAAAACAGCACTATTAGTCGCTTCCATGGCTTTTGGCTATTAAAGGCCTCTGGATTTTGTACTCCATTTTCCCCCTCGCCTTCAAATGCACAATATCCGCCTAGCGGAATGGCTCTAAGCGAAAAAAGTTCGCCATTTTTCTTTTTCTTTTGCAATATTTTTGGGCCAAAACCAACACTAAATTCGTTTATCTTAAATTTAAGCATCTTGCCTGCAACATAATGCCCAAATTCGTGAATTAGCACCATAAAAAGCAAAACAACGATGGCTAGTATAATAAAGCCAAGGTTAGTAAATATAGACGAAACGGAAAGTAAATTACTCATTTTAATATTTTATTAAATTTTACGCTTGTTTATACTATTATTGTCTGTTATATAAATAATAAAATTATAAGCAGATAAAACACGTTAAATATCATGGCATCTATCCTATCCAGCATGCCCCCATGGCCTGGAAGAATGTTGCCGCTATCTTTAACTTGTGCTTTGCGCTTTATTGCGCTTTCAAACAAATCGCCCGCCTGACAAATAACCGAGCCAAGCAACCCAACAAGCAAAAAGTGCCACCAAGCTATTCCATTATCCACCAAAAATGGATACCATACGTTAACATTATATATAAGCGCGTAAACAAGCATTGCGCCGCCCATGCCACCAACAAGCCCACCTATAGCCCCAGATATGGTTTTATTAGGGCTTATTTTAGGTGCAAGTTTTGGCCCACGCACAAGCATGCCAACACAGTATGCCAACGTGTCGGTTAAAAAGGTTATTGCAATAACCATAAGCACAAATGCGATGGTTATGTTTTTGTAAGCAAAAAATGCCTCTGCGTGATTTATAATGATAAAACAACCAAACAGTAAGCTTGGATATATACATGCCAAAACTGTATTTAAACTAATTTTAAATTTGGTTTTAGCGTTGGAGTGTTTTAGGCACAATTCGCCAAAAAGCACAACCACAAAATATACAGCCAGTCCAATAAGTTGAATAAGCAAAACAAAGTGTAATTTAAGGTGTTTTAGGCTTATCATGGATATTAAATAGTTAAAAATCGGATACGAAAAAGCCAGATTGCGATTTATTGGCTTTTTAAGGTTATCCATAAGATTGCACATTTCAAAGGCGGCAATCATGGAAATTATTAATATAAATAAATCAAAAATATAGTCACCTATTGTGTATGGCAAAAATTTTGCACATATCATAAGTGCAACAGTAAGCACAATTATTGATGAAGTTGCTAATCGTTTTTTCATACTATTCCTTAATGGCACCAAACCTTCTATTGCGTTTTAAATAGTTGTTTATTGCCTTTAGTAGTTGTCTTTTGTTAAAAGATGGCCATGGCTTTTTTGTAAAATACAACTCACTATATGCTGACTGCCAAGGCAAAAAGTTGCTAAGTCGCTGTTCTCCAGATGTGCGGATAATAAGGTCTAGCGGCAACATATCTGCGGTGTAAAGCGCGCCTTCAAAACATTTTTCATCCACTTGATCGCCCTGTTTTATAAGGGTATTTACTGCTCGCAAAATCTCTTGCCTGCCGCCATAATTTATGCAAGGGTTTAAAATGAAGCCAGTTTTATGCTTGGTTTTTTCCGCTAAATCTAGGGCACTTTTGCGCACATTTTCTTCTATGCGATTGTCGTTTAAATCTCCAGAAAAAATAATCCGTACATCCTCGTTTAGATATTTTTGCTTAAATTCGTCTATCATGTTTTTAAACATATCTTTCATAAGATAGTCCACTTCTTTTTGCGGACGATTCCAGTTTTCTGTACTAAAGCAATAGATTGACAAATTTTTTATGCCCAAATCGCGCACATATTCAATTTGCTTTTTTAGCGTTTCCATGCCTGCCTTATGGCCAACGCTCCTTGCCAACCCACGCCGTTTTGCCCATCTACCATTGCCGTCTATAATAAAAGCGATGTGATGCGGCAATTTTGGGCTTTGCTTTAATTTTTTAAAGTTCATACTAAACTTCCATTATTTCTGAAATTTTCCTCTCACATGCGCTATCTGCTTTATCGGTGTAACCATCAAGCTTTTTTTGCACATCTTTATCTAATGTGTTGTAGTCATCTTCGCTTATCTCGCCGTTCTTTTTTAACTCTTTAAGCACATCAAGTGCATCGCGCCGCGAATTGCGCATAGCAATTTTGGCTTCTTCTAAAAGTTTTTTAGCTTCTTTAGTACATTCGCGCCTGCGCTCTTCTGTAAGCATTGGAAAGTTTAAGCGGATTATTTTGCCATCGTCGCTTATGCTAACACCCAAATTTGCTGCCTCTATCCCAGCACGAATTGCCTTTAATGTGGATGGATCCCACGGGCTTACTATAAGTGTGCGTGCATCCTCCACAATTATGTTGCTGGTTTGATTGATTGGCGCTTTGCTGCCATAATAGTCCACCTTAACTTGCTCCACCACCTTAGGGTTAGCCCTGCCAACGCGTATAAGCAACAATTCATCAATTAAATGATTAAATTGTTTGTTTAAATTATCTTCTAGGTCGGACATGGCTAGTTCTACATCTTCGTTCATAACTCTCCTTTTAACAATAGAAAACCACTAATAATAAATAGTTAAAAATTGAAAATATTGTTAATTATATAATAAAAAATTTAAACAAAAATTGCAACTAAAATGCTGCAATTTTGCCAAATTGATAAAATAAGCCATAAAAAATTAAAAATAAAAACAATTAATTAAAAAAATTGCAACTAAAATAATTGCAATTTTTTTGTGTTAGGCATTTTTATTTACCATATAACTATATGCTTCTAAAGCATCTTTTGCATCTTTTGGCAACAAATTAAAGTTTTTAGCCGTGGTTAATTGGTTATAATCTTTAACGGCAGATAATACATTCCGGCAAAATTTGCTGTTGATATTGGATAAATTTTCTACCAATTTAGCATATTTTTCGTCCTTTAAAATATCTAGAAAAACTTGATTAGAAATTTCAGTAGTAAAGTTGTTTGTTACAATTATTTTTAACTGCTCGCAAGCCTGATTTATGTTGCAAAAATCGATAGTGCTCTTTAAATATTTTTTGAAGTCTTGAGCACTCATACCCAAGGTGCAAAGTTGATTTGTATATTGATTTAACGATATATTTTTAGTTGCAAATAATTTAACAACTGCGTTTGACAGGGCAAAAGTGCGTTGAAGTTTTTGTTGCAAACCATGGTGGCAAAGGAAGTATTCGTCAATAATGTTTTTGTCAAAAATATCTTTAAGTATAGGCTCCAAAAGTTGAAGTGACGATACTGGTTCCATATTTTTAACTCGCCTAGCCAGTGCAATAAATATTCCGTTTTTGATGCTGTTATCCATTTTAAACATACGATTTGCATATTCGGTATTTATTGCATCAATTATTTCTTTACTGTTGCCCATTTGAATGGCTGTAATTAAATTTTTGCTAAGTTTATTAACCATGTTATCATTAGCAATTTTATCTTGAGTGGTTTCGTCTAAAGCATCGTTTAATGCCTCCATACCAGCATTTGCTTTTTCTAACTTAGAAAGTTCTGGATTGTTTACCACTTGTTTTACATTTGCTTGTGCCATTTTTAAATCATTAACATTTTGGTTTTGCAAAAATTCTTGAAATTGTTTAAGTTGATTTTCGTTTGCGCAGTTTTTAAAGGCGGTTAAAAGTGGTTGAATGTTTGCTGCCCAACTATTGCTTACAATAAGTTGCAACATAAGTTCGGCATTATTTGAGTGTATAGTGGATTGAATTAACCTATTTTTAGCGCCCTTGGTTTTGCATTGTGCGATTATAGAATTGTATAAATTGTTATCTCCCGTTTTAACCACACCATCTATTATTGTAGCAAGATAATCGTCTACTTGCAAATCATTATCGTCTAGTTTAATCTGTTGTTTTCTAAGTAGATTTATAACCAAATTGCTGCGCAAATTGTAGTTTTCAATAATCAATTTTGCTATTGCTTTTTTATCAAAACTAAGGTTGTTTAGCAAATGCGAGATATCATCATCAGCATATTTGTCGGATTTTATAACATCCTCTATCAGTTGATTTTGCACTTCTTTGGCCTTGTTTAGTTTTAAAATTTGGCATTTTTCGTCTATATTTTGGGTGTTGTTAAACATTTTAACAACATCCGCACTAGTTAAATTTGTAACTTCGTTTAAGGCAGCAAAATATCTAGTAGGTTTGTAGCCATTTTTAGACATACGCTCTTCTATTTCTGGCTCATATATATGGGTGTTTTCTACAAACCTAACCATATATTCAGTGTTGTTAGATTTAACAACAAAATTTTTTAATTTAATATAAGTGTCGCCATAAACTAAATAATTTTTGCTTAAATCCGCAATAAAATCGAACAGTTGAACATAAATTTCATCTATATTTTGACTGGTTAAAAAATTTACATAAACGCCCACTTTTTGTGAGGCAATGTCTTTAAGCTGGCCATCAGATTCTAGCATCGTCTTAAATAAATCAGTTTTATGGCTTACTGAAATGCTTGCATCGTTAATAAATTTATCGAATATGCTTGATAACTCACTAGTAGAAATATTCGATTGGTGACTAACAATATAATTATATAAATTTGTTGCAGGAGAAGAAACGCCATCGTTTATAACAGTAAACAATATATTTGTTGGATAGTTTAAAGATACATCTTCATAGAAGATGTCTGAATTGTATTGCGCAAGATATTTTAGTGTTTCTATATCATTTTGGTCAATTAAAGCTTGCACTTTTTTACTATCCCATTTTTCGGTTAATGAATCTGCTAAATCTTTATTCATACTTTCTCCTTAACTTAATAATTGCCAATAAAATAGAAAAAACGTATCAAAGATACATTTTAACTATTTTTAATTTGTGCGGCAACTTCGGCTGCAAAGTCGTCACTGCGTTTTTCTAGCCCTTCGCCCATCTCCCAACGAGTAAAGCGAACAACTTTAAACTTGTTTGCAATATATTTTTCTACTGTTAAACTATCGTCCTTAACAAACGGTTGTTTAATTAGGCACACTTCGCCATAGAATTTGCCTAGTTTGCCAAGCACGATTTTTTCCAAAATTTCTTTTGGTTTGCTTGCATTTTTAGGGTCATTTTGCATTTGAACAAGCATGATTTCCTTTTCTTTTTCTATTCTATCGGCTGGCACTTCGCTTTCGCATACAAATTCTGGTTTATTTGCAGCAATTTGCAGTGCAACATCGTGCAAAACTGCCTCTGAGCCTGCCACAAAATCGCTTGCCTCTAGCATAACGCCAATTTTGCCACCCATGTGAAGATAAGCTTCCAATTTGCCGGTGGTTTTGTAAATTTCAAAACGGCGGATAGAAATTTTTTCACCTATAGTGGCGGTTTGGTTGGTAATGTAATCGGCAATAGTGCCATCTTCAAACTTGCAAGCGTTAAGTGCATCCAAATCCTTTGGCTGATTTTTAGCAATAACTTTTGCAACATTGTCTACGATTGCATGAAATTTTTCACCCTTAGATACAAAGTCAGATTCGCAGTTGATTTCCACCAACACGCCAATTCCGCCTTCTACATACGCGCCAACTGCACCTTCTGCAGCAATGCGGCCTTGTTTTTTAACTGCCTTAGCAATGCCAGCTTCGCGCAATATTTTAATTGCCTCGTCCACATTGCCATTTGCCTGAACAAGCGCGCGCTTGCAATCCATAAGGCCAGCGCCCGTAATTCCGCGTAAATTTGCAACTTCTTTAGCTGTAATTTCCATATAAACTCCTTTTAATTATTCTTCGCTTACTGGTTCAGCGGTTTCTTTTTTAACTTCTTTTTTAGTGTCTTTTTTAGGTTTTGCTTTTTTAGCTGGGGCCTTTGGCTCTTCTTCCTCTTCTACTGCAACTGGTTTAGATATGCCTACGCGCACCATCTCTGCCATAGAAACATCTTCGTCATTTGCCTCTGGATCGTGCAAAACAACGCCATTTTTAGCCTCGATTATTGCGTCGGTTAAAATGGAAAGAATAAGTTTTAAACTACCCAAAGCATCATCGTTTGCTGGGATGCAGATATCTACATCGTCTGGGTCGCTGTTGGTATCCACAATGCCAACGGTTGGGATGCCCAAAATTTTTGCCTCTTTAACTGCAATGTGTTCGGTGTGTGGGTCTACCAAAATAATAAGATTAGGTAGTGCGGTCATATCCTTAATACCGGTTAGGTTAATTGCAAGTTTGTCGCGCTCAGCTTTAAGTTTAATAACCTCTTTTTTAGGCAAAAGTTCAAAATCGCCTAACGCTTCCATGTTGTTAAGCTTGTTCATGCGGTCGATACGTTTGCGGATGGTTACAAAGTTAGTTAACGTGCCACCCAACCAACGAGAGTTGATGTAGTACATACCTGCGCGCTCAGCCTCTTGCTTAACCACTTCGCTTGCGTGTTTTTTAGTGCCAATAAACAGCACGTTTGCGCCTGCCAATGCTTTTTGTTTAACAAAAGCATAAGCGGCATCAATTTGGTTTTGAGTATCTTCCAAATTTATAATGTGGATGTTGTTCCTATCTGTGAAAATGTACTTTTTCATTTTAGGATTCCACTTTCTGGTTGGATGGCCAAAGTGACAACCTGCCTCCAACAATTGTTTCATAGAAATAACTGACATATTTTTTACCTCCTGTTTTCGTCTTCCCTACCCGTCAACTTGATTTACACCGCAAATTTAAGCACAAAGTGCACGGAACAGAGCATCAATCGGGATAGGTGCTATTTTTATTGAACTGAATTATTGTAGCAAAAACAAAAACGATTGTCAATACAATTTAACCAAATTATTGAAAAATGTTAAAAAAATTAGCACGGTTAAGTGCTAAATTTTACATAAAATAATCACGACGGACAAAATCGAAACTTTTACATTCGTCTGAAAATATTTATCAATAAGTAAAAATATTAGCAAATCACAATTTTTTAAAATTTCATTATATACTTGCCAATAAAAAAAGGCGTGTGCCCTAGTCGTCTAACATTTTTTGATAGGCCTCTAAAACGCGGTCGGTTATGCTGGTATCTTCCACCACATTTAAACTACCCTCTTCCGCATTAAGTGCGTAGATAACGCCCTCGCCTTCTTCCACCCCTTCTAGTTTGGTGATTGGAACAAGAATGACATAAATGTTGTCATCATCGTCAAGTTGGATGCGGGCAATCTGTTCAAATTCGATAGGCTTGTTGTTTTCGTCAAATAAAACAATGTTGCTATCGTCCTTGTCGTCCAAAATTTGAGCAATTGGGTCTTTTACCTTAACGGTTTTTGGTTTTTGTTCTTTCATTTTATTTCTCCTTTTATCTCCTATCCAAATAATCTTGCAAAATTATGTTGGCTGACATTGCGTCTAAAAGTTGTTTGCGCTTTTTGTAATCTTTATACTTTTTTGCCAAAATTTCTTCCGCCATAACCGAAGTAAAGCGCTCATCTATAAACTCTATGCTTGCGCTGGTCTCGTTTGCCAGTTTATCCATAAATTCGCGGGTTTGTTGCGCAATAACCTGTTCTTCCCCTTTTGTGTTTAGTGGCAGGCCACAGACAATTTCATCAACCTTATTTTTTGTTATAATTTCTTTAAGATGGGCAATATCTTCCGCTATAGTTGTGCGGTGATAAGTTTCCACTGGGGTTGCCAAAAATTTGGTTTCGTCCGACATGGCTATGCCAATGCGTTTAAGCCCAAAATCTATGCCCATCGCCTTCATAACCCCTCCATAATTATTATACCACAAACAAAACTTATTTCAAAACAATTTGATAGGTTTTTAAAATAAAAACGAAAGTTTATAATCTGTTTTAAAATGTTAAAGTTTGCTAAAATATTTAAAAAAGCAACACTAAGGTTGCTTTATGCTTTTGCTGGTTTTTCTTTTTTGGCTTGTTTTTTTGCGGCTTTTTTGGCCTTTGCTTTTTGGGTTTGAGTTTTAATTTCGTCCTTAATGTCGGATATAATCTCTTTACCCTTATTAACACCCTTTTCTACAGTGTTTTCCACTTGTTTATTGGCCTTAACCAAAACTGCGCCCACAAGCACGCCAATGCCCATGCCGATTAATAACTCTTTCATACTACCTCCAACAATATTGTTTGCAGAATTTGACTATTTATGTATAATTTTATGCCCAATAATTGCCAATTTTTTTACTCTCTTTTATAAAAGAGCAACAGAAAAACAAGTAAAAAAAATTACTCTTATATAAGAGTAACTTATGTTTATCTGATTACTTTTTGGATTTCTCTTGCTTTTCCCTATAATCGGCAATGGCTTGATATAAGCAATCTAAGCAGAAACCGAAATCGTAGTCGGTGTTGCCCAGGCTGGCAATAATATCGTCTTTAGTAACCGAAACTTCGTTAACAGGCAAACCAATTGCAAATATGGTTAATTTAGAGCAAACTGCAATTATGTAAGGATTGGCTTGTGCACGGAATTTGCAGCCGGTGATGTTGCCATTTTCCACCCTAAGAGAAAATTCTACATGCGCGGTTTTATCGGCATTATAAAGGTCGGCAATGCCATCTGGTTTAGAAATTCTGCCCGCATTTTCTGGATTGGTAAATAAATTTAAAACTTTAGAATTATACATTATTTAGCCTCCTTTTTCTTGCGTGTTTTGCTGCCGTAGGTAGACGAGAACGCCCTTAACTCTTCCACTGCTTTAACGATAATTGCAATGGCTTTATCCAACTCTTCATACGAATTGTTTTTGCCGATACTGAAGCGGATGGTAGAACGCGCGTCGTCGTTAGACATGCCAAGTGCGGTTATAACGTGGCTTACAGTAAGGCTGTTAGAAGTGCAAGCGCTGCCGGTTGATACTGCTACCCCATTCATATCCAACTTGGTTAGCAAACTTTCGCCATCCACACCAACAAAGTTAACCGAGATGATATTTGGCACTTTTTGTTTTGTGTGTGCATTGATTGTAATATTTTCTACTGCCGAGGTTAGTTTAGATATAAAGTATTCGCTAAGCAAGCGCAGTTTGTGATTGTTTGTGCGCATATCGCGTTTGGCAATTTCGCACGCTTTTGCAAAGCCAACTACACCTGCAAGGTTGGTTGTGCCGCCGCGTTTGCCACGTTCTTGATTGCCACCAAAGATTATTGGCTCTATTTTAACTTTGTTAGAAACATACAGCGCCCCAACACCTTTTGGCCCGTAGATTTTGTGTGCGGATAAGGTTAAAGCGTCTATACCTAAATCTTCTACATCGATATCCATATGCCCGTAAATTTGCACTGCATCGGTGTGGAAGATAATATTTTTTTCGTGTGCGGTTTCGGCAATGGCCTTAATGTTTTGGATTGTGCCAATTTCGTTATTTGCAAACATAACCGAAATTAGTATTGTGCTTGGCTTGATTGCGCTAAGTAGATCAGCAAAGCGGATAAACCCATTGCTATCCACATCTAGATAAGTTACTTCAAACCCGTTGCGCTCTAGATACTTGCATGCCTCCAAAACAGAAGGATGCTCTATTTTGCTGGTGATAATGTGGTTGCCACGGCTGTGATTTGCGTTTGCAAGGCCAACTATTGCCCAGCTGTTTGCTTCGCTACCCGAAGCGGTGAAATAGATTTCGTTAGAATGGGCATTGATAGTTTTTGCAATAGTATCCCTTGCCTCGTCTAACAAACTGCTTGCCTCCCTACCAAAACTATGGATGGAAGCAGGGTTGCCATACACACCAGTAAGCACTGGTATCATGGCGTTTAGCACTTCCGCACTAAGCGGAGTGGTTGCAGAATTGTCCAAATAAATTTTTTCCATATTTAACTCTCCAAAAGTATTTTACCATACATAGCAAAATTTGTCAATAGGCAAAATTTAAAAAAAGCAAAAAAAAATCGCACAAATTTAACAAATTTTATTAAATTTTGTGCAAATTTTTAAATATTTAGGCATTTTTTATTAATTTTTTTACTTTTTATATTAAAAAACGATGTCTTAAAAAATATTTTTTAAAGTTTATAACAAAACGATTTGACATTTAAACGGTTTTGCCTATTGCATTGTAAAAATTGAATTTTTCTTGCATATGCCTAGAAGTTGGCGATTTTACACACTCTGAATAATCTGCAACATCACTTTCTAACAAAACATGATTTTTCATAAAGCACTGCCATTCGGTATAATAGATTTCATCAAATGATTCGTTTGGCCTAAACTCTATTGCACTTTCGTCATAAAAACTCCATTGATATTGATTGTTGTTTTTATCTTTAAAATGAGCTATAAGTCCACCATTTTCGTTAGGTGTTGCTTTTATCAATTCAACCTCTTTGCCTAAAATTGTGCCCACAAATGTTGTTAGTTTATCCACTGCCTGACGTACAAATTTTCCCATAACATAAATCTCCTTTGTTTTTAGCTTTAAAAAATACAGGCTAATGCCTGCAAATGAAAAATTAGATTTTATCGCACCTTAAAATGAAAGAAAGCATATCATCGTAACTATTTAGCCCTACGATGCTGTCTATCTTTTTGCCGCCTTTAAAGCACACCACGGTAGGAACACTAAATATGCGATAGCGCTTTGCTATCTCTTCACTTTCCTCCACGTCGATTTCGTAAAAGTTGATGCTTTTTTTCTGGCTTTCTATTTTTTCCATTATAGGTTTAAGCATACGGCAAGGCATGCACCAAGTGGCAAAAAACTCTACAACCGAAAGTTTTTCTGCGTTGATTGCATCATCAAAATCATCTTGCTTAATGTGTTTCATACTCCACCACCTTGTTTATTATTTTGGCACAAATGCAGCATGCCATACTTATTGGATAGTATACCACACTGCAAATTTTTTTGCAACTGTTTTTAACTGCTTTTTGCTTAGTATAACAAACATCCAGTTTTTTTATGCCTTGCTCGGAACAAAATTTGCGCAAGATTTTGGCAATTGGATCATAGCTGGTTTTGGATATGTCGGCAATTTCAAACTGCGGAATTTCGCTGTACCTATTGCCCGCGCCCATGGCTGAAATTATATATTTGTTGGCGATTTTTGCATTTAATATAAGCAGTTTTTTAGCGGATATATCATCTATACAATCGGCAATTATGTCATAGTTTTTTAAATCGATTTGGCTCTCAGTTTCGCTAGAATATTTTAGTGCAAAGGTGTTAATTTCTGCTTCTGGATTAATATTAAGCAGTTGCTTTTTAATTTCCTCCACCTTAAATTTGCCCACATTTTTAACATTTGCCACGAGTTGACGATTTATGTTGGATATGTCGATTGTGTCAAAATCCACCACATCCAGTTTGGTTATGCCCGAGCGCACCAAAAAATGGGCAAGAGAAGAGCCAACCCCACCCACGCCAAAAACTATAACGCGGGCAGATTTAAGTTTATCCACTTGCGCGCTATCTAGAAAAGGCAAAAATCTATCTAAAAAATCGTTATAATACATACTACAATTTAATTTGATAATCGGTTGTATTAATTGTTACAAATTGTTTTTCATAATCGTACAAAGCCTGAAGATTGCTAAGCATATTAGATTTGTTTGAGCTTTCTTCTACGCAAGCGTTATACAACTTAACAAATTGTTTATCTGGCAGCGGATTGGATGCATTGTTTGAAACAAATTTGTCGTAATAAGCGCTGTCATTATAAATTCGGTAGGCTTTTGTAAATGGGATTTCTGCCTCTTCGCTGCGCTGACTGTGAAAGGTGCGCACCATTTCTAGAACATTATAATACACCATGTAAAACTCTTTGCCATCGCGAATTAAAATATTTTTTAAACTGGCAAGTCGGTTTTCTATTTGAACAAATTTTAAATCGTAATTCTGCTTTAGTTTTTCTCTGTTTTGATTATAAAACTGGCTATCGGCATGCAAAAACTCTTCTACATTGCACCTATCTAATAAGAAATATGCATTTTGATATAGCGCAACATGCGACGGGCAATTTTCTTTTGCATACTTTACCCCTTCGCTTAACAAAAGTTCTATCGGCTTTATAAAATATTCTATCTTTTTGTTACGAAAATACTTAACTCCACGCGTTATGCCATCCGCTTTGTTTGCCACAATAAGCAGATCGATATCGCTATTTTCAGACGAAAAACCAGTTAAAGACGAGCCATAGGTTAAAATTGCCAAAAGATTATCTTTATCTAAAAATAAATCCATTGGCAAAATGTACTTTTCGCAAAAATCTAGCAATAATTCTTTAACTTCAGGGTTAATTTCTTTGGTGGGCATATTTTCTCCTTTGTGTATATTTTATCACTAAAATAAATTTTGTCAAGTGAGAAAGTTAATTTTTGCAATTATAATACATACTTTTTAAAGTCGTGCGTGTGGATGATGTGCTTCATTGCGTTTTCTACAAATGGGCGGTCGATTTTAACATCCACCATTGGGTTATTGTCGCTTGCGTTAAACGATATATCCTCTAGCAAAAGCTCCATTATAGTTTGCAAGCGCCTTGCACCAATATTTTCGCTACTATCGTTTTCTTCTTCGGCAATTTCGGCAATAAGGTCGATGGCATCATCGGTAAACACCAAATTTACATTATCCACTTTTAACAACTCTTGATACTGGCTGGTTATTGCATTTTGTGGAATGGTTAGTATCTTTTTAAAGTCCTCTTTACCTAAACTATCCAACTCCACCTGAATTGGGAAGCGGCCCTGAAGTTCGGGTATAAGGTCGCTTACACTGGCAATATGAAAAGCGCCAGCCGCAATAAATAGTATGTGGTCGGTGTGAACTACCCCATATTTAGTGTTAACTACACTGCCTTCTACTATAGGCAAAATATCGCGTTGAACACCTTCGCGGCTTACATCTTGCCCGTTTGTGCGCTTAGCGGCGATTTTATCTATTTCGTCTATGAATATAATGCCTTCTTGCTCGGCACGATAGATGGCCTCTTTGTTAACCAGTTCTGGGTCTAGCATTTTGTCGCACTCTTCGTCCAGCAAAATTTCTTTGGCGCGCGCAACCGTCATCTTTTTAACCTTGCGTGGCCCTTTAAATGCCCCGCCAATAATTTGCCCGATGTTAATTTCCGCGCCCGCACCATCCATAAGGTTAATTTGCTTTGGCTGATCTTTAACATCGATATCTATTGTGTCCGCATCGAACTTGCCGGCTGCATAATCGGCATAAAACTGCTGGCGGAAGGCGTCGGTATCCTCTTCCTCTGGCTTTTGTGCCTTTTTAAGCGGATATAGCACATCGGTTATCTTTTTATCCACAGTAACCATGGCTTTATCTTTAATTTTGGCGATTTGTTCGTTTCTTACAATGCGCACGCTGGCTTCGGCAAGATCACGTATCATGCTCTCTACATCCCTACCAACATAGCCCACTTCGGTGTATTTGGTGGCTTCTACCTTAATAAAAGGCGCGTTAACAAGTTTGGCTAGCCTACGCGCAATTTCTGTTTTGCCCACCCCGGTTGGCCCTTTTAATATAATGTTTTTAGGGCAAATTTCATCCTTAAGTTCGTTGGATAGTTTGCTGCGGCGGTAGCGGTTACGTAGTGCAATAGCAACCGCGCGCTTTGCCTTATCTTGCCCGATTATATAGTTATCTAGATTGGCTACAATCTCTTTACAAGTTAGCACACTACACCTCCTCTACAACAAAGTTGTTGTTTGTAAACACGCAAATTTCACTTGCTATCTCCATAGCTTTTAGCGCGATGGTTTTTGCATCCAAATCGGTGTTATTTATAAGTGCTTTTGCAGCGGACAAGGCAAAATTGCCCCCACTGCCGATTGCGCACACACCATCGTCCGGCTCGATAACATCGCCCATGCTGGTTAGCACCAAAAGTGTGGATTTATCTGCCACTATCATAAGCGCTTCTGAGTTGTTGTGCCCGGCCGAGCGAATGCTTTTTGCGTACTCTACCGAACTGCGCATTAAGCTGCCCGAGTATTTATTAAGCATTTTTTCAAACTCTTCACACATAAAAAATGCATCGGCAGTGCCGCCAGCAAAGCCAACCACCACTTTATCGTCGTACAAGCGGCGCACTTTGTGTGCCTTACCCTTAAAAACTATACTTTGCCCCATTGTAACCTGGCCATCGCCCGCGATAACCGTTTTGCCATCGCGTTTAACTGCCACAATGGTTGTTCCTTTAAATTGTTCCATAATTCTCCTTTTATTCAACTGATATTATATCACAATAATTAACAATTTCCAAATGTTTTACGCATTTATTTGCTTTAAAATGTTTGCTATCTCATTCATCGAGCGCTCGTAGTATTGTTTGTTGCGCACTTGCTTATCCTTAAGGTTAATTGGCTCTAGTATGCCAAAATTGGCGTTAATTGGCTGAAAATTTACCGGATTGGCATTTATTAGATAGTTATACAGCCCGCCAATTATAGTGTTTGCGCTAAACGATATAAGTGGCTTGTTATTAATAGTTCTAAGCACATTTATTGCGCAGTATAGCCCACTTGCAATGCTCGTCCATCCAAGTATTTTGAGTCTTTGGCGTCCCTGCTACTATTAAATAATCTATATC
>CANRQB010000010.1 GCA_947632645.1 uncultured Clostridia bacterium | reverse complement strand
CCCGCTGCCACATTTATGCCGTTTTCGCCCGCATAAGATATTTCAGTTTGGCTTGTTGGATAGGCATTTTCTAACACCAGGGTTGGCTCGGCATTTGTTACGCTTGGCGCGGTGAAAAATGCGGTGGCTGTAAATCCTGGTGCGCCTGCTGGGCCGGTTGGGCCGGTTGCGCCAGTTGGGCCGGTTGGGCCAGTTTGTAAAATATATGTTGGATATTGCATATTTGTAGGTTTGCAACATTTAGGTTTACAACAATTAATCATAAAAATTCCTCCAATGCATTATATGTTTAACTGCAAAAAGTGTTAATTGGCAAGATTTGCATCGGGTGAATAATTAATAATATGAATAATCTAAACGAAAATTTATTTTTATATTTGGCAAACAGCAAGCCGGATGCCACCGCCCAAATTAGCGGCAACGGGATAGATGGCATGGCAGAATTCTTTTCTGTTAAAAATGGGGTGATTGTTGTGCTGGATGTGGACAATTTGCCGATGAGTGACACAAACATTTTTGCTTGCCATATCCACGAAGGTGATAGTTGCGAGGATGATTTCAGTTTAACTGGTGGGCACTATAACCCGAACAATCAGCCGCATCCAAAACACGCGGGCGACCTGCCTCCACTATTTTCAAATAATGGCATGGCTTGGTGCGCGGTTTTCACCAGCCGATTTAGCATTGATGAAATCATTGGCAAAACAATAATAATCCACTCTGGTCCAGACGATTTTACTACCCAGCCCGCCGGCAACTCGGGCACCAAAATCGCCTGCGGATTAATAAAATCCACAAAAAATCAATAAAAACCCATAAAAAATCACCAAAATTTAATAATTTTAAAAGAATTTTATATTTTTTTAATTTCATTGATTCTGGTAGAGTTTTTTAAATAATCGATTGCGGTGGATAGTTGCGGATCGTTTTTGGAGTTAATATCGTCAATTGTAGTTTCAACTAAAATGTCGGGTTGGATTGAACCAGTGTAGCCAAAAAGTTTGCTAAAATCAAAATGCTCGGTTGAAACAACAATTTGTTTACCGCACACTTCAATCTGTTTCATTTCGCCATAACTTGTTGCTGCTCCGCCAGTTGGCTCGCCAATAAGTGGGGTGTTAAATTCACTTTTAAATCTTGCGATTGTTATTATGGCGGACGATGCAGTTACATTATTTATAAGCAATACTCCGTGTAATTTTTTCTTGCGAACAAGTTCTTGAAAAGGATTTAATATTTCTGAGTTGCCACCAAAATTATCCCTAATATCTAAAATATAGTTTTTAATGTTTAATTTGCTTATTTGTGCAGCCATATCTTCTACAAATTTTTTAAAAGGGCGGGCAGGGTTTTCTTTGCTTCGGCTATATTTAACATACAATATGTTGCCATTTAAAATTGTATATTTGTATGGCCGTGGCCTGCTTGTACCTTGTTTAGCGGAAATGCCAATATCTATTCTATCTCCGCTTTTAGTTAGCACATAATTTTTTAGATTAAGCATTTGCCAAATATAATAATTGTAAATTTCGCTATCCACCATGGTGTCTAGCCACTCTTTTGTTTCATAACTTGTAATTTCTTTAATTTTTTTCTACACCACATTGCAACTTTTGCCACCAATTGATGATAATTCTCTCCATTTATCCGCTTGTACTATATAAAATTTGCCTTTAAAAAATCTTATGTCTTGGTCAATATTGATTTTTGGAATTTCATATACTGTGTGCAAATCTTTAAATAGGGCAAACAACTTTATTAGTTCATAATCCAATTCGATATCGGACAAATTATCTAAATTTTTAATTTTCGCGATATATTTTTCAATTTCTTCTTTAGAAATATCGTGATATAAATTTTTGTGCTCTTTTTCAGCGACGGCTATTATATTTTTTACAATTTCACTATTCTTCATATTTTTATTGTATCATAATTTTACTAAAATTCAATACGATTTAATAAAAAATTTTTTTAATGTGTAAAAATGTACACATTTGCATATTTTTATCGGTTGGGGGTTGAAAGATGGTTGCCAAATTTAATGGATTGTGATATAATTTTGGTATGATTTACGAAATGGATGTCCCATCTTTAAATGCTGCACTTAATTGTGCGGCTGAGTTTTGCCGCGGCAAAACGGGTGTGGTGGACATTGTTGTGCCAGACAAGTTAAGTTTGTTTATGGAGCGCTTTTTGTTTGAAAAACTTGGCATTTCGTCTAGTTTTAATTTGCGGGTTAGCACACTTAACCGATACGCAAAGCGCGGGCTTAATGTGGATAAATCCAAGCAGATAAGCAAGGTGGGCGCAATAATTTTAATTCATAAAATCCTAAACGAAAACGCGCAGAAATTTAGCGTGCTTAAAAGTGCCAACTATTCGTTTAGTTATGCCGAAAATGTGTATCGGACAATTGGCCAGTTGCAGGCAAGCAAAATTACGCCCGAGGAGATGCAAAAATTTACCAGCAAAAACAAGCAGTTAGAAGGCAAAATTTTGGATTTAGCGCTAATTTATAGCGAATATCAGCGTCAAAAAGCGGGGTTATTGGATGCATCCGATATGTTTTTGATGTCGGCTGTAACAATCGCTGAGCGGGTGGAAAATCATGACATTTTGTTTATTGGGTTTGACGATTTCACTGCGATTGAATACTCGATTATCGAGCAACTTAGTTTTAAAAACGATGTGTATGTTTATGTGGCAAAATCGGCCGGCAACAATCGGCATATTTTCAACCTAGAAGTTGGTGAGCAGTTAAAAAATATTGCGTACAAAAACGAGATTGGCCATAAGGTGATGCAAGTTGAATATAAATCCAACGAGTTGCAAGAGTTTTTGGAAAAGCATCTTTTTGCAACAGACAGCGACACTTTTTGCCTTAAAAACGAGATTGCAAAGGTGTACTCTGCCAATAATTTTAGTGAAGAGTTCGATTTAATTGCGCGCGACATTCGCGAAAAGGTGCTTGATGGCAAAAAATATAATCAGTTTGGCGTTGCGGTGTTTGGGCTTAGCGAAAAGGTGGATAAGATTGAAGAAATTTTAAACCGATACGATATAAACTACTACATCGATTGCCCGCTGGAGTTAAACAAAAGCGCGGTGTACAAATTTATTTTGTCCGTGTTTAAATACAATTTGGATGCAAACAAATTGCCGCACATAATAGATATAATCAACAGCCCATTTTTTGTGGCGGACGAGGCGGATAAAATTGCCCTGGTTGCGGTGCTAAAAAGATTTAACTATTTGTACGACATTGCCAGTGTGAACCTTGAAAACGAAACATTCTTGCACTTAAAAGCATTTTTGGCTGACTTTACTTTTGAAGATAAAGCTGTGGCAGTGTGCAAAGAAAAATTGAAAAATTCACTAAAAAAATACGATTTTGATGGCATCTTAACCAAAATTTGTGAAAATTTGGACTTAAAAGCCAAAATTTTGCTTAAAAAATCAGGCGAAGTAATTTTCGATTTGTTTGATGAAGTTATAAAACTTTATCCAGATGCGGATGTTAACAAGTTTTATGATATCTATTTTCATATATCGGGTGTGCTGTCGGTTAACAATTTGCCGCTTACCTTAGATGCAGTAAAAATTGTGGATGCGGATAACTTTGCCGAGATTTTTGATTATTTATACATTGCAAACTGCACCTTAGAAAATGCGCCAAGCATAAAGGCGGATTGCGGCATAATTTTGGATGACGAAATAGAAAAACTTAACTTCAAAAATAAACTTGCACCAACCATTGCACATATAAATCGGCTTAGCAAACTAAGGTTATTTAATTCGGCATTAATGTTTAATATCGGGCTAACTATAAGTTACAACAAAACAAAAAGCGTGCTTATTGGCGAGTTGTTATCGCGAATAAAAGTGGATATAGATGGCACACAAATTAACTTGCTGCCAATTTTTGCAAATACCCTAGGGGAGTATAAGGCATTATCTAGTTGGGATTATATTTTTGCTGCCTATAAACTAAAACAATATGCCCTGGTGGGGGATGTAAAATCTGATAAATTAGATAAACAAAGCATAAAAAAAATCGGCACATTTAAAACCATTTCCGCTTCGCAGCTAGAAACATATTTTAAATGCCCATTTATGCACTTTTTATCCAACCAGCTTAAAATTAAGCCAGATTTGGATAACACTATTCAAACCTTTGATATTGGTAACATTTTGCACCACATTTTGTATTTATACTATAAAAACGATAAAAATGTGGGCAATAAGCGCGAATTTGTGCAAAAAAGTGTGCTGGAATATCTAAAAAATGAAGAGCGGCTTACTTTTAGTGTTAACGATCCAATTATTAAAAACCTCACCTTGGAGGCATTGCGTGTGCTTGACGGCGTGGATAATATAGATAAACATAGTTTGTTTGTGCCTAATAAAAATTTGGCAGAGTATAAATTTGAATATAATTTGGGTAATGTAAATCTATTAGGTTTTGTGGATAGGATAGATGTGTGCAAAATCCCTAACGCGTTGCGTGTGGTGGACTATAAAACGCGTGACGCAGATGCCAAATTGGGCGAGCTGTACTATGGCAAAAAACTGCAATTATTTTTGTATAATTTGGCGGTGGAAAACATTTTAAATATACCCGGGGTGGCATCGTTCTATTTGCCACTTCACAATAGTTTTGAACGCGACAGCGAAAATAGTTATGCGCTGGATGGTTTTTTTGAAAACACGCCCGAAGTTGTGCATGCGCTGGATGTTAGGTTGCAACCTAAGGATAAAAGCAATATAGTAAATGTAACTATGACAACTAAGCATGTGGCGGCACAAAACACAAACAAAGCCATGCAGCCAAGTGATTTTGCTGCTTTAAAAAATTATGCAAAAAATGTGTCTGTGCAGGCGGTTGATGAAATACGCGCGGGAAATATTAAGCCATCGCCGCTGGATTACAAAAAGGCATGTGACTATTGCCCATATCTGCAAATTTGCCTTAAAAATAGTTGCGGGGTGCTAGATAGGCAAACCGATATAGTGGATTTTTCCAGTTTTAAGGAGGCAAAGGATGGAGACTAAAGATTTTGTGGGCGTTCAGCATGACATATTGGTGGAAAACAGCCATAATCAACTGGTTAGCGCGGGCGCAGGCAGTGGCAAAACCACGGTTATGATACAAAAAATTGCCGATTTAATTATAGAAAGAGATGTGCCAATAAAAAGCATGCTGGTGGTAACCTTCACCGTGCTTGCCGCGCAAGAGATGAAAACCCGCCTTATAGAAAAACTTAACGAAAAACTTAAAATCGCCACGGATAAACAGCACATTTTGGACGTAATTAACCAAGTTGAGCAGGCAAATATAGACACGATTGATGGATTTTCTAGCAAAACGATAAAAAAGTATTTTTACGAACTTAACATAAGCCCAAATATAGAGATTATAACCGATGCTACACGCGATTACTATCTAACGCGCGCAATGAAGCAGACAATGGATGCCTTTTTTGAGAATGAATATAATGCCAATTTGATGCTGGATATTTTTGGTGGCAATGCGCGTGATAGATCCAACTTGGAAAAACTTATAATAAACCGATATAATGATGTAATAAATATAGAAAACTATGAGGAATTTTTACAAACTTCTGCCGAACAATATAAATTAGGCAGCAAGTGCGAAAAAGTGGTTAACGATTATTTAATAAATAAAGTTAAAAATTGCTTAAAAGTTATAAAAGGGGATTATTTTTCTCAAGCTGAAAAAATTAAGCCGGCACTAATAAATTTAGTTGAACAGTTAGATACCATAGGGGGTATAAATTTAAAAGACAATTTAAAGGTGCTTTATGGGCTAGATTTAACTGTATTTAATCGCAAACTTAACGGGGATTGTAAAGATGCTGTGGCTGCCCTAAAAGAGGTTAAATCCACCTTTATAGATAAAAACAGGATAGATGTTAATTATGATTTAAACTATCCAAAAATTAGCGAATATTATAATTTATACATAACTTTATTGCAAAATTTTATTAAAAACTATACAAATTTAAAGCAAAAAAACAATTTGATTGACTTTAATGACCTAAATCGGCTTATGTTAAAACTTATAAAAAATCCACTTATTAAAGCCGAATTAAATAGCCAATTTAACTACGTTTTTGTTGATGAATATCAGGATGTTAATCCGCTGCAAGATAGTTTGATAAATTCGCTTGTTGGGGATAACTGCTTAATATTTACAGTTGGTGATGTTAAGCAATCAATATATGGGTTTAGGGGGGCTAGTCCAGAGTGGTTTTTAGATAAATACAATAGATATAATTTAGATACCTCCATGGGGTATGCCTACAATATGAATGATAACTTTAGATCTAACCCAATTATACTTAATTTTATAAACCAAGTGTTTAACAAATTGATGACGGTGGAAAGTGCGGATATAAGCTATGTTGATAACGGCAAACTTAATGCTAAGCGCGATGATATTGTAGATGATAAGGTTAAAATTTTGTTGGCTAAAGAAGAAGAGGACAATACCGCCCAGGGCATATATAGTGTAGCTAAGGCAGCTGGGCAAAATTCTTGCATTTCTGGGCAAGCCATTTTGGTTGCAAACGAAATAACAAAACTTTACAACACTAGCTTTTACGATGCCAATTTAAAAACATATCGCACCCTTAAATACAGCGATATTGCCATACTTTCGCGCTCGGTGGATGATAAGCAGGTGGACGAGCTTATCCGCGTTTTAAAATCGGTTAACATTCCGGTTAAATCTAGCACAAAACTGCAGATTGATGGCGAGGGAATTAAACTTGTTTTATCCATACTAAAGTGTATAAATAACACTGCGGATGATGTGGATTTGCTTGCATTTTATTTATCGCTTAGCCCACTTAGTTTGGATGAGTTGGCACAAATTCACTTTAAAGACCGCACTTTTAAAGAAACTATTAAGCAAAATGCGCAAAATACATCTATCATGGCTGGGCAAACCACATTAAATCAGCTTAAAAATGTGGCACAAATCAACACAAACAGCGGGCTTATAAGGTACATTTTAAACGAGGCAAAACTTAAATACTATTTGTACACCAAACCAAATGGCGAAGCAACCATTTTGATGATAGAGGAGTTTATAAATAACATTTCACCGCTAGAGGATAGCATAAATCTAACCGAATTTATTAAGGTGGTGGAAAGCAACCTTACCCGATTTAGCGAGGTGGAAACTGCCGATAGCGAAGATAGTGTTACAATCCAAACCATACACAAAAGTAAGGGGCTAGAGTATCCGGTTGTAATCCTTTACAACACCAGCAAGCAGTTTAACTACATAACCAGTAACGAAACCATAAATTTTAATGCGGATTTGGGGCTGGGGGTGGATTTTTATGATGTTATAAATCGCACAAAATGTTCTAGCATACCGCATATGGCTATAAAAATTTTAAACAATATCAAGGGCTATAAAGAGGAAATGCGCCTGCTGTACGTTGCCCTTACGCGTGCCAAAAACAAACTTATTATAACGGGCAGTTTTAACGAAAATAACTTAAACAAACCACTTAATAACAACAACTTTTTGCATATGATATTAAATCAACTTGGGCATTTTGATGCGGGTATAACCGAACAGGAAAACTGCATAATCGATTTTATTGTGGACGAAATTAAACCAGTTGCGCCGCTTGTGGAAGAGGAAAGGGCGATATCGCGCATCGATAATAATTTTGAATATCCAAATAAGCAAAAATTTAACCTGCCTATAAAAAACACGGTAACTGGGCTAAACAGCGAATATAGTGAGAAAAACAAATTTTCCACTAAAAAATGGATATCCACCGATGTTCAGTATAATGCGGATGAGGATAGGGCGGCCATTGGTACACACTATCACAAAGCGCTAGAAGAGCTAAATTATTTTGGCGAATACAAACAAACCACCAATTTTGATGATGTGGACTATAATAAAATAAAGCAGGCGCATTCTAAAATTTCCGCTATATGTGCGGGCGCAAAAAACATATATAAAGAAGCCGAATTTATTATGTATCAGCCATACAACAAAATTGTAAATTTATCCAATCAAGATGAAAAATTGCAAAAAAATAACCCAAAAACCGAAAAAATTAATGAAAATGGCCAAAATTTTGAAAATTTAACCGAAATTGATGATAAAGTTTTAATTCAGGGTGTGGTGGATTTAATTATCGAATTTGAAGATGGCATAACAATTGTGGACTACAAATTTTCTAATCTTAAAATAGATGTGCTAAAACAAAAATACTCAGAGCAACTTTTGCTGTACAAACTGGCAGTGGAAGAGGCATACAAAAAGCCAGTTGAACATATGTACATTTATTCTATTAACACGGGTGAACTTTTATAGTTGCCCGTTTTTTTGCTAATAGAGGTGAGTTTAATTTAAATAATTGGCAATAACTTAACTATGTACTACAACTATCACGCCATGGCAAAGCGGCTTATATTAAGCCACAACACAATTTCTGCCACAATTTTTGCAAACTATCATCACATAAGCCCCGCGCTTGTGTTATATTTTAAAAACCATGCTCCCATTCCAATAAGACAATATATGTGGCACGAATATCTGCCGCTTTTAGCAAACGAAAATATACAAATTTTAAATCCGGATAATTTGCCGCTAAATAACCAATAAAAACTTTACTTATTTATGTTTTTGTGATATAATTTTTGTATGAATAACAATTATAGCAAAAACTTAAACGAACAACAAGTTCTAGCAAAAATCAGCAGTTTGCAATTTTCCAACGAGCATAATGCGGATGTGGCTAAAGAGGAGTTAAGCCAATTTAAACAAAAAAATCCATTAAGCTTGGCGTTTTTTGGCGATGCGTTTTTTAGCTACTCAGTGCGCAATTTTCTGTTTGTAAATTTTGACTATAAACCAAATGTACTTAATAAACTTGCTTCCAGTGTAGAGTGTGCGCCTAAACAAGCCGAATTTGCACAAAAACTTTTGCCAACACTAAACGAAGAGGAAAAGGACATTTTTATGCGGGCAAGAAATGCTCACCCTAACAACAAAGCCAAACACGCCAGTTACGAGGAATATCACCTTGCCACTGCGTTTGAAGCGGTGTATGGCTTTTGGGCGCTTAATTTGCCAAAATATAAGCACCGCATAATGGAAGTGTACAATATGATCGCGGAGGCAATAAAATGATAGTTGAAGGGATAAATGTTGTGCGCGAACTAATAAATTCTAACGCAAAAATAACCAAGGTGATTGCAGAAGAAAATGCCTCGGGTGAGGTGGCGATTTTGCTGGATAAGGCGCGTGCAAAAAGTGTGGAAGTGGAAATTGTGCCCAAACAAACACTTTTTAATATAGTGGGCAAAAATCAGGGCATCGCAGTTAAAATTCCTGCTTATAATTATTACACAGTAGAACAAATTTTAGATCGTGCACTTGCACTAAATCAGCCCGCTTTTATACTTATTTTAGATGGAATATTGGACCCACACAATTTGGGCGCAATAATACGCACAGCCGAATGCGCGGGTGTACATGGGGTGATAATCCCAGAAAATCGCGCGGCGGATATAACCGAAACGGTGTACAAAACCAGCGCGGGCGCGCTTGCACATATGAAGGTGGCAAAAGTGGTTAACATAAACAATACAATAAAAACGCTTAAAGAAAATGGTGTGTGGGTGTATGCCTTAGAAGCAGGTGGAAACAGTATATATCAAGCCGATTTTACCTATCCAACCGCGCTTATTGTTGGCGGGGAAGGCAAGGGAGTTAGCATGCTCACCAAAAAATTAGCGGACGAGGTGCTAAGCTTGGATATGTTTGGGCAAGTTAACAGCTTAAACGCATCCAATGCGGCCGCAATTGCCACATATGAAGTGGTACGACAAAGGAGAAAGGGTGGAAGACATTAACAATCTAGTTAAACTTGCACAGAATAAGGATACATCTAGTATGGAGCAACTTTTGCGCATGTTTAAGCCAAAAGTTACTGCCATCAGCCGTGAATACTTTTTGGTGGGTGCAGATAGTGACGACCTGATGCAAGAGGGGATGATTGGCTTATACAAGGCGATAAATGTGTTTAATGCGGATAAAAATCACAGTTTTAGTGCATTTGCTAGCCTGTGCATACATAGGCAGATGCAAACCGCAGTAAAAAACGCCAATCGCAAAAAAAATAGTCCGCTTAACAACTATCTGCCCATCAATTTTGAGGATAACGACGACGATGACGAGCAACTTAACATTTTGCTAGTGGATGACGACAGCGATGTGGAAAAAAACTTTTTGGATAACGAACTTAAAGCCGTACTTATAAGCCGAGTTAAGGATTTGCTTTCAGCCGAGCAGTTTAAGTTGTTGCGCCAGTTTTTAAACGGGGATAGTTATGCGCAAATTGCTGCGGACAACAACCTTACAAAAAAGCAGGTGGATAACACGCTTCAGGCAATAAAGCGCAAATTGCATACATTAAAAGGAGAGTTATAATGAATTTGGCACTGTATAGGGAATTTCGCCCAAAAAACTTTGACGAAGTTGTCGGGCAGGATTACATTATTCAAACGCTTAAAAACCAAATTAAACTAAATAGGCTAACCCATGCCTATCTGTTTTGCGGGCCGCGTGGCACGGGCAAAACCAGCACGGCAAAAATTTTTGCTAAGGCGGTTAATTGCACGCATACTAGCGACGGCAATCCATGTGGACTGTGTGCCGAATGTGTGGCGCTAAGCGAGCCAAACACCGATATTATTGAGATTGATGCGGCAAGTAATAATCGCGTGGAGGAAATCCGCGATTTGCGCGAAAAGGTTAATTTTCCGCCGCTTATTGGCAAATATAAAGTGTATATAGTGGACGAAGTGCATATGCTAACCGATAGTGCGTTTAACGCGCTGTTAAAAACGCTGGAGGAGCCACCACAACACGTAATATTTATTTTGGCAACTACCGAAATTCATAAACTGCCGGCAACAATTTTGTCGCGCTGCACTAGGTTTGATTTTAAACTGCTGCCGATTGAGACACTAACCAATCACCTAAAAGAGGTGTTTAACAAAAAGGGCATTTCGTGTGACGAAAAAAGCTTGCACCTTATTGCCAAAGCGGGCGAGGGCAGTGTGCGCGATATGCTATCCATTGCGGATAGTGTGGCATCGTATTGCAACTACAACATTACGCTAGAGGGCACGCAAAGTGTTATTGGCCTAAGCGGAAAGGATAGCATTAAAAACCTGCTTGTTAGTTTAAACAATAAGGATATCTCTGGTCTGTTTACTAATATAAAAACCGCGCTAAATATGGGCAAAAATGTTCAACTTTTGTGCAAGGAAACGGCGGATTTTGTAAAGCAACTTATTCTAATTAAGGTTGGAGTTAGCGATTATGCCGCGCTGGATATTCTGCCGGGAGAATTTAGTTCGGTTAGCGAACTTGCCGCCCAGTTTGATTTAGAGTTTTTAAAGCGCGCGTTTGCCCGATTTAGCGAGGTGGAACTGAACTTAAAATACTCGCTTAACCCAGAAAATTTGTTTGAAAGTGCATGTTTGCAACTTTTTGAAAGCGATGTTAAGCCAATGCCCAGTGTAGAGGCAAAACCAGCAAAACCCGAGCCTGTAATAACACAACCGCAACCAATTCAACCAGCAGTGCAATCTGCACCACAGCCAACGCAACAGCCGGCACAACAGCCAAGCGAACAACCACAATCCACAAGCGAACTAGATAGGGTGTGGGGGTATGTGCTTTTAAAGGTTAAGGCGGCAAATATGTTTGCACTGTCCAACGCGCTAACCAGTGTGGTGCGTGTGGAAAAAATTAATGGCAGAATAATTCTTCACACTAACGATATGTCCAATTTGGAATTTATAAACAAGCCAGACAAACTTGAACTGCTTATAAAAATAATTAAAGAGTACGACGAAAGCATAAACAAAATTGAACTTATGTACGATAAGCAAAACGCATCGACTAAGGATATTAAGGATAGTTTAAAGGACGTGTTTAAAAGCAAAATTAAGTTTAAAGAGTAAAAATTTTGCAAAATAATGCAAAAATTAATCAAAATTTAACAAAAAATAAAAAAATTTTATAAATATAAGTACAAATTTTTAAAAAATCATTTACAATATTAAAGGAGTGAGATATGTATAATAATTATCGTGGCGGCGGCTTTGGTGGCGGCATGAATATGAACGCGCTTATGCAACAAGCCAAAAAAATGCAAGAGGAAATGCTTAAGGCAGAAGAGGAATTATCTAACGCCGAAGTTGTTGGCAAGGCGGGTGGCGAAATGGTTACCGTTACCATGTCTGGCAAAAAGGAAATTAAATCGATTAAACTATCTAAGGCAGCAGTTGATCCAGACGATATAGAGATGTTGGAAGATTTAATAATTGTTGCCATAAAAGATGCAACTGCAAAAGCAGATGCCTTAGCAAAAGAAAAATCACCTATGGGCGACATGGGCGGTTTAGGTGGCTTGTTTTAATGAATCAAATTGATGCAATGGAGCGCCTTGTAAATAAATTTTCTAGCCTACCCGGGGTGGGTAAAAAAACTGCCCAGCGGTATGCCTATTTTTTGCTTACCCAATCGCTGGATGATGTGCAAGATTTTGCCTCTGCCATGGTGGATGCAAAACAAACCATTCACTACTGCAAGGTGTGCGGCAATTTTACCGATAAAGAGGTTTGTTCAATTTGCGCTCGCCCTAATAAAGAGCCGATCGTTTGTGTAGTTAAAGAGCCTAAAGATGTTACCGCGCTAGAAAAGGTGCGCGATTTTAACGGCAGTTTTCATGTGCTGCACGGGGTTATAAACCCGCTAGAGAACAAAGGCCCAAACGATATTAACATAAAAAGTTTACTAAAGCGCATAGGGGAGGAGGGCATAAAAGAAGTGGTTATCGCCACCAACCCTGATGTGGAAGGCGAGGCCACCGCAATATACATTGCCAACCTACTTAAACCGCTTGGCATAACAGTAACCCGCCTAGCGCAAGGTGTAAGCATGGGCAGCGAACTAGAGTACACGGATGCGGTGACGTTAGCACGCGCCCTTTCTAACCGCAAACAAATTTAAAACTGAACATAAGCGGCGCAATACTGCGTTTCTGTAAGGCACCCAGTGCAGTCATTTAGGCCAACTAAACTCCTGCCCTGTGGTACCTTACGAGCCTTGTCTTGCTTGCTTCTCTTCAGTTTTATTAAGCCGCTTGAATTGTGGAGAGTATAAATTAAAATTGATTCGAGCCTAGTCTCGCTTGTTTCTAACCAGCCTAGTATGCCGATTTACCTAAAGTAACTTATTTTAAGCACCAAAGAGGCTTGTCTTGCTTGCTTCTCTTCAGTTTTATTAAGCTGCTTTAATTGTGGAGAGTATAAATTAAAATTGATTCGAGCCTAGTCTCGCTTGTTTCTAACCAGCCTAGTATGCCGACTTACCTAAAGTAACTTATTTTAAGCACCAAAGAGCCTTGTCTTGCTTGCTTCTATTCAGTTTTATCCAGCTGCTTAAAATTGGAATAAATATTAAAGGCAATTGCCTTAATTTTTTTATAAAAAAACATTGATAAATCAATGTTTTTTAGTTTGCATTTTTGCCGTGGCAGTTTTTGTATTTTTTGCCGCTGCCGCATGGGCATAGGTCGTTGCGGCCGATGTGTACATCTTTTTTTGCCCTGGCTTGGGTTATTTCTGCACGGTTAAGCGCGCCTGCAACAGGTGGCGCAATGTTTGGTGTAAAGGTTATTTTTATTGGCCTATTAAATAGGGCAGAAGCGGTGTATTCGCGAATGTCGCTAATCATCTGGTCAAACAGTTCAAACCCCTGTTGTTTGTATGCCACAACTGGGTCCTTTTGTCCGTAGCTTAGTATGCCAATTTCGTCACGCAAGGTGTTCATGGTGTCTATATGGTCAACCCAAAATTTATCCACCGTTCTAAGCAGATAGTCTCGCTCGAAATCGGCAAATTTAATAGGCAAATCCAGTTTATCAAACTCGCTTATCTTCTTTTCGTAAATCTCCAAAAGTTTATCAAACACAATTTGGCTAGCCGTGTTAATGTCGGTGTCCTCTAGCATTTTTTCAGTGATTGTGTTGCTGCCTTTTGGCAAAAGTTTATCCTCTAGCGCGCGGTTAAGTTCGTCTAAATCCCATTCGTAACTAGGTTTGGTTGCATCAAGATAGCTGTGGCAAATATCAAATATATATTCCTTTAACATCTCCACAATTTGTGGGTGAATATCCACGCCATCCAGCACTTTATCGCGCTCGGCATAAATAATTAAACGTTGTTTATTAAGCACATCGTCGTACTCTAGCACCTGCTTACGCATGGTGAAGTTGTTGGCTTCCACCTTCTTCTGCGCGCTTTCAAAAAACTTGGTTAGTATGCGGGATTGTAGCGGCATATCCTCGTTGCCACGGAAAGCAATGGAAAACCAGTTTTTCATCCTATCCTCGCCAAAGCGCTGAGGTAGGTCGTCCTCCAGCGAAATAAAGAATATGCTGCTGCCCGGGTCACCCTGACGGCCAGCACGGCCGCGCAACTGGTTATCTATACGTCTGCTTTCGTGCCGCTCGGTGCCAAGTATGTGCAGCCCGCCAAGCTCGATAACCTGCTGCTTTTCTTTATCGGTTATCGTCTTAAATTCGTTGTAATATTTATCGTATTTATCCTTTAGTTTTTGTTCGTCCGCATTAAGTTCGGCACCGTAGGTGGTTATGTGCTCTAGCACTTCGGGCTCGATGTTTGTGTTAAGCATTTTTTGTTTTGCCAAAAATTCGGGATTACCACCCAGCAAAATATCGGTACCACGCCCCGCCATGTTGGTGGAAATTGTAACCGCACCCACACGCCCAGATTGCGCAATAATCTTACTTTCTGCTGCGTGATTTTTTGCGTTTAACAAATTGTGAGGAATGCCAAGTTTTTTAATCGCCTTGCTTATGCGCTCACTCTTTTCTACACTGGCGGTGCCAACCAAAATAGGTTGGCCTTTTTCGTATTTCTCTTTAATTTCTTGCACAATGGCGTTGTATTTGGCGTCTTCGGTAAAGAATATCATGTCTTGCTCGTCCACACGCAAAACTGGTTTGTTTGGTGGAATGGTAACAACGTCTAGGTTATAAATTTTGTTAAATTCGGTTTCTTCGGTTTTGGCAGTACCCGTCATGCCGCTAAGTTTAGAGTAGAGTTTAAAATAGTTTTGCAGCGTGATGGTTGCCATGGTTTTGTTTTCGTCTTTAATTTTAACGTGCTCTTTTGCCTCAATCGCTTGGTGTAAGCCGTTGTTGTAGCGCCTGCCTTGCATTATGCGGCCGGTAAATTCGTCCACAATAAGCACTTCGCCGTCTTTAATGATGTAGTTGCTGTCGCGCTTCATAAGATAGTTGGCGCGCAGGGCGTTGTTTATGTGGTGGTTAATTTCTAGGTTGTTTATATCAGATAAGTTTTCTATTTTAAAATAGTTTTCTGCTTTTGTCACGCCCGATTCGGTTAGGCGGATTTGCTTGCGCTTAAAATCTATATCCACATCCTCGTCTTTAAGCTTTTTAACAAAATCGTTAGCAACGGTGTATAGCTCGCTTATTTGCCCGCCCAAGCCGGATATGATAAGTGGGGTACGCGCTTCATCAATTAAAATACTATCCACCTCGTCCACAATGCAGAAGTGGTGGCCGCGCTGTACCTTCATGGTTTTGCTTATTTGCATATTGTCGCGCAGATAGTCAAAGCCGAACTCGCTGTTTGTGCCATAGGTGATGTCGCACTCGTATGCCGCTTTTTTGGCCTCTGGCTCCTGATTGGCAAGCGTGCAGCCGATAGTAAGCCCCAAAAATTTATATAGTTTGCCCATTTCTTCTGCTTGGCTGGTGGCAAGATATTCGTTTACAGTAATAACGTGCACGCCCTTGCCAGTTAGCGCGTTTAGATATACGGCTGTGGTGGCGGTTAGTGTTTTACCTTCACCTGTGCCCATCTCGGCAATACGGCCTTGATGCAAAACCACACCACCAATAAGTTGAACGTGGAAGTGTCGCTTGCCTAAAACACGTGTGGCAGCCTCACGCACAAGCGCAAAAGCATCGGGCAAAATGTCGTTTAATGTTTCGCCATCTGCAAGCCGCTGTTTTAAAATAGGTGTTTGCTGCTGCAGCTCATCGTCCGTCATGCGTGCATAGTCATCCGCAAGCTCTTCTATAACTTTAACAATTTTTTCAATCTTCATTAAACTGCGCTTGTTGTCAGACGCAAATAAATACGAAAATAATCCCATAAAAAAATCCTTTAACGCAATCTATTTTAGCAAAAATAAAAAATTTTGTCTAGCATATTAAACTAAAACTCAACAATTTTAAAACTAAAAAAACAAAAATATTAACATATAATGTAACATTTTGTAAATAAAATTTTTTCGTGTTAATTTAAAATAGAATATTTATTAGCTTATAAAAACTTTTTTGTTTTATTCCGCAAAATGCTTGATTTTATTCCGCATTCGGTATATAATATAGTTGAGGTGAAGTATGTTTATATCTGTAAAAGAAGCGGCGGCAAAGTGGAGGATATCTTTAAGAAGAGTTAGAGCATTATGTGAAAATGGGCAAATTAATGGTGCAATTAAGGTTGGCAAATCTTGGCTTATTCCAGCCGATGCAATAAAGCCAGCCGACTTGCGCAAAAAGGTGGATATTTTTAGCGAGATAGAACAAAAAAAGAAATTGCTTGATAGCCTTCGCCCGCTAACTCAAGGCGAATTGGAACGGCTTAACGAGGAGTTTAGGGTGGAGTACACCTATAATTCTAACGCAATTGAAGGCAACACACTTACACTAAGGGAAACCGACCTTGTGCTGCGCGGCATAACAATAGACAAAAAACCACTTAAAGACCATTTGGAGGCAATAGGGCATAAGGATGCGTTTGATTATGTCTGTGGCTTGGTTAAAGAAAAGAGCAAACTAACCGAACGCGTTATAAAAGAAATTCATAGTTTGGTGCTATCCGATAAGCCACAAGATAAAGGAGTTTATCGTAAAGTGGATGTTAACATTATGGGTGCAAAACATCAGCCAATATCACCAATTTTTGTGCAAGAAAAAATGGCAAAATTAATTAAGGATTATAATGCATCTAAAGAAACAAATATAATAAAAAAGCTTGCCTTATTGCACATTAATTTTGAATCGATACATCCGTTTATTGACGGCAACGGCAGAACGGGTAGGCTGATTGTAAATTTAGAACTTATGAAAGCGGGCTACCCACCAATAGACATAAAATATACCGATAGAAAGCGCTATTACGATGCCTTTGATGAGTATCACCAAAACAAAGATATTTCGTTTATGGAAAACCTTTTTGCCGACTATGTTAACGAGCAACTTACAAAATATTTAAACATTATAAAAGAATAAAATTTTTAATAATTTACAAAAAAATCTCCAAAAGTGGAGATTTTTTGCGTATTTTAATGTAAAACGGGCTGATTTTACAATAATTTTTTAAATTTTGGTGCTTATTTATAAATTTTGTTCATCAATTTTTCAAACAGCGCAACAAGCAGATACATCAAACTTGCCATAATGCAAAGTAGCACAGTGGAGGTCATAACAAGGTTTAAGTTCATAACTTGCCCGCCGTATTTTAACAGGTAGCCAAGCCCGGCCTTGCTAGTCATGTATTCACCCATAATACTGCCAATCCAACTTAAGCCGACGTTAATTTTTAGGGTGGCAACAATATCTTTAACCGAACTAGGCAACACCAGTTTAAAAAATGTTTGAAGTTTGTTTGCACCTAACGATTTAGCAACGGCAATCAATTGTTTATCGCAACTTATAAAACTATTTAAAATGTTTAGTGTGGTTACGATAACAACAATCAATATGCACATAAATATAATAGCTTTTTGCCCCGCGCCAAACCATATAATTATAATTGGCCCCAGGGCAATTTTTGGCAGCGAGTTTAACACAACAATGTAAGGCTCACTAACGCGCCTTAAAAAGTTGTTATAACACAACACAAACGCCACCAAAAAGCCAATCCCAGTTGCAATAGCAAAACCAATAAGAGTTTCGCTAAGCGTAATGGCGGAGTGATAAAATAATTCACCGCTATTATAAAGTTCTTTTATTGTTTTTGCTATCTTTGTTGGGCTAGAAAAGAAGAAAGAACTTATAACTTCATATTTGGTTAGCAATTCCCAACATAAAATAAATGCCACCAAAATTAGTATCTGTGTTGTAAGCACAATCGCTTTGTTTACGCGATATTTTTGTATAAATTTTTTGTGTGCTGCACTATATATTTGCTTTTTCATTTTGTATTTCCTGCCAGATTGTATCAAACAGTTGTTTTGCCTTATCCGTGTTTCTGCGTTCAAACGGGGTTAAACTAGGTTTAAAATCCAATTTATGCACCGCTTTAACCTTGCCCGGGCGGGCGGATAGCACAATAATCCTATCGCTCATGCTTATTGCTTCTTGAATATCGTGCGTAACCAAAATTGCGGTTTTATTTTCGCTTTTTATAATGTGGAATATATCATCGCAAAGGTTAAGCCGCGTTTGATAGTCAAGCGCACTAAACGGCTCGTCAAGCAGCAACAATTCGGGTTTTAGCGCAAGTGTTCTAATTAGGGAAACGCGCTGGCGCATGCCCCCGCTTAGCTCGTGTGGATGCTTTTTTAAAAACTCACCCAAGCCATATTTGGCGGCAAGTTCGCACGCGTAGTCCTTGTTCTCTTTGGTTTTTTTGTGCTTTATCTCCAAGCCGAAATATAGATTTTTTTCTATGTTCCGCCATGGCAAAAGATTGTCGCGCTGAAACATATATCCGCAAATATCCCGCTTTGGATTGGGCGTTTCGCCTTGCACTTTAATACTGCCGCTTGTTGGCTTAATAAGCCCCGCAATAAGCGACAAAATAGTGGTTTTGCCGCATCCGGACGGGCCCACAATAGAAACAAACTCGTAAGGCTGTACATCCAAATTTATATCCTCTAGCGCTTTAGTTTCGCTTTTTACACTTTGATAGATTAAATTTAGATTTTCTATTTTTACAATATCCATTATACTAAACTTGCAAATTGTGTGTTAACTGCATCGGTGTAACTTACGCGCGCACCTTTAAGTTCGCCCGCATTATCCAAAATGTCAAGCAAAGTGTTCCAAGCGCTTTCGCTTAGCACAAAACTATCTGCATATGCGCCAATGCGAATGTAATTTTTAACAGATTTAATAATTAGTTCGTCACTGGTAGTAGAAAAACTTGGTTTTAAACTATCTACAATTTGCTGGTCGGTTGCTGCCATTAAATAGTCGTAACCCTTTTTAAGCGCTGCCACAAATTTTTGCAGTTTATCGCCGTGGTTGTTAAGATAGTTTGCAGTAGAGCAAAATGCAGTGTAAGGTATATCACTTAACTCTTCGCCAAGCGCGGCAACAATATACCCCTGATTGTCTAGCTCGGTTTGGCTGGCGGTTGGCTCGAACATAGTGCAGTAATCGCCTGTGCCACCTAAGAAGGATGGTACGTTTAATGCAAAATCTATGCTGGTGTCTATATAGGTTTCGCCGTTCGCTGTGTTTGTGCCAAGGGTTAGGCCGTGATCTTCCAAAATGTATTGCAAAATCATGGCAGGCATGCCACCTTTGCGGCCACCTATAATGCGTTTGCCGCGTAAATTTTCCCATTGCCAATTTTGTGCTTCATCATTGCGGCCTACAAGGAACGAGCCATCGCAGTTGGTTAGTTGTGCAAAGGCAACTGGGGCATTTTGCATACCCTGATTGCGCACATAAACCAAACTTTCTGGGCCCATAAGTCCAACATCCGCATTGCCGGATACAAGCGAGGTCATAACCGCATCGCTTCCGCCCGCGTTGGTTAGGCTTATCTTTATGCCTTGTTCGTCAAAATAGCCCATGTTTTCTGCCGCATAGAATGGAGCATAAAAGATAGAGTGGGTAACTTCGCTAACTCTAATGGTGTTGTCGTCTGTTTTTTTCTTGCAGCCAACTAGGCAAACAGAAAAAATGCAAACGATAACCATCAGAAAAACTGAAAGTTTTTTCATTATTTCTCCTTTTGTGGAAGGTTTATAGTGGTTTAATTCTTCCATAATTCATAATATGAGCATATAAACATTTTGTGCTAAATTTGTGCGTGGGGGCGGGGCTTAAAGTGCAAAACAATGTTTTGCGCACTGCGGGCGGCATGCCGCCCGCCATGCGCCCGTTGCGGGCGCATAAATCCCCGCCCCGTGTTAAAAAAATAAAAATTGGCTTAAAATAGTTGTAAAAACCCAAAAAGTTTGTTATAATAATAGTTGTTAGGAGATAATATGGCAAAAAATGATATTTTCTTTAAAATCTTGTTTGCAGTAGAACTTGCACTTCTTCCAATGGTTGTTTTTGCCAGTGTAATGATAAAAGAAGAGTGGGGCTTGGGCTTATTTATTGCAGGCGTGTTGCTTATTAAAATTTGGCTGGAGTTATTTAAAGATAAAAACAACAAAACTCATATAATTATAAACGCAATCGCCTCGGTTGCCGTGTTTGCCACAATTATTATACTTTATATGGTAAAGGGCGACATCAACAAGGTGTTTGGCATTTTTGCAGTTGTGCTTGTTGTTATATATAACGTTATGTTAGTATGTTTTTATGGCAGAACTATGCCCGAACTTATTTCGGCAGTGGATTTTTGCTACATGTTGTTTGAATGCTTGGCACTTTTAACCTTAGCGTTTGCCTTCTTCTACAACGTGCCAGCAATAATCGCCCTTGTGGCATTAATGCTTACTGCAGCATTTTCAATAGGGTATAAGGTTTATTATCTAGTTAGGTTTGGCCTTATAAAACCAAAAAGTTAAAAAATTTTAAAAAATAACAAATTAGGTATTGACAAATAAATAATTTGGTGCTAGAATATATTTAATTAAGGAGTTATTATGTTAAAACCACAAGAATTTTTATTAAGATACACCGTTATTATTGGAATAATTTTTGCAGTTGTAGGGCTTGTTGTATGCTGCATTGCTAAGCGTTTAACTATGCTTATCCGCAAACAAGAGGTGTTGGATAAAACCGACAAATTGTATCAAGGCATTTTATACACCGGCCTTGCACTTGTACTAGTTGGTATGGTTTGCATCGCCCTGCCAATAGAGGATACATTCTATAAAGGTTAATTAGTCACCCAATAGGGTGATTTTTTATTAACTTTTCTATGCTAGACGCGTCGCAATTAACCACTCTATAATTGTTTTGCTAAAGCAAAACTCATCTTTAGGGTTATTGCTCCTTATCCCACAAAAAACTGCTTTTTTGTGGGAGCCCCATATTAACAACTTACTTTAAAAAAGTAAGCAAAAATAAGGGCTTTTTCCATTTAAACTATATTCTTAAACTTAGTTATTAAAATAATAAAATATGGCATAATTACAATAGTAATTAAAACAATTTAAAGTTATCCGTTATAACTATAGTTATTAAGATATTAAAAGACATTAATACTATTAATGTTTTTATAGTTATCAATATAAAATTTTGTATAAATTTTGGTTGAATTGGTTTTTTGAGTTATTATATATTAAAAATGCAGGCTGATGCCTGCATAAATTATTTATTGTTTTTCATGTTCATCACATAATAGCTGCCCTCGTGCTGAGTAGCAGGAAAACGGCTGCCTTCCTCTAGATAGGTTGTGCCGCCATTATGGCCTTGTGCGTCATAAGCAGTGTAGTCACAGCTCATTGGCACTTTTTCGCCTGGTCTGTATTTTGTCATATTAACCTCCCAGTGTTAGTGTGGCATTTTTTTATTTTAATATGTAATTTTAGGCACACCAAATTTTAACAATTTTGGCTTTTTTTGTAATATTTTGGTTAATTTAAGTGAGCTGTTTATTTTGCCGCAATTTGCCAATTATTTTGTTGGAGGAATTATGGATTTTCAAGAAAGTTTAACAAAACACAATCTGGCGCGCAGCTTCGCCGCCGAATGCCAGGAGGGGGCACGCTACCAATTTATGGCAAAAGCGGCACAACAGGAGGGCTATCAGTATATGAGTGCGCTTATTCGCACACTTGCACATAACGAAATGGCGCATGCCGAACTCATCTTTCAAAAAATAGGCGAGTATGGCGGGCAAAATGTGCAAAATATCGATATCAAGGCGGGCTATCCATTTAGGAGTGCACCACTTGTAGATCTGTTAAAGTTAGAGGCGGAAAACGAGCGCATGAGTGGCGAAACTATCTACCCATCGTTTGCTGTTACTGCAAGGGATGAGGGGTATAAGGATGTTGCTGATATGTTTGACAAAATTTCGCTTGTTGAACGCTCGCACAGGCAAACCTTAACTAAACTTCATGATATGCTTAAAAAGAACGCACTATACAAATGCAAATCCGGTTCACACGCGTTTAAGTGTGATAATTGCGGCACGGTGGTGGAGGCAAAATCCGCACCAAAAACCTGTCCACTTTGCAATATGGAACAGGGGTATTTCCGCATCGATTTCGATTTGGCGTAAACTGCACTTTTGCTAAATTAATTTGACAAGCAAATTAATTGTAACCTGAAGTTTGTTTCCGCCTTCACTATGAAGGAACACCGACTGGTTTTCCTTCATTACTTCTTTTCCTGAATTAAGCATCTCTTCGTGTGGGAGCTGCAGCGGGGAAAGTTTTTAAATTATGCTTTCCTACGCTTAAATTTTCCATACTAGAAAAGTAACAAAAAGCCAAATATTTTATAATTTACACATATTTTTCTGCTACTCTTTATAAAAAAAGAGTAGATAATTTAATTTTTATTTCTTCTGGGTTATTTCTACTCTTAAAATTTTTACAATTATTTTTATGTGGATTTTTCTGCAACTCTTTTTGTCAAAAAGAGTTAGTAGGGTTAATTCTAAAAATTGTGCCGCGTTCGGTGTGGTGTGTAATATCTAATTTAATGTTAACATTTGGTATTATATTTCTGCTTTCCAAATAGCTTGCAACTGTGGCTACAGCAAGGTTATCCGTGTTGGTGTGTTTGCTTATATGGCTTAAAACAACAAGCCGGGTACCGGTATGTACAAGCTTTTCTATTGCACGTGCGCAATCGTTGTTGCTAAGATGCCCCCTCCCGCTATTTATCCTGCGCTTTAAAAAGGGTGGGTAGCCGGGGTAGCTCATAAGCATTTCTGGGTCGTAATTGCTTTCTAGATAAACAAGCGCGCTGCCCTTAACCATATCAAACGCTTGGTCAGGGAAACTTCCTAGGTCGGTGCACACGCTAACCACTGCATCGCCTTGTTCTATCCTATAGCCCACGCAATATTTGCTATCGTGTGGCAGTGGAAATGGAACAATGTGCAAATCGCCCAAATAAAAATCGCTATCAAAATAATTAATCTGCTCGCGCACATCTTTAAGTTGATGGAACAAAATTTCACTTATGTAGGTATGTGCATATATGCTTGTGTTGTATGTGCGCGCAAATTTATTTATGCCCGAAATATGGTCGCTATGCTCGTGTGTGATTAGTATTGCGTCTATTGTGCTTGCATCCACACCAATTGAGTTTAGCGTATTAAAAACATAGGTTAATGGCTTGCCGCAATCAACCAAAATTCGTGTTTTTTCGCCCTCTATATAGGTGCAGTTGCCGTCGCTTCCGCTAGCTAAATTACAAATTCGCATATGCCCATTTTAGCATAAAAGTGTAAATTTTGCAATAATAAATTATCCAATTTAAAAAATTATCTTAATAATTGACTTTGATGCAAATTTTTGTTATAATAACTTTATGGAAAATGTAATTAAAGAAAAATCGTATCTTGTTTGCCCATATTTAAGCGATGTTGATGCGGATTATAGGGCAAAAGAACTTGAACAACTTGCAGAAAGTGCACTGTTGGGCGTGGTAAAAACCAATGTGTTTATAGTTAAAGAACTTAACGCACGCACCTATTTTGGCATAGGCAAAGTGGAAGAAATTGCTGCCGAAGCCAAAAATTTACAGGCGGATGTGGTTATTTTTGATTGCCCACTAACCGGCAGCCAACTAAGGAATTTGGGCGAAGAAATAGGCATTAAGGTTATCGACCGCACTATGCTTATACTGGATATCTTTGCCTCGCGCGCAAAAAGCAACGAGGGCAAACTGCAGGTTAAACTTGCCCAGCTTAAATATTCGCTGCCTAGGCTGAACGGCCTAAACGAGGGTGAGGAGGTTAACACTCGAGTAGGCGAAACCAAATTTGAACTTAATCGCCGCAAAATTAAAGAGGAAATAGCTAAGCTGGAGCGTGAATGTAAAGAAATTGCCAAGCACCGCCAAGTAAGCAGGAAGCAACGAGTAAATAGCATGAAAAGCGTGGCATTGGTTGGATATACAAATGCCGGAAAATCCACACTTATGAACACAATAACTAAAGTTGGCACATATGCAGATAACAGATTGTTTGCCACACTGGATGTTTTAACCAAAAAGGTATGGGATGCCGGGGTAGAGTATGTGCTTATAGATACGGTGGGCTTTGTAAGCAACCTCCCACACGAACTTATGTATGCCTTTTCTGCCACGCTAGAGGAAACTTTGGACGCAAATGTGTTGGTTATGGTTGTGGACGCATCCGACCCACATAAGTACGAACAAATTTCAGTTGTAGAGCAAGAATTTAAGCGCATGGAGATAGACCCAAATAAGGTAATTTTAGTTTACAATAAAGTGGATAAATTAAACAATAGCGAAATTGAAAAACTAAAAAAATATCCATACACCACAGTAAAGTTGCAAGCCAAATCGGGCAAAAATTTAGAAGAGTTAAAAGCACAAATCCGTTTAAAACTTCAAAGTTTTTAAGCTTTTTTATTAAATTTTGGTTAAATTTTTTAAATTTTTTCAAAAAATCGCGTTTTTTGCTTGACCTAAAAATTTTTTTATGCTAATATAGTTTTAGATAATTAAAGGTTAAACCTTTGCATATATAACAATTTAATATCTGGCTTTAATTTTTTGGTATACCGCTATAGGGTATAAGCTAGGTTTGTTTAAACATTAAATTTTAAGTGCAAAGTTTAAATTTATCTATGGTTATAAAACCAAAATAATAAGGAATAATATGATTAAAATATCATCTAATAATATACCAGAGGCAGAATTAATCCATTTTGCCAAAACATTACTTAACAAACTTCACACCCCTTGCATTGCAAAAGTTGTTATAGGTGGGGAGGGTATCCGCTTTATTAATATAGAGGATAGCGAACAATTCAGTTTTCAAATGGAAATAACTCCATTTAATTGCAAAGCTGTTGATGTGTATAGCGAGCAAGCAACCGACTACACCAACGAATATCAAACTTATTTTAAAAAATATCAACTAGTTTAGTTTTGTAATTTTTAAATATTATTTTATGCAACTGTGTTGTAACATTTTTTTCGTTTCTGCGTAATATGTAGTATACAAAAGAAATTTACGGTACCAAAGATTAATTTTGTAAATACATATAGAATTTAATACACATTAGGAGGAAAAATGTTCAACAAATTCTTTAATGGCAACGAGTGCTGTGAAAACAGCAATTGTGGCGGTGGCTGCGGATGTGACTACACTTGGCTTATAATCTTAATTTTATTATTATCCAACTGTGGTTGCAAAATGGACCCATGCTTCTTAATAATAATCTTATTATTATTGTGCGGCTGTGGCTGCGGCAACAGAAATCAAGGTTGCTAATTTTAAAAGTGGTTTAATTTAAAGGGGCGTTATGCCTCTTTTTTGTTGCTTAAGTTGGCTTATTGTGCTATAATATTATCATGAGAGTTGTCGGCGGAAAATATCGCGGAAAAAAGCTTAAGGAATTTAACCTAACCTCTACAAAACCCACGCTAGATAAGGTTAAAGAGGCAATTTTTGATATGTTGCAAACTAAAATCTATGGTGCGCACGTGCTAGATCTATTTTCTGGCACAGGTGCTTTTGGTGTGGAGGCTTTAAGCCGCGGCGCCGCTTTTGTGGATTTTGTGGATAATAACAGCGAGGCGATAAAGCTTATAAATGCCAATTTAACTGGCATAGAAGGGGAATTTAAGGTTACAAATGCGGATTATTTGCAATTTTTAACCGGCAAATCAAAATACGATGCGATATTGTTAGATCCTCCTTATTTAAGCGATTGCGGAGTAAAGGCAATACACTATATTTTGTCTAATAATATGCTAAACGAAAATGGCGTAATTGTGTTAGAAACCTTAAACGAAGGCGATGTTAACCTAAAACAAATTTTTGGTGTGGACGAGCCGAGCAAAAAGCCAATCATTGTAAATTATAGAAATAAAAATTACACTGTAACAAAACGCAAGTATGGCACAGTTAAGGTGTACAAGATAGAGTTATGAAAATAGAAAAGCAAAAAGATAAAATTATAATACACAACCCAATCAATTTTGATGTAGTCCAAACGCTAGAGTGTGGGCAAATTTTTAGATACTCCCTGGGGCATACAATTGTTGTGCATAGTTTAGATAAACAAGCCAAAATAAATGTGGAGAAAAATAAGATTACAATAAACACACCAGACGTGGAATACTTTTATAATTTTTTTGATTTAGACACAAATTATGCCCAAATTATAGCTAATTTAAAGGGGGATGTGCTTTTAAACGAGGCGGTTAAGTTTGGTAGCGGTATTCATATTTTAAATAACGATGGATATGAAATGCTTATAAGTTTTATTATATCCGCCAACAACAATATAGGGCGCATAAAAAAATCTATCGAATATCTTTGCTCTCACTTTGGCACAAACATGGGCGAATATTATGCCTTTCCCACACTAAGTCAATTAAAGCGCGCCACTATAAAAGATTATACCCATGCGGGGTTGGGGTATAGAGCAAGCCAGATGTATGAAACCGTGCAACGCCTAACCGATAAAGATTTGATAAATCTAAAACAAATGCCAAACGAAGAAAAGTTTAAATTTTTACTAAGCCTAAAAGGTGTGGGAGAAAAGGTTGCAAATTGTGTGTTGCTTTTTGGTTACGGGGTAAAATCGGTTTTTCCTGTAGATACATGGATAAACAAGGTGTATAATGCGCTAACCGGCATAAAAGAAACCAATCGTAAAAAAATAACCAAACAACTAAGTGCGCGCTATGGCAAACTTAGTGGCTACGCTCAACAATATTTCTTTTACTATTTTAGAAGCAAATATTAAAAAAACAGGCGTCGGCCTGCTATTTTTTATAATTTATTTGGTCGTCTTGCGGTGGAAGGGTCTGCGTTGGTAGCTTTTGCTTTGTGGTTTGTCCTTCTATGTTCTGTTTGAGCAATCTATTTTTGATTGCTTGATGAAATTTTACTGATTGATATGCTATACCTAAGCCAATTGTTGCAACAATAAAAACTGTACTAATCACTATAAACGGAATAGTAAGCGCAAATAGCGAGCAAAACACAAAAATTCCGCTTAATAACAGCGAACAAACGGCCAAAATGTATAAAATTTTGCATATCTTTTGCGTTTTTGCATTTTTTTGTTGATTATCTATTTCGTCTGGCATAACTAAATCTTTTTTAGGCGCAGTGTAGTCATCTAATTTCGCACCGCAATTTAGGCAAAATTTGCTGTTGTTAACATTTTCTGCCCCACAATTTTTACAAAACATATCCAACCTCTTCAAATTATTTTATCATTTTTTATTAAAATAGTCAAATAAAAACGCCCCAAAACAGCAAAACTAGTAGTGAACATTTATTGCAAGTTTAACCTGTGCAGGCGGGGCCATTTTATTTATTAAAATAATTTAAATAATTTTTAAAAAAACTATTGACCATTTTTGTCATTTATTGTATAATTTAACTAGGAGGAGAGGTATGGAATTTTTAGAAATCTTTACCCAAATGAGCTGGATACCTGCCTTGTTGTTTGGCGTGGGGCTGGTTTTGGTGCTTATTGAACTTTTTGTGCCGGGCTTTGGCTTTTTTGGCATAACTGGTTCGCTTACAATTATTGCTGGCATAGTTGTGCGCATTGTTCAAGGGCTAAACTTGTTGCAATCAATCTACCTTATTTTAGTTGTTATTGCCTTTTTTGTGGTGTGTGTTGCAATTATGATTCACAGCGCAAGATATGGTGCGCTTGGCCGCACAGGTTTGTTTGAAACCCATTCAACCCTGGATAAGGACTATGATAAAACCAGTAAGGAATTGCGCAAACTGGTTGGTCAATCTGGCAGGGCAGTTGGCGTGCTAAACCTTGGCGGAAAGGCAAAAATTCATGGCAAAATTTACGATGTGGTTAGTGTTAAAAGTTATATAGAAAATGGTGCGCACATAAAAGTGGTGCAAATTAAAGATAACACCATTTTTGTAAGAAAGTGGTTTGAGTAGGAGGAGTTTATGAGTATGTTACTTGCTATCCCAATTTGGGCAATATGGCTTATTGTGCTGGTGTGCGTGGCTGTGTTTATAACCGGCCTGCTTATTATTGTGCCAGTGAACATTTGGTTTAGGGCGCTTGCATCGGGTGCACATGTGTCTATGTTCCGCCTTATTGGTATGAAGCTTAGAAAAATTGACTATAAAAAAATTGTAAACATGTATATCGTTTCGCAAAAAGCGGGCTTAAAAGTTCCTATTTCCGAGTTGGAAACCCACCTTATGGCAGGCGGAAATGTGGATAAGGTGGTGGATGCACTTATTGCCGCACACAGCGCTAAAATGCAACTTACCATCGAGCAAGCTAAGGCAATCGACCTTGCTGGGCGTGATGTCGTGGAGGCGGTTAAAACCAGCGTTACCCCAAAAATCATCCGCACCAACTGGGTGGAGGCACTTTGCAAAAATGGTATTCAAGTTAAGGTTATTGCGCAGGTTACCGTGCGCGCTAGGTTGGATAGGCAAATTGGTACTGCCGATGCGGACACAATCCTTGCCCGTGTGGGCGAAGGTATTGTAACCGCAGTTGGTAAGGCAGAAAGCCACAAGGATATTATGGCAAACCCATCGATAATTTCGCGCACAATTTTGGAAGACAATTTGGATAGGCAAACCGCATACGAAATTTTGTCTATCGATATTGCCGATGTGGATGTTGGCAACAATATTGGCGCAAAACTTAAGATAGAAGAGGCAGAAGCCAAAAAGAAAATTAGCCAAGCCGCCGCAGAAGAGCGCAAATCGCAAGCCGTGGCATTAGAGCAAGAAATGAAGGCAAAAACCCAAGAGATGCAGGCGCTTGTGTACGCATCTGAGGCGGAAGTTAACAAAGCAATGGCCACTGCTATGAAAAATGGCAAATTTGGCGCGCTAGATTACTACAAACTTCAAAATATGTTGGCAGACACTAACATGCGCAACAGCATTGGCAAAAAAGACGACGACAAAAAACCTAAAGACGATGGGGATAGAGGTGGCCGCCCAGGGCGTCCTTTCTAAAAGCGTTGGCTAGTTGGGATTTGTTTAGGTGGGCATAAAGGATATTGCGTCTACACTTAGTGCGTTGCAAGGCGTGTATCCACAATACCCTTTACACCCAATGGCACAATAACCCAATCAAACTGCACTTTGTGGCTCCTCGTATGTTGTTCCAAGTGGGGAAATTTTGAAAGTTGATACAAGAAGCGAGTTTAAAAGTAAGGCAAGAAGCATTGGCTAGTTAAACTAGTTACTGGTGGGCTAAAATATTTTACATATATGCTTAGTGCTTCGCAAGGCGCATATATGCAAAATATTTTATCCCAATGGCTAACATGGTTTAATCAAACTGCACTTAAGTACTCATCGTAAGTTATCTCAGGTAGGTAAATATTTTGTATGTAAGGCAGGTGAGTAAAAAAGGACAAACTGCACTTTGTGGCTCCTCGTAAGAAGTTTCAGGCGAGGAAAGGTTTGAATGCAATATCAAGAAGTTTGTTTGAAAGTAAACGTAGAGAAAAGGTTAAAAAATTTTAAGGGGTTGTATGATAGCGGAGTATAGAAAAAAGCACATTTTCGCTGTGGCGGAACTTATGCAAAAATATGGTGAAGAGCGGGGATATACAAAATCGCAGTGTAACGAATTGTACACCCTTGGCTTATTGCACGATATTGGCTACGCGTTTCTGGAAGAAAAGGACTATGAAAAGCATGAAGTTGTTGGTGGGCTTTTTCTAAAAGAACAAGGATATAAATTTTGGCAAGAAGTGTACTATCACGGGGTTGCAAACTCGCCATATCAAAGTGAGTATTTGGATTTATTAAATTTGGCAGATATGCATATTGATTATACTGGGGAATATGTTTCATTTGATGAAAGGTTGCAAGACATAAGCAGAAGATACAACACAAAAATAGAAGAATTAAATAGTTTTAAAGTTGTGCAAGAACTTAAAGCAAAAGGGTATAAATAATTAAAGGGCGATATGTCTAAATTGGAGATTATAATCTTAATAATAGTGTGCGCGTTGCCAGTTGTGGCATTGATTTTAATTTTGCCAAAACACTTAAAGAAAAAAAAGAAGACACCGCCACCAACCACAGATTATGTGCCCGATGATGAATCGTTAAAGCCAACAGAGGAAAAGCCAGCCGAGCCGGCACCCGTTATCGAAAAAGAGGTGCCAAGCCCCAAAATAGATGAGGACGAATTTAAAGATTATCTAAAAAACAGGCGCCCGCGCAACAATCCGCAGCCATTTATGCCGCCGCGTCCACCTTTCTTTGATGATGATTTTATGCCACAACAATCTAGGCCGCCGCAAAAAAGTAAAAACAAGCTTTTAAACGAGGTTGATGGTTTAAGTGACGAGTTAAAAACGCTGCTGATTACTGGTGCGTTGGATAAAAAGTTTGACTATGACGATTTTGGTAATCCGGATAAATCTAACGACGGGCCATCGGTTAGCGATTTATTAGACGATGATGACGATAAGGATAAGGGTTAGCCCCTTATTTTTTTATTTTAACCTTATTTTAGTTATTAAAACAATCATTTATAGCATTTAAAGTAATCACTTTTTATTGCGTTATTTTATATATAACCATTATTATAATTATAGATATTGCGCGGGCGGGGGCTTGCGTGCAAACGCAGTTTGCACTGGCGGCAATTTATTGCCGCCAAATAGGCAGTTGCCTGTTGCAAGCCCCCATATTTTTAGAATGAAAAGAGGAAAGCTTTGCCAAAATAATTTAGCAAAAGCGCAGTTTGTAACAAAGGAAAGCACTATTAAAAAAAATTTTCCCGCTGCAGTTCCCCTTAAAACACACAAGAAAATTTTTAATTTTCGAAGTGTGAGAGGAACAAACAAACATTGGCTTACAATTAATTTACTTGTTAAATTAATTTAGCAAATGTGCAGTTTGTGACGAAGGAAAGGATTTATTAAGGGAATTTTTAGGGCCCCCACAAAAAGCAGTTTTTTGTGGGGAGAGGAACAATCGTGTGAAAGATGAAATTTGCGAGTTTACGAGCAAATGATTAAAAACACGAATTGCGACGAGGTGTCCCTTAATAGTAAGGGCGCAAAAATTTGGGGCCCCCAAAAAATCGTAATTTTTTTTGGGGAAAGGAACAACATCCCTAAAAATGAAGTTTTGCGTATGCAAAACGATTAATAAAGGGTTGTTGCGACATGCTTACAATTAATTTGCTTGCCAAATTAATTTAGCAAAAGTGCAGTTTGCGCCTGTCGAAAAAGTTTAAATTTTTTTAAAATTTTTTTCATTTTGCTATTGACAAGTTTAAAAACTAGTGGTAAAATGCAATTAATTAAAAGGAGCATATATGTTATTAAACAACTGTGTTAGCAGAACTTATACAAACAATTTAAAAACAAACAACTACAAGGTAGATCGTGTCGGTTTTAACAAGCACGAAGAAGGCAATAAGCCTAAGTTAAACACTCCTAAAATTGGATGCATTTTAGGTGTAAAATTAGAAGAGTTATCCCAAGCGATAATCTTATTCGATCATCACAACAATCCGGTGTTGGCGCGTGCAGCAAAAACCATGTTGCAATTGCAATGTGACACAGTTGTTAAAGGCCCTAAGTCAGAAAAACAACTTAAAAGGCAAATATTTAATTTTACAATTAAATTAGATACAGGCAAAAATCAATTCGAATTTAATTTTGATGTTAAGGGTAATGAGTTTATGGCTGATGATACTCAACTGTACAATCACCTAATCACCACATCAACCCGTCATGGCTTTGTTTACGAATTTGATTGCGCCAACCTTGCATCTATCTTGGTGGTGGATGTGCCAAGCGATTTGGCAAAGCACTACGGGCACACAAATTTAAGCAAAGCAATTGCATCTTTACAAAAAAAGGCAGAAGCATTACACATTTAGTGTTATGCTTTTTTCTTTATTAAATTGTAAAAATTTGTAAAATAATACATATTTTTGTTGACTTTAAATTTTGTGTTTGTTAAAATATTTTTTGTAACATGGAGGAGGAGTTTATGAATAATGTTATGTCAATAGCGCATACCCCCCCC
>CANRQB010000009.1 GCA_947632645.1 uncultured Clostridia bacterium | reverse complement strand
AAAGGAGATACGGGTCCAATAGGTCCTGCTGGCCCAACAGGCGAGCGCGGCCCACAAGGTGCAACTGGTCCATCACTAATTCGCACTGCCTATATAGTTTCGTATAACGATAGCCCAAATACCTTCCCCAGTGGGGGTATGCAAATTGCATCAAATGCACGTGTGCCACTTATGCGAGCAGAAACAAATCTTGGCAAGGCAATTTCGCTAGACACCACAGAAAACACAATATCTTTCTTGCACACCGGTGTTTACGCTGTAACTTTTACAGCCAATGCTTACGCGGGGAATAGTTCAACCTACAGTGCGCAAGATGATTTTGTTGCGCTTGGGTTTAGAGAGGTAGGTACAGACAAAATTTTTGCTGCCGCAAACAACTGGTCGCCATACAATTATGCCACCAATTTAACCGGGCAGGGTGTGTTTGTTGTGGACGATTTAAACGCCAAATACGAGCTTGTAAATTTGGGCAACAATCCAATATTTTTAAATGCGTGCGACATTCAACGCACTGTGTCACATAGTTATTTTACTAGCGTGCTGTGTTCTATAATTATAATGCGACTAGATGGTCCGTAAGCAAAATGCTTAATTTAAAAAAATTTTTAAATTTTAGGCAAAATTTTTCGTTTTTACCAATTTTTTGCATTTTTGCATATTTTGTTTAATTTTAAATTATTATAAAACATATCACTTGACATATCTATTTTTTTGTGTTATATTATAGATGGGTGTTTTATGAAAAAGTTTTTTAAATTATTAATAGTTTGTTTGTGTGTTATCCCGTGTGCAATCATGTTTTGCGCGTGCAAAAAAGATAACCATGTTTCGGTTAACATAAAAGGGGATTACGTAACTGTTGCCGAAGAAGACAGGGGCGCAATAATTTCCCAACTTTCAGATTTAGGCTCTGATTCTAATTTTACAACGGGGGTGGAATTTTATAGCTTTATAACTTTTGCTAGCGAAGAACTTAACATAAGCTTTACAATGGATGGCAAAATGCAAGGTGAAGGCGAAAATTTTGTTGCTAGCATATCTGCCAAAATTAGTGAAAATGGCTATTCGCAAAAGTGCAAATACTACATTAAAGATAACGCAATCTATATTGATATAAATGGCTATAAAGTTAAGCAAACTTTCAGCTCTACCGAAAGCAGCAATGTGGCAAATATTGTCACTGTAGAGCAGATAGAAAACATTATTTCTAGCTTACAAAATCCTAATCTTGCATTTTGCACAAAAGGCAATCAAGTTAAGTATAAATTCACCGCATCTTTAGATGAATCAGATATGCCAATTAATTATGAAATTTATTTTGTTTACACCAACAACAAATTGTCTGGATTAAGATATATCGTAAAAAGTGAAGGGATAAATATGGATATGCAAATGGTTGGATTTAATGGCAAAATAGATCTACCAAATTTAGACGACAGCTATGTTTTCGACCCTGATTATGGTATGAATTAAGCACAATTTAATGTGCTTTTTTATGGCTAGGGCGTATAAAAAATATACCATAGCAGGGTATCATTTTAAATAGTTTAAAATTATACTAAATGCCTTTAGCAATTCGTTATAGCTAAGCTTGCAATTTGCCGGACTGGTGCTGGGTAGCTTAATGCTATCTTCGCCAGTGTGTTTTTTATATAATTTTGTTGCTGTATTGCCAAGCGTAAACACCGGAATATTGCCTGTCTTGTTAAAAATTTTGCTAAAATCGTTAACTGTAACATTTTTTATCTTGCTATCGGCCGCTTTAGTTATTTCGCAGCTGTAAACCACATCCCAAAGTGCAATGTGCTGGTTTAATAAAAATTGGGTTTTAGAGTTTATATCATCAGCAATTTTTTCATCGAATAAATCGCTTAAAACGCGCCAAAATCGGTTTTGTTTATGCCCAAAATAAAAGTTGACTTCGCGTGATGCAGGCGAAGGAAAACTGCCCAATATCAAAATTTTGCTATTTTCATCAAAAACTGGCTTAAATGGATGAATTATCATATTTATATTTTATCACAAAACCAAATTTTAAACAAGATAAATTTATATATTATAGTTTATATTAATGCCAAATACTTTACATTTCGCGCAAATTTGCTTAATATATTATATATAGGAGTATATATGATTTGTAAATTTTGTGGACAAGCAATTAATGATGGCGATAAATTTTGTTCGTTTTGCGGCGCGCCAGTAAACGAGCAAACAACCGAAACAAACGCAGACATCGATGCAAAAGTTGACGATAATAATTCAAATAAAGATGACGCTATTAAAGATGACACTATCGTGATAGATACCCCAAAACAAGATATACAAAACCGCAAATTTTCTGCCTTTTCTATTGCTGGTTTTATTGTGTCGCTTATCGGCATCTTCTGCTTTGCAATAATCTGCGGGTCAATCGGCTTAGTTCTATCTGGCATTGGGCTTGGCGAAGCCAAAATTAAGCGCGGCAAAGGGTTGGCAATCGCTGGCTTGGTTATTGGCATTTTGGACGTGCTTGCCTTCTTTCTGTTATTATAAAATTTACAAAATCACAAAAAAACGAGCATTTTTGCCCGCTTTTTTAATTATTTTTTATAGTTTTTATTAAAATTTTAGAATTTTTGAGTTTATTTTAATTAAAAATATTCTAAGATGCAAGTGTGTTTAATTTGCCAATATTTATTTTTGCTTGCTATCCTTTTTGTACATGGTGGCGGCAAGATCGAGGCATTTGTTGCTGTAGCCCCATTCGTTATCGTACCACGCAACTAGTTTGACAAATTTTGGGCTTAGCATTATGCCTGCCTTTTCATCAAAAATGCAGGTGTGCTTGTCGCCAATAAAATCGCTGGATACAACCGGCTCGTCGGTGTAGCCAAGCACATCTGGGATGATGTCCTTGCTGTACTTTTTCATAGTTTTGCAAATGTTATCATATGTTGTAGGCTTGATTAACTTAATCGTAAAATCCACCACACTGACATTAAGGGTAGGCACCCTAAAACTCATGCCAGTAAGTTTGCCTTTAAGGGTAGGCAACACCTCGCCAACCGCTTTTGCCGCGCCAGTAGAACTTGGTATAATGTTTGCACTGGCAGCACGTCCGCCGCGCCAATCCTTTTTGGATACGCCGTCAACCGTAAGTTGGGTGGCAGTGGTGCTGTGCACGGTGGTCATAAGCCCTTCTTCTATGCCATACACGTCGTTAATAACGCGCGCAAGTGGGGCAAGGCAGTTTGTGGTGCAACTTGCGTTAGATACCACATTCATACTGCTATCATAATCCTGCTCGTTAACCCCCATAACAAAGGTAGGGCAGCCCTTGCCCGGTGCGGAAATTATAACCTTTTTCGCCCCGCCCTTAAAGTGCCGAGAAGCATCTTCTGCCTTAGTAAATTTGCCCGTGCATTCAATAATGTATTCGGCTCCCGCAGCTTTCCAATTTATTTTTTCTGGCTCCATCTCAGCATAAAAGGCGATAGGTTTTCTGCCTAATTTAAGGCCATCGCCCGCAACTTTTAGTTCGCTTGCACTTTTGCCATGGATAGTATCGTATTTGTAAAGATAGCAGGCATAATTTGGTGTTAAAAATGGGTCGTTAATTGCAACCACATCAATATCGTCGCGCTCTGCACTGGCGCGCAAAATAAGCCGCCCAATTCGCCCAAAACCATTAATTCCAACTTTAATTTTTGCCATAAATCCCCCTAAAAAAGCATTAGCTTTATTTTATTTTATAGCCAATTAAATTATTTGTCAAACAATATTTTAAAATTTTGCATAATGTTAAAAATTATTTTATGATTTATTTTATAATCAGTTACATTTTAACCAGCATCGCCATGATTTTTGTTTGTCGATATAAAAACACGCTAACAAAGCCGATAACAAATATGCGCCTTAATAAGTATGGCCTAACCTTTGTTTCTCACGCCCGCCACAAAATTAAAGTGGGGGATGCTAAAATTATGCAAGTGGATAGCACCATTTACATCAAGCGCGAAAAAACGATTGTGCTAAAAAATGTGGATAGGGTGGTGCTAACTGGCGATTGGCTATATTTTACTGGTTTGGGCGAAGTTAAAATTATTTTTAACTGCAAAAAATTTTACCGCTATTTCAATGTTAAAATAACATCCTCTAAATTCGATTTAGAACCAATAAAGCAGCAGGCCATGCAACAAATTTTGGATAATCTTTTTAACCTAAACGCGTGCGATAAGGTTAAGCGCTATATTTTCATCCTAACCGAAGTGCTAAAAATTACACTCTCCGCCACCCGAGTAGAAGTTAAGCAAAACGATTTTTATATCCCGTTCACCTTAACCTACAAGGCAAACCACAAACTAAAACATCTGCAGGTGAATTAAAAACTTATCAAAAAGTATTTACAAATTAAATTAAATGTGGTACAATATTTATGAGGTGAAATATGAAATTTGAAAAAAGATATAATATGGAAAGTGACTTTTGGTCAAACCAAGGCGAAACGATTATTAAGCAGGTTGACGAAAAAATTTTGCAAGAGTTTTTACTAGAGGTGGAAAAGTTATTAAATAAACAGTCACAAAAAAAGTTTAAAATTGATAACGTTGGCTATTCAAATGTATATAACGATGCAAACACAGGCAAGGCATCTATTATGATAGATTTTTCTAGATTAAACGCTGATGGGGCAGTGGATTTTAGTTTTAATGATAATTTTGTCTTAAATGCGGTAGGGGCTTGCAAATTTTCAAAAGATGATGAAACTTATGCTAGTGAAATTACAAAATTGTGGCGTGCTGTTTTAAAAAAACATTTTGGTAAAGAATTAAAAAAATATTCAAAACAAAATTTGGTGAACGAGGCATCCAAAAGAACAGTAATCACTCATTCAAAGTAAAAGTTGGCTTTAATGCCAATTTTTTTATAGAAAGTGGTTACAAATTTGTTAGTTTATAATATAATATTTGTGAGGTAAATTATGAATATAGAAAAGTTTTATTACGAAATAGACAATACTGTCTTTGAGGCAGATGCCCCAATGCGCTATAAAGGCAGAAAGTTTATGGAGCAGATTGATCAAAGTGTTATTGATGAGTTTATGCAAGAAGTTGAAATTCTTTATAATGCGTACTCTCGATCTGGAGAACATAAAAAAGTGGATAATGTATCCTATTCGCAAGTTTATGCCGACCCTAAAACTGATATGGCAACAATTATGGTTCAATTTGAAAGATCGAATAAAGCTACGGTTTTGGATTATAAATATTATAAATTTGAATTAAATGCTGTTGAAGTAGTTGATTGTATTTCTAATATTTATGAAGAGAGTGAATTTAGTAAAAGATTAACCAAAGCTTGGCGGGAGATTTTGCTTAAGCATTTTCGCGAGCAGGTTACTCCGTATTTAAAAGCGGAAAAAGAAAGAAAGCGAAAACAAATAAAAAACAATCATCAAGAGTTAGAAGCCGAGCAAGCAGAGTTAGATAACGAATTTAACATTGGTGGCATAAAAATTTAAGTTGGCTTTAATGCCAATTTTTTTATTTTTGCTAAAATTTTGCAGTTTTTAATGAATTTTTAATATTTTTTTCATGATTTTTATTAATTTTTTAAATAATTTTATTTTTGCTATAAATAATTGGTAGTTTATTTTTGTAAATTCTTACTTTTAAATTGCGCGTGGATTGTTTATAAACTATTAAATCATTTGTAAAATTTGGCGGGATTTGATATAATATATGCATGGATAGTTTATTTGAAAATTTGCATAACGATAAAAAGCCGCTTGCCGAGCGCATGCGCCCAAAAACCTTAGAGGATGTAGTGGGGCAGCAGCATATTTTAGGTAAGGGCAAACTTTTGCGCCGACTTATTGAAGCCAAGCGCGTGCCAAGCGTAATTTTTTATGGGCCGCCGGGCACGGGTAAAACCACGTTGGCGCAGATTATTGCGGATACAAGCAACTCCAATTTTGTTAAACTTAACGCGATATCTAATGGGGTGGCAGATGTTAAGGCGGTTATCGATCAGGCCAAGAAGGATTTTGAAATGTACGGCAAAAAAACCTATCTTTTGCTGGACGAATGCCACCGCTGGAGTAAGGCGCAAAGCGATAGTTTGCTTGCAAGTTTGGAAAACGGCTATATAAATTTTGTGGGCTGTACAACTGAAAATCCTGCTTACAGCATGACGCGTGCCATTGTTTCTCGTTGCAGTGTGTTTGAATTTAAGCGGCTGGATACGGCAGACATAATTTCTGTGCTAAAGCGCGCAATAGAAAAGGATGAAATTTTATCCAAGTTCAAAATTGTTATCGATAACGATGCGCTAAATTATTTTGCCACTGCTTGCGGCGGCGATGTGCGCAGCGCGTTAAACGGGTTAGAAATTGGCGTTATAACCACCAAGGCCAACAAAAAAGGCGAAGTGGTTTTAACCAAAGATATCGCGGCCGAGTGCCTGCAAAAAAAGGCACTTACCCTAAACGATGATGTGTACTATCACATACTTAGCGCGTACTGCAAAAGCCTGCGCGGTAGCGACACAACCGCTGCGCTATACTATGCCAACCGCTTAATTGAGGCGGGGGTAGAGCCGCAAATTTTGGCGCGCCGCCTTATTGCACACGCGAGTGAGGATGTAGGGCTTAGCGCACCAAATGCGCTGTTGCAGGCATGCGCTGCACTTTACGCTTTGGATAATTTGGGTATGCCAGAGGGCAATTTGGCGTTGACTCAAGCAATAATTTATGTTTGTGAATCGCCAAAGGACAACCGCGTGGTTATTGCAAAGGATATGGCGATAGACGATGCTCGCAATCATGCAGACGATCGCATACCAGAATACCTTAAAAACCACACCGAAGCCAGCAAAAACTACAAATATCCGCACGACTATGGCGGCTGGGTAGAACAACAATATCTGCCAGATAGTTTGAAGGATAGGTGCTATTTTAAAAGGAGAGAAAAGTAATATCATCATGAAAAAAATATTATTTCGCGTTTTTGAAGTTGTAAAAATTTGCTTAAATTTGCTTATGTGCGCATTATTTTTCATTAAGATTGACCGTGATGTGGTTTTGCTGCCAAATAATGAAGGTGGTTTAAAAAAAGTTAACTATTATTATAGCGTTTATGATAAATTATGTGATAAAAATCTGCAATTCCTCATCTACATAGCCATTGCGGCGATTTTAGTTTCTATTGTAATTTCGATTGTGGCTTGCACAACAAAAGACAATCGAAAATTAAGGGTTGCAAGTCATATAATATTTGCTATTTCAGCAATAATATTTCTGGTTTTGCTTATTTTAGCATTACAGTATCTCAAAATTAGTTATTGATTTTTATAATTAAAATGTGAATTATGGTAAAATTGGCTTAAATTTTAATAAAAATTGGGTTTTTTTATAAAAAAATAAAGAGTTTAACAAAAATATTTGTAAACGACACAAAACTGTTGGATTTGATTAAAGAGTTGATTGAAAATTTTTATTGTGATAAAATAAATGCGGATTAGAGGGGAGATATGATTTATAAAAGAAGCAAAAGATTAGTGCTGGATTGATTGGCTCGGACGAGTGCTTGTCCGTGCTGGGCTGCTTTCAAATTGTGGAAGAAGCGATTACTGAACTTACGGGTGAACTTAAAATTGACGGCATAACCGAAAAGGAAGTTTACAATGCATTTTGGGTGTTCACAAAAAATCGCGTTAAGTTTTTTAATAAGATAAAGTGGAATGAAACATTGAACATTTCTTGTTTTATTTCCAACAAATCGCTTGCAAAAATGAATTTTGATGTTATGGCAAAAAATTTGCGCGGCGATATAATTTTTTATGCGCGTGTTGAGGCATGCGCACTGGATTATGCCACTCAGCGCATCCGCAAACTTACAACAGTTGGTGTGGGTGAGGATATGCTAGCCGAACAACCGCAAATGGATATTGAATTTACCAAATTCGATTACACAGACTTGCCGCTTGTTGAGCATGTGCGGGTTAGAAGCACAAACATAGATATGTCGCACCACACAAACAATTTGGAGTATCTGCGCTTTATTATAAACACCTATTCTGTTATCGAGTTGGAAAAAAATCCAATACGCGAAATTGAAGTTGATTACACCAGCCAATCATTTGAAAATGATATTTTAGACATCAAAAAACTGCACGCGGATAAGGACATTATCGTGCTGGAAAAAGAAAACAAGCCAGTTATTAAATGTGAAATCTTATACTAATTTTGCTAAATAAGTTAACAGAGAAAGAAGTAAATGGTTTATTTTTTAAATAATCAACAGAATTATTATAAATCCGTTATAACTTTAGTTACTATAACTAAAGTTTTTTATTGGCATTATTACAATAGTAATTAAGGTCAATAAAATGATAATAATCACAATAGTAATTAAAACATATCCGCAATAACTATTGTTATTAAACTAAAACTAAATTATTTTTATGGCATTATTACAATAGTAAATAAGACCTTAATCATTATTATAACTAAAGTTATTAAAACAATCTAAAATTACAATAGAAATTATTCTTACTTTTTTATGATTAATATTCGTTATAACTATGGTTATTAAAAAATAACATTATTACAATAGTAATTAGAACAAATATCATTATAACTTTAGTTATAAAAAAATATTCATAATTACAATAGTAATTAAAACTAATATAATAATCGTAGTTACAATAGCAATTAAAACAATATCCGTTATAACTTTAGTTATCAAAAATGTTTTATTGGGCTTATTACTTTTGTAATAATTTTTTTTAATAATGCGGGTGGAAGATTTTTTAACTAAGAAATTTTTATTAAAATGAAAAAAGGCATTAAAATTATTTGCAAACGGGTTGCAGATTTTGTATAATTATAGTGTTTATTTTAGGAGGAAAAAATGGAATTAAAAGGTAGTAAAACCGAACAAAATTTAAAAACTGCTTTTGCTGGGGAAAGCCAAGCAAGCATGAAATATGGCTATTATGCAAGCCAAGCCAAAAAGGATGGGTACGAGCAAATTTCTGAAATTTTCCGCATCACTGCTGGCAACGAGGCTGAGCATGCAAAAATGTGGTTTAAACATTTGCATGGTGGGGCAGTGCCTTCTACACTAGAAAATTTGAAGGATGCTGCATCGGGCGAAAATTATGAGTGGACAACAATGTATAAAGAATTTGCTGCCACCGCTAAAAAAGAGGGCTTTTTGGCAATAGCTAAACAATTTGAGGGCGTTGCAAAAATAGAGGCTGAGCACGAGGCACGCTATAACGCTCTGTTAGAAAATGTTAAAAAGAACAAATGCTTTGTTAAAAAAGAGGCGGTTGTTTGGGTTTGTCGCAATTGTGGTCACAAACACATTGGCAAAACTGCACCAAAAGTTTGCCCAGTATGCGCTCATCCACAAAGTTATTTTGAAGTAGAAAGCAAAAATTATTAGGCGCAAACTGCTAAAATAGGCCACATTAATTAAACTTTAGTTATTTATATAGCTAAAGTTTTTTATTGCCTTTATTACAATAGTAAAAAACAATCTTAATAATTATAGTTTTATTTCTTAATAACTATAGCCATAATGGATAATAATTATGTTTTAATTACTATTTAATTATCGAAGACAGTAATTTTATGTTTTATTTGTCTTAATAACTAAAGTTATGATTGATAATTAATTCTTGTGCTTTAATATCTAAAATTATAATGATATTGTGGTTATGAATAAAGTTATCATGAAATTATTACAATAGTAATTATGTCTTGAGATGTCTTAATAACTAAAGTTATTGCGGATGGTAAATTTAATAACTAAAGTTATTGCGGTAGTTTATTACAATAGTAATTATAAATCGTTTAATAATTAGTTATGGATATTGTTTAATTACTATTGTAATAATGAATATTGTTTAATAACTAAAGTAATAATTAATTTTTGTTAAATTATATAGAATTATTACTAATGTGATAATGTTGTTTAATAACTATAGTTATAACGGAATTATTAAGATATAAAATAGGAGAGTATAAGAAAATAGGATTATTAAGATGGCGAGTGTAAGAAAAAAAGGTTAGAAATTTCTAACCTTTTTATCTTTTAAGCCCATTATTCATATCGTTAAAGATTTCTTCTTGTGCATCGCCTTTTGTAGTTTTACCTTGAGGATTAACTAGGCTAAATGAACGATTTTGAGGATTTGCTTTAGCTTTTGCTGATGGAGCTGTTGTTGTAGTTTTTGGTGCATCATCCTTTGTGGTTGCAGCTTCAAGAGAACTTGCTGCAACACCAGTTAAAGACATGCCAAGTTTTTGCCTTATTGCCGAATCGCGTTCGGTAGGAGTGTTTGCAATAACTTCCATTTGTTTAGCTTTACCTTTAGCAATTTCAAGATTTTTAGTTGCTGTTTTTGTGGTTGTGGTACCATCAGAATTAGTTTGTTCGAAAGTCACTTTAACCTTAGCAATAACTCTGCGTTGCCTGTTAATAATGCTACTATCATCTATTTTAACAACAGAGATATCCTTCAATTCGTAGCTGGTTATGTTTTTAGGAATGCTTCTTGAAGATGTGCTTGCTTTTTTAGCAGGAACTGTTTTTTTAGGCTCAGCCTTCTTATCAGTTTCTGGTTTTTTGTCATCTTCTTTTTTAGCTGGTTGCTCTTTTTTAGCAGGCTCTGGCTTGGTAACAGGAGTATTTTTAATTTTATTTATAACCTTTTCGTTATTTTCAACTTCTTTTACTGCTTCATCTATAATAGGTTGGGTGTCTGCAGCAATCTTTTTTGCTTGTTCACTTTTTGAATCGTTTAAAGATGCAATTGTATTCTTAACATCCTCTGCGGTTTGTTTTACTGCATTAACATCCTCTTGAGTTTCTGCTACACGAGCCAATTTAAGAGCAGTTTGTGCTTTCTTCTTGTTTTGTTTAGCAGTTTGTTCGTCTTCTAACTTTTGTTTATATTCGTCAGATTGTTTGTATGCTTTTTTGGCTTCGCGAGCTTGTTTGCGTTGTTCTGTTTCTTCCGCAATAGCTTGTTGGCGTTCTTTTTTATTTTGGGCAACAGTTTGTTTTAACTCTTCCAATTTAACAGCGGCTTTGCTAGGTTGGCCAATTTGTTCTGCTGGAGTAAGAGTGTCAAATATATCATTAGCGCGACCGGTTAAAGCATCTCTAACAAATTTTGCAGCAACATTTTTAGCTGTAGCTTGAACTTCGGCTGCTTTTGTTCTGCCCGGATGCCTTGTGTTACGTTTTGCAAGATCCAACTTTAATGCTTTACTATCATTTTGCAAATCGTAGGTGTAGTATTTGCCGATTATATCCATATCCCTCATAGCGCGACCGGTTATAAGAGATTCGCTGTAGCAATTCCTCATGTGTTTGTACATAAATTTATCTACCATTGCTATATCGTCGGCATATTGTGCTCTGGTTTGTTCGTCCGAAATTTTGTCGTACTTATCGGAAATTTTTTCACGATATTTTGCAACAGCCCACAAACGGTTGCGGTTTACACCACTTCTAAAATAGTTGGCAATTCTACTAAAGAAACCTTTTTTAGCAGAAATCTTTTCTTGAGTGGTTTCTATCTTTTTAACTAATTCGGCTAGTTTGCCCTTTTTAATTTGATGTTTATAGTAGGCTTTTGTTATTAAATCTTTAGCAGCCATAATGCCAACAGCAGCTGCAAAACCAAATGGAGCGCCTATGGTTATACCAGTTATAAAGTTAACAAGTGCGCTACCAGTTGCAAATGCCGAGCCACCAATAGGGGTTAGGGCAGCAATTAAGCCAACCACACCAGCAGTTGCAGCGGTTATAGTTAGAACAGGTATTAAAAACTTTTTAACACCAACCGAGAAAAGCCAATATTTAGCTCTACCAGTTTTGCTAAGTTTAAAATCCCCATTGCGTTTTGTGCCAATAGGTTTAGCCGAACCATAAAGATAATCCACAACACTATCGCTAACCTTTAATGCAATTTTGTTGGTTATAACTTTGTTGTAAAGTAGGCGCAAATCCTCTTTTGCGGCATCGCCCGAAATATCTATATTGTGTTCTGCTATGTAATTAAGCAACTCGTTATATTTGGCATTAGAACCCGCATTAACATTGCCAGATACCAAGGAATCTAAATTAAGAGTAGCATCGCCATTGCTTGCATCATTGCGGTGACGTTGAATGTATGTAGTGAAAGACCTTGCAGTGCTATCTGCCAAATATCCATTAAATAAATTAATAAGTTGAGCGTAATTCATATTCTCCCCCTTTATTTGTCTTTATGTCTTTAGTATAATACATATGTTTAAATTTGTCAATACCCTTTTTTAAAATTTTTTAAATATTTATAAAATAATTTATGCAAATGGCAGATTTTTATTAAAATTTGGTTAAATTTGCTGCACAGAAATAAAACACAAATTATTATATAGATATGATAATATAAACAGCACAAAAAAAGCAACTATTTTGTTGCTTTGCTATGCGTTTTAATGTGATTATACATAAAATCCACCACCTCGTTTAAAGTTAGGTAGGTGCTATCTATCACCACTGCGCCCTGCGGAACAACAAGTGGGGCGATAGGTTTGGTTTTATCTATATAATCGCGCTGTTTAATTTCGCTTAAAATTTGTTGATAGTCAATTTTTTGTTTAAGCTCTTTATATCGGCGATTGGCGCGCTCCTCGGGCGAACAATCCAAATAGAACTTAAAATCTGCCTCTGGGAATACATAACTGCCTATGTCGCGGCCGTCTATAACCACATTGTGATTGTTTGCATATGCGCGCTGGCAATTATCTATAATGCGCCTAAAATGTATGTTTTTGCTAACAGTGGGCGAGGCAACACTAACTTGGTTGTCGCGCAAGTGTGCGGTGTAATCGATATTGTTAACAAAAACGTGCTGCACGCCGCCTACAAATTCGGTTTTTAGTATTATGGGATAAACCGAACTTTCAACCTTAGATAAATCCTCGTTGTTTGCTAAAAGATGCGCTGCAATGGCGCGGTATAATAAGCCCGAGTTAAAATGTACAAATTTAAGCTTTTGTGCCAAGGCATCGCCAACAGTGGATTTGCCGCTGCCCGATGGCCCGTCTATAGAAATTATCATAAATTAAACTCCGCTTTTTTGTTTGTGCGCGAAATGCGGATAAGTTGATTGTATTTTGCCACCCTATCCGTGCGCGACATCGAACCAGTTTTAATTTGCCCGGCGTTGGTTGCCACTGCAAGGTCGGCAATAAAGGTATCTTCAGTTTCGCCACTGCGGTGCGAGATTATGGTTTTGTAGCCATTTTTCTGCGCCAGCGCAATGGTTTCTAAGGTTTCGGTTAGCGTGCCAATTTGGTTAAGTTTAATTAAAATTGCGTTGCAAGCGCCCATATCTATGCCCTGTTGCAGAAATTTTTTGTTGGTTACAAACAAATCATCCCCAACAATTTGCACGCGTTTGCCAATTTTTTTGGTGAGTTTTTTAAAGCCATCCCAATCGTTTTCGCCAAGTGGGTCTTCCACTGAAATGATAGGGTAGCGCTTGGTTAGATCTACCACCATATCAATCATCTCGTCAGTTGTGCGGCTGCCAGAAAAACTTTTGTTTAGTTCGTAGCGGCCAGTTTGGTTATTGTAAAATTCGCTTGCCGCAATATCCATGGCGATGGCGATGTCGCGTTTTGGCTTATACCCCGCATTTTTAATGGCGTCCATAATGTACTCTAGTGGTTGCTCGTTATTTTTAAAGTTTGGTGCAAAACCGCCCTCATCGCCAACCGAAGTGGAGTAGCCACGGGATGCAAGCAATTTTTTAAGTTCGATAAAGGTTTCGCTTACCATGCGCACGGCATCTTCAAAAGTTTTTGCTCCCACTGGCACAATCATATACTCCTGAAAATCCACATTGCTGTTTGCGTGTGCGCCGCCATTTATTATGTTGCACATTGGCATAGGTAGTTTGTTGCCCTTGCCAAGGGTGGCATAAAGTGGTTTGTTTTTGTTGGCTGCATTTGCGCGCGCCACTGCCAAACTAACCGACAAAATAGCGTTTGCTCCCAGGCGTGTTTTATATGCAGTGCCGTCTAGTTTAATCATGGCCTTATCTATGGCCTTTTGATTTTCAACATCCATGCCAACAATTTGCCGTGCAATAATTTTGTTTACATTTTCTACCGCCTTTAATACGCCCTTGCCATGATAGCGCTTGCCACCATCGCGCAGTTCTAGCGCTTCCCGTTCGCCAGTGGATGCACCACTTGGCACGGCTGCATGTGCCTTAATCCCGTTTTCTAAAGTTACTTCGCATTCAATGGTTGGATTGGCGCGACTATCAATAATTTCATACGCTTCTATTTTTTTAATTTTCATAAATCCCCCTAAAACCAATTATATCACACCCATAAAAAAATAAAAAACAATTTTTGGATGAATTGTTTTCTTTTTAATTATATTTATAAATTTATTAATAGGTATATTATATTATAAAAATTAATACAAAAATTTTTAATGTTTAATCCTCGTCCACATCAAAATCCAGTTTGGATAGCGCATGGCGGATTGTATCCCAACCATAACCTTGGCCGGCTAGGTGGCGGGTTAGTTTTTGCAGATTTTTTTGGTCCATGGTGTGGCTTCTAACAAATTTTTGTGCGGATTTTAGGCAGGATGGCAACTCGTCAATCTCACTTAAATTTTCTGCAATTTCATCCTTTTTTATGCCCACTGTTGCAAGTTTTTGTTGCAACTTTTTTTTGCTGAAATTGGGGTTACTATTTATGTAGCTTGTGGCGTATTGCATATCGTTTATCATGTTGTACTCTTTTAACTTTTTAATTGCGTAATTTACACTAGGCGAGTGGTAGCCCTTTTTGTAGAGGTAATCTTTAATTTGCTTTTCGGTTTTAATGCTGCTGTTTAAATATTTAACCGCCAAATTGGTGGCAATAAGGTTGCTGCTTAACTCTACGCAGGCAAAAAAGGTGTCGTTATCCACTTCGCCCGATTTAATTTTATATTGCACAATTGCATCGCTGTGCAGCAGATATTCGTTGCCGCCCGCATCCACTGCAACAAATGTGCTTGCCGATTTGCTTTTTAACTTTAAACCTTTTATAAACATATATCAATTTTATCAAATTTTTTAATTTTTTGCATCAAATTTAATAAAAAATGCCAAAATTTTTGCAAATTTTAATAATTTTTTTTATTTTTTACTAACCATTGACTTTTTTAAAAACCTGTGATATAAAATTATTATTAAAAGGAGAGATTAATTATGGAAAAATCTTTAAATCTTATATCTCAGGATAAATCTTATCCAGATATAATTGTTGGCTTTAAAGTTGTAGAGGATATTAAAGCCTATGTGCAACAAAAAATTGCTGAAGGAGCAAAAACTTTTACCTCTAAAAAAACTGTTTTGGTTAAGGCGGTTGAAGGCGAGGTTGGGCAAGAAGTTGACACTCGTCCAAGATGTTCACGCGATGGCAAAATTTATGCGTTTGACGAAACAAAATCTGTGGTTAAAGTTGCTGGTAGTATGATAGTTAAAAACCCAGATGGCGAAAATTATATTGTTAAGCCAAATGATTTTGCAAATAAATATGCACCAACTGCACAACCTGGGGTGTATGAACCATTGGGGGCTCCAATAACCGGTTTGCGTGTAGAAGAAGATATCTGTTTTACCGCACCATGGGGGAGCGATATATTCGCACCAAAAGGGGCAGTTTTAAACATAACAAATTTGGATAATATTTATTCTATAACAGATATGGCTTTTGCTAAAACCTACACATTAGAGCAGGGCACAACTGTGAGAAAGTAAAAAAATAACAGGCAATTAATTTTGCTTGTTTTTTTTTATTTGACCACAAATTTATACTTGCTTATTTTAAAACTTTACTCACTTGAAATTTCTTTAAACCTTTACCCGCCTGAAACTGCTTGCGAGGAGCACCGAAGTGCAGTTTGTCTTTTTCTACCCGCATGCCTTACATACAACTTTACTCACTTGAAATAACTTACGAGGAGTTCCAAAGTGCAGTTTGATTAAAGTATGTTAGCTATTGGGATAAAATGTTTTGCGTATATGCGCCTTGCGTTAGTTTAATGCTCACTTGATTTACTTTCAAATTTTACTAACTTGGAACAACTTACGAGGAGTGTTTAAGTGCAGTTTGATTGGGTTATTGTGCCATTGGGTGTAAAGGGTATTGTGGATACACGCCTTGCGAAGCACTAAGTGTAGACGCAAGATCCTTTATGCCCACCTAAACAAACCCCAACTAGCCAACGCTTTTATTCTATGCTTACTATCGCCACCGCGTACTCTTTGCAGTGGGAGATGCTAACTTCTATTTTGTTGGCGAAATATTCGTGCAAAATTTCGTTTACATATTTTGTGCGGTTTATGTACGGCTTGCCAGTGTCGGTATGCAGCACTTCAATTTGATTGTAGCTGACACCGTCGTCATCCAGCGCCTTAACAAATGCTTCTTTAACACAAAAGAAGCCACAAAAATGCTCTAATCTGTTTGTATAGCGATTAGCATACTCAATTTCTGCCCGAGTAAACACGCGCTTAAATTCTTCTTCTGACCAATGGGCAAATCTTTCAATTTTTTCAATATCCACACCAATCATACTATCATTTTAGCACAATTCTAACAAATATGCAAACTTTTTTATATAAATATAAAAAATTATTAGATTAATCCGTTTTTTATTGAATTTACAAAAAAACTTTAGTTATTTTTGCTTAATAACTAAAGTTATAACGATTATAAATGATATCTGATTTATCTTTTCATGGAGATAGTAATCGTTTCGTCGCCAATTTCTAGGGTTTTGGTTATTTCTGGGTGGGTTAGGTGGGTTATTTCAGTAGCCAATAGTTCGCTTTTTATTTTGTCCGCATAGGTGGCTATGATTTCACTTATGTCGGCTCCCGTTGTGGTTAACTCTAGTTTTATTCGGTCGGATACGTTAAAGCCGGCATCCTTTCTTAGCACTTGTGCCGCGCGGATAAGTTCACGCGATAGGCCCTCTAACATCAAATTGCGGTCGATTGTTATATCCAAAACCACACTAACATCATCCACATTGGCTATAACATACTCGGTTTTTGGCTTGCTTTGCAGCACAAATAACTCGCTATCTAATGTAAATCCGCCAATTTGCACTTTGCCAGATTTATAGCCAGACACATAATTTTTCATTGCCTTTTCGTCCGCCTCAACCAGCAGATTTTTAACCTTTTGCACATCGCCTTTAAGCACTGCGCCAGCCTTTCTGAAGTCTAGCGACAAAAATTCGTCATTAAACTTGCTGTTGTCGTGCTCAAACACAATGTTTTTAATGTTAAGTTCGCTTTCGATAATATCCTTATATAGTTCAACCGCGTTTGCCACTTGCTTGCTGCCAACAATATACATGGTTTTAAGCGGCTGCTTAACCTTAATTTGATTTTCGTTCCTTAACTTGCTTGCAAGCGTGAATATGTTGCGCACAATATCGGTTTTTAGTGTGTATCCCTCATCCTTAACTGCAAATTCGCACTCGTTATATGTGTGCAATGCAACACTTTCTTCTGCATTTTTGTCTAGTACGCGCACTGCGTGTTGCCAAATATATTCGCTTATAAACGGAATGATAGGGAACATAACCATAGCGATGTTTTTAAGCGCGTAGTTTAGGCAGAAATATGCATTGGTTGTGTCAAGATTGTTTTCGCTTTTATAAAATCTGCGTCTGTTGTTGCGAATGTACCAGTTGGTGAGCTCGTCAACCAGCAGTTCAAAATCCTTACTAACTGCGCCAAATTGTTGCTTGCTGTATGCCTTTTTGGCATTGGCGGCAAATTCGTTTACGCGATTAATTAGCCACTTATCTATAAAGTTAAGGGTTTTTTCGTCTGGTTTAAAGTTGGTTAAATCTGGGTTATCTATGCTTGCATAAGTGTTTAAAAAGATGTACGCGTTCCATAGCCCCAAAAGTTTGCGCTTAACCTCATCACACGTGTCGCGGCCAAATTTTACGTCGTTAATAAGTGGAGTTGCAACAAAATTGTAACGGATGATGTCCGCACCAAATTCGTTAAATGCCACATCTAGTGGGATGTTGTTAGGGCTAGATTTAGACAGCTTTTTGCCGTCTTGCGCAAGTAGCATTGGAGTTGTGCCAATGCGTTTATATGGCGCTTTGCCAGTTAAAACCACGCTCATAACCAGTAGCGAATAGAACCACAAACGTATTTGCTCTTTAGCTTCAATTACGCATTCGATAGGAAAGTTTTTGTTAAAGAAATCCTTATCGCTAAAGTATTTTTTGGTGCTAAATGGGGTTATGCCGGCATCCAACCAGCAATCGCCAACTTCGGTTATGCGCTCCACCTTATTGCCGCAGTGTGGGCAAGTGATTTTGATTTTGTCGATGTATGGACGGTGCAGGTGTGGCAGTGCGTCCACTTCGGCCGCGCTGGACAGTTTTTTAAACTCGTCTAGGCTGCCAACCACAGTTAATTTGCCACATTTTTTGCAAGGGTAGAAGGGCAGTGGCACGCCATAATATCTTGCGCGCGAAATTGCCCAGTCGCCCATATTGTTAAGCCAGTCTAGCATACGCTTTTTCATAAAATCTGGCTCGAATTCCACATTGTCTATTGCGCCGATTAGTTGTGGGCGTAGTTCGTCCATCTTAATTACCCACTGATCAACTAGCCTAAACACAAGTGGTTGTTTGCATCGCCAGCAGTGTGGATAGTTGTGCGTATATTTATGAGTGTAGTATGTTTTGTTTGCCTTTTTCATAAGGTCGAATACAAAATCCCTTAGTTCGTCCGTGTTGGCATTTTTGCCTGCAAACACGCCAAAATCACTATAATATAGGCCGTTTTCGTCGATAGGGCAAACTTTTGGCAGGTTAAGTTTATTGCCCAATTCAAAGTCAGCATCACCGCAGCCAGGCGCAATGTGAACCGCGCCCGTGCCTTCATCTGCGCTAACCATATCCCAAGCCACAATTTTATGTTCAAATTGTTGTTGTTTTAAATCGGGGAAGCAGGTTTCGTAAGTTTTGCCCACCAATTCGCTGCCCTTAATGGTTTTTACCACTTTAACCACATCATCTTTAAGCACCTTCATGGCAGAAGCACAAACAATTATATTGCGGCTTTGCGATTTAACTTCAACAATGTTATAGTCAAATTCTGGGTTAACTGCAATTGCAACATTGGCAGCTAGTGTCCATGGGGTGGTTGTCCAAACCAACATATCATAGTTGGTGTTTAAAATTGGGCATTTAAAGAATATTGCTTGGCAGGTATCGTTTTTGTAGGCATCTTGGTCGGTCATTTCGTGGTCGGATAAACTTGTGCCGCAGCGGGTGCACCAGCGCATAATTCTGTGGCTGTTGGCAATGTAGCCCTTCTTAAAGCATTCCTTTAAAAAGTACCAAATGCTGGTGATATTAAGGTCGCTATTGGTAAAATAGCTATCATCCCAGTTCATCCACTGGCCAAGGCGAATAGAGGACTTTGTCATAGATTTACTATAACGATTTACCACTTCGATGCACTTTTCCACAAAGTTATCTATGCCATAGGCTTCAATCTCTTTTTTACTATTTATGCCTAACTCGCGCTCAACGCGCAACTCAACCGGCAAGCCGTGGCAATCAAACCCGTTTTGGAAATGCTCATCGCAACCACAAAGCGCGTTAAATTTAATCATCGCATCCTTAAAAGTGCGGTTGTAGGCGTGGTGCAAGCCCATATCGTAGTTGGCAGTAACCGGGCCATCTAGGGTAGCAAAATATTTGCCAGTTTTTTTGTTTTTCGCCTTCATTTTTTCAAAAATATCCGCCTTTTGCCAGAAGGACAGCACGCCTTCTTCCATTTTTACATAGTTTAAACTACCTTGTTCTTTTTGCATTTGATTCTCCTTTTAATACGTTTGCAGAGTTAATGTAAGGGTAATTATGTTTTTGATATAATTTTCCCTTAAAAATAAAAATTGCCAGCGACCGCCGGCGTAAACCATAGCAAATCGCAACACCTAAACTAGATGTTAATAATAATATTGCAAATGGCGATTATTTTTATCATATCTTAATTTTACCACCAAAATAGATTATTGTCAATTAATTTTAACGATATATCCAAATTAAATTCTCCAATCAATTGGGGTTAGGTTATAAGAGGTTAAAAATTGGTTGCACTTAACAAAATGCCCGCAGCCAAAAAAACCATTATAGGCGGAAAATGGGCTGGGGTGGGCGGCTTGCAAAATTAAATGGTTGGGGTTGTTTAAAATTGGCAAAAAACTTTTTGCGTGGTTGCCCCACAACATAAATACTATTGGCTGATTTAGTTCGTTTAATATTTTTACAATTTCGGTTGTAAAGGTATGCCAGAATTCATTGCTGTGGCTTGCGGGCAAATGCTCGATTACTGTTAAACTGGTGTTAAGTAACAACACGCCTTGTTCTGCCCATGGGGTAAGGTCGGTGTTTGTGGAAACGGGGATGTTATATTCATTTGAAATTTCTTTAAATATGTTTTTTAAACTTGGCTGTTGTGTGCCATTGTGGCAACTAAAAGCCAAGCCATCCGCTTGTCCTGGTACGTGATATGGGTCCTGCCCAATGATAACCACTTTAACTTTATCTGGCGGCACAAGATTTAGCGCATTAAAAATTTTTTCCTGTGGTGGAAAAATTGTTTTAGTGGCATATTCGTTGTTAAGCCAGCTAAAAAGTTCGCGTTTGTAATTTATGTTAAACCTATCCTTTAATAGATTACTCCAACTTTCATCCAAAATATATTTCATGCAAAAATTGTATCATATATTTTAAATTTTTGCAACTAAATTTGGTGATGGTGTAAACTAACAAAAATATAAAAATTTTTAAAAATTTATTAAAATTTATGCAAAATCAACTCATTTTTTATAGAATTTAGCAAATTTTTTGCAATCTTTTCGTTTTTATCTTCCACCATAATGCGCAAAATTGGCTCGGTGCCACTAGATCGAATTATAATTTTAGAGGCAGAATTAATTTTTAATTTTTTAATTTGATTTTCGCTAACACCATTTATATCCACGCTTGCATGGGCTTGAAAATATGGGGTGTATTCACTAAATAATTTACTTAAATTAAGCTTGGTTAAATTTAATATGCGCATAACAAGCAGGGCTGCCAATATACCATCCCCGGTATGGGTATATTGTGTTAATATAATATGCCCAGATTTTTCGCCACCAAGTTTGCAATTTGTTTCTTTCATCTTTTGTAGCACGTGTTTATCTCCAACTTCGGCTCGCACAAGGGTTATATTATTTTTGCTTAACGCATTTTCTAGCCCAGTGTTGGTATAAATTGTGCCAACTAAGCAATCTTTTTTGTTTAAGAAAAACTTGCTAAACAAAAACAAAAGTGCATCACCATCATAGCAATTTCCCATTTCGTCCACTGCCAAAACTCGGTCGGCATCGCCATCAAAAGCAAAACCTATTTTGCCCTGTATTTTACACTGCATAATCAGTTTTTCTGGCTGTGTGCAGCCCGCACAACAATTTATGTTTTTTCCGTTAAAATGGGTGTGCAATCTGTTGCTTTTTGGCAAAACATTATCTAAAATTTTTGCAGCACCTCCAAACGCACAATCAAATATTACATCTTTTTTAACCACAAAGCTTTTTAAATAGTGATAATAGCCATCTAAAAGTTTTTCGCAGGGTTTACACTTAGAGTGCTCGCAGTTTTTTAAGCGCGTTTTTTTATCCATTAGGGTTTCAAATTGTTGCTCGAATTTATTGTCCACCTTTTCGCCCGCGCTGTTAAAAAACTTTATTCCATTATATTCGCTTGGGTTGTGGCTTGCCGATAGCATAATGGCAAGTGGATAGGCATGTTTACGCGCCAAAAATGCAAGCGCCGGGCTGGTGCATATGCCAACATTATCCACATCAATTCCGTTTTTTAAAAGCACGCTGTTTAAAACGCTTAATATATAATCACTGCTGATGCGGCTATCGTTGCCCACCAAGATTTGTCGTTTTAGCTTGGTTTTGTTAAAATATCTTACAATACCACACGCCACTTTTTTAATAATTTGTTCGCATAAATTTTTTCCCACCACACCGCGGATTCCGTCTGTGCCAAAATATTTCATATTTTTAGATATGTAAAATTAAATTTTTTTGTATATTTTTGCCGCAATTAAATAAATACACAAATTTAGTTGCATTTTTTTGTTTTTTAAATTAAAATATTTGTGTATGAAAAATTATAGCATACCGCCAGATGGCTTTAATATAGGTAGTTTTCACATCACTTTTTATGGCATAATAATTGCTTTTGCCATGCTTGTTGGGGTGTGCTTGGCTTATAATCTTGCCAAAAAACGCGGCGTAAAAAGTGACGATATTTTAACCTTAGCGCTAATTTGCATTCCGCTTGCGCTGGTTGGTGCACGGCTTTACTACTGCATATTTCATAACGAGCCAATTAGTGAGCTAGTAAATTTTAAAAACGGCATATCTGGCTTGGCGGTGCTTGGTAGCGTTATAGGCGGGGTAATAGGAATTATAATCTTTTGCGCCATTAAAAAGAATTTTAAACTGCTAGCTGCAATTTGCGATATATGTGTCCCTTGCCTTATTTTGGGGCAGGCAATAGGAAGAATTGGCTGTTTCTTTTCGCAATGCTGCTATGGCAGGGTGGTTACAAACCCTTCGTTACAATGGCTGCCATTTGCCATGAAAGTTGAGGATGGCATGGGAGGATACGGTTGGCACCTTGCCACAAATTTGTACGAAAGTGTACTAAATTTTGTTGGATTTGCAATAATTTTAACAATATTTTTGCGCACCAAAACTGTTGGGCTTGCAACCGCATCGTACATGGTTTGGTATGGGTTTACTAGGGCAATAATAGAGGGTGTGCGTGGCGATAGCTTGTTTATTGGCAACTCGGGCATCCGTGTAAGCCAACTATTAAGCGTACTCTTGTGCTTGTTGGGCGTGGCGATAATAATTTATTTGGCTGTTAAAAAAAGGAGGCAAAATGGGCAAAAAGTCTAAAATTTTATATTACTCGTGCTTAATTGTAACCATCGCATTTTTCATCCTAGATTTGCTGCCAGTTAAGTTTGCCTTTTTTAGGATAAGTTTTGCGGTTACACTTGTGCTTATGGGTATTATGCTTATAATTCGCGCAATAAATTTAAAAATTGATAGCAGTTTATTTTTTGGAGTTATATTTTTTTGTTGTGGAATTTTAAATTTTGTGGTATACTTAATAAGTAAACGAGTGGATATAAACCAACTTTGGCCATACTATATTTTTAGTGTTTCGCTAGCAAGTTTGTTTACAGCAATCTATTTTAAAGATAAATTTCAACTTAAATTATGCCTATTGCTTTTGGGACTTGGATTGTTTTCGCTGTTATTTGTGCAAAAGATTATTCCACTTTGGGTTATGATAGTGCTTATGGCAGGTTGGTTTATACTATATTTTGTTATTAATATTATAATTTTTAAAAGGAGAAAAAATGGATAATAAACAAGAAATGCAAAATAAAATTGCAAGTTTGGAAAATATGATTAGCGAGCAGCGCGGCATAATTGCCAAACAAAAGGCCATTATAGACGAATTTAAAAGCAAAGAGCAATCTATTTCCAATGCCATAATTGCAAGTATGGAGCATGCCAGCCAGCTAGAGGCAAGCAGAAAAAAGCTTTACGCGCTAGATTTGCAGCGTAGCCGCCTTATGTATATGCGCATGGAGCAGATTATAAACGAGCTGTATTCTAGATATCCCGAACTTAGCAAGGATACAAAGCTTAAGGACATGGCAGAAAAGTTTAAATCCATGATTTATGCTGGGCTTAACGACAAAAGCGAGGTTGCACCTTTGGAGGCAAAACAACAGCCAGTGGTAGAAGATCCTATTAAAAAACTATTGCATAACATTATAGATTGTTTTGATAGTAAAAAAGTTGGCGGAGATATAAAACGTGGCGGGCCAAGCGATATGCTTATAAATAATGTTTCGTCCAGTGGATTTGATTTTAACGAAGCACTTCACCCAACCATGGCACTAGAAGAAATTATGAAGGCATTTAACATAAAACCAGCTAAGCCCGATCAGGATGGCGAGGCAAATTAGCAATATAAAATTATCATAAATAAATTATTGGTGGCGGTTGCCACTTTTTTATTTTAAATATAGGCATATTTGTTGGCGAATTATCATAAAGTAGGGTAGTTGGAGGATATATGGAAAAGAGTTTTAGCATCTACAATGATATTGCTACGCGTACCAATGGGGATGTTTATATAGGTGTGGTGGGCCCTGTTAGATGTGGTAAATCCACTTTTATTCAAAACTTTATAAAAAACTTTGTGCTGGATAATATAACCAATAAAAATGATCGCGTGCGTGCTAATGACGAACTGCCTCAGGCAAGCGAAGGCAATATGGTTATGACAACCAAACCACAATTTGTGCCAAACGAGGCGGTTAAGGTTAAAATTGGCAACACAAATATGCGTGTGCGCCTAATTGATAGTGTCGGCTTTATTGTGGACGGTGCGGTTGGCGCGATGGATAAAGATAAGCCGCGCATGGTAAAAACCCCATGGAGCAGCGAACCGATACCATTTGTGCAGGCAGCTGTTATTGGCACAGAAAAGGTTATTAACGAGCACTCTACAATTGCAATTGCGCTTACCACAGACGGCAGTTTTGGCGATATCCCACGCGAAAACTTTGTGGAAGCCGAAAAAAAGACAGTGGAGCAGCTTAAGAAAACCAGCAAACCTTTTGTTATAGTTTTAAACAGCGCGCATCCGCAGGATAAACAAACGCTTAGTTTAGCCGCAAAATTAAAAGAGCAGTATAACTCTCCTGTGTTGGCGATAAATGTAAACGAGTTAAAAAAGGAAGATGTGGATAGTATTATGAGTGAAATTTTGCAAGAGTTCCCGCTTAATGTGGTTAACATTAAAATGCCAAGATGGCTTAAACCTTTGCCACAAACCAACTCTACAATAAAGGAGATTTTAGATACAATTTCTGCCGCTATAGACGAGGTTAGCAAGGTTGGTGACTACGATAACAAACGCGTGCTGTTTGAAAATAGTGATTGTTTTGAGCCAATTATGTCTAGCGATATCGAACTTGGCACGGGCGCGGTCACTTTTGAAATTGTTCCAAAAGAAGGGCTTTTCTACAAAGTGCTTAGCGAGCAATGTGGCTACGAAATTAACGATGACTATTCGCTTATTGCTTGCCTAAAAGAGCTAACCAGTGCAAAAAAGAAGTACGATAAACTTGCCTCCGCTATCGAGCAGGTTAATCAAACTGGTTACGGAATAGTTGTGCCAACCATGGACGAAATGGAATTAAAAGAACCAGAAATTGTGCATCAGGGTGGCAAATGTGGGGTTAAACTTAAAGCACAAGCACCAAGTTTGCACATTATGCGCGTGGATGTAGAAACCGAAGTTAGCCCAATTATGGGTGGCTACGAACAAAGCGAGGATCTGGCAAAATATCTGCTAGAGGAGTTCGAAAACAATCCGCAAGGCATATGGCAAACCAATATGTTTGGCAAATCACTAGAAAGTTTGGTTAACGAAGGGCTTAACAGCAAGCTAACCAGTATGCCAGAAAACTTGCAAAAAAAATTAAGGCGCACCTTATCCCGCATAGTAAACGAAGGAAAGGGCGGAATACTTTGCATATTGCTATGATGCCATTACGGCATCTTTTTTATGGATATTTGCTAAACCTGATTAAAAATATAAAAAATCATTTGTATTTTTTATTTAAATGTGTTAAAATAATAAAAATTAGGGGGTAGGTATGCAAAAATTTTTAGCAGATAATTGGTGGTGGATGGCAATTATTATTTTGGTGGTTATAGCCGCAATGGTGGTTATGCTTATTATTGCCAACTATAGGGAAAAACAAATGTTTTTGGAGTTGGAAGACACATTTTTTTCCGAAGAGGAAAAATTAGCCGAACAACAGCCCGCACCTGTGCAACCAAATAGAGTTCAGCCAAAAGTTCAACCAACCAAAACTCAGCCAGCTAAAACTCAACCAACCAAAGTGCAGCCAAACAAAACTCAACCCAAAGCACAGCCAACCAAAACTGGTGTGCAAACTGGGCAAAAAACTGCACGTGTTGTAAAACCAGCCAACAAAAAAACCGAAAAATAGGCATATGCCTGTTTTTTTTGTTTGTTGTACTTTCGACAAAAAAGCTGGCTTTTTGTTAAAAATTGGGCTAATTATTTATAAAAACCTGTCATATTTGCGCCATTTTTTGCATCTATTATGATAGCATAGGGTGGTAGATATCTATGAAAGTGCTTATTATTAAGCGAGCCACATTGGTGTTAATTTTATGCCTGCTTGTTGCTGTAACCGCCTTTGGGCTAAATTATAACGGACTTAATTTAGGTTCGGTTTATTTTAACACTAAAATTAAAAAAACACCTATATATAATGTAAAAACTGACGAGAACAAAATTGCTATCTCGTTTGATGCCGCTTGGGGCGCAGATAAAACGCGAGAAATTATGGCGCTATGTAACCAATATAACGTTAAAGCTACTTTCTTTTTGGTCGGCTTTTGGGTGGAAGAGTACCCAGAAATGGTTAAAGAGATTTATAATAACGGATTTGAAATTGGGCTTCATAGCAACACTCATCCCGATTTTACCAAACTAACTAAAAGCGAAATGCGCTTAGAGTTAGAAAGCAATATAAAACTTATACAAAACATAACGGGCAACGAACCAAAACTATTCCGTCCGCCATATGGATATTATAACAATACGCTTATCGACCTATGTAACGAAATGGGCATAAGTTGCATCCAGTGGAGCGTGGATAGCTTGGATTGGAAAGGGCTATCCGCTAGCCAAATTGCGGGCAGGGTAACCAAAGCCAAGGCGGGTGATATAATTTTGTGTCACAACAATGCGGATAATATAATAGCTGGTTTAAAAATGGTGTTAGAGTATTTTAAAAACAATTCAATACAACTAGTACCAGTTGGTGAACTGATTTACTACAACAATTTTGAAATTAATAATTTTGGTACACAAATTAAAAAATAAAAGGAGAACAAATGACTAACGAATTAACAAACAATCAAGTAGAGCTAAAAGGTGAGGTTTTATCCTTGCCAACAATCGATCACTCAGTTAAGGGTGAAAACTTTTACATCTTTCAATTAAAAACCACAAGGCTAAGCAAAAAAGAGGACATATTAAATGTAGTTATCAGCGAAAAGATTTTGATGCTTAACCCGCTTAAGGTTGGTGATAATATTGCGCTAACAGGCCAATTTAGAAGCCACAATCAACCAAAACAAGAGGGCGGCAGCCACCTTATGCTATATGTGTTTTGCCGCGATATTGTGGATTATGAATCGGCAATAAACAACAATTTTATAAAACTTACTGGATATATCTGCCGTCCGCCAATTTATCGCATCACCCCATTTACACGCGAAATTTGCGATATCACTTTGGCGGTTAACAGAAATTATAACAAATCAGATTATATTCCTATTATAGCATGGGGTAGAAATGCAAAGTTTGTAGAAAGTTTAAATGTGGGTGACCAATTGGCCATTGAAGGTAGAATCCAAAGTAGGGAATATACCAAACAAGTTGATGGCGAAACGGTTACAAAAATAGCATACGAAGTTTCTGCATCTAGCGTTGCACTTACCGAAAATGCAAATGTCCATACAGGAACAATTTAAGGGCAACAAAAGTTGTCTTTTTTAATATTTTTATTAAACAAAATTAAAATAATTTTGTACAAAATAGAACATTTGTTCTATAAAATCCGCCTTAATTATCGAACAAAGGCGGGTTTTTTGCAATAATTTTGTAAAAAATGTCATATTTGCTTGACTTTTCGACAAAACATAATATATAATTTTTTTTGTTTGGAGGTAGAGGTATGATTGATATTTATGATAGTGAATGTTTAGTGCAAATCTATCGATTTTTACAAAAGAAATGCGATGTACTGGATAACCTAATTAAAAACCATGCATTTGCGTTTAGCCCAAATTATAGCGAATTTGGCGCGGAAGATATTTACACTAATATATTAAACCTTATGGCAAGAAAAAATCAACTGATTAATTTAAAAATAATTTTAGATAGCGCAATTTCTAAGTTAGACACAAAAGACAAGCAAATTATTTATTGCAAAGTTAATTATTCGTTATCTATGGACGAGATGTGCGGCATTTTGGGCATATCTGTGCGCGGTGGCTTTAGGCGAGTTGAACGCGCAATTTACAATTTAACCGAGCAGCTTAACAATTCTAAATATCTTAGCAAGCTTATAAGCATTATGGATGCCGAAATTTGGATACGCGATATAAAGCAGGACATTAAACTTAAGCATCTATCCTTTAGGCAAAAAGTTAATACTCTTTAATCTCTTTGGATTTAGATTTAGAATTCTCCTTATTAATTAAACGGCTACCTTTTATAGCAATAAACACAAATATAAGCGCAGGGATCATTAGTACGGCAATTACTATTCCTGTTGCTTTTTTGTTAAAGCTTTTGTCATCGGCGTCAACATTTTTTGGGCTGAAATCCGGAAAATCTGTATAATCCACTGCCTCGTTGTTTGCAACAAAGCCAGATTCCTGATCACAAAAATCGCTGTACACATAGCCAAAATTTTCTTTATCGGTGGTGTACGAGCAATAGTACCAAATGTTAGTGCGCTCTAAAAATAAATCGTCGCCCTCGATGGTGCCAATAAATTTTACAAATTCATATTGCGGAATGGTTAAAATTTCCCTGCTGCTGCCATGTGGGCGTTCGCGCATAATTTGACTTGGAGTGTAAAAAACCCTAAAAATTGCATCGTTGTTATATGGGGTGGTGGGTATACCTATAATCGAGCGGACGCAACTCTTTTTAACATACCCTTTAAAGTTCATATAGTTGGCAGCAAAATAATCACCGCTTGCGTCGGTTAGTTGAACAAAATAGGTTTGGGGGATTATAAAATACAAATTGTCATATCCACCAGTGTCGTATGGTGTTTTGTATAAATAGCAGTCAGGCGTCATAACGCGGGCGTAATAGATAACGCTTTCTTGTGCTGCATTAACAATTGTAAAATTATATGGCAGCACAGAAAAACACACTAAAATAAAAATTAAAACTAACATGTAAGCATTTTAACACAAAAAAATACAATAATTTTGGCAATTTTAATATAAATTGCTCTATTTTTGGGGTATTAAACAAATGGATGTAATGGAAAAACTAAGCAGAATAGAAAGCATATTAAAAACGCGCAAAAACAACAATAAACTACAAACCTATAATGCGGGCAAAATTAAACACAAAAAACAAATTGCTTTTCATAAATGCAATAAAAAAAATAGGTGGGTGTTTGGCGGCAATCGCACGGGTAAAACCGAATGCGGCGCGGTTGAGGTTATTTTCTTTGCGCGTGGCTGCCACCCGTATAGAAAAATTAATGGTGCAACTGTGGGTTGGGTAGTAAGTTTATCCACCCAAGTACAGCGCGATGTTGCCCAGCAAAAAATACTAAACTACCTAAATCCAGAATGGGTGATGGGGGTATCCATGCTATCGGGCAGAAAAGATGATTACAAAAATGGAATTATCGATTATATTTTAATAAAAAACATTTTTGGTTCAATTAGTAAAATTGGTTTTAAAAGTTGCGATCAGGGGCGCGAAAAATTTCAGGGCACAAGTTTAGATTACGTTTGGTTCGATGAAGAGCCACCTTACGAAATTTATAGCGAGTGCAGGATGCGCGTGCTGGATAAAGACGGGGATATTTTTGCCACCATGACACCACTTAAAGGGCAAACCTTTGTGTACGACGAGATATTTTTAAACAAATTTAACGACGAAAATGTTTGGTGCGAATTTATGAGTTGGCAAGATAACCCGTATTTAAGTAAGCAAGCGGTTTTAGCCATGAAAAGTAGCATGAACTCTGACGAGCTTAAATCGCGCGAATATGGCCAGTTTTTAGAGGTTGGCGGGCGGGTTTATCCCGAGTTTGATACAAATGTGCACGTTATTCCGCCTTTTGATTTGCCAAGTGATTGGCAGGATAAGTTATCTATCGACCCTGGGCTTAAAAATCCGCTATCTTGCCACTGGTATGCCGTGGATTGGGATGGCAATGTCTACTGTGTAGCAGAGCATTACGCTAGCGAAAAGGACATAGAGTATCACTCAAGCGAAATCCACCGTATAAGCGAAAATTTGCACTGGCACACAAACTCGAACGGCATGCTAGAAGCGCTTATAGATAGTGCGGCAAACCAAACCACCCTTTCTAGTGCAAAAAGTGTGGCAGATTTGTTTTACGAGCACAATATTTTGGTTAACACGCGGGTTAATAAAGATGTGTTTTCGGGCATACAGCGGGTTAAATCCTACCTAAAAAATGGGCAGGGCAAGGCAAAATTATTTATATTTGACACCTGCGTTAACATGATACGCGAATTTAAAACCTATCGTTGGGGCAGGGGCGATAGCCCGGTTAAAGAGGACGACCACTGCATGGACGAGTTGCGCTATTACATTATGAGCCGCCCAGAAAACAAAAAGCCCGAGCCAAAACCAAACTTTGTTCAGCTAGAAAAAGAGCGCCGTTTGCGTGCCCTAAGATATAAAAGATAGGAGGTGGGTGTGTATAGATATACTTGATAAAAAAATCCTTAACGCACTAAAACAGAGTTTAATTGGCGTAAAGGTTATCGAAACCACAAGCGAATTTGTTCGCGATGAAGAAACAAACGAAATGGTTAAAGTAAAACAAAAAATAAGCGAAAAAACCATTCCGCCCAACACCGATTTACTAAAGATAATTTTAAATAAAATCACAATAGATAACGTTAGCGAGCTTGATAAACTAAGCGATGAACAACTTTTAAAAGAAAGGGAAAAACTATTAAATCAATTAAAGGAGGAGGGTGATGATAGTTCAAATTCCGACACGCAAATATAAATGCGATGCTTTTGGCTGCAAAAACTTAAGTGACTATGTTATTGTAAACAAAAAACTTGTATTTAATGGCAGCATTTATTTGTGCAACGATTGTTTAAATCAGTTGTACAAAGAAATTTCTAAATTTATAACACCAAAAAATGTTAAACCACCGTACAAAAAAGGAGAGTATTATGACAAAAACTAAATCGATAGTAGAAGAGGTGCAAGCGGACTATAACGCTAGGCGACTAGCCCGCCTAAGCCAAGAGATGCAATGGCAGCTAAACATAAATTTTATGATGGGCAATCAGTATAGTTATATAACATCGAATGGTGCCTTGCGCGAGGACGAAAAACAATACTTTTGGCAAGAAAAAGAGGTGTTTAACCACATAGCACCTATTGTGGAAACGCGTATAAGTAAAATTTCGTCCGCCATGCCAAATGTAACGGTTGTGCCAGCCAGCACAGACGAGGCAGATATAGAAAGTGCAAAACTAAGCAAGGACATTTTAGATTCGGTTTCTAATCGGCTTAATTTAACCAACATTCAAAAAACCGCCAGCACTTGGAGTGAAATTTGTGGCACATGTTTTTATAAAATTGTGTGGAATTCGTCCTCGGGCAAAATGGTGGCAAAGGACGAATCTGGCAACGATATCCGCGAAGGAGATGTGGAAGTGCAAGTGGTTAGCCCATTTGAAATTTTCCCAGACAATTTGTCAACCGAAAATATCGAGGATGTAAACAGCATTATTCAAGCACACGCAGTGGATATAAACGAAATTAAGCGTGTTTGGGGTAAACTCGTTGAGGCAGAGGATATAAATGCCTTTACGCTAGATAGCAATATTGGCAATCTTGGTGGGCTTGGCTACAACGCGCACATAAACAAGGTGGCAAATGTAAAATTAAGCCATCATTGTGTGGTGCTGGAGCGCTACAATCGCCCAACTAAAGAGTGCCCAAATGGCAGACTGACCATTGTGGCAGGCGATAAACTTTTATACGACGGCGAATTACCTTATTTAAACGACAGCAATGGGCGAACTTTCCCGTTTGTTAAGCAGATAAGCAACTACATGCCGGGCAGTTTCTTTGGCATTAGCGTGGTGGACAGGTTAATACCAATTCAGCGTGCGTATAACGCGGTGCGCAATAGGAAACACGAATATTTTAACCGCGCGGTTATGAATGTTTTAGCAGTGGAAGATGGTAGTGTGGATACCGATAGTTTGGAGCTTGAAGGGTTGTCGCCAGGCAAAGTGCTGGTGTACAGGCAGGGTAGCCATATCCCAGAAGTGGTACAAAACCCAGCCATCAACCTAAATTTTGAAGCGGAAGAAGAGCGGTTGCTGGGCGAATTTAAAACGGTATCAGGCGTAAGCGACATGATGACGGATAGCTATTCGCAATACACCAATATGTCGGGCGTTGCACTGCAACTTTTGGCAGAACAAGATCAAACCCGACTTGCTACTGCAATCGATTCCACCAAACAAGCAATAACCACTATGGCTAAATACATTTTGCGCATGTACAAACAATTTGCCGTGTTGCCACGCCTTATTAAACTAAGCGGCGATAATGGCACGGTTAAAATGTACTATTGGGACCAAAACGAAATAACCAGCGACGATGTGGTGTTTGATGCCTCAAACGAAGCAACCGAAAGTTTGGGCACTCGCCGCACAATGCTACTAGACCTTATAAAACAAGGGCTTATGTACGATAAGCCGGGCGAGTTTAGCCATAGCATGCGCAAAAAATGTTTGGATTTATTGGGTTTTGGTATGTGGGAGGATACAGTTGATGTTAACTCTCTTCAAATAAACCACGCCAAAGAGGAAAATATTTTGGTAACCAAAAATAAGCAGATAGAAATTTTGCCTATAGACGACCATCAAATTCACATAGACGAGCACACCGCTTTTGTTTTAAGTGAACTAAACAATAAACTATCTAAACAGCAACTTTCAACCTTGCTTGTCCATATTGAGCAACATAAAAAATTGTTAAAACAACAAAACGAATCCACTTTGGTGGAAGAAAAAGGAGAATAAAATGTACACGGAACAACCTAATTTAAATGGCTCCGAACCTTTTGGTAAATTTAAAGATGCCGAAAGTTTGGTTAAGGCCTACAATAACTTGGAGGCAGAGTTTACCAAAAAAAGTCAGCGGTTAAAACTTTTGGAGGACGAAAATTCACTTCAACAAGCAACTTTAAACCGCAATCAACAAATTGAGGAGGATGTTAACAATTTTGTAGAAAAATTTAGCGAATGCATCCCTTTTAGTAGCGCGATAAAAGAAACTATGCAAAAAGAAAATTTAACCCTTAACGAAGCGGCGTTAAATATTCTTGCTAAAAACTACATTTCCCCGCAAAATTTAATTTTAAACGAGGATTTTTTGAACAACTATGTTTATAACAATGCTCAAATTAAAGACAAAATTATAAAAGAGTATCTTACAAAACAAGCTCAAAAAACTCCGGTTAAATTAAACTTTATGGGTAACATTCCTCTAACTCCGCCAAGCGTGCCAAAAAGCATTGCCGAGGCGGGCAGATTGGCAAGGAATATAATCAAACAAAAATAAAATTTGATTAAAATTTCTGCCAAAACCTTTAAAAATGATAAAAAACATCAAATTTTTATCAATTTATAAAAAAATCTATTAAAGGAGGACAAAAAAGTGATAGATTTAACCAGCGCGCAAGAGGCTTTAAAAGAGGCCTATTTATCAGCAGCGTGCAATCAATTAAACACAAAAACCAACCCACTATTTGCAAAAATTAAACAATCATCTAGTGATGTGTTTGGTAAAGAAATTATAAAAGCCGCACCGGTTGGCATCAACGGTGGCATAGGTGCAGGCAAAGAAACAGGCGAACTTCCCGAGGCGCACTCTAACGATTATGTTCAATTTAGAACATCTTTAAAAAACCTTTATGGCACAATCGAAATCAGCGATAAGGCAGTAAGGGCAAGTGCAAACGGCAATGGTGCTTTTGTAGACCTTTTAGACGCCGAGTTAGAAGGGCTGTTAGCATCTTCTAAATTTAACCTAAGCCGTATGCTTTATGGTGATGGCAGTGGGCTTGTTGCAAACATATCTTCTGTGGAAGGTGCTGTGGCAACTGTAGACAGCGTTAAAAACGTTATCGAAGGCATGGTGGTAGAAGGTGTTGGCGTTGCGGGTAACGAAATCCAACGCATCGTGTACGTAGATAGGGCAAACAAGCAAATCCATTTTGCAAGCGAGCCAAGCAAAATTACCGCCGAATATAAACTTTATGTGCAAGGCAGTATGAATAACGAAATAACCGGCCTTGGTGCAATTTTTGATGAAAAGATTGAAAATTTGTATGGCGTAAACAAAGCAAAAAATAAATGGCTTACCCCATACACCAAAACCGAAGCTGGCACAATTTCAGACGATGTTTTGCAAGAAGCTATCGATACAGTGGAAGAAAACACTGGCGCAACCATCGACTTTATCAGCTGCAGCGCAAAAGTTAAACGCGCATACCAAAACTATCTTGCCGAATTTAGACGCAATATCGATGTAACCGAGCTAGAGGGTGGCTATAAGGCAATAAGCTTTAATGGCATCCCAGTGGTTAGCGATCGCTTTGTAGCCGATGATGCTATGTATCTACTAGACACATCTAAATTCACCCTACATCAACTATGCGATTGGGAGTGGATAGAAGGCGAAGGTGGCAAAATTTTGCATCAAAAACCGGGCTACCCTGCATACAGTGCAACCCTTGTTAAATATGCCGATTTAATTTGCGATTTACCAAGCGGACAAGCACTTATAACTGGCATCACAGTAAAATAGGAGGAGTATGATCAAAATAACCAGCGATGTATACAACATCTCAAACCGAATAAAACATATAGATAAAAATTATTTTATAGTGTACAATACATCCAAACGTTGTTTTGAAATACATAATAAAGGCCAAAAAAATACATATTGTGTAACTTTGCCCTATAATACACTGGACGAACGTACACTTAATTACACACAAAAAACTTTAAGCCAAAATTTAAATGAGATATTAAATTCGATAGAGCAACACAACGCTTTGCTTAAAAAAGAGCAAATGCGAAAAACTTTAAATGAAATGGATGACTCTATAAATCAACTAATAAAGGAAAATTTTTAATATAATTGCCTTTATTTTTGCAATAATTTGCAGCACTTTTAAAAGGAGAAATTTACATGTATGTTTTAATGGTTATTAAGGATGCTTTAAATCTGTTAGGATTAAACATAGAATTAGAGCAGGTTACAAAATTAGAACAGGCTGAAGAAGGTAATTTGCAGGATGAACTTTTTAAAGAAGAAAAGGTTAAGCAACTATATAGCTTGCTAAATTTATCGATACGCGAACTTTGCACCAACTATCTACCATTAACCATGGAACAAGAGGTTAAAAGCGATAATTGTAAAATAAAGTTAAGCGAACTTAAAAATTTTATTAGGGTTTTGCAGGTTAAATTAAACAACAAAATAGTTAAGCATAAAATTATAAACCACAACTTGGTTTTGCCTATAGATGGCAATTTTGTAGTTAAATATGTTGGGTATCCAAAAATATCCAGCATAAACGATACAATCGAATTGGATATGGCAAACACCGATGTGGTTGTGCTTGGCTTATGTGCATATTATTGCCTTGCAAACGGCATGTTTGATGAATTTAACAGATTTAATAGCGAATATCGCGAAAAAGCAGAAAAAGTTAAGGAAATGAAAACTTTTGTTATGCCAAGGAGTTAATATGCCAGCAGATAAAACAAGTTTTAAGTTAAAGCTTAATAAAAACAAAAATATATTTTATAACTATCAAGCGGACGATAAACTTATTTCAGCTAATGGGGTAGAGGTTGCCACCTTTACCTTTTTAGAGGATGGACCACGCCCACTATATATACCCGATGGGGTATCGCAGATTAAAGGGTTGGGGTGTTTTAAACAGTATTACCCCAACGATGGGGATACCACCTACCGTATGCTGTTATATGGCGATGATAAGCGATTATACTATAATTTAATGTTTAAATATTCGTATAATTTTCAGTCGCTATTTGGCATAAGTTTTGACACTGCGCCCATTGTTTTATCGTACAAAAAGGACGATTTAGATACAATTATCATGTCGTCGCAAGAAAAGATGTACGTATGGCAAACCAATCATAATCCAAAACAACTATCTAACGTACCAATTATAACCAGTATGTGTATGAACGAAGGCGTGCTGTTTTGCACAATAAAAGAGCCCGCCTTTAAAATTTGGTACTGCAAAGATTTAAACCCCGAACTTGTTGGCACAAACGACGATGTGTCGGGTTATGTAAGTTTACAGGACGATTTGGGCTATGCCAGAAAAGTTATAAGTTTTGACGAGGACGTATATGTCGTGCGCGATTATGGCATAAGCAAAATTAACATCTATAAAGACGAAGTTAAAGTTAGCATGGTGTATCAATCCAACACACTAATTTACACCAACACTGTATCTATTTGCGGCAATTCGCTTTTGTTTTTTACAAAGGATGGTTTGCACGTGTATAACGGTGCAAAAGTTGTTAAGCAAGATATAAATTTAAATACCATTTTAAGGGATATAAACCCAAATGCGGTTGCCTCTTCTTTAGGTGATATCTACTACCTTGCAACAAATATAGATTTTAGTGATGGCAAACAAATTTTGTGCGAAAATGGCGAGTACACAAACAATGTTTTAATTATGCTTAACACTCAAGATTTAACCTATCAAATTTTGCGTGGGGTAGATGTTGTTTGTTTTTTACCCTTTAAATCCGAAATGCTAGAAGAGATGTACTTTGTGCTTAACGGAGTTAAAGAAATTGTAAAAATTTCTAAAAATAGCAAATATTTTGATGAAAATTTGCCAAAATTGTGGCAAAATTGCAATATTTTTGAAAATTGTAATAAAAAAGTTGCAACCAAACTTACAGTTTATGCAAGCAAAAATGTTACATTTGCATTAAAGTTTAACGATAAAAGTTTAACCTTTACAACAAAAAAATCTGGTTTAAACGAGTTCCATTTTAAACGTCTATGCAACACACTTCAAATTACTATCACTTCACAAGAAGAGGATGCAAATGTGGATAGCATGGAAATAACTTATTATGATTGTTGACCTTAATTTGCTTAAAAAATTTAATAACCTTTTTAAGTTTTCGGCTAGCTATTTAAATACACTGGTTGCTACAAAATTAAAGCAACTAGAAAAGGAGCAAAAATGAAATGGAAAAATCGATTAACCAATTATAATTTTTGGGTGTCAATAGTCAGTGCGCTGCTGCTGGTGTTGCAAGCGTGCGATATCAAATTTGATGTGGCGCACATTAACGAAATTATTACCGCAGTGCTAGGGTTGTTGGTTGTTATTGGCATTATTAACGACCCAACCAAAACCAACGAAACCAAAACTGCACAAAAAGTTGCGGTAACCGATACGCCCAAGTCAGCAAGTTCAGCCAATAACCAAGAAGATGAGATTGATACTGCTAGCCAAGATGATTGCAAAGATGTTAAACAAGATGTTTATTCCGAAATAGATTTAGCCAATCAAACAACAGGGCAAGTTTTTGTGGCGGAAACCACCCCAAGTTTAGAAGAGCCAAATTTAAATCAACAAGAAATTTCTATCATCGAAGAAAAAGTTGACGAACAAAAACCAATTGCTGAAATTGATCAAAGCAGCGTTGATTTTATTTCTCAACAGCACTGCGATGAAGGTTTAGCATGCATGCCAAATAACATCGCCGATGTAAACGAGGTTGACGATAACATAATTCCCCATCAACCAACTGACGCATCAACATCTTATAAAATTGTAAACTAGCTAACAATCCAAACAAAAAATCAGCACAAAAGTGCTGATTTTTTTATTGTACAATGAAAACCCCCAGATAGTCTGGGGGTTCGGGGAGTTATACGTTTGCACCCAAAACACCTCCTGTGTTAA
>CANRQB010000008.1 GCA_947632645.1 uncultured Clostridia bacterium | reverse complement strand
TCCAACCGGCCCAACTGGTCCAATCGGTCCACAGGGTTTGGTAGGTCCAATCGGTCCAACTGGCCCTACCGGTCCTACTGGTCCAATCGGTCCAACGGGTGCAACTGGTGCGGTTGGTCCACAAGGTGTGCAAGGTGATGTGGGCCCAGCCGGCCCACAAGGCGAGCCAGGAACTATAGCAGCGGCACAATTTACTGCAACCACCGTTGCGGCAAACACCGACCCAACTTTAGTTGCCGGTACCGATTATCCAGCCGATCAAACCGATGTTCTATTTAACGGCACAGATACCTTAACCCTTACAGCAGGGTACTATTTAATAAAATATCAAGCAACCGCGGTTGTAACTGGTGGTGGCGGCGGAACTGCGCCAAGCATAGCATTGGCATTTGATGCTACACCAGATACCACTAGCCAAATATCTGGTGCAAATACAGCTGCAACCTATCCACTTAGTGGCGAATTTTTATACAATGCAGCCGCTCAAACTCAACTTACAGTAAGTTTAGGTAAGGATACAAACAACACTTATAACAACTTAGTGTTAATTGTGCAAAAAATTGCCGAGCCAGAGGCTTAACAAAAAGTCACCTTAATGGTGACTTTTTTATGCCCAGTGGGGTATACAACTAATTATTTATCATCCAATCTATGTATACCCCATACCCCCTGGTGGGGTCGTTAACCATAACATGGGTTACTGCGCCAACAATTTTGCCATTTTGAACAATTGGGCTGCCGCTCATGCCCTGAATTATGCCGCCTGTTTTTTTAATAAGTTCTTTGTCGGTTACGCGGATTGTCATGCTTTTATCGTCCGCATTTTTTTGTTTGTTTGCCTTAACAATCATAACGTCATACCCTTTAACCCCTTCGTTATCGAGCGCGCAGTAAATTTTTGCTTCGCCAAGTTTAACCGACAATCTGCCGCCAAGTAGGGCAGTGCGCTCTGGGTCGATAATGGATTTATTAAGCAGCGTGCCATACACCCCGTAGTCACAATTGGTGTCGGCTATGCCAATTGCGTCGTCGCTAAGGTTAATAGACGAGCGGATTTCGCCCGGATTGTTGCGCTCGCCCTTTTTTATTCCAAGCAGATTGCATTTATATATATTTCCGCTATCCATATTAAAATTCGGGCTTATATTGGCTTCAGCAATGGGGTGGCCAACCGCGCCAAAACGGTTGTTAGATTGTTTAACATATGTAAGTGTGCCCACTCCGCTTATGTTGTTGCGCACCCATAAACCCAACTTATAACTTTTTGTAAACTGATCTAGCGCAGGGGTGATGGTGGTGGATATTTCTTGCCCATTTCTGCGCAAACGAACTTCTACAGCCTTGCCTGCATATTTTGGCATATTAATAATTCGATTTAAATCCAAAATGTTTTCTATCTTAATGTCCTCTATGCTAATTATCGCGTCGCCCTCTCTGATGTCGCTAGATAATATCGGCTCGCTTAGGCCGTCCGCCGTGCTAACCGCGTTGCTGCCCACGCAAATCACCCCTTCGCTAAACAGGTTAAAGCCAACCGTGTCGCCGCCAACAAACACATCAGTATCGCTAAGTAGGCGAACATTAACCTTTTTTATTGTAAACAGCCCAAAAAGTTTAACACTCATTACAGTGTTTGTCAGTTCGCCATCCTCGCTAACTGGCACGTTTTTTGGTAGTGACAAATTGATTAATGGGCTGTAGCTATCCTGCTTGTTGCACTGTTCAACATCGCTATATGTAATAACCATATCGTCGGGTAGGGAGTTGATGCGATTAATATTTGGCACAAGCAAAATGCCAAAAACTAGCGCGGTTATTACGGCAAAAGATAGCAATAAAAACTTTCTCATATCGCTTAGTTTGGCTAAAACGCAAAAAAATATGTAAAACCCTTGACAAATCCAAATTTTGGTGATAAAATAAACTTACCTTAACAATAGTTGTGCGAATGCTCAACGGCAACATTGTTAGCGGCGTATTAAAAGGAGAGAGTATGAAAATAGATAAAAAAGAGATTGTTAAAACCTACGGCAAAAACGAACAAGACACTGGCTCTATCGAAGTGCAAATTGCTTTGCTTTCGGCAAGAATCAACAACCTTACCGAGCACCTTAAAACCAACAAGCAAGATTTACACTCTACTCGTGGGCTTAACAAAATGGTTTCTCAGCGCAAAAAATTGTTAGATTATCTAACCGAAGTGGATATTAAGCGCGCGCGTGAAATTAAAGCAAAACTTAAAATCCGTGGATAGAAGGCAACTTTGCCTTTTTTTATTTTTTAACCAATATTAAAAAAATAGGAAGAGATCTCTTCCTATTTTTGTAGTTTTTATTTAACGTTTTGGGTTGATAGGGTTAAAGTGCCAAGGTCGTTCGTGCTCGGCTAATAATTTTTGATAACTTAAGTTAATTTCACTATTAAGCTCGTACACATTTTTATCCACCGGTATAACTATTTGGCGCATAATAAGTTTTTGTAAAAACTGTGTGGCATATGTATAACCCAAAGGCATATTACGTTGAATATTTGCTATAGAAATTGTTTTCATTTTGCGCAAACATTCGATAATTAACTCTACATCAATAAACTTTACAACCCTATCTTCAATGGCTAAGCCATAGTTTTCAATTGCATTTTTATTCCGCATAAAGTACCTGGCTATTTATTTTTACTAACACTGATACTAGATTTTACATTCTCTTTATTAAGTCCGTACACAGCACCATATTTATCGTCTCCGGTCTTTTTAACGTAGGACTCATTTTTTAATTTTTGCAAAAGAAGATCTGCTTCGGTTTTGTTTAAGTTAAATGCGTCCTTTAGGGAACGTATTGTAATCTTGTCAAGTCCATTTAATTTTTCTAGAAGCGCTTGTTCATCATTAATAGTTATTGTTATTTTTGGATCTTCATCTTCACCACGTGGCTCTATTTTGATTTTTAATGGTCCTTTTGTTTTAGTTCTAGCTTGCGTTTTCTTTTTAGCATTTTCGCCTGAAGCTTTTTCACCTGAAGCTTTTTCACCTGGAGTTTCTACAACTGGAATTGCTTCGTTTGGGTTTTCTTCAACTAGAATTTCTTCACCTGTAGCCGCTGGCACTGGTGTAGGGGTTCCTTGCTCACCTGTAGCCGCTTGCACTGCAGGGGTCTCTTGCCTATCTGTGGCCGCTGGCACTACTGGAGGTTTGGCTTCTGCAACTTTTTTAGGCTTTGTATTTGTATATGGGTTTTCTTGTAAAGTTGTGAATTTTTTTCTGATTTCTTCTATAATTTTATTGAAAGCAGTTTTACGCCGTGCAGCAGTTCGCACGTTTTTAGAAGCTTTTTCAATTTTGCCGTGGATTATTTTTGTAAACTCTTCTATAGAATCTTCAACTTTAGCATAAACACTCTTTTTAGAATAGTTTTTATAAGAGAGAGTTCTTCTATACTCTTTTATCTGCCTATCTACAAATATGCTGCACAACTCTTCAACAAATGGAGCGCAAGCATCTTTGCTTAAATCTTTGCCATCATTTTCTGCTGCTGTGTCATTAATAAAGAATTCAGCTGGGATATCTTCTAGAGTTACCGACTCGCCGCCTGCTTTAATAGGCTGATTGGTTTTGTATTTGTATAGATAAACTCCAGATAATTTATCTTTTTCAGTAAGTACCCTTCCAATGTAGTCAATATAAATGGTTTTGGTGGTAGTAATGCCAGTATCTTTATCGGTTATATCTTGCTCAAGTTTAAGTAAGCCTAAATCGTTATCGTAATTTTGATTTTTATCTGCCAAAATTGTTATTTTATCGTATTGCAATGCAGGGTCGGTGTCTGTCTCTCGGTTTTCACCTATGCCTTCAGATCTAGAACCGAATTGGTTTTTAGTGATGATATACGAAGGTTTTGTTTCTAATTCTTTTTGAGTTAATATAAAATATTCATTTCCTTCAGCATATGTGAACGCGTCTTTTATATAGTAATCGTATTTATTTTTAGCCTTTTCAGTTTTTTCTACTATAAGTGAATCGGAAGCCACTAATTGGCTTTGGGCATCCAACACCAACATTTGATATAGTTCGTCAACTTGCACCCAAAGATAGTTAGGCAGTTTGTTTTTAAGGATAAGTTTTTCTATCATGCTAAGGGATTGATAATCTTTCTTATTGTCTGTTGATTCGGTTTCTGTTTTATTAGCTTCTTTTTCAGTTTCTGCAAATTTGCATTTTTTAAGCACTTGGCTAGTTGGCATTTTAACGATAGCGATTTTTTTATTATTCCCATAATTTCTAAATGGGATAATTTCAGCATAACTATCACTTAAATAGCCATCGCTATCGCGATAGAAACGAGAGCCTTTGTGGTCTTTTAAAATAAAGTATCCGTTGTGTAGTACAGGCACGGTTTCGCTTGTGAAAGTGTTGGTTACTTTGCGAGTTGTCTTGTCAAACAAAGTGTATTTATTGTCGCCCACTGTAAACACAAAATGTTTTTGACCTTCTGCTGGCTGATGAGCGTATTTAAACTTAAGCAAAATTTCCATATCGCTAGTGGTGTCGTCGAAATTAACAATCATGCCGTTATATTGCTTTTTATCTTGTTTGTAGTTGGCACGGATGGTTTTAAGCAAATTGTCCAAATCTTCGGTGCTAACTTCTATATATTGAATTTTGCCCTTTTCATTTTTCGAATAGATTACAAAATATGGATAATTTTCCAGTTCTGGAATATTACCAAAAAGTGTATTGCCTAGTAAAAAGTTGGTGTCCATAAGTTGACTTAAACGACAAGCGATTACATTTCCATCTTTAGCGCTAAAAAGATATGGGTCATTTTCGGTTTTATTAAACACCTTATTATTTTTAAGACCTTTTGCTAGGGCTTCGCTTGGGGTGGACTGCTGCAAATCATTTAACATGTTTACGAACTGCAAACTATATGCTTGATCTAGTGGTAGAACAGAGGTTTTGGCATTTTTATCAAATAATGCCCTATAGATATCCCCTGGAATCATAAACACTTTTTTCATTTTATATTTCATATTTCCTCCAAAAATTTGTAAAATTATAACACACAATGTAGAGTTTGTCAACCCCAAAATTAAAAATTTTTATAAAAATATAAAAATAATCAAATTTTCCTGGTTTTCAAAAATAATTATATACATTTTATGGCTATCTTATGTGTGTACAAGCCAAGTTTGCTTGCGTTTTGCATTATGCAATTATGCAAAATTTAAAAAATTTGATAAAACCCCCTAAAAATAATTTATTTTTTTGTTTTTGTGTGATATAATTATAAGGTTAAATTAGGAGAAAACATGAAAGAACAGACATTTAAATTAGACATTGGCAACCGCAAGGTAGAAGTTACCGTTGGCAAATATTGTGGCCAAGCAAACGGGCACTGCATTGTGCGTTGCGGCGACACGGTGGTTATGGTTAACGCCACCATGAGCAAAGCCCCACGTCCGGGGATGGACTTTTTCCCACTTAGTGTGGATTACGAGGAAAAATTGTATAGCGTTGGCAAAATCCCAGGTGGATGGAAGCGCCGCGAAGGCCGCCCAGCAGATAGCGCCATTTTGCGCTCTCGTTTGATTGACCGCCCACTGCGCCCACTATTCCCTAAGGGGTTTTATAACGATGTGTGCGTAACTGCCACTCCGCTATCGGTAGATCCAGACATCAGCCCAGAGCCACTTGCCATGCTAGGCAGTTCTATTGCCATATCCATAAGCGATATTCCAATGGAGGAGAGCACTGGTTCGGTTAAAGTTGGCTATGTGGATGGCAAATACATCATCAACCCAACACAAGCTGAACAAGAGGCAAGTTTGATAGACCTAACCGTTAGCGGCACAAAAGAGGCAATTTTAATGGTTGAAGCTGGCGCAAAAGAGGTTAGCGAAACCGTTATGCTAGACGCTATTTTGTTTGCACATGAAGAGATTAAAAAGCAGGTTGCTTTTCAAGAAAAGATGTGCAAAGCGCTTAAGGTTAAAAAGATTGATGTTCAACTAGAAACAGTTGACCCAGAAATTGATAAAGAAGTGCGCAAATATGCCGAGCCAAAAGTGGTAGAAATGCTTAAAGAGTTTGACCGCCATGTGCGCGACCAAATAGAGGATAATTTGGAAGTTGAGTGCCAGGAACATTTTGCTGAAATTTTCCCAGACAGCGCAAAACAGATCAGTCAAGTGCTATACAACCTTAAAAAAGAGCATGTTCGCCATAACATTTTGTTTAAGGGCGTGCGCCCAGACGGCAGAAAAACCAACGAAATCCGCCCAATTTGGTGCGAAGTTGGCATTCTCCCACGCGTGCATGGCTCGGGCGTGTTCACCCGTGGAGAAACACAAGTTTTAACCACTTGTACACTGGGCATGCTATCCGATGCACAAGAACTAGAAGGGCTAGATGGCGAAGAAGAAAAACGCTATATGCACCAATACAATATGCCAGGCTACACCACTGGCGAGGCAAAACCGCTTAGGTCGGCTGGTAGGCGCGAAATTGGCCATGGTGCACTTGCAGAACGTGCACTTGTACCAGTGCTACCTAGCGAAACCGAGTTCCCATACGCCATCCGCACGGTTAGTGATGTGCTATCGTCTAACGGCTCCACTTCGCAGGCATCTGTTTGCGGCAGCACTCTTGCACTTATGGATGCGGGCGTTCCTATTAAAGCACCAGTTGCCGGCATTGCCATGGGACTTATGAAGGATAAAGAAACGGGCAAAGTTGCAGTTTTAACCGATATACAAGGGCTAGAGGATTTCTTTGGCGATATGGACTTTAAAGTGGCAGGCACAGCAAAGGGTATAACCGCAATTCAAATGGATATAAAAATCCACGGTATCGACCGCAAAATTTTGGAAACCGCACTAGAACAAGCACGTTTGGGTAGGTTAGAAATTTTAAAGATAATGAGTAAAACCATTAAGGCACCACGTAAAGAACTTAGCAAATACGCACCTAAGATTATCACCTTTAAAATCGACCCAGACAAAATTCGTGAAGTTATTGGCTCGGGCGGCAAGGTTATCAACCAAATCATTGCCGAAACGGGTGTTAAAATTGATATTGAAGATAGTGGCGACGTGTTTGTTTCCTCTACCGATAAGGATATGCTAGAAAAGGCAAAATCCATGATTATTGCCATAGCCACCGATTTTGAACTTAACTGCGAATATCAGGGTGTTGTAACCCGCACCACACAATTTGGCGCGTTTGTAGAAGTTGCACCGGGAAAAGAGGCCATGATTCACATTTCTAAACTAGCTAAAGAGCGCGTAGAAAAGGTAGAAGATGTGGTTAACGTTGGCGACAAGGTGCTTGTTAAAACCATTAAGATAGACGAGCGCGGCAGGGTAGATTTAAAACTTATTAAAAAACTTTAAGGGCATAAGCCCTTTTTTGTTATGCCATATGGGGGTATTCTGGTGCGGTATAATATTGTGGCATATTAAATACCGCATAGGGGTATAAAAAATATGCCATATTGGGTATATCAAATAGACGATACACAAACAAAAACACGCAAGCGATTTATATAAAAAATACATACCTTACGGGGTATGTATATTTTTTAATTGCATGGCCAGGTGGGCATGTGGTACAAATTTATCTATTTGTTTTGGCAACATTTAAAGAGCAATCAAAATACTCTTTAAGTTCTGGGTGCTGCCGTGTTATTTTGGTGTATATTTCCTCTTCCTTTAGCTTTTCAACTAAATCGCTAGTGGATATACTTTGAAAAACTACAGATGGCGCAATTATTGTAAATACACCAGGTTTTAATTTTAAAAGAGTGCGCGGATAAGTTTTGCATGCGATTCCAAACTTGGAAGGGTAATCTTTTAAAACTATAAGCAATTCTTGGTTTGACAAATGATTAATAAAATCATAATTCCTACTTAAAATTTCACCTAGTATTATATGGTTTCCATGTGCATCTATTTTTGTGCTTATTTCTAATTTTGTTCTGTCGTTACACTTGTCATATAACGATGGATCTTTTTTTATTGCATATATAGCTTGGCTTGTATCCATGTATTTGATAAGTTGAGGAAAATATTTTACCATTTTTTCCATTTTTAAAATTTCTTTTTCGCCTAAAGTTTCGTAAATATAATCCACATTATTTTCATTTGGAGTTATTGTGCTGTCTTTTAGATAAGATTTTAGCCCATTCGTAGAAAAGTATTTTATAAAGTTAGGATCCACTTTGTAAAGGCGGGACAATATCTTTTGCTTAGGGTATATTGCTTGATAGTGACCTTTAATTCTATTAAATTCCTCATCTAATTGATTAAGTGCGGGTTCAAACTGCGCCATTGTCTTTTCTATATCTTTAGATTGATTGTAAAAATTTACCATATCATTGTATAGATTTTCTATTTTATTATTTATTCCCGCTACTAATTTTTGCCTTTGCTCAGTTTTCTCCTGCCTACGTTCTTTGTTTTTGTGCCCATAAAGCATCTCTTTTTTAGTTCGTTGTCTAGCATATGACTCTTGTAATGGGTAAGGAGGTGTTTGTTCTCCGTTTCGGCGCTGCTCCATTCGGTTAAGCACGGCGCTTAAACTTGCGGTGGGTTGGATTGGTTTTTTATTTTTAGACATAATTTCTCCTAAAACTATATAATTTTATCCCATTTTGTGCAATTTGTCAATACTATTTTTAATTTTTATTAAAATTTATTTAAGACATAATTTATTTTAAACAAAAATACACTAAATAAGAGGTGTTATGAAAAAAAGCCAAGTTGTTGCAAATATAGTTATAGTTGCTATGTTTATCTGCCTTATTGCACTAACTTTTACAAATATTGCCACAACGCAAGTTTCTGGCGACACGCGTGTGGTGTACTCGGGCAACACTAACAGCAAAAATGTTTGTTTTATGATAAACGTGTACGAGGGAAACGAAAACATTAAGGCCATGCTAGACATTATGGATTTATACAACGTTAAAACCACCTTTTTTGTGGGCGGTTGCTGGGCGGTTAACAATTTAAGTTTAATTAAAGAAATTTACGCTCGTGGGCACGAAATTGGCAATCACGGGTTTTATCATCGCGACCAAGATACGCTAGATTTTGATGCCAACGTGCAAGAAATACGCCTATGCCACGAGGTGCTTAGCAAAAACTTGGGCATAGAGATGACGCTTTTTGCGCCGCCAAGCGGCGCGTATGATGTTACAACTGTGGATGCAGCGGAAAGTTTAAACTACAAAACCATAATGTGGACGCACGACACCATCGATTGGCGCGATAAGGATAGCAACATAATATTCAAGCGCGCAACCAAAGATTTATCGGGCGGCGACCTGGTGCTTATGCACCCAACCAAACAAACAGTGGATGCGTTTGCAAACATTTTGGCATTTGCAATAAATAACGATTACACTCCAACCACAGTATCGGATTGCTTGGCAGAATAGAAAAATTATAAAAATTAGCAAAAATTATAAGTTTTTTAAATGATAGCAATAAATAAAAAAAATCATAAATTTTTTAACATATAGTATTTATAAAAAATTAAAATTTTTTTGAAAAATCAAAGATTTAATAAAATTTTTTATTTAATTGCAGTTTTTTATAAAAAGCTATTTTTTTACATAATACGCTTTTTTAAAATTTAATTTTATAAAATTAAAATTTTATTGTGCCAAAATTGTTTGTGTTTTTTTGTTTTTGGTTGTATAATTAGTTAAAGGAATTTAAATTATTTAGCAAAGCTTAAGGAGAAACCATGGCAATCTACAAATCTTCTTTTAACAACGAACCAGAAAAAAAACCCAAACTAAAAGAAAAGGCAGAAAAACCTAAAAAAGAAAAACCAGTAAAACAAACTAGTCCATCCAAATTTAAAATAAAAATAAGGCCAAGCGCAATTTTGCTTGCTGTTTTTGTTATGTTATTTGTGCTGTGCCTATTCCCTAATCCAATTAGGCATGCTCTGCTTGGCACAATTGGGCTTAGCGTATATCCAATTTGCTTTATTGGCGCGGTCTTTTCTTCACTTAAACTTTTAAGGCGCCAGTTTGCAATAAAAAAGCGCTATGTTGGCTACCTTATAACCGCCACTGTCCTATGCTGGTTTGTTTTCCATCTTGTTATGCTTAATGTGCTTAAGATTGATATGTCTAGCTATGGGGCAAACCTAAAAGCCACCTATCAAGCGCAAACCACGGCGGGCGGACTAATATTTAGTTTAATAAGTTATCCTATTGTAAAACTTATAACCTTTGTGGGCGCGTACATATTTAGTGCAATCGCGCTGGCAATTATTGTTGGGCTGATTGTGGACTATGTGTATGTGGACCGCACAGTTGGGCATAAAGAGGTTAAAACCAAATTCGATTTTAACAGTATAGAGGATTTTGGCATAGAAAAACAGGCCGCACCTGCGCCAGTTATTAAGCAGGATAACAAAAAAGAAGCCAAACAAAAACTTGGCATTGTGGATAAATCCGACATAATTTCGTCCGACATGCCAAGCGCGGACATAACCAAGATAGAAAGTCAATCGCGCCCAAACAGCAAGCGGGACTACATCTTAACCCCAATCGAGCCGGTTATCCCGCCCGAAAACGAGGACGATCTGTTTTTGGATAGCACTACTGGCTATTATAATAGCAAAAAAATTAAGCGCGCGCACGCCGAGGAGATTAAGCCGATTGACACGCCAGCCGAGGAGAGCATAAGCCAGCCAACCGCCAGTGAAGATAAATACAACGATATAATTTTGGAAGATAACGATAGCGATTTGGATGGGTTTGTAGAACTTTCTAGCAAGCCAACGGTGGATAATAAGGTCGAGCAGCCAAGCGAACAGGCAAATTATACACAAAACGAACGCAACCAATACAACTATACGCAATCTAACTACGCCCAAACCAATCTAAATAATTATATCGACGAGGACGATATCTTGTCGGCCGAGGGAAGCGACATTTTAGATGAGCAAAACGACGACATTCTATCCGCGCAGGACGATTTGCACGGCGTGGATGATGAGCAAAGCGAACAAGAAAATTACAGCGATATAGAGGATTTAAACGAAGATGATGCAGCCGACGAAGAGGCAAATAACTACGAAGAGATAACCGAAACCATGCAAGATGATTATGTGGACGAATATTCGGCGCCGCGCAACGAAAGTTTAGGCAACACCAACAACAACGAAGTGGTGCGCCCAAGTTTGGATTTAAGCAAATTCCATCTGCCAAATAAAATATCCAAATCGGTAGAGCCCGAGCAAATGAAGATTGAAGAGCCAAAAGAAAAATTGGAAATTCCGCCATATGTTGCACCGCCGGTTGAACTTTTAAAATACATGGAAACCAAAACCACCATAACCGACGAGCAGTTGCAAGAAAATGTGGATAGATTGGAGCAAGTGCTTGCTGACTTTAAAGTGCCAGCCAAGGTTAATAATGTGCAGGTTGGCCCGGCCGTTACAAGATACGAACTCAGCATGCCGCGCGGCATATCGGTTAACAAAATTGTAACCATGGCGGACGATATTGCGCTTACCCTTGCTTCTAACGGCTCTATCCGTGTGGAAGCGCCAATCCCGGGCAAAAACAGTGTGGGTATAGAAGTGCCAAACAACACTGTCACTCCAGTTAGTTTGCGTGAACTTATCGATAGCAACGAATTTAGAGTGCGCGCCAATCCAATGAGTTTTGTGTTGGGTAAAGATATTAATGGCGACATAATTTTCTGTAATCTAGACAAAATGCCGCACTTGTTGGTGGCGGGCAGCACGGGCAGCGGTAAATCGGTTTGCCTTAACACCATGCTACTTAGCATGTGCTACAAATGCGGCCCACAAGATTTGCGCCTAATTTTGGTTGACCCTAAAATGGTGGAATTTTCTACCTATAACGGCTTGCCACACCTACTTATCCCAGAAGTTATAACCAACAAGGATATGACCATCAACGCACTGGATTGGGCAATTAAAGAAATGGAACGCCGCTACGCCTTGTTTGCAAAAAATAGGGTGGTTAACATAAACGAATTTAACAAGTGCGATGCAGTAAAATCTAAGCGCGAGGATAAACTTCCATTTATTGTAGTGGTGGTGGACGAGCTTGCCGACTTGATGCTAGAGGCCAAAAAAGAGATTGAAGACCGCATTGCCAAACTTGCCGCAAAAGCGCGTGCAGCCGGCATACATTTGGTGCTTGCAACTCAGCGCCCAAGTGTGGATGTTATAACTGGTACGGTTAAAACCAACCTGCCTAGCCGAATTGCGTTTGCACTGACCAACTTTATGGATAGCCGCACCGTGCTAGACCAAGGCGGTGCAGAAAAACTGCTTGGCAAGGGCGATATGTTGTTTAAGCCACAAGATAAGCCAGAGCCAAGGCGTGTGCAAGGTGCGTTTGTGTCTAGCGAAGAGATTAACGCGGTGGTAGAGTACATTAAAACCCACAACAAAGGTGTGTACGACGAGGATGCGGGCAAAGCAATAAAATCTCCACATTCAAGCGGTGATATGGGTGGCGACGATGCTATGAGAGAGCAAGAGTTAGACCCAATATTTAAAGACGTGCTAAGGATGTTTATCGAGACCAAGCAGGCAAGCAGTTCGGTTATTCAGCGCCGCTATTCGGTGGGGTATAACCGCGCGGGCAGAATTGTAGAGCAAATGGAACGCGCCGGCTTTATAAGTGCGCCAAACGGCAGCAAACCACGCCAGGTACTTATAACTATGGAAGAGTTTAAAGCAATATTTGGAGAATAGTGCACTATCTTTACAAAAGGAGAAAGATATGAATAATAATATAGATAGAATAACAAAAGGGCTAGCCGAAGCGTGTAAAGAGTGCATAACGGTTGCCTGCAATGATAGCTCGGCACAAAAGGAAATCTTGCGCGGTGGCGGCAGCAGTGGCGGAATTATGACGCGCCTATTAATGCCTCGCCCAATTAGCAAAATAAGGATTTCTACCGATGCGTTAAACACTTGTTTGGAGCATGGCGTGGTTGCTTTTGATTATTTTATTTTAAGAGGCTCCGATATAAGAAAAAAATATCAAAATTTCTTTTCTTCAAATGCAAAAATGATAGAAACCTGTCACCAAATGGGGCAATATATAACGGGCGACCACAACGAGCCCAACAAGGTGATTATAGAAAAAATGTTTAAGCTGTGCCAACAAAACCCAAATGCCGATGTTTCTAAGTATAGGGATATATTAAACGAACAATCATACGATTTAATCACTTTAGAGGAAAATAAAAGATTGGACGAGGCCGGCTTAAAAGGCAGCGGCACAAAGGAGGAGCGCGATAAATTGTGCTCACCAAAAATAGAGTTTGTAGATTTGTGGCTTACCCCGCATGACGTTATAAATAAATTTTTTGCAATTACAAAACTAAACAAGGCCGAATGCTTAGACCCTTGCGCTTCGGACGGCCGCTGGCTTAATGGAGAGGGCATGTCAATAGACATTTTGCCTATGAAGAAAAATGTTATACAAAAAGATTTTTTAACCTTAACTAAAGCCGACATTCCTAGCAACATAAAAACCATAGTGGGAAATTTGCCATTTTCGCTGCTGGATGAGTTTGTTAACAAAGCGCTAGAATTGGTTGATGACTGCTACTTTTTGGTTAGTGGGGATACAATTTTTAAACATTTCCCTAACAATATCGAACATTTATATATTTTTAGCGGGCTGGAGGGCAACCAAAAAGATAACCGCAGCAGATGCGAATTTGATGTGCCATTTTTAATAAAATCGGCGCTTTGGTGTTGCATAGTTCACATAACAAAACAAAAGCAGCAGCCATGGGTTGTGGAAAGCAATTTGCCAAACGATGTAAAAAGGGATGGCTATCACATTGCGCTTGGCAAAAACACATTTATAAAATCCGATGTGCCGGTGGATAATAACCCTAGGATAACCCGCATCCCTGTAACCAGCTCAATAAAATGGAAGGGCGGCAAAAAAATTGTGGATTCGGACGGCAACGTTATCGACCTTAAAAACTTTACATATATGGATTAACAACTCGCAAGGGTTGTTTTTCTTATAAAAATTAGCCGCAAAAATTTTATTTGGCGGATAAATATTATATATTTATTTGCTTTTAGTTTTTAGATGTGATAACCTAAATATAGGAGAAATTATGAAAGTTTTAAAGAAATCTAAAATATTTTTGGCGCTTGCATTAATTGTTATCGCTTGCTGCTCGCTTTTGCTTGTTGGCTGCAAACCGAACGATAAAAGAACAAAAGTTAGTGTAGATACATCAGGCGAATATTCATCAATCGAAAAAACCGAGATGGTGGAGGTGGTAAATGGCGCCAACTTCTTGCAAAATTTTAACAAAGGGATACAATTCGATTACGAACAATACAATAAATCGGATAGAGAATATATCGACGAAACCTTAGAACAATACGCCAGCACTTTTTATGGCAAAGTTTTGTACGAACAAGGCACCCCATCCGCTTTTGCAGTTGAAGGCAGCACGAAGTATAATTTAAAAGATAAATTTGATGTGTCTGTAAAATTGCAAAAAAATTATGGCTATTATTTAACCAGCGGCATCTTATATAACAATCTACCCGAAATAAAATGTTACGAGCCATATAGCGAACAAAATCCATTAAAATTCGATTATTTTAGGATAATAGAAATTGGCGAGATTATCAATTCTATAGAACAACAAGAAGGGCTTGTATACTCTAAGGCGGTGGTTGGCAATGTAACCAAATATAAATGCACCCCAGCCGAAACCAACGAAACCGAAATTAAAGAGTTATACCTTGTTGTAGAAAACGGCACTCTTACTGGCTTTTATATTAAAGAAGTGCAAACCGATGCGGATAGTGGTGAGATAACTAAAAAGACCGAGCAGGTAGTTGTTGCATACAACGGCAGCATAACTTATCCAAAACTAGAAAATTATATTTTGTATATAACTTCATCATATTAAAAATCCGAGCAAGCGCTCGGGTTTTTTAATGGCAAAATTTATAACTTTTCATAATAAATTATATGGATAAAATTTGTGATGCGCACACTGATTTTTTAACTGAGTTGAAAGGTGAGGAGTTGGAAAATTATTTGGAGTTTTTGCGCGGAACGGAGAATATTATTAGTTGCGCAATTTTTACTACTAATGGCAATTTTAATGTAAAAAAGGTGGAGAAATTAAAAAATTTAATAAAAAATGATGCAAATTTGCTACTTTCGATTGAAGATTTAGGGTTTGTTAAAAATTTGGATGAGTTAGATAAACTTATAAAACTTAACCCTTTTTCTGCCACACTCACTTGGAATGCGGACAATCAGTTTGCGGGTGGTGCGCTTGGGCATGGCGGGATAACTCCACTTGGCAAACTGGCTATTGAAAAACTAGAAGCAAATGGGGTGCTGGTGGATAGCGCGCACCTAAATAAAAAATCGTTTTATATGCTAGCCAGGTTAACAAAAAATCCTCTTTATTGTTCGCACGCCAACATTTACACATTACATAAACACAAGCGCAATTTAACCGACAAGCAAATTAAACTAATAAAAAATAGTGGTGGCTTTTTGGGGATAACAATCTATCAAAATTTTATATCGAGTAAAAAAATTTGCGCGCGCGATATTGCCATGCAAATTGACTACCTAATTAAAAATTATGGCGACAATTTTTTTGGCTTTGGCACAGATCTGTTTGGCTTTGATAAAAATTTTTTGCCAACCAACATTGCTGGATATAAAGATTTTAAAAACATAAAAACCGCCCTAAAAAATCTAGGGCACAGAACAAAAACAATCAACAAAATTTTCTATTTAAACTTTTATAACTTTATCAAAAAATTAAAAATAAGTTAGACAAAATTAACTTAAATATTGTTAACTATAAACATTTCGTTAAATTAAAATCGAAACAACTAATCCAAAGCTTTTATTTACAAAAATTTTTAATTCTTTTTTATATTTATACCTATAAAAATTTTTTAAATTATGTATAAAATGCTTGACAGTTGAATATATATTCAATTATAATATGGTTGAACAATCGTTCAACTGAGGTGAAAATGGCAAAATGCAAGTGTGTGGTGTGCGATTGCAACACTATCGATAAAAGTTCGGTGAAAAAGGTTAAAAAGAGTATGCTTAAAGAGCGCGTGCTTTTTGATATTGCCGATTTTTACAAGGCCATGGCGGATAGTACGCGAATTAAAATAATTAACGCACTGGATAAATCGGATTTGTGCGTGTGCGATATATCTGCCACCTTAAATATGACAAAATCTGCCGTGTCGCATCAACTGCAAAACTTAAAAGAGGCGGGCATTGTTAAGGGGGTGCGCTCGGGCAAACAGGTTATATATTCGCTGGCGGACGAGCACGTTAGGCAGTTGTTCGAAATTTGTTTGGAACATGTAAAGGAGTTAAAATGAAAGTTAAAGCAAAAATATCTGGGCTAACCTGCCCAAAATGTGCAAAAAGTTTGCAAAATGGCATTAATCTTATTGACGGAGTTAAAAATGCTAAAATCGATTTTGAGGCGGGTGTGCTTACATTCGATGCAAAAAATGCAGACGATGCAGTAAAACAAATTGCACTAAAAGCCAAAGATTTTGACGCAGTTGTAACTATAGTTAAATAACTCTTTTTTGAGAAAGAGTAGTAGAAAAAACAACTCTTTTTAGCAAAAAGAGTTACAGAAAAATTTGCAATTAAAATTTTTTAAAAATCAAAAATATCGTTTAAAAACAATAAAAAACAATAAAAATTAACAAAAAATCGATAAAAAATGGAGTTTTATGCAAGTAAAAGTTAAAATAACTGGGCTGGATTGCCCAAATTGTGCGCGCAGTTTGCAAAGCGAAATTAACAAGTTAGACGGCATACAAAATGCACAAATAGATTTTGTTAAAAGTTCGCTGATCTTTGATGCGGAAAATAAAACCGATGCGCTAAACCGAATTATTAAGCTCACCAAACAACTGGAGCCGGATGCAAAAATAGATGCGGGCGGGAATGCTAAACCAAGCGCCAAAAAACAGTTTATAATAGATTTAGTGCTGCTGCTTGTGGGTATATCAATCGGCGTATTTATTTTCTTTTGCCCGCTTAATGTTTGGGTGTACTGGTCGCTATACATTTTTGCTTGCCTGCTGCTTGGCTACAAAACCTACATTAAAGCGGTGCGCTTGCTGTTTAAGGGCGTGATTAACGAAAATTTGCTTATAACCATTTCGGTTGTGGGCGCGTCTATCATAAGCGAGCACATGGAAGGGCTAATGGTTATCGCGCTGTATTCAATCGGCAAATTGTTTGAAAGTTTGGCGGTTAACAAAAGCCGCAAAAGTATAGAAAGTTTGGTGCGCATGCAGCCCGAGTATGCCAATTTAATTGTGCGCGGCAAAGAACAAAAAGTTGTCCCAGCCGAGGTTAAGGTTGGCAGCAAAATCGTGGTTAATGCGGGCGAAAAAGTGCCAATCGATGGCGAGATAATATCCGGCCAATCGCTTGTGGATAACCAAAGTTTAACGGGCGAAAGTGTCCCAGTGTTGGCGCGCGTGGGCGATAAAATTTTGTCAGGCGGAATAGTGCTAGACGGCACACTTATAATTAAAACCACCGCGCATTATAAAGATAGCGCAATAAGCAAAATTATGAATTTGGTGGAAAATGCCAACGAAAACAAGAGCAAAACCGAAACCTTTATCTCGCGCCTAACTCGCTGGTACACTCTTGGCGTGGTAGTGCTAGCCGTGCTGGTGTGGGGCATAGTTTGGGCGGTAACGAAAGATTTATCCGATGCGTTCTATCGCGGGCTGATTTTCTTGGTTGTATCCTGCCCGTGCGCGTTTGCAATTAGTGTGCCGCTGTCGTACTTTTCCGGGCTGGGAAATGCAAGCAAAAATGGGGTGCTAATTAAGGGCAGCAACTATCTGGATGCGTGCAGCAATCTAAAACTTGTTGCGTTTGATAAAACCGGCACATTAACCAGCGGCAATTTCGAAGTTAAAAAAGTTGATGCCGCAAAAGGATACACCAAAAAGGATGTGTTGTATCTTGCCGCGCTGGGCGAACAGCACTCGCTTCATCCACTTGCAAAAGCGATAGTTGCCGCCAATAAAAAGCGCTTGCAGGATGTGGAAAACATTAAAGAATTTGCAGGCAAAGGCGTTCAATTTAAGTTTGAAAATGATTCATATTTTGTGGGCAGGCAGTCAGCAAATTTAAAATCCACAGTGGTGGAACTAACCAAAAATAGCGAAATAATTGGCACAATCGAACTGGCCGATAGCATTAAGCCAAGCGCAAAACTTACAATAGATGCGCTAACAAAACTGGGTGTAAAATCCGCACTTCTATCGGGCGACAATTTGGAATCGGTTAATTCAGTCGCACAAAAACTTAATATAAGCGACGTGCATGCAAATCTGCTGCCGGACGATAAATACAACTATTTAAAATCCACCAAAAACAATAAAACTTGTGTGGGCTATGTGGGGGATGGCATAAACGATGCGCCTTCACTTGCAATGGCAGATGTGGGCTTTTCTATGGGCATAAACGGCGCACCCGCCAGCATAGAAGCCAGCGATGTTGTAATAGTTGACGACAATCCGCAAAAGATTGTAACCGCAATAAAAATCTCGCGCTACACCCGCAAAATTGTTTGGGAAAATATAATTCTGTCCGCCATAATAAAAATAACATTTTTAACATTGGGCGCACTTGGCATAACTGGCATGTTAGCCGCCGTGTTTGCCGATATGGGTGTTACTCTTCTTGCCGTGCTTAACAGCCTTCGTGCCCTAAAATATAATCCTAATAAACACAAAAAAGAACAAAAATAAACTTGGCAAAATAACCAAGTTTTTAATATTTTTATAGCAAAATCTTGACATAATAAAAAAATAATGATATAATAAAATTGTTATTTTTAAAAACTGTGATCACAGGATCCAAAAAACAGCTTAATAATATCAAAACTTCGTAGAGAAACATACAAAAACACACAAGAAAACTACGGCTTTCGCAGTGTGAGAGGAGCAAACGAATATAGGCTTACAATTAATTTGTCTTGCAAATTAATTTAGCAAATGTGAGATTTGCGACGAGCGGTTATGGCGGAATTGGCAGACGCACAGGACTAAGGGCGCGAGCGTTAAAAAAAGTTGCCAGTGGCAAGTTTTTAGTGAGTGCGGGCGTTGTGTAGCAAAAGCCCCGTTTTGTAAATTTAATTTAGTAAGCAAACAAAAACAACCCAGTTAACGTTTAAATTTACAAAAACTGTGATATCACAGGATCAATCAACAACTTAATACAACAACAAACTATGCGGTTATGGCGGAATTGGCAGACGCACAGGACTAAGGATCCTGTGATAGCAATATCGTGCAGGTTCAAGTCCTGTTAACCGCACCAGAGCGGGGCAATTAAGCCCTTTTTTATCATTTTTGCAAATAAAAGCTAAGACGAGAGATTGCAAAAATTTCACTTTTGGGCTAATTGCCCGCTTATATCAAGGGGCACATTTGGTAAAAGTGAAAGTGTGTGTTCCCCTTGATAATCCCTTCATTTTGTAAGTAAGTCTGGTTGGTAAAGTTATGGCTAAAACAGCAAGCAGTTGCTGTTTCTTAACGCTAATCCCCTGTTAACCGCACCAAAAAAGGTGCAAGATTGTGCACCTTATTTTAATTTATAGAGATATTTGGTTAAGTCCACTTTGTTGTTGGTGATTTTTACCCCTTCGGCTTTAAGGAGTTGTTTTTGTTTTGCTTGCCCGCCTAAGGCGAAGTTTTTGGCAAGTTCACCTTTACTATTAACCACGCGGTGGCAGGGGATTATGATTGGCGTTGGATTTTTGTGCAAGGCGTTGCCAACTGCGCGCGCGGCGTGGGGGTTGCCCAAAAAGGTGGCAATTTCCTTATAGGTGGAAACTTTGCCACTTGGTATCTTTTTTGTTGCCGTGCTGCGTCGTGTTTAATTTTGCAAAACATAAATCTAATATTTTTCTGCAACTCTTTTTTTAAAAAAGAGTTTTAAATTTACTTTTTATTTTTAGTTTTTGTATCCGCTTTTTGGTTGGTGGCAGATTTCGCCTTTGCTACTTTTGGGGCTGCTTTTGTTCTTATAGATTTTTTTGCTGGTTTGATTTCTTTTTTGGTGGCGGGTTTTTCTGCCTTAACTTTTTTGGTATCAGTTTTTGTTTTTACATCCTTAACTTTTTTAGTATCTATATTTGGTTGTGCTTTGTTAACTTTTTTTGCTTTTGATTCTTTTTTTGTTGTGTCGGTTGGATTGGCATCGTAAAATTTAAAGCGATTTAGTTTTGCAACTGCCTCAAAATACAGTTTATGCATCTTTTTGCGGTTGACCTTGTACACATATTCAATGTTGCCGCGCTTGTTAAAGTTGAATGTGGTTTTGCCTGGCATATCCGTGGTGTTCACATCAACATATGCACGCTTGGTTTTAAACAATTTTGGAAAGCGCGCGCTTAGCACTGCGCAGGTATCGTTTGTGGCGATGCGCCTATCCTGATAGGTTGGCTCCCAATACCCGCTATACATTTCGTAAATCCAGCGGCCGGTGTCGTTAATGTCGCGGATGGACAGCACTTCCTTTTCGTTGAAATTGGCAAGTTCGCGCCCCATGCGAGATGGAACGATAGTGATAGGGATGCCGCTGTTAAACACAATTTGCATGGCTTCAGGGTCACTAGACGCATTAAACGAGATGTAGTGTTTCCAACTGCCTTCAATTTTGTTGCCATACGCGCCGCAGCCCTCGCAATATACATGGCTTATCATATGCACCACGTCCGGATGTGCCTTAATTAAATTTGCCAAATTTGTGTGCGGGCCAAGCAGTATAACACTAATTTCGTTTTTATATTTTTTAATTGTGCGGTACATTGCCTCAACCGCGCCCTCTTTAATTGGCTTGTTGGTTATTGTTTTAGGTGGGATGTAGTTGCCCATGCCGTAGTTTTGGTGGATAAATTTTGCATCCTTAGCTTCCCTAACAAGCGGTTTTGTTGCGCCCTTTGCAAGCGGGATATCTGTGCGGCAAAATTTTTCTAATATATGCAGCGCATTATGGGTTACGCTATCCACATCCAAATTTCCACTAACTGTTGTAACCAGCACAATTTCCATAACGTCATCGTATAGCGAAAGTGAAAGTGCGGCGCTGTCGTCCACACCTGGGTCGGTATCAATAATAAATTTTTTCTTAATCACAATATCTCCTGTTAAAATAATTTAGCACGTTTGCTTACTATATTATATAATATTTTTTTATTTTGCACAACCAAAATTTATTTTTATTTGTATAAATTGTATAAATTATTAATAATATTTAACCTATCTATGCAAAATTTTTTAATTTTTAATATTTGTTGTGGCGATTTATTTAAATTAAACTCTTCTACAATATTTTCCACATATTTTTCTGGATTTTTTATTGAATAGCAATTTAACCCAATAATATTTTTAATTAAATTTTTATCGATATATTTTTTATTTGTTAAATAATCATTAACTACCTGCAAACTCTCCGCCGTGGCATCCATTTCGCAGATATTTTTAAACCTATTATATTCGCCCGCGCGCATAAGTCTATCTTGCTCAACCATAAATTGATATTCAACTTTATTGCTGTTTAGTTGAACTAGGTGCTGCATTTCGTGCAGGGTGGTTATAAGCAAATTGTAGGTTAGCGCCTGCTTGTTGCCAATAAGGATTAGCGATTCTATTGGCCGATTATTTATTGTAAATATTAGCGAATCGGACACAGTGTTGTGCCTAATATTGCCCTTAAAATAGTTCTTTGCAATAATTTTAAGCTTGCTTATAAAGTTGGGTGAGTAGCTATCCAAATTAAGTTCTACAATTGCGCGTATAAGGGTTAGGTTAAGTGTAATTTCGCCAGTAGAATAGTTAGTACTTGCCCAAATTGCGAGGTTGGATTTTTCTTCCCATTTAATTTGAGAGGCGGGTAGTTTGTTTAATTTAACTAAACCATCCACCAACTTTTGTGTGCGGATCAAAATGTCCGCATAATTGGTGGGCGAAAAATTTCGCACGTATTCATCTAATAGTTCATTATTTATTTTCATAGTTAAATTTTAACAAAAAAGCGCAAAAATTGCAAACAAAATTAATATTTTTGGCTTAAAATAACAAAAATTAATTAAAAAACAATAAAAAATCAATTTAAAACAATAAAAAAATAATTTTTAAATATTAAAAAACTATTTTAAAAATAAAAATAAATAAAAAATCCGCCTTAAAATAAAAAAATTATAAAAAAATAATAAAAAATTGCAAAAAATCAGCCCAGAATCAATAAAAAATTGATTATTATTATATTTTTTTAGTTATTTTTGATAATTATTATTATACCCCAAATCAACCCGATAGCAGATAATATATAAATTGTATTAAGATATGCTTGGCTAAAATTTTTACCCGAAAAAACAAATTGTCTACAACTAATATAATTAAAAAAGTTGCGAAAAGATAAACCACAGAGTATATTAAAAATTTAATAAATTTATTCATATCCATATTATATCTCCCGTTATAGCGGGAAGTCAACTATTTTTCCCAATATTGTGGGATAATTTTTATATATGGATAATAAAAACAGATTTAAAGATATTTTAAAGGCACTAAGGCGAGATAAGGGCATCGGCCAAATAGAACTTGCGCATAAAATTGGTTATGGCAAAAGCATTATAAGCACATGGGAGCGCGGTGAAGGCGTGCCAACCATGTTTGCGCTTATTGCGCTGGCGGATTATTTTGGCGTTACGTTAGATTATTTAGTCGGCCGCGAAATTTAATCGCTGATATTTCTATACATTATTATTTTTAAAAAGTTGGCAAAAGCGCAACAAAGCAGTTGCCATTTTTTTTTGCGTTTGGTATAATTTTATTGTGCAAAAATTGTTTTTAAGAAATCTAAAATCAAAGGAGAAAAAATGAATTTACCAAATAAGTTAACTGTACTGCGCATTGTGCTTATACCATTTATGATGTTTTTTTATCTTGCCAATTTTATTCCGCACGGTGTAGGCAAACTTGTGGCGCTCATCATTTTTATTGTGGCAAGTTTCACCGACATGCTGGATGGCAAAATTGCCCGCAAACGCAATTTAATCACCAATCTGGGCAAGTTTTTGGACCCTATTGCGGATAAAATTTTAACTTCGGCCGTGCTGTTTTTAATTATCGCGGACGGCACAATCCCGCACCCATATGGTGCAATTGCAGTTACAATTATTATCGCGCGCGAATTTATTGTTGCGGCCATGCGCCTTAATGCGGCTAGCAAGGGCGTAGTGATTGCGGCCGACATATGGGGCAAACTTAAAACGGTGGTGCAAATGGTCGCTCTGCCAGTTTGCATGTTGGTGGCATACATTCACACTTGCGGATATAATGTGCCAAACGCGCTTAACCTAACAATCGAGATAATCGCATACGTTCTGCTTGGTGCGGCAACAATTTTAACCGTAATCTCGGGCGCAAACTATGTGATTAAAAATAAGGATTGTTTTAAAGAGTAAAAAAATAAAATTAAAAAAAATCTATTTAACAAAAATTAAAAAGAAATTTATATAAAATTAAATTTTAAAATGAAAATTTTGCAACATTGTATAAAAATTTAAAATGAAAATTTTGCAACATTTTGCAAATTTAAAAGGAGAAATTTTTACAAAGTGCAAATTTCATCGAACAAATGTTTGACAAATTTATCCGCTTTTGGTAAAATAATATTAAATTAAAACTTAATTAATAATTCAGTTTTCAAATTAAAAGGAGAAATTATGACTGACGATAAGAAAAAAGCATTAGAAGCAACTATTGCGCAAATAGAAAAGCAATTTGGCAAGGGCGCAATTATAAAAATGGATAGCAACGCCTATGCCGAGGGGATAGAGGTTATCCCAACCGGTTGCCTTCCGCTAGATATGGCACTGGGTGTGGGCGGTTTGCCACGCGGGCGAATTGTAGAAATTTATGGGCCAGAAAGTAGCGGTAAAACAACCGTTGCGCTGCATGTTATTGCCGAAGCGCAAAAAATGGGTGGCACTGCTGCCTTTATTGATGCCGAGCACGCGTTGGACCCTATCTACGCGCAAAAATTGGGTGTGGATATTGGCGCAATGTATGTTTCGCAACCCGATACTGGCGAGCAGGGGCTAGAAATTGCCGAGCAGCTTGTTAGAAGTGGCGGGGTGGATATTGTGGTCATCGATTCGGTGGCTGCACTAACTCCAAAAGCAGAAATCGAAGGCGAGATGGGCGATAGTTTCATCGGCTTGCAAGCAAGGTTAATGAGCCAAGCGCTACGCAAACTAACCGGCATAATAAGCAAAAGCAAAACCTTAGTTATATTCATCAACCAACTGCGCGAAAAAGTTGGTGTTATGTTTGGCAATCCAGAGACAACACCGGGTGGCAAGGCACTTAAATTTTATGCTTCTGTCAGATTGGATGTAAGAAAAGTGGATACAATTAAAAATGGGCAAGATATGGTTGGCAGCCGCACGCGCGTTAAAGTGGTTAAAAATAAGGTGGCACCGCCATTTAAAACCGCTGAGTTCGACATTATGTATGGCGAAGGTATCTCGGTTATCGGCAGCCTTATCGATTGCGCTATCGACACCGGCATTATAGAAAAGAGCGGCAGCTGGTTCAGCTATAATGGAGACAAAATCGGCCAGGGTAAAGAAAATGTTAAGGCATATTTAAATGACCACCCAGAACTAGTGGAAGAAATTAATAAACTCGTGCGTGAAAAACTTGCAAAATAAGGGGTGTTATGTTACAAACCCTAAAAATAAACAACGTGGCATTAATAACATCCAGCACGCTAAATTTTGGTGCTGGACTTAATGTGATTAGTGGCGAAACGGGTGCGGGCAAAAGCATCCTACTAGACGCACTAACCTTTGTTTTTGGCGGCCGTGCCGACCGCACTCTCATCCGCGAAAACGAAAACGCCATGCAGGTGGAAGCCATTTTCACCAACATTAACGATAGCATAAAAAACTTTGTTTCGGCAGAACTTAACATAGATTGTTCGGACGAGTTGTTTTTGTTTCGCTCGTTGGATTTAGCAGGCAGAAATGTGTGCAAAATTAATGGCGAACTGGTTCCAGTTGCAATGGTTAAGCGGGTGTGCGCTATGTTGGTGGATTTGCACGGGCAAAGCGAACATTTGTCTATATTAAATAATGATTATCAGTTGTATATTATCGATTTATTTTCACCCGCCGCGCAAAAGGAAGTTGCCAATTTGCACAGCGCGATTGAAAACATAAAAGCTATAGACGACAATCTATCTTTGCTTGGTGGCAGCCCGGCTGAAAAGCAGAATTTAATTGACCTATACACCTATCAACTTAACGAACTTGCCGATGCCAATATTGGCGAAGGGGAACTAGAAAATCTGCAAGCCGAAAAGCAAGAGATGCAGCAGTTTGAAAAGATAAATGATGCATTATCGCAGGCGTACGAAATTGGCGCAAAATCGGCTTATCAGCCAAGCGCAAGCGAGCAACTTGTGGGCGCAGAAAAGTGTTTGCAGGGGATAGAAAACATAAACGGCGAGTATGCCGAACTGTACTCTCGCCTTAACAGTGCGCGGCTGGAAGTTGAAGATATAATGGATACCGTGCACCAAAAACTAAATAGTAATCATTTTAATGCCGAGCGGTTTGAATTTGTGGATAACCGGATAGACCAAATTAAAACCCTATTTAGGAAATATGGCGGCAGTTACGAAAAATTGATACAGTATAAGGCGGATATTGCTGCAAAACTGGATAATTTGGTTAACGGACAGGCTAGATACGAAAAACTTATGGCAGATCGCGAAGTGGCGCTAGATAAAATAAACAAAATTCAAACCCGACTAACCGATTGCCGCAAAAAGAGCGCAAACGAGTTGGCTACAAAAATGCAGCAAGAGTTAAAAACACTTGGCATGCCAAACGCGAGCATGTCGGTTGAATTTAGCCATGTAGCAGAGCAGTACACCGAGCATGGCGCGGATAGGGTGGAGTTTATGTTTACATCCAATTTGGGCTTTAACCAAAAACCGCTTAACAAAGTGGTGTCGGGTGGCGAAATGAGCCGCGTTATGCTGGCATATAAAATTGTGGTTAGCGGGGTGGACCAAATCGGCACCATCCTGTTTGACGAAATTGATAGCGGACTAAGCGGGCACATCGCCTCTGTGGTGGCGGAGTATATGGCGCGCCTAAGCCGCAACAAACAGATTATTGCAATAAGCCACTTGCCACAAATCTGCGCCATGGCGGACACTAACATTAAGGTAGAAAAATTTAGCGACCGCACCACCACACACACCAAAGCGCAAGAACTAACCGGCGATGCCTTACTCACCGAAATTGCCCGCCTAATGGGCACCCCAGCCAGCGCCGGCCTTACCGCCGCAAACGAATTGAAAGCAAAATCTAATACTTTTAAAACGAATTTATAGTTTTTGTTTTTATAAATATTTTGCTAAAGTCAATTGTTTAAAAAATCTATTTTAAAATAGGATAGCCACTTTTTGTAGGTATCTTGTGCGGATAGGCAGGTATCCAATAAAAATCCGCGCTCGTTTTGCCACTCGTTAAGCCCGCGATAGTAAAACATTTTATGTTGCTCGTCTATAATAAATGGCACGATGTTGTTTTTTAGGCATTCCTTAAAAAGTATAAGCCGCCCAACCCTACCATTGCCATCTTGAAAGGGATGTATGGCTTCAAATTTAACATGAAATTCTACAATCTGTTCAAAGGTTTTTTGTTTGGTTTTATTGTAGGATGAAATAAGTTTGTTCATCTCTTTTTTAACATCTTCGGGCGGGCAGGTGGGTTTGCCACCAACTTCGTTTGGCAAGCGCTTATATTCGCCCACATTAAACCACTCTTTGCGGCTATCGCTTGTGCCGGATTTTAGCATAAGGTGCAGTTTTTTAATCATGGCTTCGCTTAAAGGTTTTTTGGCATTATCTATACAAAAATCCACACACTTAAAATGGTTGGCGGTTTCAATTATATCATCCACATTAACCGCCGCGCTTTTATCCATGCCTATTGTGTTGGTTTCAAAAATATACCGCGTTTGATCGGCAGTTAGGCGGCTGCCCTCCATGTGATTGGAGTTGTAGGTGAGTTCAATTTGTGTTTTGTGATAGATACCACCTTTAAAGCGGCTATCTTTTTCGCGCTTTAAAATATTAAGCAAGTTGCTAGCATTTTTTCGCGCTGGTTTAATTGCATTGGCGGGGATTTTCCATGTTTTGCCTTGCTTTATTGCACCACTAATTTTGCCTAGGGCACAATAGTTTCTAACCGAGCGGATGCTTATATTCCAAGCATTTGCAACTTCTTCTACCGATAGATATTTCATAATAACCTCTTATATATTATATACCATTATCGGCAAAAAGTCAACCGCATATGAAAATTTTTTTGCCGATAGATTAATTTTTGCTATAAATAGGATTAAACTTTTGATAGGTAAATAAAAAAAGCCGCGGGGGCTTTATTTGATTTTTATTGCTGCAACTGGGCAAATGTTTTCGCACGCGTGGCATTTAACACACTTTTTAGGGTCTATTTGTGCCCGCCCGTCCACTAATTTTATTGCATTGTTTGGGCAAATAAAGGTGCAACTTGCACAGCCTATACACTTTTTTCTATCTACCACAATTTCCTCCTTGGTTTATAATAATTATACATAAATTAAAAAAAATGTCAAATAATTTGGTTTTGTTTTTAAAAATATTTAAAAAATTAAAAATATAAATTTATATATAAACCCTATAAAATAGTATTTTTTGCTATTTTTTTAATAATTTTTTTATTTTAATAATATTTTTGATTTAATTTTTATTTAAAGCAAATTACTATTTTTTTATATTTTTTAATTATTTTTTTATTTTATTAATTGAATTTTAAATTTATGTTATTATATGAATATAATAAAATTTTAAAAATAATGTAATTTTATTTGGATTTTTTTTATATTTGGGGTACAATAAAATTATGAAATTAGATGTGGCTATCATTGGTGCGGGTCCGGCCGGCTTAACAGCGGGCATTTTTGTGCGGCGGGCAAGTTTAAAAGTGGCTTGTTTTGAAAAGTTGGCATTTGGCGGCCAGGCAGCGCTTACTCCAGCGATAGATAACTTTCCCGCATATCCAACCACAGATGGATTTACGCTAATGCAAAATCTGCTTAATCAAGCCCAAAATTTGGGTGTAAAAATAGAGTATGCTGCAGTTAACAAACTAAGCAAAACAAAATCGGGTTTTGTTTTAGAAACCAGCGCGGGCAAAATAGAGGCAAAAAAGGTTATAATTGCGTGCGGCTGCAAAATAAGGCGGCTTGGGCTAGATAATGAAGAAAAGTTAACCGGCCACGGCATAAGTTATTGCGCAAGTTGTGATGGCAGCTTCTTTAAAAATAAGGTTGTGGCAGTGGTTGGCGGCGGCAACAGTGCAATTGCGGATGTGGAATATCTTAAAAACATTGCCAAAAAAATCTACCTTATAAATCGTCGCGATGTATTCCGTGCGGGCGAATTTCAACTAAACAAAGTTAAGGGCTACAAAAATGTTGAAATTATAACCCCCGCCACAATATCCAAGTTTTGTGAAAACGGCGGTACACTTACAGGCATTGATATCAACCACAATGGTCATGCTAAACACATAAATTTAGACGGCGTGTTTTTGGCAATTGGCGCCTATCCTGAAATTAACTTTTTGGATTTTGAAATAAATAAGGATAGTTCGGGCTACATAATTGTGGATAACAACATGCAAACAAGCGTAAAAAATCTGTACGCGTGCGGGGACATAATCAGCAAAAATTTCCGCCAAATAATAAACGCGTGTGCCGAAGGCGCAACCGCGGGCAATAGTTGTATTTATAGCGAAAATTAAACACACAAATTAAATTATAATTACACATTAAAAAATAAAAAGCACACAAAAATCTAAACAACTTTTATAACACAAAATATAAAAATTAAAAATCAAATAAAACACAAAAGGTTAGTATGAAAAAATTATTGTTGGCAGCTATCTCAATAATGGCGCTAGTGATTGGTTCACTAATCTTTTCCGTTTCACCTACGCGTGTGCAAGCGGCGGTAGATATGGCCGATGCAGTAGCAAGTAACTACCTAGTAAATGGCGACACCCCATATCTTTCCAATTTGGAAAATGGCGCGGGCGAGGGCTATGGTGAAGTGGCACTTGGCAGTTCGGCTACGCTTTATGCAAGGGCGTATGATGGCTTTAAACTGGTTGGTTGGCGTATCGAATATTTGGAAAGGGACGATGGCGGCGCACATCCAATAAAATTTATTTCAGCAGAGGGGCAAACCAAAGAAAATTTGCCTGACTTGCAGGAAGAAAATCAGCCATATTATGAAATTAGATACAATGTAACAAATGGCGATAAATTTTACGATGGCAGTTTGTACATAAGTCAGGCATTTGAAAATTTACAAATAAATCCCGTTTTTGATTTTAAAACTTATTATAATTTTGATATAACTAATTTTTATAACGTGATAGATGAATTAAACCAATTAGATAGCGTTAGCATAAATGGAATTGGCAAAATTTATTATACCGAGCAACAGGGAGAGTACTATCTTAACACAATAATAAACAAAAATGGCAAACACTTTTTTGTTGGCAAAACCAAAGTTGTAGAGGATAAATTATTTTGTGTGCATCAAACTTTGCAAGATACACCAAACGAACAACTAGTGGATGTTATGCAAGGCGGTTTCCGTTTAGGCGAGCAGATTGATGTTAACTTTAAAATTAAGCATGTTGGATTTGATAGTTTAGAAGAGCAATCCACGCTAAACTACGATATTTCTGCCGCCAGCCTTGTGTATAATGGCAGCAATGCGGATATCTCTTCCTATCTAACTAAAAGTAAAACAGAGCAAGGGGTTACAACCGCTATTCAACTAAATTTCAACCTAACTAGCGAGCAACTTAATTTGCAAGAGGACAATAACATAGAACTAAATTTAAAGTGCGATAGATTGTTTTACATCGAGTTTGTGCCATATTTGGACGGCAATCAGTTAGATTTATCCGACAACACAGCGCGCAAGTTAATTCTGCAACAAATACAACTAACCAACTACTACTATAAATTTAACGAGCAAGATAGCACACCAAGCTACAAATATTTAATAAAACAAGCACGCGATAATTTTGGCATCGGTGCGCAAGCGATTTATCCGCAAGCGGTGTATTTCGAGGATGGTGGATTAAGGTATAACTACTATCAGTTTGAATCGGCTAGTTTAAGCGATTTATCCCAAATTTTAAACGATAGCAAAATTCAGGTTAAATATAATAGTTATAACTATTTTGTGCACTTCCAATTTGTTTTGCAAACAAGCGATGGCGTAAGCATTTTGCCAGACATGAATGTGGAGCAAAGCATAGCATTAAATCGCGGGCAAAGTCCAACGGAGGATATAAATCAAACCGAGTTAAGCAACAATTTGGGCTACACCTTTGTTGGCTTTACAAGGGATATCTCAGGCGAAATTTCTACAAGCGAAACAATATCTAAACAAGACATTAAAATAGATGATACCCGTCCGCAAAACATTATAATCTACATGGTGTACAACTACACCCAATATACAGTACAAATAACGGGTAATAAAGAATACTTGCTAAACAACAACGGCAACGAAATCCATCCATTTAGCTATGTAACACTGTATAACTCTAATGTAAGCGAAAGGGTTAGCAACCCTAAAGACGAAATAACCTTTGATAATAAATTTATTTTGGTTGACGAATTTTCTATAAACTTTAGGGTTAACACTGGCTTTGAACTTGTATCGTTTGCTGGGCAGCAATTAAGCAGCAACACAATACAATATAAAGTGGCAGATTTAATTGCCGATAGTGTAGGCAAAATAATAACCCTTAATGTAGAGTTTAATTATATCAGCTATAGTTTGGATTATTATATAAATTCCAACCAAGACACGGCGCTTGGAAACATATTTATGGGCGATATTTCGCTTGAACTATCGCAGGCTGTAACGGGCGACACTGATGCAACTATAAATCCTAATAGCGAAGTTGAGCCTGCCTACGGCAGAGTTAATGTGGAAATTACCAAAACAGATAATAAAATAAACATTCACCTAACAGGGCTACATTTGTACGATAAAATTAAACTTGTAGCAACGCCTAAAACCAAACAAGAAAATACAAAATACCAATTCAATCGCTTTTTTGAAGATGGAATAAATAAGCTAACCGAGCAAAAAAATGGCGAGGATTACTATATAGATTATCAATTGTTAAATAATGCACGTGTAGAGGTAAGCTTTGTAGAGCCAACCACGCTTTTAGAAGTTGTAACAAATTTAAACGCAATAAATTTAACTCGCATAAAAGTTACGCACAATGGAAAATCGGAGTTTTTAAAAGAAACTGGGCAGATTATAAACATCGAAACGGGCAAAACCATCGTTGAATTTGATGCCTATAGTTATAATGGCTCGGGCATGAATTTTGGCTACACTTTCCTTACCGCAACCATAGACGGGCTGGAGGATGTGCGCGTTAGCACGGGCGATACAATAAAAATAGAGTTTACTTTGGCGTCCAATCCAAAATATACCCTCAATTTGCAATTTAAAGAGATTGATTACACAATAAAAATTAAGCAAACCAACAGCACTGCGGATGCTAAAGAGGAGTGGCAAAATACTTTTGTAAAATTTGATGGGCAAGAGTACACCACCCTTAATGTATCCAATTTGGAATTTGGCTTTACTATGCCGGACGGATATTATGCTAACCGAATCTATCTAAATTCCGAGCTGGAAATTAAAAATTTGCAAACCAACCAAACTATTGGCAACCAATTTTATCACCAGTTTATGCTAAAGGAATTGGAAGATATAGTAAATATAAGTGGGGATGGCGAAAGCGAAATAGTTTTAACTATAGAGTACACTATTCACACATATAATTTAACAATTTCGTTTAGTGTAAATAGCGACCGCCCAGAATATGACGACCTTGTACTTTCTAGCTTGCCAACCATACAGATTTCGCAAGCCGAACTTACCCCTAAGCGCGTTGACCATAGTTATGTGTACGAAAATATTGCATATAACACAGTGTTAACAGTTAGTGTAACTGGTGGCATCCCTGATGGGCTTTTGGGCGAGGGCTGGTTTAACAAATTTGGTGCACCATTAAGTGCGGATAGCGTGGCGGGCGACACACTTAATGTAACTATATTAAACAACGACGAATATCAATATAGGCTTACCTATCAGGTGTACGAAATTCGCCTAACTAAAGTTAAAACCGATGATGTAGATTTGGATATCGCGGGCAATCCATACAGCATGGTCAATGGCAAAATAAGCCAACAGGTGCGCATGTACGATACCGTTGTTATAAATGCCGCCCCAGTGCGCGAAAACGGATATACATACAACTACATCGCGTTTGACATGCCGCAAGGCAACTTAAGCGAGTTTAATCAAGCCAGCCTGCAAATAAACAGCTTTAATGTGCTTAACTTTTTGGTTAAACAAGAAAATGATATAAAAGTTATCGAGTTTAAAATTGCATACAATCAGCTAAACATTTCCACAATAACCACATTTGAAGTGCTGGGCGAGGATTATTTGCAAGAGTACGAAAACGAATATGGCTTTGTAGACGCTACCTTTAACTATTTAAGATATAGCGATAATGGCTTTGTGCTAGATAACTCTAACACCCCGCTTCACTATAGGGATATAGTGCAAATTGGCATGAACTTTATAACTGCAGTGGGAAGCGAACACGGGCTAAATTTGGGCGAAATCCACTTTAAAGATGGTTTAAGATTGCAAGTGTTTGTGGGTGGCGAACTATTAAACTTTTCCGATAGTGATAGTTACGATCACTTTATATCGTTTAACCTAAACAGCGTGCTAAAATATCTAACCGAAGACAATCAAATAAACATAAAATTTAGCTATACCATACTGCAAAAACAACTTACTTATACTACAAATATTTCCGACCCAGAATTTTATCAAAGGGATGGGCAAAACTATTTTTCGCTTAACATTCACATCGACAATCCAGACACAAATACGTCCTTGCCAACCGACGGCAACTTTTCTACTTCATTCACCTTTTTAACACACGCCAGACTATCTTACAGTTTTGGCGGTGGCGTAAATTCAGAGTATGCAGAAAACCTTGTTGTTGTGGCTGTAAATGCTTATGTAAAGGTTGCAACCAACGACGGGTTTGTTTGGCAGCCAATAGATTTAAATTTGGCGGGTGCAAGCCTAGTTAATGATAACTTTTCTGCTATCGAACATTATTATATAAACGATGTAAAAATAGAGCTTGTAATTCAACCAAAAATAGAAGATAGCGCTTTCCACAGCACTAGGCGATACGACGAATTGCTTTACAGGCACGAATTGGATGATCAGCAAGGGCAAAAAGTTCACAAATTCTACGGCGATTATTTGTTTATAAATCCAAGCCAAAACCAAGGCAAAATTGTTGGCTATCATCAGCTTGGGCTAACAATCGGTCAAGCTGCGGATAATAACATAACACTAAGCAGCTATTTTGCCAAATATGTGCAACTTAAATACTACAAAATAACCGATGGCCTTAATATTTTGGAAGAAAATGCGCTGGAACTAAACGACATTGTGGACGCTGGGCAATATCTTGTTGGACTAATTGTGGCGAATGCGTCAAGCGACGATCAGGCACCGCTGTGGCTAAAGCAGATGGGCTTTAACTCGTATCATATAATTTTGGAAGTGGTGCCAGTTACTTTAACCGTAAATTTGGCATCAGATGCAGAAATATTTTATAAGGATTACAACGGCCCAACTGGATATATAATTTCGCAAGAGGATTTTGCTAATAGCATTTTGCCTAAATTGGATTTCGGCGCGGACAAGCGTTTAAATATCCAACCAGACGGCAGCATCTTAGGGCGCACAAACATCGTAGTGCACTATCTAGACCATAATTTCACCTTTAATAACAATTCAGAGTTAAAACCGCGTGCCGAAATAACCAAATTAAATCCAAACGATACTAGGCAGCCATACGAGGCAAGCACACAACCATACAACATCAAACTATCTAATCTAAATTTGGTGGGCAACAAAAACTTTATAGTTAATAAAGAGGCAATTCTAGATAGCGCTGCCATGATTAGATACAAAGAAATTCGCTTGCAAAATCTGCACTTTAGGGATAAGGTGTACGACGGCACAAACGTGGTGGAAATAGATAATCGTTTTGTTTGCAGTTTAAACGAAAGCGACATTAAAGATAACTACAATTCTAGCATAAAACTAAACGATTTAATCGATGCTAGATTTGCAGGGGATAATGCAAGCGAAATTGGTGCAAATAAACCGATAGAAATTGCGAATTTGGACACTTTGCTAAGTTATATCTTTGGTGGCGAAATTGCAAAAAATTATGTGCTAAAACTTCCAAACGAACAACTTAGCGCATCTATCTATCCGTACAAAATAAGCACAACGGTAGATGGATTTGGCACAGTGTCGGTGGTTAACGAGGTTGGCAAAACCAATCCTAACAAAGTGTCGCTTATCCCGTTTGACGCGCAACTGGTGGTGGAAACCATTAAGGCAGACACATCCGCTTACAACAGAATTTATCGCTACATCGCGGGCAATTTAAAAAATAAAGCGTTTGTGGTCGGCTATCGTATAAAACTTGTGCAAGGCAGCACAACAAGCTTTGTGCCAAACGAGCTTATGTTGCAACTTCCAACCACTAGCGGGCTAAGTGGAGTTATACATCTAAACAACGATAATATAGCTACTCAACTAAACTACACCTTGGACGGCAACATCCAAATTGATTTAAGCAGTGTAAACCAACCAAACCTGTTTATAATCATCAAAAATAGGTCGTTGCTTACTTGGTGGCAAATTTTGCTTATAGTGCTTTTGGTGCTTATTATAATTGCGGTAGTGGTAACTATAATCGTAGTACGGCGCGTTAGGGCAATAAAAAAATATAAGCAGAGCGATAAGATATAAAAATTTTGTTGAAATTAAAAAAAAGTGCAAATTAAATACAACAAAAATTGTATTTTATGCTAAAATTAACTTAGGAGGATTAATGTTTACTTGCAAATACAAATACACGCTAGAGGATAGCATCAAATGTGCAAAATATGTCTACCGTTCGCAACGCCGCCTGCAGGATAAAATTATTGCAGTTATGATACCCATTTTGCTTGTGGCTATGGTGGGCATGCTGGTGGCGGACATTGTGCTTAAGCGCAACTTAATTTGGGATATAATTTTGGTTGTGGCACTTGTTGTGTTGGAGATTATTTATCTTATAATTCCGCTAACCCTTGTTTCGCAACAGAAAAAGGCATTTAAAAAACAGGGGTTCGACGAGATGGACTGCCTAGATATAAAAATAGAAAACAACGTTATAACCGAGCAAATGATTAAGGATGGGCAAGCGGAATTTTCTGCCACACATAACCTTAAAAATGTATCAAGTTATATAGAGGATGCCGACCGAATAGTGCTTGTGTTTAACAAAGTGGAGTTCACCTGCATCCGCAAAGAGTTTTTAACTGGTGGGGTGGAAAAGCTTAAAGCGTTATTGCAAAAGGCTATGCAAAAGCAAAAAAAATAGGCTGTTTATAAACTTCTCGATACTTTGTTTACTGAAATCCGTGTAGGCAGTCATTTAGACACACTAAACTCCTGCCCTCCGCGAATTTCGAGCCTCGTCTCGCTCGTTTCTAACCAGCCTATTAAAATATGGTTGTTATTTAAAAAATTTTGATATTTAAGAGATGCAAAAAATTAAAAAAATAAAAGTGGCGTGTGCCACTTTTTTCGTTTGTAATATTGACTTTTTGGGTATATTGTGGTATAATATTTATGGAGGGAGATATGGCAGAGAATTTTATAAAACGCATGGCGGATGCAGAACTGGATAAGGCCACAAAAAAGCGCATTAAAAACGAGTATAAAGCAACTCATAAATTGCCAACAAAAAGTGAGTTAAACGAATTGTATTCCTCACTTGAACGCTACCGCAAATTAAGCCGAGCAAAGGGCGAGCAAAATTTATCCAAAGATAGAAAGGCGGTTACAAAACTTTCCACGGCATGGGTTGTTAGGTTGGAAAGGTTATTGAAAGGTGAAAGTTTTGAAGATGTTCAAGCCGAGGTGGATGGGCTATATTCCACGCAAACTGCACTTTACCGCAAAAAACTTAACGAACTTTTGGCCGAGCGCAGCAGCATGACGGAAGAAGAAATTGAACGCCAGCAAGAAGAGTATAACAACATTTTAAAACTGATTAAGGAAAATCAATATTCACTAAAAAAAGAAGAAAGAGAAAAAATCTATCTTCTGTATAAGGAAATCAAGCAAGAAGAGCGCGCAGTTTTGTTGACCATGAATTATGGACTTGTCCTTAAAGATAAAACCCTTTTGTCGGGGAAAAAGTGGGCTGACATTGTAAAAACAATAGAACTTGGACTTAAAGAGCCAAGATATATAACTATAGAGGACGACATAAAATGGCTGCGTCAAAAAATTGTGGAGAACAAAGATAATTCGCAAAAATATTATCACATTGCAATAAACCGCCATGAGTTGTTTGAACATTTTGATGAGGTTGAAAAACTTATATCAGAACTGTACCAAAAAGCACACGCAGATGGCAAAAAGTTGGAACTTGTTATTGATGAAGACGGAACAAAAAAACGAAAGCGCAAAGATATCGTCGCGCCATACAACTACACAGAAGAGGAACTAGACACGCTTAATTCTATTAATTGGAAAGTGGATAAACTTTATTTTTCCGAATTTTATCCGCAAGGTCCGCTGCCTTTTGATAAAAACCGCTTGTGGACTTATGATGAAGTACGCCACGCAAACTATTGGAAAAATAAGAATATTGAAAAAATAGAAAAAATGGACCTCTCCCCGTTTGAAAAAGTGCTTTTGGTGCATTATATTGTAACCAAAGGGAAATATCAATTGGTGGACATGAACGACACAAAGGAATTTGATGATTTAAGAAAGCCGCATCAACAGGTGATAAAAAATGTGCAAGAATCATCAAATATCAAAGAGTTATTTGACAGCCTGGGCTTTATAAATTTTGAAAAGAGCCGAACCTTTTTAACGGGGGAGGACAGCCGCAACTCAAAGCAAACCGAATTAAAGCGGCAGCAAAAAGGTTTTGTTTGCAGCGGATTTGCAAGCCACGCCAAAGCGTATATGGACACAATGGGCGACCCAAACATTCAATGCGAGTTTATGCATGTTTCATTTTATGATAAAGAAACAGGCGAAAGGCGTTATTCCCACTTGGTGTTAAAGGTTACAATTAAAGATGATTGGTATGATATGCAGGGCGAATATGTTTGGGACCCTTGTTGGGATTGCGATGGCCAGGGTTATGCATTCTGTCTGTTCCCGCTGGAAGACTATTTGCATTATAGGGATGATAAAGTGGTGGCAAAAGTTGGATTGAGTGAATGGGTTACTGCACGCAAAGCAATTCTTATTACAAACCTTCCATCCCGAATTGACCCAAACGAGCAAAGGCTGGTGCTGGATAATCCAAATGTTAAACCTGGCCAGCCAATACCGTTTGTAACTTTTGATAATGGCTTGCGAAACTTGGCAAAAAAGGCAAAGGAAACCGAGGGCGGTTACACGCTGCCTGATGATTTTGCAGCAAAAGTGGTAACAGAAACTGCCCATCATTTATATTCTTTTGACCCAGAGCTTGCCAAAAATGCTTTTTACGCAAACATAAGAGATTATTATATAGAAAATATTAAAAAATTTCCTGATTGGCAAAAAAATTTTGTTAAATATAATAAGAACATTTGTTATTATTAATAAGCATAACAAAAAAAGGGGAGTGATCTCCTCTTTTTTGTCCCCTTATGTCAGCTTGGCTGAAAAGGTTATTGTTAAATTATTTCTTTAACAATTTTTTGAAAGCAGCGCTAAGTTTAACGGTAGGAACTTTGCAAGCAGCAACTTTCATCTTTTGCCCAGTGAATGGGTTAAGTTTGGTTTGCGCTTTTTTCTCTTTGATGCCAAAGTTCATAAAGCCCATAAAATGAACTTCTTCACCTTTTTTAAGGTGATTAGAAATGCATTCGCCAGTTGCCTCTAAAACAGCTTTAACTTGAGCTGCGCTGACGCCTACTGCTTCTGCTACTTCTTTGTAGACATCGCCTTTACCGATAGAATTCATACTTTCTCCTTTTTTGTTGACCATATCAACTACTAAAATGCTATCAAAACTAAATAAAAAAATCAACTATTTTTAAGGTGTTTTTTAAAATTTTTTTATTTATTTAATAATTTTTCTCCAATTTTTTTAATTTTAAACCTAAAATTTATAATTTAAGGCGCTTATTTTTGCCATTAATTTACTATAAATATCTATATATAAGGTAGCGTGCGCTGTAAATGCATAAAAATTTAAACTAAATTTACCCAACTAGTTGACAAAATTTGCAAAATTGGATATAATTTTACTTGTGCAAAATTTTTTTATTTTAATTACACGAGATAAAAGATATAAAAGGATATATAGGTAAAAAAGATGGATATACGAAACATTGCAATTATTGCGCACGTCGACCACGGCAAAACCAGTTTGGTTAACGCACTTTTAAAGCAGGGCGGCGTGTTTAGGGACAATCAAGAGGTTATGGATAGGGTTATGGATTCTAACTCGCTGGAGCGCGAGCGCGGCATAACCATTCTTTCTAAAAACTGCTCGGCATACTACAAAAACACAAAAATCAACATTGTTGATACCCCCGGCCACGCCGATTTCGGCGGCGAGGTGGAGCGCGTGTTAAAAATGGTGGATG
>CANRQB010000007.1 GCA_947632645.1 uncultured Clostridia bacterium | reverse complement strand
TGGGTTTAGTTGGGTTTAGTTGGGTTTAGTTGGGTTTAGTTGGGTTTAGTTGGGTTTAGTTGGGTTTAGTTGGGTTTTTATTTTACTCGGTTCTTTGTTACTTTTTGCCCAGCAAAAAGTAATATAAATTCCAAAAAATAAAACAAAAAAACTGAGTGTTTTATCTCAGTTTTGCGTTAAACTCTTTTATTTCGGCATTTAAAACCTTTTCTACAATCGGTGCAATTTCGGCCTCAGCAAGTGGCTTTTCCCCTTGGCGGATAGATAGAGTGAATGCAACACTCTTTTTATGCTCCCCTAGGGTATCGGATGTGTACACGTCAAACACCTTGCAGCCTGCGATATTTTGCTTGTCGGCCTTAAGGGCAACTTCTATAATGCTGCCAGCTGAAATATCGCTATCAAGTACAATTGCTAAATCGCGCGTGATGTGTGGCAACTTTTCTGGTGCTGCGCCGTTGTGGCGGTCGTTCAAACGAACAATTGCGTTAGATAAATCTATTTCTGCGGCGTACACTTTTTGATTAATGTCAAAATTCTTTAGTATTTTAGGGTGAACTTCGCCAATAACACCAATTTTGCGGTTATATAAAATTACATCCGCGCATATACCCGGGTGGAGTATATCGTTTGTGCTCTGCTTATAGGTTAGCGGCACACCAATACTTGCCATAATCTTATTTAAGTCGTCCTTCAACTTATAGAAATCGCCCATATCGGTTGTTACTAAGCACAGATTGTTATGCTCGTTTGGAAGCTCGGTTATTGGCAACTGTTTAGGGATAAACACGCGCGCAAGTTCAAATAATTTAAGTTGTTTGTTGCCCATGTTTATATTTTGTGCCACAGTTTGAAGCATCGCTGGCAACAGGCTGCGCCTTACAATACTATAATCCTGCCCAATAGGGTTTAAAATTTTAATGTGATCGTCCAAATTTAGCCCGGCAGCGGCAATAAGTTTAGGGCTGCCAAACTGCCAATTTAGCATCTCGTAATAGCCATTAAGGCTTGCGGCAAGTTTGATGCGGTTGATGTTTTTTTGCTCGATTGTAAGTTCGCCAACGGTAGAAAAATCGGTTTCTCCTAAACTATCTACACTTATTTTATCCAGCCCATAAATTCTGCCCACTTCTTCGCAAATGTCACATTCGCGCTCGATATCGGTGCGCTCTGGCGGAATAAGCGAGGTTATAACCCCATTTTTTACACTAGATTTTATATTTAATCTATTTAGTATATCCACCATAACATCGGCATCAACTTTTAAACCAAGCCTATCACAAATGCCATTTACACTGCTAGTAACAACGCGCTGTTTAGGTAACTCTTTTTTGCAATCCACAATAACACTGGATATACTCCCCGCCCCTATACTATCTATAATGTTTAATGCGCGCTTTAAGCCAATTTCGGTGTTTTCTACAAATACCCCCTTGGAGTATCTAACACTACTATCGCTAGATAGCCCTAGTTGGTATGAACTGTGACGAATATTAACAAAATTAAAGTTTGCGCTTTCTAACAAAACATCATGGGTGGTGGGGTATGTGCCACTTTCCGCCCCGCCCATAATTCCAGCAATAACCATTGGTTTGTGCGCATTTGCAATAACCAAATTGTTTGCAGTTAAATTGTACTCTTTATTATCTAGCGCCACCAATTTTTCGCCCTCGTTAGCGCGGCGGACAACAATCTTTTCACCTTCAACTTTGCTTAGGTCAAACGCGTGCATAGGTTGGCCAACTTCTAGCAAAACATAGTTGGTTATGTCCACAAAAAGTGAGTGCGGAGTGTGGTCGAGTAGCGTTAATCTGCGCTTAATATAATCTGGACTTTCGCCATTTTTAACATTTTCCACCACGCACGCTTCGTATCGTGGGCAAAGCGAAAAATCTTGCACATCCACATCCACTTTGCGTGTACTTTTGGTTGTATATGTTAAATCCAGTGGCTTTAGTGGCAGGCTAAATATAACGCTAATTTCCCGCGCTATGCCATAAATTGAGTTGCAATCCGCGCGATTTGGCAGCACGTTTACATCCAATACTACCTCGTCCATTTTTAGCACTTTGGCTATGGGGGTACCCGGTATAAAGTCTTTACTTAAAATTAGCAATCCATCCACTTCTGCACCCGGATAAATGTCATCAGTTATACCTAACTCTTCACCCGCGCAAAACATACCATTGGAGGGTATCCCACGCAAATTGCCATTTTTAATTTCTGCGCCATTAGGCAAATGCGCACCGTCCAGTGCAAGCGGCACATTGTCGCCCTCTTTCATATTTGTTGCGTGCGTTACAATCTGTGTTTTGCCAAACCCGTAATCCGCCTGACAAATCACCAATTTATCTGCGTTTGGGTGCGGCTTAATTTCTGTTATTCGGCTAACCACCACCTTATCAAGTCCCGCCGCCTTATCGATAATATCTTCCACCTCAAAGCCGGCGTCGGTTAGCCCTTTTGCGATGGTTTTTGCGCCCAGCGCGCTTATATCCACATAATCGTTTATCCACGACAATAAAACTTTCATTTTCGCTCCTTTTTTTAAAATTTGTGTTATTTTTGCAAACTTTTTGCGTTTTTTATGCTAATTTGCGCCAAATTACTTAAACTGCTTAATAAAGCGCACATCGTTAGAGAACATAACTTTTGCGTTCGGTATTTTGTAGCGTATTTTTGGAAAGCGGTCGAACCCAAAGCCGAACGCATAGCCGCTATACTCGTTAGGATCTATCCCATTAAGTTCTAGCACGTGCGGATGAATCATACCCGCCCCCAGTATCTCGTACTGGCCATTTCCGTTGCACGCCGCGCAGCCCTTACCCTTGCAGACATTACACTCGGCGTCCACTTCCACACTTGGCTCGGTGAAAGGGAAGTAGCTTGCCCTAAATTTAATTTTGGTTGCATCGCCCAAATATTTCTTTAAAATTAAACTTAAATCGTGCTTTAGGGTGGCCAAACTGACTTTTTTATCTATATAGATGCCTTCTAACTGGTGGAACGCCGGGGTATGGGTGGCGTCTAACTCGTCCTTTCTAAACACGCGGCCAAAACTGAACACTTTAAATGGCGGCTTAATTTTTTCCATGGCGCGAGGCTGAGTGTTGGATGTTTGCGTGCGAAGTAGTATGTCGTTGGTTATATACAAACTATCCTGCATATCGCGGCTTGGGTGCTCTTTGGGCACATTAACCAACTCGAAATTATACTTATCCAATTCAATTTCTGGCCCGTCTATTTGGCTAAATCCCATGCCGGTTAAAATGTCGCACATGCGCATAAAATCTAGCGTAACCGGATGCAGCGCGCCAATTTCCTCCGCACCTAAATCCAATGTTACATCGATTTTTTCTTTCATTAATTTTTCTTGCAATTCGCGCTCGGCAAGTGCAGTTTCTTTTTCGCTAATTATGCCATCCGCTGTCTGCTTTGCATTATTTAGCAGTTGCCCAACCTCACTTTTTTGCTCGGCTGGCACTTCTTTTAAATGCTTAAACAACTCGGTTATCTTGCCCGATTTGCCCAAAATCTCTACGCGCAAATTTTGGCATTCCAGCTTGGTTTTAATCTCTGCCAATTTTGCCTTAACATGATTTAAAATCTCTTCAATTTTTTGTTTCATATTCTCTCCTTAAACTGTTTTGTTTTTGCCATATATAACTTTATCCAACGCATTAAACACCTTTTTAAAGATGTCATCCCAACTAAACGTGTAATCGCTGCTGCCGTGTTGCAAATCCGCCTTCAACTGCTCATAATCAAAATACTTAACTTGGCTCAACTCTTCCTTTTGGATAACAAATTTTTCAATTGGAATACTGGCTAAAATGTAATAGTAATGCGTCCAATAATTCCTAGGTGCTGGCCGCTTGATTGTGAACAATTTGTGCAATGTATATTCGCCTAAGTCGATGCCAATTTCTTCTTTGGCTTCGTTTATAACTGCCTGTTCAATCGTTTCATCTGCAGTTACATGCCCAGCCACAATCCCCCATTTGTTTGGGTTAAACAGTTTGTTTGCACTTCGCTTTTGCAACAACACCTTGCCATTTTCAACATCGATAATCCAAAGGCCAATTTCGTCATGAAAAAGGTGATTTTGGGACACAACGCTGCGCTTTTCTTTGCCCAGATAATTGTGGTTTTCATCATAAATATTCAGTATTTCCTCTCTGTCTGCTGGTTTCATACTCCCTCCAAAAAAATAAAAAACGCCCCTTAATAGGACGAATTAATCGTGGTACCACCTATCTTCGCTCGCAACTACGCTTATACTCATTTGCAAATTGGCATTTGCAAATTTCGGGTTTTGCTTGTTGCTCGCTCTCCCCACTCTCCTCGTTCCTTTGCTTCGTGGGGGCCCCAAAATTCGCAACTGCGCTTAATATGCCGTATAAGTTTTTTGCTTGCCTTATTACATTTTTACAGTTTTGTCTGTCGCCAAACGGCGCAACTCGGATGCTGAAATTCGCGTTAGGCCTGAACATAGGCACTTCCCTTCCACGAGCGCCCTCTCACAATGAAAGCCTAACCCTACTGCACACATCGTCAACGTCTTTATGCCCATATTATACCCAAAACCAAAGCATTTGTCAAGAAAAAAACAAAAGAAGTTTAAAATTGCTATTTATCCGCCACCAAACCAAAAAACTTGACAGCTATGCGCCCAAATTGATATAATGTAAAAAACATGGAGAAAATATGAGAAAAGGTTTTATTGAAATTAACACACAAGCAGAACTGGATAAATTTTTATATGACATGATAGATTTTCATGACGGTGTAATTTCCAAAATAAATTACGTATCCGGCTCATTCGGTGACCGCGACGGTACTTGCCCATTTGACACCCACCCATATTTAATTATGAGAATTGAAGGTGTATATCTGGATGAACTTGTGTTTGACGCAGTTGAAGTGCTGTTTGATGAAGTTATTAATGCATACATTACTCCCCGTCAAAATAATTGGACCACGAACATTGGCGGAACACAAATTAAACTTATTGACGGCAAGTTTATTTTTGCGCTAGACGGCCAATATGTCATTGATAAAATTGATTTACATGAAGAGTGGAATTATCATATAGAATCCAAAAAATTGGGCTATCGCTTGATATGCAAAAAATCAGGCAAAAAAATCTTACGCAGCAAAGCACTGCCAGTGAATAAAAACTTTCAATAATTAAAAGGAATTGTTATGGATAAAATTGTGGATTTTTATAAACAAACTAGTCAATTTACTTTTTTGGGCAAATATAAGCAGGACGCCATCGATTTGTGGCAAAACAAATGCGGGCGCAGTTTAAAATCGCTTTGCCTGTATTTTATGAACGCAACAGTGCATCGAGTGGTGGTGCAGATGGCGTTAAATGGTGCGGATGTGCACGACTATGGCGATTTTTCGTTTATCGACTATAAAACCCCGATGAGCGAGGATGACTTTTTTATAACCGCCGCATCAATCTATGCCGAAATTTTTAGGCGGGATGAAAAGGGGTTTTACCTTGGCCGCCCGGTTGAAAAGCGGCTTGTTTTAACCTGCCGATATATTTCGGTTTTGGTTTGTGCCACCCTTAAAGCAAACGGGATTGCCTGCCGCAGCCGCGCCGGTTGGGCAAGATATTTGGATGAGGGCCGCGTGTTGGATCATTGGGTGAATGAATATTACGACGAAAAATCGCGCAAATGGATTATGTTTGATTTGGATGATTTGTACGATGCCGAATGGATGGATTTTTCGCTGTATCAAAAAAACAATATTGCCAACGAATATTTAAATTTTGGCCCTAATCAATTTTACACGGGTGCCGAAGCTTGGCTAAAATTTAGAAAGGACAAAAATTTTATAAAGCAGTTTGCTTATGGCTCGGGCAGGGCTAAGCCGGAGCAAGTTTTAAAATACCTTTTTTTAGATTTTTTTGCGGTTATGAACACCGAATACAACTACACGGTTATTCCAATTTGCTACGATAAACCTATAAGCAAACTAACCACACAAGAACTGGCCGAAATAGACAACTTGGCAACTTTAATGCTGGATGTAAACAAAAATTTTTCCGCCCTGCAAAAGTTGTTTAACACTCCAAAATTAAGAATGGTAAAATCCCCTTTGGTGGGCAAAAATAACTACGAAAAATTAATTAAAGCAAAGGGCTATAAAATTTAAAATTTTTATAAACTCGCACAAAAAACACAAAATTTAACCTCTTTTAGAGGTTTTTTAATAAAAAAGGAGCTACGGCTCCTTAAAATTCACTTTTTACTATAACTGAGATGTTTAGGTCAATATCGTCCAAAAAGTTATCCTCGCCCAGCTGTTTTATGTGGTTTTTCCACTGCTTATATGCAAAGGCATTAAAGTGTTTATACACACCTATAACATCAATTTTATTTTGTTGGCAATAGCTAAACCCTTCGTGCATGTCAGCTTCTACTTTTTCTTTCATCTTTTTAACCAGTTCTGGGGTTAAAAACTCTTGGTTGCGGCGCAGGATTTTTTTGGTTGGATTGTCTTCGTCCACTTCTTCTACCATCACGCTTAGGTTAACTTTAACGTCCATGCGCGGCTTGCTGTCTTTAAACGACACAAAAGTAAAAGTGTCCTTTTGGGCGATGTTAACCACCACGCGCGCGTTATTATATAGGTAGTCACTAACGCCATCTACAACCACACTGCCCGTTTGATTTTTTTCCACAAAATAGTTAAGCTTATCCACCATGGTGGGCTTAATTGTGTTTACACTTTTGCCAAATTTAAACACATTCATAGTGCCGTCGTAAAACAGATATTTCGGCTTGCTTTGCCCTTGTCCGCCGCCCGAGCTTGAACTGCCTGCACCCGCCGATTCGCCACCTGACTGGCCCACTTCAACCGAATTTTTGTACGGCGCATCCAAAAGTTCTATCTTTGGGATAACCCCTATGCCGGTATCGCCAAAATAGCCCATGTAAAACAACTCGATATTGCTGTTTTTTGCAAGAATAAAGCGCTTATCGAAATTAATAATCTCTTCTAAACTTAAATTTTTGCTGGTGTTAACATCGGCGGTGGCCTGTGCAAATTCGTCTATCTTGCCCGAAAAATTTATAAGCCCGGCATTGCGGCCAACCTTTTTTGTGCGCGTCATGTAGTCCAGCACGTTTATAACCCCGTCCTTGCAAATGTTATCGCCCAAGCCCATAATTTGGCACTGTGCAAAGCCCATATCCTTACCAAGCGACAGCGACACACTATCCACCGCGGCAGAAAGGGTGTCGCCCTCGCCGTTATACACCTGCTGATTTTTGGTTTTATCTTGCCCGGGCGCAAGCACAACCGCCGACACCTTTATTGTGTCCGCCTCTTTATCCACAAACATCATGGTTACAATCGCTTCGGTTTGGCTCATCGCCTTGGCGTTAAGTTGCGGTAGGGTGAAAATTAGTATAACAATGCTAAGCCAAAGCACAAGTTTGCGCGGGCTGAAAATGGTTTTTAACTTTTTCATTTACGCCCCCTTTTTCTCGTGCGCTGGCTTGGTTGAATCTTCAACCAGGCTGTGTTGTTCGGCTTGTTTGGGCGGTTTTTTGTTTTTGTACCTTATTTTGCCCGCGACAATAACTATAATCGGCAAAATATACTGTGTGCATATGGTTATAACCGACACGGCCGGCGACAAAAATATCTGCTCTAGCCCGATGGTTAAATCGCCCACCACACTAAGGGTGAACACGTACAACATAACCACAAGGGTTGGCCAAACGTTGTTTTTTATGTTGAAAATGTATTTTAGCGCTTGCTGAAAACAATATCCATACAGCGCCAACTGTACCGCCTGCGCCACAATCCAAAGCGCCACCACCAGCCAAGATAGTTCTTCAATTGAAGTGTGCAGGCTGGAAAATTGGCTTAGATCGCTCAAACAAAAATTGTGGGTTGGGCTGGTTATTTGAAACACCCCATAAAACACATAATACACAAACTGCACAAGCAAAATTGCCAGCAGCAGATAGCGGATTAGTTGGCTTTTCTTTTTGTTTTTAAAATCCACCTTGCCAAACAACATAAGCAAAAAGGTGGACGAGCCAAACCACGAACTATACTTAAATCCGCTCTCCATTAGTGGCTTTAATCCGTCTTTAAAAAGCGGCAAAAAACTCTCTGGCTCGGCGTTTGCAAACGATTTGGCGGTGATAAAAATTATGCCCACCAGCACAAACCAGCACACAATTTCGCCCACGCGGGCAATGTTGCGGATGCCTTTATATATCATATATCCAATAAGCGCGGCAAGCGGCAAAATGTAGGCAAACCAACTGAGTTCGTTGTACAGATTGTCTACCACAAAAAACTCTAGCCCCTTAGAAATGTTTGCCATGCTAAGCGCAAATTTAATGAGTAACAGCGCTAAAAAGATTTTGCTAACCACTGTGCCCAAACACGATTTTAAAAACTCGTAAATGTTCTTTTCGCCGCTAATTTCTGCCATGTTTAATATGAAAAACGCGTATACCCCGTCCAGTATCATAAGTGCAAGCGCAACAAATATGCTGTTGCTTTCGCTTTTGGTGTAGAGTAAGCTTGGCAGTGCCAAAAATTTAAGAGCAATTTGGCTTAAAAATATTAGGATGCAGGTTTGACGATAGTTTATTTTCATTTACCCCTCCTGCGCAAATTGTTGCGATTGTTGGCAATGCTGCGCGGCCGATTGGTCATCTCGTCTATTGTGGCGCGCATCATAAAATCCTTTTGATCGCGCGCTATATATGGCGCGGTTGGTGCAAGATAAGCAGAATTGTAACTATCAAAACTGGATAGATAGGCAAGAATGTACACGCAAAACAGCAGTATGCCGTATATCCCCAAACATGCCCCCACTAGGCATGCAAGCGCGCGCAACACACTAAACTGCCCGGCTTGGCTTGGGATTATGTAGAATGTTATGCCACTAAGTGCCACAATCATAACGGTTGGTGGGCTAACAAGCCCGGCATTAACCGCCGTTTCGCCCAAAATAAGCGCACCCACGATGCTGGTTGCAATGCCTAGATATTGTGGCATTCTTAGGTTTGCCTCGTACAAAATTTCAAACAACAGAATAACAAAAATAACTTCCACAAACGGGCTGAAAGGTATACCCTGTGTTGTATTCATAATTGTAACCAAAAACGATAGCGGGATAATTTTATAGTGGTAAATTTCAAGCGCTATGTATATACCCGGCAAAAGTACCGCAATAACCACCCCCACCAAGCGCAAAATTCTAACAAGCGCCACATGGATGGGTTGGCCATAATAATCGTCGCTGTTTTGCAAATCTTCTATAATAATAAAAGGTAAAGTAAGTGCAATTGGGGTGCCGTCCACCAAAATGCCGATGCGCCCTTCTAGCATCTTGCCAAGCAAAATGTCTGGTTTTTCGGTGTCGCCCACCTGCTTAAATAACGAATGCGGATTTTTTTGCAGATAACTGATAAGATAGTGGCTATCCACCACCCCATCGATATCTATTTTGTTTAGTTTATCCACAATCTCGCTAACAATCTTTTTGTCCGCCACCGAATCGAAATACAGCACACTTATCTGCGTTTTTGTAAGTTTGCCGAGTTCTAAATTTTTAATAACCAAATCGTCACTCTTAACTCGCCGCCTAATAAGTGCCAAGTTGTATTTTAGGCTCTCATTAAACCCTTCGCGCGGGCCTTTTATAACCAAATTGTTTGGCGGCTCGGCGATTGCGCGCACTGTGATTTTCTCCATATCCGCGGTTAAAATTTTTGGTGCGTCGTCCACAATAACCAGCGTATGCCCATGCAAAAGTTTGTCTGTCGCCCCGTCTATATCTAGTTCATTTAACTCGATGCTAGATAGCACCTTGTCCCTAAGCGCCGCGTACTTATCCCCCGCCACCCTTCTGGTATAACTTGTAATTGGGTAGATAACCGTGTCGTTTAAGAGTTTGTTGTCCGTAATGTCGGCTATGTACATAATAATCACATTGCAGCCAAAAAACTTAACCGCACGCGATTTTATGTCGCTGCTTTCATGCAACTTAGCCTTAATTTGCTCTTCTACCTTTTCGGCCTTAATCTTCATACATCTAGTTTGTTTAATAAACCAATTTTTATACAAATTTTAATTTTAGGGCAGAATTTATTAAATTTTTTGCGGTTTTTGGTAAATTTTTTAAAAAATCGCTAAAATTTTATTCGGCATAATTTTTGGTTTTATTACAATTTTTGCGCGCGGTTTGCCTTCTAATTGGCGCGTGGCGGCATAAATTATATTAGAGGTAGATTATGTACTATTGTAATGAATTAAATGGTTTGGCGGTTTTGTCGCTGTACGAGGGCGAACTTTTGGGCAAGGTGGATAAGCTATACTTTGACAAAAAGTTAAAACGGCTTATGGAGGTTGAGTTGATTGGTGAAAACGACACCCGCTTTTTGCTGCCAACAAAAAACATATATCACATTGGCAAAAATGCAATCACGGTAAAAAACAATCAGGCGGTAAGTTTAAAGGTAGAAGAAAATCCGCTTTCGGTTGCGCCAATAAACAGCAAAGCTTATTCAATAAAGGGCACATATTTGGGTGTGGTTAAAGAGTTAACTCTTAACGATAAATTTTTAACTGAAAAGTTTTCGCTGGATAACAATTCTACGTTAGATATAAATCAACTGGCATCAAGCGGCAAAAACACAATAATTTTTTATGACGAATTGCAGCACATCAACCTTAGCAAGTTCACCCCAAAGGCCACACCAAAAACCTTTAAATCCAAGCAAACCCAAACCGCACAAATTTTGCCCGTTCAACCACTTTCAACCGATGCAGTGCCAGTAGAAGAAAAGCCCGCAAACATACAAAACGCAGATTTCTTGCTTGGCCGCGTTTGCACAAAAGACATATTCAATTTCAACAACGAAATCCTAATTAAAGCCCACTGCCTTGTAAACAAAAAGAACCTAAAAGAAATCAACCGCTTTGGCAAGTTAAGAGAACTTATGCTTTATACTAAATAAGTCGCAAACTGCGCTTTTGCTAAATTAATTTGGCAAGCAAATTAATTGTAAACTTAAAGTTTGTTTGCGCCTTTGCTATTAAGGGACACCAACTGGTTTCCCTTAATAAATCCTTTCCTGAATTATGCATCTCTTCGTGTGGGAACTGCAGCGAGTAAATTTTTAAATTGTAATTCCTACGCATGAGAGCTTCGATGATACATAAATAAAATTCACTCTACCTTTGTAGGATTATTGTATAATATTTTTATAATAACAACCCCTTACGAATTATAGTCATAAGGGATTTTGTTTTTCTTTTCGCCTAGTAGATTTAAAATGTAGCCACCCTCAACCTTGCACCACCATTTTGGATTATTTAGTGGCAACTCTTCCAAAATTTGTGCATCCGTTATGTTACTTTCTTCCACAACTTCTAGATCTTCAATTAGTATTTCGGCAAATTCATCATCCTTAACAAATGTTGGGTCGGTAAAAACAACATAAAAATAATTATCTCTAATTTCTGGCTGAATTATCGTTCCAACATTATTCAATTTAACACCTTGCTCAGCATACTCATCCCGCATGCGTATAACTTTAACTCTATCATAAATTTTCATATGCACCTCCAATTAAAGTGTTGCTTTTCAATTTTCCATTTGGAAAAATCATATAACTTGATAAACATTTATAAATTCTTCCTGCTTTTTCATTCTTGCCGGGCATCTCTAAATAAAATGTTGCATTAGCACCATGCCTATTTATTTTTCTTATTCTATAATTACCGCTTATATATGCCTCTTTGGATTTTTCTTTTATAATCTCTAGGACCTCATCTCTATCATTTTCAGAATATCCCCAGGCATTTAAAAGCCCAATTTTGTCTTTAAACAACCAGTCAAGTTTTCCCATTGGAATAATAAGTGTTATATCAATTTTACTTGGCTTTATAATCGGAAATTCCATACAATGACATCCTGGATGATATAGCCCTGGCAATAAAGGTACTTTTACAATTTTCATATTATTTTTACTTGGTTTTTTATCATTGTCATCAACAAACCAACATCGATTTACAGCTATACACTGCCCACAATGACCTTTGATATCTTTTGCTCCTTCACTATAAGGAAAATATTCTATAGTCACTTCATTTTCAAAATCTACAACTTGAATCCATTTGTTAAAATAAGATTTTACTTTAGATTGAACATCATCTAATATACTCATTATATCACTCCTCCTTAAAAAAGTAAAACCCTTTATCATTTTATCAATAAAAAATTTATATCGATCTAAAACATGACAAAAAACAAAAAACACACTTAAATTTAGAGCAATTAAAAGTGTGCTATTTGCAAAGATTTGTTAATTTGACTTGGTTTTTTGTTACTTTTTGCCTCGCAAAAAGTAAAATAATACACAAAAAACAAAAATCAAAAGTAAAAATTAAAAACAAAAATTAAAAACTACGCCGATAAAAATTGGACGGTGGTTAAAATTTGTTTAAAGGCAGCGAGTGTTAATTCGTCGTCTTGTTTTATGCGGGCTAAAAGAGCTTTTAGGTCGTCATTTTTGGTGGCGGATATGGCATAATCTAAATTATTTATGGTGGCGCTAATTAAACGAATATCGGCATTTAGCATATCCTTAAGTTTGGCCGCATAGTTTATGTAGTTTGCATTAAACGGCACTTTTTGTGTGTCTTCATAAACGGGCAGTCCGCCAAAATCTACAATCGCGTTTGTTAATAACGTTAAATGCGTGGCCTTGAGTATTGCCGCTTCTTCAAAAATTTTTGCTAGTTCTTTTGTAACCTTTTCGGCTACCGCGGCTTGAAACTGAAATTGCAGCCCGGCAGTTAAAATCCCGGTGCGTGCGGATAACAGATTTTTAATTAAATTAACCGCAAAAGCATCCTCACACGGCGTTAATTTTGGGTATGGCGTTTTTGGGGTTAAGGTTATATCGTCAAAATTCATTTTTTCTCCTGATAAAACTAGATATGAAAAACATAAAATTAATGTTAAAATATTTTGCTTAAATAAAATATTGTGATAAAATATAGTTATATTAAGCAGTGAAGTGTAAAGATACAACATCTTTTGCTCCATTCGTTGTGCGCTCACTTTAAGGAGAGTTATGGTAAAAAAGATTAAAAAGCAAGATAGTCAAGTTAAACTGGTGCGATATAACCCCAAGCCGGATGAAGGGCTAAACGAAAAGCAGGTTAAGGCGCGCACAGAAGACAATTTAGTTAATGTTTCGTCGGTTAAAACCAGCAAAAGTGTGGGCAGAATTTTGGCAAAAAACATATTTACCTTTTTTAACATGATATGCTTTGCCGTGGCCATTGCACTTATTGTTGTTAAGGCATTTTCCGATTTGTTTTTTATGGTGATTGTAACCTGTAATGTGGTTATTGGCATTGTGCAAGAAATCCGCGCCAAGATAACTATGGATAAGTTAAATTTAACCAACAGCAACTTTACCAAGGTGGTGCGCGATGGCGACGAGCAAGAGATATACAAAACCGAAGTGGTGCTAGATGATGTGCTTGTTTTAACCCCCGGCACACAAATTGCGTGCGATAGCATTGTGCTAGAGGGTAGCATAGAAGCCAACGAAAGTTTGCTAACTGGCGAAAGTCAACCTATTAAAAAAGAAAAGGGCGACAGCCTGCTTGGCGGCAGTTTTGTAAGCAGCGGCACATGCAAAGCCAAGGTTAACAAGGTGGGCGACGACAACTATATTGCCAAACTTAGCGAAAAGGCAAAAAGTTTTAAGCAAAGCAAAAGCGAACTGTTAAACAGCATGCATGCACTGATTAAAATTATCGCGCTGATTATGATACCTATTGCAATTTTAATTTGCTACAACAACTATCATTTCTACACAGAAAATCCACTAGAAGCCGGCCGGTTTAGTTTGGCCTACATGGTGGTTACAAAAACAGCGGGCTGCATAATTGCAATGATACCTGCAGGGATGTTCTTACTTACTTCGGTGGCGCTGTATGTAAGCGTTATCCGCCTAGCAAAAAAGCACACACTGGTGCAAGAGTTGTATTGTATCGAGATGTTGGCGCGCACAAATGTGTTGTGCCTAGATAAAACCGGCACGCTAACCAACGGCAGCATGAGTGTTAAAGAAGTGGTTATGGTGGCTGCTAATAAAACCGAAAAGGATGTGGATAAAATTGTGGCAAGTATGGTTAATGCCTTCCACGATGCAAACCACACCGCCATCGCACTAAAAACCTATTTTGGCAAGCCGGTTTACACGGCAGAAAAAAGTATGCCATTTTCTAGCGAGCGCAAATTTATGGGCTGCAAATTTAAAAACACGGCCGCCTACAAACTTGGCGCGTACGAATATGTTATGGATAACCCACCCGACCTTATTAAAAAACTAGCGGAAGAGTATGCGGTTAATGGCTACAGAGTGCTGCTGCTTGCCGAGTGCGACAAAAACTTTTCTAACAAGGGGTGCGAGCCAATTGCACTTATCTTGTTGCAAGACAACATCCGCAAAGACGCACCAAAAACTATCGAGTGGTTTAAGCAAAATGGTGTTGATATTAAAATTATTTCGGGCGACAACCCAATTACTGTAAGCGAAGTGGCACACCGCTGCGGAGTGGCCAACTACGATAAATATATAAGTTTGCACGGGCTTACTGAAAATGAAGTTATAGAGTGCGCAAACAAGTTTACAATTTTTGGCCGCGTTAGCCCAGAACAAAAAGCAATTTTGGTTAAAACGCTTAAAAATCAGGGCAAAACGGTGGCAATGACGGGCGATGGCGTAAACGACATACTTGCGCTTAAAGAGGCCGATTGTTCAATTGCCATTGCGGCGGGTAGCGATGCGGCGCGCTCGGTTAGCCAACTTGTGCTACTAGATAGCAACTTTAGCAGTATGCCAAGTGTGGTGGCGGAAGGGCGACGCGTGGTTAACAATATTCAAAAATCTTCCTCGCTGTTCCTTATGAAAACCATTTTTGCCATACTGATATCGATATTTGTGCTGTTGCCTTTGCCGGGAGTAAGCCACACCTATCCATTCAGCCCAATTCAGTTTATTTTGCTAGAGACACTGGTTATTGGTATTCCATCCTTCTGTCTGGCGCTGCAGCCGAACACAAAACCTATAAAAGGCCGATTTATACTTAACCTACTTAAAAACGCCGCACCTGCCGGGCTAACCATGGTGGTGGCAACTATAAGCATGTATGTATATCAAATAACCACCGGCATTTCAAGTGAAATTATGGTAACCCTAAGTTCGCTTGCCGTGCTGATTGTTGGCTTTATTGCATTGTTTAATATGTGTCGGCCGTTCAACTGGTTTAAAAGCATTATGTATGTGGGCTTCTTATCGCTAACTATGGCTGCACTAACTTGCATATTTACCCTATCAGAGTTTACAAATCTATTTAAATATGTAAAGTTTGGCGGCACAAATATGTTATTTTTGATTATTGTGTGCGAAACATCGTTCTTTATCTACTACATGCTAGATAAACTTATGCACAAAAAACCAAAAAACGCCCCTATTGAGGATGAGGAATAAAAAAATCAAAGTTTGCAATAGAGGTTGATTAAAAAAACTGCCTTAATTTTAGGCAGTTTTTTTGTGCAATTTATTCTATAATTATATTTGTTATTTTATCCTCCAGTTCAAATTTTACTATGCCTACTGGGGTATGTTCTTTTATTAATGCGAAGGTAAAAAAATCTAGTGGAAAATAGCGGCTAAAATCGGGCAAAAACTCTTTAAGCGATTTAGGATTTTTTTGCTGCAAATCGGCGCACAAAAGGCTGTTGCAATATTTAAAATTGCCCGCCACAAAACAATCTAAAAAGGTTAGCGGCATAAAATCTTTTTGCAGATTTAATTCCAAGTTATCCAAATACACCAAATAGCTAGAAAATTTGCTGTCTGCAATTTTTGCCACTCTGCCGTGATTTATTTGGTCGTTAAGCCGACATAAAATATAGAATTCATCCCCTGTGTTAATTTCGTCGTAGTAATCTGCATATAGCAATTTTTTATCTTTAATTATAACACAAAAATTGCGTGCCCCTTCAAAGTATATAACCAGGTGTTTTTGCACTTGTTCGTATCCCAAATAGGACACCCCCTCCACCCCCATATTTACAAGCACAGCACCATCCATACATACAACCAGATTATCGGTTAGTGTAACATCCACACTGGCGCCCGCAAAGGTAAAATGATTAAAACAAAAGGTGTTGTAGCCCAAAATATCCAGCAAAAAATAGCTGTCCCCTGCGTGCGTAAACTTAGCCACATTTGGTGCGAATAAATTTATTAGCACGGCGGGCTTATCCTTGTAAAAAAGTTGCGCCCCATCAACCCCGCTAATTTCGTATGGTGCATTGGGCATAAGGTTAACTGTTTCGCCCTTAAAAAGCGTGCATGGCTTGTTTACAACTAGATAATCCATTTAAATTATTTATGCAAAATTAGTGGCAAACTACACCAAAACTAAACAAATTTTTGGTTTTTTAGTTAAATTTAGCAAAATATTTTAACTTTTTGCGTACAAAATAATATTATGGGAAATAAAGATTGTAATTTTTTTGTTATGCCAAGCGCAATAAGCGATGAGGACATCAACGCGCTTTTTAATGGCATACTAAAAGTTATCCGCAAAAAAACCGAGCTGGATAACCGCGCCAAAATGCTAAACCTTAACCTAGATAACGAGCGCTTACTTAAGGCACTAAACGAAAAGCAGGCAGAGTGCAATCGCTTAAAAAACGAAATTATCTATTTAAAATCCAGGCTGGGCGAATACAACAAATAGTTTTTTGGCAGCGTTTTATATAAAAAACTTAACAAAAAACTAAAAAATGATTTTAATTTAAAAATTTTTTTAAAATTTTTTAACAAATTGTTCAAAATAATTGCTAAAACCAAAAAAAATTGATATATTTTTAATATGGATGAAATAATTTTTTTTGATAGTGCTAAGCTAAGCGTTACCAATTTCTTTGAACGGGAGTTTCCGGGCTTCCCTCCACTTATTTTGTCCACTTTTTTATCCAAGTTTAACGACCTATTAAACTACACAGAAGAAGGCAAAATTATCCGCCCCAAAATTGTGTTTACCGACAACATAGATGCCATTGCAAAAACCATTCCAAAAATTAATGTTTTAACCATTTTTGAAGATAGGGATAGCGGGCAATTTTTAAATAGATTAAAATCGCTTTTAGCAATAGCCAAGCGCAGTTGGTTTATTTTTGTTGAGTTTAAAGATGTTATAAAATATGGGCTGGTTATAAGCCTAACTTCTATTAAAGATAAAAGCGCACTTAACACGCTACTAGAAACCACCGCGCTTAAGGATAAACCAGTAAACTGCATTGTTGCGCGCACGCTTAACCTTTACAGTATGAGTTTTCACTCCACAAAGGGCAACAACCTTAACATAAACTTTGCGCTAGACACCGCCAAAACCACCACTTTTGCAAATGAGGTTAAAGAGTTTGTGGATGCAACCTTTTCTAAACTGCGCACCACTCAGCACAAGTTGCAGGATATGAAAAATATGTACCTTAACATTTTTACAAACGTGATGAACGATGTTAATGGCACCATCTGCGTGATTGTAGATAAAGATTATGTCTATCAGGAAAATGGCATTTTTGCGGATGGTATCTGGCTTAAAGAGCCAATAAGTTTTAGCAAACTTTTTGCACAGAGCAAAAGTTACAGCGAAGAAAAATTGCAGGCATATGCCGACCTGTTATTTAACATGGTTAACTTTGACGGAATAACAATTTTGGATAACAAGGGTCGACTGCGTGCCTATAACGTGTTTGTGGAAAGCAACACCAAAAAAGTTAGCTATATTGTTGGCGGAGCAAGAAAGCGCGCTGCCTACTACATATTAGGCAGCAAACGCAAGGGCTTGGTTGGGGTGTACTTTCAAAGCCACGAGGGCGAAGTGTTCTATCGCGCAATAAACAACCCGCCACAACAAAAAAAGGTAAACGAAAGCCAAATAACTTTAAAGTTATAGTTTGCTTTTTTCTAGAGAAAAGTTACAAAAAAGCCCGCATAAAAACACAATAAAATCTTAAAAAACAATAATTTACTTTTTGCAGCGCAAAAAGTAACAAAAAAGCAAATAAATTAAATAAATAAACTAAAAACACAAACAAAAACATAAAAAATAATGCACTAAGTGCATTATTTTCTTTTTAGTTTGGCTACGGCACGGAATATGGTTTTATCTTCCAGTTTGCCCTCGATAAAATAGCAGTTTTTAATTTTGCGGCGATATATTTTTATATTGTCGCCCTCGTGGCTTTCGTTAACAAAATACACTTCCCACTCGCTAATACTTAAATTTTTAAATTCTGCCACACTGAAAGCATTTTCTGCCATAAAATTGTATTTGGTGTTATTGGTGTGCTGATTTAAATCTATATCAGTTGAACGCACGGTGTAGGTGTAAACATAATCTTTTTCGCCCATGTCGGCTTTTAAATTGGTGTAGTCCGCCTTAACATCCAACTTGCAAGCCATTTCCAAATTTGGATAGCCAATTGTGTTTGCCTTGCGTATGCGGTGAGTGTTCATATCCAAGCAACACCATTCGGTGGTGGATTTAACCTTAACCTGATTGCCCGCCTTTATTGTCCCATCGCGTTTAAAGCGTACAAGTTCGGGTGTGTGCGTCCAGGTGGCAAGGGTTAGTTTTTCGCCCACTTTAATTGGGTTTACAAATTTAATTTTCATTTTTGTAACCACCCAAAAGGCATTGTCGCGCTTTTCCATTGTAGAGTGATCTAGCCCTATCGTATTTGCATGATTAAACGCCACGCGCTCGATAATGCGCACGATATCGTGAATGGGTACATTGTTTGTAAAATCCAAATAAGTGTCGTCTACTATAAATTTTTCTTTGTAAATGTTTTTCATTTTTATTACCTGATTTTCATTTTTGTTCTTAATAGAATTACTGTTACTACTATTGCAATAACAATCAAACTAACCACAACAATAACTATTATTGCCCAAGTGTTAAGTGGTTGAGTTATCTTTACGCCATACGAGCTTACAATCCTGCCCGAAGCGGTTTTTAGCACAACATAATAGTTGCCGTCGTCCGCGTCGCCACGGCGAGAGATTTTTGTAGAGGTGATTGCATTTTCGGATGCCTCGTTAACATCTAGGTGCAAAACCAGCCTACTATCGTCGTTTATGTTATCCTTGTACACATAAATTCCGCTTAGCCCAACTTGATTATATATTTCGCCCAAATTATAACTTATTGTAAACCCTTTTGTGCTGCCATCGCCCGCATTTAGCGAACATCCAATTGCAGGGATAGAGTTGTTTAGTGATAGTGTAAAGCTTGCCTCACGCGCTGGGTAAATGCCATTATCCACACGATAAGTTATGTTAAATTGCTGCCTACCCAAGGTGGTGTTTAAGCCCAAAACGTCCACATACTCTGGCGACACTATTGTTGCGTAATCCAGCTTGTAGTTATTTTGCTCTAGTATCGTTTTAAACACTTCTGTTAAATCGGCAATTTCTTGCGCGCTCATGTTGTCGCGATTAGTTACGCGCACTATTTGTTCGGCGCGAGTTCTGCCAAAGTTAAAGGTTTCGTACGCTTCGGTTGGCTCGACAATTGTAAATTCCAAAACGGTGCGCAATTCGCCCCTAGTAGAGTCGATATATGGGCAAACCAGTTCCACACTATACCAACCCGCCGAGGTAAATGTATAAGAGTACGCTCCGTTTTGTGCAAGAGTGGTGTATGGCACAACAACGGCATCGCTAGAAGGGTTGTTGTAGCGATACCTTAACTCTAACCCATTTATGTTTGCGCCTATTGCTGCATATGCATCGCGCGATGGAATAGAAATTGTAACCTGCTCGCCATAGATAGCTTTATCTATTATTGCTTGCCCGTTAACCATAACCGCCACGTCGTTGTTAAGTAGGGTTAATGCTAAACTTTCGTAATCCGTGTTAGAGTCAGTAAAGCTAAACCAATTTGTGTTACCCGCCAAATCGGTAAATTTTAAATTAAACCTACCGCTACCAATAATGGTTATGGTTGCCTCGCCGTTTTTTGCGGACGAATAAACTATGTCTTGTCCGCTGCCATAATCGCCAATAGGTTTGGTGTAAATTTCCTCCCCATAATGGCTTACAGTAACAAAGGTGGTGTTAAGCTTTGGAATTATTTTATCACTATATTCACTATACGCAGTGTTGGTGATGGTTAAATTATAACTTTCGCCAACATATACCCCATTATATTCGTAATAATTGTCGTTTATTTGTATAAAGTTTTTGGTGTTAGGCGCAATAAGCGTTGCAATATAATATTCCACCCCGTCCTTATTTAGGCGATAGAGAGTAAACTTGTAGCCATAAATGGTTTCGCTATATTCGCCAAAATTGTTGTAGTTCCCATAAGGAAGCACATCAATTTCGCCATTGCGGATGTATATGTCCTCTATCCGCTGTGGCAGGTGAATTTCGCTTTTAACCGTTTGCTCGTCTATCTTATTATTTTTTAAATAAATGTCGTGCGCAATTTTGCTTTTAATTTCATCCTCATTTGTGCCAAAGTCGCTTAGGATATCCTCTAAGGTGATTGAGGCATCTTTGTTTGGCTGCAAAATTTTTGCATCTGCCTGCACAACAAATGGAGTGTATACGCCCGTGTTCTTTTCCACGCAGAAGGTGTACACCACCCTGCCCAAAAAGTTTGTTTCGCCATGTTCAACATAATTGATTGTGATTATAAAGCGATAAATCCCTGTGTTGTCTAGCGATGGATTGATTGTAAATATCTTATTGTTTTCGGCGATAGTGGTTAGTTGGCCGTCGTTTTCCTCCACGCGCAGTTGATAGGTGTAGCTTATGCCGGTTGCAGTTTGTTCGGTTAGTGGCACATATTTTAAATATAAACTGCCGTTTGCAACATCTATGCTATCGTATTTTGTGTTGTTTATTTCGGTTGGGTTGTAGGCAAAAGTCATGCCATTTTGCACGCCGTCGGCATCGGTTAAACTTACTTGCGCGGTGCGGTTATCTATAACTATATTGTATCCCTCATCGTCTATTGCATCCCAATTGTTTTTATAGATAAGGCTAACATTTACACTTAATAGTTCGCCCACCAAGTTTTTAAAGTATGGGTATATTATAACCCTGCCGTTTATGTCGTTATCGTCCACGCCCGGCATAACCTCTATAATAACTTGATTGTCGTAGTAAATTTGCAAGTTTTGGGTATAGCCAACATCGTAGCTATATGGTTGAATATTGCCCTCGTTTGCTATGGTGTAATTAAGCTGTACGCTGTACACCATTGTGTTGTAGTTAATGCTGGTTTGCTCTAGTGTGTAGTAGATGTCTGTGGCAGCATCGTAATAGTAGTTAGATGCAAATTCGATGTTTTTAAATTCGGTGTTGCCCGATGTGTCAAACGGATGGCTAGATTTTTTATTGCCCAAAGTGGTTACTATCAATATATATTCGCCATGCAAATTGCTTATAGTGTTGGTTGGATTGCGGCTGTAAAGATCTTCGCCGTTTTCGTCCACGCCCACCACTTCAAAGAATTGATAATTTCTATCTACACGCATTTTAAAGGTGCGCTCCTGATAGTTATCACCACCCATAAGCACAATTTCGGTAGCGTAATAGAACTGGTCGCCATCGTCCACTTTTGCCATGGAGAAATCTATCATATAGTTGCCGTTTTCTACCACCACCAAACTACTTGCATCTATGGTGTATAAATTGGTGCGGTACAAATTTATGTAGAAGGTGTTAACCCCCACGCGAGTGTATATATCCAAACGATAGTTGCCGTATACAAAACTGCTGTTTTCGTCTTTAAACAAATCTACCACCTGTTTTGCCAAGTCGTTTTGAGTAAATTTTGTGGTTAGGTTGGTTTTTATTGGGTCAAAGGTGAATTGTGTGTCGCCATTTCTATCCAAACTAGAAAGTTCAAATCCATAAAATCTATCAAATACCCCGTTCATTGTATCAAACGCAGTTTGGATGGTTGCTATTGGTTGCTCGCCATCAAGATTTAATGTGTTGGCATTGATATTTTGACTATTTTGGCTATTAAAGGTGTATGGAGAGTAGCTTTCTTCATTTAAGCTAGTGTGCACATTAAGTTGCAAGTTGGTTACATAATTATACTCGCTGTTGTTATCATCAAAGAACACAACGTATTGGGTTAAATTGCCCGCATAGTCACGTTCTACAATTTCATAGTAGCCAGCGTCCTGCAAAATTTCTGCATATCTAGAAATTGTTCTCCTTTCGGCATCTAGCGCGATGTTGTTGGATGACAAAAGGTTTAAATCGAACAGCTGCACGTTAGACGCAACATCCAACTTTTGTAAATAAACATATTGTATATCCTGCACACTAAATGGTGTGCTTGGGGTTACGCGGAAAGCATAAATTTTGCTTGCATCGCGATTATCTGTGTTGTAGGTGTTGTACACCTTAACTTTGTTGCCCCCCACCTCGCTATCAATAATTATATCGCCATCAAAGAAGTTGTATCTAGGTTTTTCCTCTGTGGTTAAAAGTGTGTTGATGTTTGTAGAAGGTGCCACCCTATCCACATTTATTGTGTACACACTTTCAAAATAGTTTACCACCTGATTGCCGTTATAATAAAAGTAGCTGTTTTGGAATAGTGGATTGTTGCCATCCATTTCGCTTGTCCACCTAACAGTTATTGTAAAGGTTACGCTTTGCCTTGGGTTTAAATTGCCGCAATTTAAGTGTATAACCGTGTTGCCTTCCTCGGTGGTTGGTCCATCAACAAACGATGCACCCGCATTTGTTATTGTGCCATATTCGTTTTTGTATGTGTAAACAATGTCTTGCCTGCCCGATTCGATTATGCGCTGTTCCACCACTATATAGTTTGGCTCGGTTTGCGCACTAAGTGACTCGTTGTCTGGCTTAGCAATTGTAACTTTAATATTGGTTTTATTGGTATTAATAACATGATTTGTAGTTGTAACTTCGTCATTTTCGTATAGTGTGGCTATCTCTGCCTTTGCACCCGCCTCGCCCACTGGGGTGTTTATTCTAAACCCAATAACCTGAGTGTTGCTATCGGCAAGCGACGATACTGTATTATCCGAAATTATAACCACATAATCGCCTGGCAAAGTAAGCCAACTATTTTGCCCTTGGGTGTGTATAAAGCGCTGTTGCAAGATGTTATCCAACTGCTGGGTTAAATCTATTTTAAAATAGCCATTGTGGTCGATAAAGCTATCGTTATGGGTAAACGAATTGTATTCGAACAACAACTTAGATAACCCGCGGTTATTTAACTGATTGTATTCGGCTGGCAGTTGCAAATATCTATCCACAAAATACACGCTTATGTACAAATTGTTTGCTGGATAATTTGCCAACTTGTTGTTAGAATAATCGCTCGCTTTAAAATATTTGTAGATTGGCACATTTATTGTTGCAGGCAGCTTTAGTGTTGCATCCTGATTTAAATACACTGGGTAGGTTATTGTTTTGCTTGTTGTTTGCCCAGTTGGAGTGTAAAGCAATTTGTCGGTGATCACTGCGCCAAACGAATTAAATTTAATTTGGTTATTAAATAAACCCAAATATATATCCGCCCCAATATTTTCGCCCAGCGAAATTATACCATGCCTATCCACAATAAAGTAGTAGTTTAAGGTTTGAGGGTCTCCCTCTTTGCCGTTGCCTGAATATGTCCTTGTAATTTCGTACAGCCCCTCTAACGTTTGCCCTTTAACTGGATTTATAAGCGCATATCCATTTTGGCTATTGTTAAACGTGCCCGCATTGGCATTAAAGGTTTTGCCGCCTTGCCCGTTTTTATCGTACAGAACAACTTCATCACCAGTGGATGAATAATAGAAATGTTTTTCGTCGTATGTGCTTTCATTAAATGTTTCGCCTTGTAAATTTAGTGTGTAGTGCTTGTAGGTTATTTTGCCAACTTCGGTATCGGCCGTGCCCATAAGCCAGGTGAAGTACACAAAGTTATCCCTGGTGGCCTCTGCGCCCATTATGCCATTTATCTTTGCATTTTGATCATCCGAGCCGGTTTGCAGGCGCATATCGGTAGAAAAATATTTGCTAGTTTCCGCCACCTCATTAGTTATATCAATTTTTAAATTGCTAAAATACGCCTCTCCACGCGAATTGTCTAGGTTAATTTCCAAAATGCTATAACTATCGCTAATCAACGCACCCAAATTATTTTCGCCAATTATGTAAAGTGTGCGCACCATGCTAGTAGATGCCGATTTAACATATGTCATTGTGCCCGTTTTGTTGGCGTTAGATATGTTTGTTAAACTGGTATTATTGTCTATCTGATTGTTGCTATCGTACGCCAGCACACTGTTGTTTTTAACAATTAAATAGGTTTGATCGCCGTTGGTTGTAAACAAATTGGTTATACGCTCTTTGTTATTCGCGCCATTATAGTAGTTTCCGCTATAGCTGTTTGTAATTATATTTTTAAGTTCTTCTACATACTGATTGCTAGTATCCAGCCCGCTAAAATCTTTTAGTAAAATGGCCTTATGTGTGCCCGCGCCAAAGCTTAGCGTGCTATTGCTATAAGTTTTCATTTCGCCAAACAAATAATCATTGTCAGGCAAGTCATTCCCGTCAACTTCCAAATATGCAGGGGTGCTATCCAGCACATACATAAAGCTGGTTTCGTTGCCCGCCGCGTCGGTTAAAATAAATAGATATATGCCCTGCCTATCAACAATCCTAAGCCCGCTGTTGGCAAATGATAGTTGTTGTATTTTATCTGCAGCAAAAATGGCTTCGTATCCATTTGTAATCAAATCCATTTCGCCCGAAGTTATCTTTTTAACTTGACTATCGCTGGCTGCCGTAAACGGAACAAATAGATATTGCGCACTTATTAAAGCACCGCTTGGTTTTGCGTTCCAATCCAGTGCAAAACTTCCACTTGTTATAGCGTAGTTTGTGTTTTGATCTGCACTAACGCGCTCGCCATTTTGGTAAAGATATTGATATACATTGTGGCCAAACTGATTTGTTGTTATTTCGGTTTTGTATAGATTTACGCCAGAAATTGCACTGCGGTCGATAGTAAAGTGATACGACACGCTGGATATCCCTTCGCAAGTTATTTCCAACTGATAGTGTAAATACGAGCCAACCCCGTCACCCAAGATGCAGCCACCCTCGGTGTAGTTTAAATAGGTGTAGTTGCCATAAACATATTGTTCTGGCCCGCTCACTTCTAGCGCGCTTGTGGTGGAGGTAGCGTATCTAACCACTATCTCTTTTTCAAACACCCCTTCTTTTTGCCAGCTGACATAAACATTTTTGCTGCTAAATCCATTTTCCCGCAGTGGGTTCCCGTCTTCGTCCTTAATCTGCGCGTTTATGCCCTCTTGGTTGTATTTATATGCAAAAATGTGATAGCTGCCGTCATTTTCTGTGTCGCCGTCATTTATGTAGATAAACACAATATAATATCCCACATTGTTTAAAAAGGTGGTTTCGTTATAACTTGTATAATTTAGGCGATTGTTTTCATTCAGCTTTAAACTTGCGCCATCGTCGGCAAAAATTTCGCCCACAAAGCCAGCATCGTCCGCCTTAAAATAAAAACTTTTAGTATAATTAATTTCGTAGTTTGTTTTAAATTTAATCGAGCCCAAATTTGTGGTTAAATTTTTATAATCAATATTGCTTACAAATTTTTTAAGCTCTTCTAAATTTTTGTTATCACTATTGTCGCCAAAAAACATTTCTGCCCATTCTTTAGTTGTTTTATCAGTTCCGTCTGCCTTTATGGTTTTGCCTAAATTTGTGTCTAAAGTTTCTATGGTGTTGCCCACCCTTGTGGTTTTGGTTTTTTCGTCATTTTCGTTGGTGGTGTAGTATATTTTGTTGGCTTGTGGATTTTCTTTATCGGTATATCCATTTGGCACAATTAAATCCACAACACTGCTATTTGCTGCAAACTTAATGTATTTAAACTGCACGTTTGCACTTTGGCGTGCATACAAATCTTGCACTCCACCTATATGCAAACTAAAGCCATCCACACTTAAGTTATCTATAACGCTGTTGTTGTCGCGATAGATGTATTTAAAGTTGAAATTGTAATCGCCTAAATCGGTGAACACTATGGTTACAAGGTGGTTATTATCGTTTCGATGAAAGTTATTTAGATAGTATGCGGGCAATTGCTGATCGCTTGGCAATTGTTGTTGCAGACGACTAGCAGTAAAAGTTAAATTAGGATTTTGCGCATCAAAATTAAAACTAACATCGTAATCGGTAGTAATTTTGTACGAACTGTGGGTGTAGCTTAGTTTGTATCGGGTGTAATCGTAGGTTAAGGTTGGATAGTTTTCACTTTCGCCAAGCGTGTAGTTATAGTTTTTACCGCTTGTGCCAACCTGCCCACCCGCGCCGTCAACCGCGCTGCCTAAGGTTAAACTTGGACGTGCAGAGTATTTGTTTTGGTTGCCATTTTCGCCCTGCTCTTCAATAGTGGCGATGTAAGCCTGCTCGCGCAATAGGGTAAAGTTAAACACGGCTGGCTGGTCGTAAGTTTCGTCGCCATACCTGTAGCGCAACATAACCGAATATCTGCCCTCGGGCGCATCTTTAGGCAAAACATATGCAAAATCGCCATGCTGATTGTCGTATGTGCGGTGGTATATCTCGCCAAATGTTTGTGTGTCGCTGGTTATTGTGCTGCCCTCGTAGTTTATAACTATGCTAGATATGTTCATTATGCCCGCACCCGTGCCGCTAGATTCGTCCACACCATTTACATATTGCAAAACGTTCCCTCTATTATTGCCGGAATTTTCAAAATAGTATTGCCCAAAACTTATAACTATGGTTTCGGTTAAAGTTTCGTTAGTTTCGCCAACATTGCTCTGAATGCCGCTATTTTCTTTAAGCATAACATATTCGTTATTAGATACGCCGTATCGGCTAAACCCTTCACGAATGGTTGGTTTAAAATATATTTCTTTACCCGAGCCACCACCAGCAAGAGTTATCGCATCTTCATCTGTTAATTTTTTTGTGGTTTGGGTTACGCCATCGGCCTCTTCACCCCACGCAACTGCAACCTTTTCTATACTAAAAATTATTCCATGCACATCAACCGCGGTAAACCCTTGGTTTTCGGAAAGGTTTTGGTTAAATTCTGGCATTGCTGCCTTTATGGATTTTTTATTATCAAAATTAAATAAAATAGAGGAAAACGCAACCGCTAAACATATTGCGATTATTCCCCACAAAAATTTAAAATTAATTTTATGTTTAGTATTCATTTTACCCCTTAATTTATTGTTCCAAAATACGCGGAAATTATTTATTTATAAATAATTTTGTAATATTTAGGAATATTTTATAACTAAATTATATCACATCAAAAATAAATATCCAAATAAATTAAATAATTTTAAAAAAATTATTAAAAAATATTTTTGGGTATTTTTTATATTATTTTTGCCAAATTTTTTAAGGCAAATAAAAATAAAAACCCCTAGCAAAATTTGCCAAAGGGGTTATCTACACTATTTTATCAAAAAATTATTTGTAAAGTTCTAGCAAAATGGAGTTTATGACTAGGCTCTAAATTCGCAGATGTCAAAATCTTTAATTTTCTTTAAATATTTAAGACCAAGCAAACCAGCAAATCAGGCGGGAGAAGCAAGCAAGACAAGGCTCGGGCTTTGGGTAACGAGGGAGTTTAGTAGCCCTAAATGACCGAGTTACACGAAGCCCAGAAACGACGTATTGCGCCGCTTATACCGCCTGATTTAACGAAGTATTACGTAGTTTTATACCGCCTGATTTAGATAAGCTTTTTCACACCCTTAATATCCACCAGTTTTAGGGTTTTTGCAATCTGATTAGTGTTAGCATCAATATAGTAGAAATACATGCCGTTTATCCTATCCAACATAAATTCGTAGGCAGCAATTTCTTTGCCACTATCTAAGCGAATAACGGTTTTGCTGGTTTTTAAAATTTCGTAATCAAAGCCGAGTAGTTTTTCCGCCTCGGATTCGCTAACGTTAAATTCCACATCCCTATCCATGTGGTTTAGCGCGTAGTTAACTGCCTCCACGCCAATAATGTCTTGTGCGGTTAAATCCACCTTAATCTTAACCAAATCTGGGTAGTAGATAATGTCATTTTTTTGCGGTGCTAAATTAACATAAGCCACGTTGTCGTGCACCTCTAGCCACACCGCCTGCATGCTATCGAAGCCGATATTGTTTGCAAAAGTTTTTGCCATTTCAGTGGCCTGTTCGCTTTTCATGGTTGCATCGCCGCTAACCGCATAGCCTGATAGAGTGATAAGTAGCCCGCCGCGCTTGCTTACCTGTGCGCTAAATTTTTTGTCGGTTGTAACCACTTTAAAATCGTAAGTGGCAATATCTCCACCCGTTTCTTTTTCAAATTCCACCTTAACTTTGCGGCCTTTAAATACAGTGTCGGTAAGGTATTTTTGTGCATCCTCTTTGCCGATTTCCTCTTTTGGAAGGCCCTTAACTTGCTTGGTTTCTAGCGCGGTAGAGAACGGCCCGTCAAAAATCATGGCTGGGTACTCTATGCTAGAACTGGTCATGTCGCCCATGCTAGCACTCAACTCGTTCATGCCAGTTTTATCAAAAATACTGGAATCCACAAAGTTGAAATTTGTGTCGTACATGCCATAGTTTTGCTTGTTTAAATTCGCCTTAATTTTGCCTAAAACAAGCGCGATTTTATCAAACAAAAGTTCTTGTTCTTGGGTTAAATTTTCGCCCTTATAAAGCGCAGCAGAATATGCCTCGCACACGCCATTTATTTGGTTAAAAAATTTAGTAGCTGCAACCACATTTTCTTGGTTTATGGGCAACACGCTTAGCCCGCCCAAAATATAGTTGCAATCCACCATCATGTCCTGCATTGTGTTAAGTTTTGCTTGAGTGGTAGTTAGGTTTGGATATTTTGCCAAATCCACCGCCAAATTGTTAACATTATCCACCATAGAATAATAACTGGATGTGTACACACCCTCCAAAGTGTTAGAATTTTGCTTGCTGGTTTTGTTAACTTGATAGTACGCCACAAGCACACAGCCCAAAATAACCAACAGCGACACAATAACCACAATTAAAATTGGCACCGCTTTTTGTGCGTTGGTTTTCTTTTTAGTGTCCTTTTGGTTGTTAACTTTGCTAGACTCTAAATCCTCAGTTACAATTTTCCCTTTCATATTTCCTCCACTATTATTTTTTATAATTTTGTAAAATTTATTTATTTTTATCAATTTTTTATTAATTTTTGCTTAATTTTTTGCAAATTTTTTAATTTTTTAATGAAATTTTTAAAATTTTAATTGGATTTTTAATCAAATTTTAATGTTAAAAATTATTTTTTTGCAATTTTTTAAATATTTAATTTTGCTATTAACTTTTTTGCATCTAAATTATTATTTTTTTATTAAAAATTATAAATTTAAATGATTTTTAATACTTTTTTAATAAAATTTTAACAATTTTTATTAAATTTTTAAAAATTTTGATTTTGCCTATAAAATAGTATTTCTTTAATTTAATTGGAATTTTTATTTGTTTTAGTAAATTAGTTGTTAAAATATTAATTACCAATAACACATTGTGTATTTAATAAATAGCATTAATTTAGTTTTAAAATGTTTGTAAATTATTTTTAAATCACTAAAAATTATTTTTAAATATTTTTAATCTATTAATCAATTTTTTCCACTTTTTAAAAACAATTTTTTAAATGAAATTTTTTATTTTTTGGTAAATTTTTAATAAAAATCGCAATTTTTTATGGTTTTTTACCCATTTTTAATTAATTTTTTAATAATTTTCACCTTTTCTATCAACTTGCTTTGCCTACAAATTTGCTTCTTGTAACTACTTTCAAACTTTACCCATCTGAAACTGCTTGCGAGGAGCCCACAAAGTGCAGTTTGATTGGGTTTATTTGTATATGAGTTGTAAATTATGCGGTACTAACTAAACTATTTAGAATAAAAGGTGTTGCAGCGGAATGCCTTGCGTAGTCACCTAATACCCACCTGCCTTGCTTTCAAACCGTTCCCCGCCTGAAACTTCTTGCGATGAGCATTCAAGTGCAGTTTGATTGGGTTATTGTGCCATTGGGTGTAAAAGGTATTGTGGATACACGCCTTGCGTTAGTTTAATGCTCGCTTGATTTACTTTCAAATTTTACCAACTTGAAACAACTTACGAGGAGTATTTAAGTGCAGTGTGATTGGGTTTGTTTGTATATGCCCTTAAAATTATGCGTTTGTAGTTAATCTTTTTAGAATAAAAGGTGTTGCAACGGAATGCCTTGCGTAGCACCTAAATGGAGTTGCAATTCCTTTTGTTCTACCCAAAAGTATTTATAGCATAATTTTAAGCGCATCCTAAAACAAATTCCCAACTAACAAACGCTTTTAAACGGCAAAAATATGGTTTCCAATTTGTGTTACATATTTTGTGGTGCGTATCCAACTGCTAGTTGCGGTTTTTGGATTGTAGTAGTACACAGAGCCATAGGTTGGGTCCCAACCATTAAGCGCATCGTCCGCTGCTTGATAGGCGGTTTGGTTTGGCTCTAGGTTAATTTGCCCGTCGTTAACCGCAGTAAATGCCCATGGCTGATACACTACACCCGCCACCGTATTAGGAAATCTACTATCGCGCACACGATTTAGCACCACCGCACCAATTGCCACCTGCCCAGTGTAGCTTTCGCCACGAGCTTCGGCATAAATTACCTTGGCAAGCAAATATCTATCGTTGCTGTTGTAGGTGGAACTGCTTGTGGATTTACTTACACTCAGCCCCATTTTTGCAGCGGTAAGCGGCCCAACTATCCCGTCCGCAGTAAGCCCATATTTGCGCTGAAATGCCTTTACAGCGGCAATGGTTTTTGGCCCGTTAATTCCGTCCACGTTGCCAGTGTAGTACCCCCATTTTTTAAGGCGAGTTTGCACCTCTTTAGTGTTGGCAACCGCGGCCTCTACAACCTCGGCATCGGCATATTTGGACAGATCAGTTTTCTCGTGTGCGTGGGTTTTTAAAAACATGCCGCCAGTAAATATGCCCGCCACCCCTAACACAACAAGCAGACACACAATTAAAATCTTTTTCACATTAACCTCCGTTGCCACTAGTTTGCAACCTGCATCCAAAATTATGCAAAAATTGGTAAAATTTTAAAACTTAATATCCTTTACTTTACTTTAATAAAACCGATAATTATCTTAAGATTACAGCCCCGATTTGCAAAAAAATAACAACTAGCCACCGAATATCAGTTAACTTGGTTGTTAAAAAATAAATGCATTGCTCTTATTATAATTTTTAGTAACAAATCCTTAAAAAACAATACGCTATTAACTATAGTCATTAAAATTCGGCAATCATAATTACAATAGTAGTTAAAACAACTGGCGTAATTACAATAGTAATTAAAGCAAATAGATAAACCATTATAACTAAAGTTATTAAGAATATCATAATTACAATAGTAATTAAAACATCTGTGATAACTTTAGTTATTAAGATAATATTATTACAATAGTAATTAGGACACCCGCGAAAACTATAGTTATTAACTATAATACAAAATTTTATTATCACATTGTTGTTACTTATAAATAAACAAATATTATTTCTTTTTCATTAAAACGCTCATTATAACTATAGTTATTAAAATATAATCTTTATTATTACAATACTAATTAGCACATCCGTTATAACTATAGTTATTAAATAATATGAATATTATTTATAATAAGTTTTAGTGTCTCTACTAAAGTTATAATGATAGCTGGTTTTAATTATTTTAATAACTAAAGTTATATTGTTATTATTTTCGTGATAACTTTAGTTATTAAAACACGGCAATCAAAATTTTTTAAAACTAATAGATAATATAATATCCTATATAATAATTAAGTTATAACGGCATTTTATGTTGCTTTCGCTTATGGTTTGTTAATACAAAAAGTGGTATAATCTTATTTGAAGAATTTCTTAAACCACTCTACAATTTTGGATTTAAAGGTGATGGAAGTGCTGCCGTTGTTTTCGCCCACAAAGCAAAGCGGCGGATACATAACGCACCACCAATTGTCGCCAGTGGCAGAGCCCAGTTCAACAATCACCGCATCGTAGTATCCCGATTCTAGCGTGGTGCCATTGTATGTGCGAGTGGGGAAATATTCGTTATTAATTTTAACATGTGCGCTATAGTAAAACCCGTTTTTGTTAAGCGTGTTTTGGCAAAGGGTTTCAATTGTGGATAGGTTGTTTTGCACAATTTTAATCGCCTCGCCTTTGCTTGGAACATTGCACAGTTTAGGGGTTAAAAATTTTACAACCTCGTCTTTAACCAAATATTTAACATTTTGGTCAACCGCCAAATTGCTGTTGGCGCGAATATGTATGCGCAAATAATCATACCCCTGCTCTTTTGGCAAAATAAGTGCAACCGCCCCCACAGCAACAATCAACAAAACTGCAAACACAAATTTTTTCATACTCCAATTTTTGCCCGACAGGCGCACAAAAAACAAAACATTTTGGCTAAATTTTAAAAAATTATTAACTTTTTTGTAAAATTCACTAAGCAATTTTAAAATATTTTACTCATAATGTTAATCTTTAAAAAATGCCCCTTAAAACCATTATCATTTTACTGCCTTAACCAAAAAATCTAATATTTTTATATAAAAACTAAACACTTGTTTATGTTTTGTTTAGATTTTGGCGAAAATTTAATAAAATTGTCAATTTGCATATAAAATGTTTGACTAAAACTACTAAATCAGTTAAAATGTTAATATCATATTAAAAGGAGGAAAAATGAAGAAACAAGGTCTTACTAATTTAATACTAAGGGTTTGCTCCGCTGTTGTAGCTGTATTTGCCTTTATCGGTATGGCATTTAAGTTCGCTTTCACAAAAATGGATAGCGCAAAAGCAGTGCCTGAAACATTCAAAGATTGGGTTGATGGGCTAAAAGCAATGGGCAAAGCTCCAGCTGAAATGCGTCCGGACTACTATTCAACTTGGTCAGCAGCGCGCGTATTCATGATTATTGCCTTAGTGTTAGTTGCAATTGTTGCTGTTATCGCCATCGTTCAATTGTTCTGGAACCATAAGTATTTAACTTATGCTCTTTGGACAGTTGCTGGCTTAACTGTAGTATGCGCAGTTATATTCTTAATCTTGTTTGCTGTTGGTGGTGGCCAAATCGTTGACTCTGTTAAACCTTTGAAAATGACTGTTGGTCCACGTGAAGGCGCATTGTTCATTGGATTGTGCCCTATCATTGCATCTGCACTTGCAGTTGTGCCAACATTCTTAAAAAGCAAAAACGCTTAGTTAAACAACAAAAAATAGGCATCAGCCTATTTTTTTTTGCAGTCGCAGTTCATCCTTTTTAATCGTTTTGCAGTGACAAAACTTCATTTTTGGATGACTGCTCCTTTTCTATTAAGAGGACACTCACTGGTTTCCCTTAATAGCAAAGGCACAAACAAACTTTAGGCTTATGTTCGCCAATTTTATTGGCAAACTAGCAAAAGTACAGTTTGCACCGCGAAACCCCTCGGGTCTTTTGTTACTTTTCTACCATAGAAAAGTAAATAAAAATTCACACTGAAAAGTTAGCTCATCCAAAGATTATGCAAATTGCAGTAGGCGTACACTTCGCTAACTTGTTCGCCCGCTTGCAAAGTGTAGGTGGCAACTGGTTGGTCGTTCGCGCTAAGCACACGGGTGTAGTAGCCAAAATTTGTTACAATAACGATATGGCTGATAAGGTGCTTTTTCTCCATTGGGTGAAGCACGCTGCCCACCTGCACAGACACCTTATTGCCCTTAATTTTAACCACTGGCACATGCTTTTCTAGCGCGGCATCGGTTTTGTTTGGCTTAATTTCTACCATCGGCTGGCCGCAACACAAAACTGGCACTTTGCTATCCACAAGTTTAACCACAATATTGCCACAAACTGGGCAACGATAAAATTTTAACTTTTTCATAAATCCTCCTACTAAATTATATCACCTCTAAATATTTTGGTCAAACTTAGCGGGTGAAAAATTTGCTTTTTGTTTATAAAAAATTATAAATTATATGGCCAATTTGCGCTTTTGATAAAAATTTTAAAAATTAGTTGCAAAATTTTTGAATTTTTACTATAATTGTTATGTTTAAGGAGAAATTATGATTCAATATAGATACGACACCCAACTTTTAATAGAAGGTAAAAATTTGGACGAGGACGAAATCCACGATTATTTTATGAAAAATTTTAAGGGCGATTGCCTTATTGCAGTTGGCGATCCCGAACTAATTAAAATCCACTTCCACACCAACGAGCCTTGGGACGTGCTTAAATACTGCTCTACCCTTGGCGAAATCTACGACATCGTAGTAGAAGATATGGATCGTCAAAGCCGTGGTTTGAAAGGCTAGTTAATAAGTAGTACGATAGTTTATTAAACGACCAACCTAACCATATCTTCTACATTCGGGGCACCCGAAAAAAGTAGTTTTTTGTGGGGAAAGGAGTGCCCGCCAAGGAACTTAAAATTGCGTAATGCAATGAAGCAATTTAGTATAAAGGCGTGCCACGAACGCAGATATGGACAGACAATCTAGAGGGTTGAAAGGTTAGCAAGTAGTACGCAAATCATTTTTACAATCAACTTAACCAAGTTAAACATACTATTGCTGACACAAAAAATACAACAAAGTTGCTTCGTTTTTCTATTCAATTTATAAGCATAAAAAAAGTGGCGATGCCACTTATTTTTTAAATATAGGTTTAACCACTACGTGGCGCTTTTCGCCTTCGCCCGTGCTTTCGGTGGTAACATCGGTGCGGCCTTGGATGGTGGTGTGAATTATGCGCCTATCGTACGCGCTCATTGGGTCTAGGTGGATGTTGTGGCCGATATTTACTGCTTGCTCGGCTGTTTTGTTGGCAAGGTCGATTAACGTTTGTTCGCGGCTTGCCTTATAGCCATCGATATCCAGATAGATGCGCACTGCACCCTCGCTTTTGCGTTTTAGGCCAGATAGCAAAAGTTGAATTGCCTTTAAATTGTCACCATGAAAACCGATAAATTTGCCCAACTTTTCACCTTTAACTGAAAAGGACAATTCGTTTTCGCCAGCGGTACATTCTACAGTGGCGCTCTCGTCCACAAAGTGAGTTAGCCCGGTTAAAAACTCGGTGCACGCTTGTTGCAAACGCGCGGTATCTACCACGCGCCTAACGCGCTCTTTAACTGGTGCAGTTTCAACTTCGGCTTGCTCTTCCGCCACTTCTTTGGCTGGTTGTTCGGCGATATTTTCTTGTTCGGCTGGCTCGTCTAGTTTTGAGGCGGTTTCACCCCAAGTTAGTTCTACCTTGGCCTTTTTGAAAAGCCCGCCCTGGTCGATAACTCTAACCTGCACTTCGTCACGGGTTAGCCCGCACTCTAGCAGCCCATTTTGAATTGCGATTTCTACATTTTTACCTGTTGCAATAATTTGCATATTTCCTCCTTATTTTTTATTGTAGTTTCTAGAATATTCAACTACATCAACCTTTGGCTTAATCAACTCTTCCACACTCTTTTTGCTGTTGATTTTGTTGATGATAAGTGTGATTATTGTGGATATTAGCGCGCTCATAATGCTGTTTGTTAAGATATACAGCGTAAACACTACGTTAGATGTCCACGCGAACAGCAGCATAGATAGTGGCAAAACAATCATCATAATGATGTTCATCATGGTAAGTTTTGTGCCCTTTGGTGCTAGCAGTTTTGCAGATAAGAACTGCACAAAGAAGTTAACCAGTGCGCACATTACAATCAGTACATAATAGCCATTGTTATCCTTACTGTCGCCAACAATGTTGTTGGTTATAACCTGATAGCGCGCCTTTGCCAAATCGTAATCGTCGTTATCCACATCCTTATTGTCGGTTAAATTCATATGGCTGGCGTAGCTAGAAAAAGACACGAATTGGCTGGTTTTAGTATCGCCCTTCCAAACGTTTTTAACCCAGAACCAACTGTTGCGGTCTTTAAGTTCGGCATATTTATCCTTAACCTGACTTATAGCGTAATCTTGCGGGGTGGCATACACCTCTACACTGATAGTGCCATCGTCAATTTTTTGCTGATACTCTTCTTCTGCTGCAACATAGGCTGTGTCTAGCTGATTGTAGCTTTCGTATAATTTGGTGTTGCCGTAACTTCTTATGCTGCCAAACAAAGTAAAGAACACCACCATAGTTACAATAAGCGATATTGCCATAGTAAAGCAAATTCCGCCCATGCCAGTGTTGTACTTTTTGTATAATTTTTGTGTTTCGGCATTAACACGCGCTTTATCATTGCCATATTTCTTTTTTATGGCAGCCAGCTCGGGTTGCATATATGCACTAACGCGTGCCTGCTTTTGGCTGGATACGCGCTGCATTATATCTAGCGGGCAAAGCACCAGTTTTAACACAATTGTAAACACAACTATTGCCCAGCCATAGTTTACTATCCACTTTGCAAACAAATCGATAATGTTTGTCCAAAGGTCGGCAAGTAACATACTATTCATAATAATTCCTTTTAACTAGCATTTCCACTTAAAATTAGACAAGATGTTTGCTGGCACAAAATCGTATGTGCCTTTTATGTTGTGACACCTTAGCACACGCCTTGCCGCCAAAACAGCACCCCACACTGCGCCATAATCCCACACTGCCCTAAGCCCGTAGCTAGAGCAACTTGGCATGGCGTTGCACCATTTGCCCAACCTAGAAAAGGTTAGTTTATACACACAAATGGACCCACAAACCAGCAGTGTAAGCGGAAAACAAACTATGTAGTACACCCTAAACAGTGCCGTCATTTTTGCCTCCGTTAGCAGTTGGTTGAGTTTTTAGCAGATTGTTCTTTTTAAGTAGAAATAATAACTCGCGTTCTATACCCTGCATTTTTTTATCCTTTGCAGGTGGTTTTGCGGTTATAACATAATTTTTTAGCGCAAATTTATCTATATTTAGGCGGCAAGCTTCGCTTATAATTCGCTTAACGCGGCTTCTAACCACACTGTTGCCCACCTGTTTGGATACCGCCACCCCAATTTGAACATAAGGCCTGGTTGGGTTTGCGTAGTGCACAAAAAGGCTGGGTGCATGGGCAATTTTGCCCTTTTTATAAATATAACTAAATTCCTTGCGCTTTTTTAATCTGTTTTGTTTTTTTAGCATACTTCCCTACACTGTAAGTTCTTTTTTGCCTTTGTTTCTGCGCCTTTTTAAAACTTTTCTGCCAGATAGAGTTTTCATCCTTGCACGGAAACCATGAACTTTATTGCGTTGCTTTTTCTTAGGTTGATAAGTTCTTTTCATAATTCCTCCTTTTAATTAAAAAATATATCCCGCTTGGCGATATATTATATTGATAGGCACTATAACTATATAAATTTTAATATAATTGGGTGGTGCAATTGCACATTAACAGAAAATCTGTTGGGTTGGCCTTATCCTTACGGATAAACAATACGATATCATTTTAGCAAAAATTTAAGAGATTGTCAACACTAACAAACAAATTTTTTAAAGATTGTATTATTGCCGCACTAAAAATGTAAAAAATTGTAAAAATTGTTTAGGTTTGGTTTTTTTGCGCACAATATTTAGGGGGAAATTATGAAAAAGATGCCTAACACAGTAGAAAACATTAAGGCAAACATTTTGGCGCTTAAGGGGAAGGAAGTTAACTTGTATATCAACCGCGGCAGGCGAAAAATTAGCAGCTATCGCGCACGGATAGAGGATGTGTACCCAAGCGTATTCACGGTTAAAAATTGCGAAGTGAATTTAGGTAGCATATACACCTATTCGTACAACGACATCCTGTGCGGCGAAGTTAAAATTTCTAACGACTAGTTTGCTTTGGCCACCTTTTTGGTGGTTTTTTTATGCAAATTTTGGTTTAAAATTTGCCGACGCAAATGTTTTTTGTTAAAAAGTTTGACAACAATTTTGCGGATATGTTAAAATTAGTTAATTGGAGGCAACCATGCAATCTTTTAACCCGGTGCGCGGCACATACGACTATCTGCCCGCTGAAGCCAAAATTCGCGAGCAAGTGCGCCAAATTATACTAGAAAGTTATTCGTCTAACGGATATAACCTTATTTCTACACCAGTTTTAGAGGGGCTAAATTTTTTAAATTCTAGCGAAGGGGGCGACAATTTGCGCCTTATGTTTAAAACCATTAAGCGCGGCGACAAGTTAGATTTAACTCGCCCAAATTTAACCGAGGACGACATAACGGAAGAGGGTTTGCGTTACGACTTAACCGTGCCACTAACCCGCTTTTACATTAACAATAGGGATAAGTTGCCTACTCCATTTAAAGCGCTACAATGTGACTATGCCTTTAGGGCAGAGCGCCCACAACGCGGCAGAAATAGGCAATTTGTGCAGTGCGATATAGATGTGTTTGGCGATAGCAGCATTAACGCCGAATTAGAACTTATTAAAACCGCCATTGAAACCTACGAAAAACTGGGGTTTAATTCGCTTACTATCCGCATAAACAACAGGCAAATTTTAAACGCGATTGTGCTTAATGCTGGCTTTAACGCGGCAGACATTGGCACGGTGTGCGTTAGCCTAGATAAAATAGATAAAATTGCAATAAATGGCGTTATGATGGAACTTATAGAAAAGGGCTTTGATGCAGAAAAAATAAATCGACTGGTGGATATTTTAAACGATATTCAAACAAACGGACTAGGTTGCCTTAACAAGTATGGCGTGGGTGAAATTGTGGTTAAAAATTTAACTTATTTAATCGATACCTTAAATACCCTTACCAGGCATAGGCACAACATTGTTTTCGATATCTCTATCGTAAGGGGGCAGGGGTATTACACCGGCACTATTTACGAAGTGTACACCGAG
>CANRQB010000006.1 GCA_947632645.1 uncultured Clostridia bacterium | reverse complement strand
AAGTGTGCCGTTGGAGAAAAGCAACATATAAAACCATAAAATTTCTTGCACCCCAGTGCATAAATGCACTGTTGCGTGAAAAAAGGAATTTGGTCTTATATGTTGAAGAAAGCCTTCGAAGAAAAGCAACATATAGACCCTCGCATTTTCTACTATCGCGTAAAAAATTTTCGGCTTATATGTTGAAGTGTGCCGTTGGAGAAAAGCAACATATAAAACCATAAAATTTCTTGCACCCCAGTGCATAAATGCACTGTTGCGTAATAAATTTCATGGCCTTATCGTCTAGTGGTTAGGACACCACCCTCTCACGGTGGGAACTGGGGTTCGAATCCCCATAGGGCTACCAAACGGATTTTCCGTTTTTTTTATTTTAAAATTTTTAAAAAGGTATTGCAAAATTGAACATTATATGTTATTATACACTGGGAGCGTAATTATGGAAAATTTTGATCTTGATGATGTAAAACTATTTTTACATGATGTAGTGGGCCTGGATTGGAAATACGATATATACACGCAAGATAGGTCTTTTGAAAGAGTTACAAGTGTAGAGCAAATTGTTAACAAGCCAACCGCATTTAAAGTTTACAAAAATGATCAACTTGGCTGGATTAACTTTCTTATTTCTAATAACAGCTTTAAAACTTTGATTGTTAATTACTTTAACGGTAAAAAAAGTTTTTCAGACAGCCTCGACTACACAAAAATATGGCTAGATTATTTATCAAAAAATAAAACCATATAAGATATATCACTGATATATCTTTTTTTATAACAACTTTTTAAAATATGTGCTATAATTAAAATATGAAAAGGCATTGGTTTAACTTTAGGGCATTGTGTTTAATTTTTGCCTTCCTATTATTAGGAAGTTTATTTGGTTTTTACATAATTAAACAGTTTGTAATTTGCCTTATTGTTGCGCTGATAATTTTAAATTCAGCATTAATTATTGCCATAATAAACAAAAAACCTGCCTCATTTTTAATTCCTATAATTTGTTTTCTAGTTGGTTTTAGTTGTTATAATCTTGCCATAGATAATTTTGCCAAAAGCCAACAAACCAGCCAACCAAATATTGTATCGGCGCGCATTTATAATTTGGCCACTAGCAATAACAACCAACTTGTTGTGTGTTTAGATAGTTTAAAATTTGATGGAAAATCGGTTAAAGGCAGGGCAAAACTAGCGGTGATGGACTATCAAAACAGGTTTGACGATTTTTCCATCGGCACGGAAATAGAATTTAGCCCTTATTCGGTGGCTACTACCGAGTTGCTTGGCGGTGATATTCCTTTTGCGTACTATTATACAAACGATATAAAATATTATATGACATCGGGATATACGCTTATAAACATAACCGGGCATGACACAACTTTCGCGGAGAAAATTCAGGCAAAGGTAAAAGAGAATCTAGCAAAAGGGCTATCTAACGAAAATGTAGAGTTGGCTTATGCTGCTTTATTTGGCGATAAATCATTGCTGCCGGAAGAGCAATATGCCGCATATCAACTGTCGGGCGCAGCGCACATTTTAGCGGTATCTGGCCTGCATGTAAGCATTATTGTAGGGGTGTTGTATGCTTTTTGCAAACTATTACGCATTAAAGGTTGGTGGCGATTTGGTTTGCTAACACTATTTTTGTTGTTTTATAACTATCTGTGCAGTTATTCGGTTTCGGTGGTTAGGGCATCTATAATGAGTGTAATAATGCTGCTAGCCCCGCTTATTAGCAGGCGATATGATACCCTTAGCGCGATATCGATTGCCGGCATAATTATCTATTTCTTTAATCCGCTTTGCATATTTGATGTAAGCTTTTTAATGAGTTTTTCGTGCGTGTTGGGTATAGCATTTATATTTAAACCATTGGCAAAGGTATTTAAAAGAATTCATCTTCCTAATTGGTTGGGTGATAGCCTTGCTATATCTATTGCTACCGTGGTGTCGCTGCTACTAATTATGGCATATTTCTTTACGCGTGTAAGTTTAATATCGCTTTTAACCAACATACTAATTTTGCCGCTATTCACGCTTGCCTTTACAATTGTGTTTATCTTGGCATTTTTATCGCTGTTAATACCAGTTTTAACCTATTTACTTGTGCCACTAAATTTTCTGTTTAATGCCATGAATGCTATAATATTTGTTATGTCCAATTTAAAAATTGCAAATATAACATCTAGCATGGTTAGTTATCCCGCTTGCTTAGTATATTTCTTCCTACTATTGTTGCTTGGCAGAATTTGCACGGCAGAAAATCATAAAAAAGCGGCGGCAACCCTAACAACATTTGCAATTTTGGTGGCATGTTTGATATAATAGTGATATGAAATTTATCGAGATAAACAAAAAACTTAATGAAAAGATTGAAAACGTGTACAATCTGGTTGGTCACGATGATTTTTTAATTAAACACGCCATTTTAAATATAAAGGCAGCAACTGTTAAAGAGTTTGAAGAGTTTAACTATCAGGTTGTGCCAAACGATTGCACCAGTCAAACCTTGCTGGCGGCGCTATCCACACTGCCTATGGCAAATGATTATAGGTTGGTTATAATTTATAATCCAACCAGCGAACAAGTTAAGATTATTAATGAATTTGATTTTGATAGCGCCAATGTACTTGTGCTTGTTAATGCGGAAAAACTTAAGGTTGGCGAGGTGGTGGATTGCGAAAAGCTGGATAGGATAGATATAAATCGCTATATATTAAACTACATAAATAAGGTTAATTTAAAAATAGAGGAGCAAGCGATGGACTATCTTATCGATGCCTGCAACTCCAACATGAGCAACATTGTAAACGAACTTAACAAAATTGTAAGCTATTGTAGTGATAAGGGGGTTATTGCTCTCAACGATACATTAAATTTGGTTGCCAACAACAGCGAATATGTTATATATATGCTAACCGCGGCTATAGATAAAAAGGATTATCAATCGTTTCAAAAAATAGTGGCGGAAATGGGCAAAACCAACACGGCAAACGAGATATTTTCGTATCTGGGCAGATATTTTAGGCGAATGCAATACGTTTCTATCAACAAGAATGATGAAGATGTTGCAAAATATCTTGGCATTAAGCCTTATGCAGTTAAAATGTCTAGGAAAGAAGTGACAAAGAATGGAATAAAATACTATATAAACCTATATCAAAAATATATCGATTTGGACTATAAGATTAAATCAGGCAATATTTCTGCAATAAACGCGCTGTATAGTTTAATTTTCTAGGTGAAATATGATTGTTCCAAACGAAATTATCCGCTGCAAAAGAAGAACGATTGGGTTAATAATAAATTCGTCGGGTGAACTTATTGTGCGCGCACCTATGCGGGCTAGCAATAAGGCGATTTTTGATTTTGTTGCATCCAAACAAGCGTGGATAGAGCGCAACACAAAAAAGATAAAAGCTAAGCATATGTCGCCGCTAAAAATTGTTGACGGCGAAAAGTTTTATATCCTTGATACTCTTGTAACTATCCAACTAACAATAAGCCAATCGGCTAGGTTGGTGGGCAATAAACTTTTTGTGCCAATAAATAATTCTAGTGCAAAACTAGTTGCATTTTTAAAGCGGTTTGCCAAACTTTATTTAACTAATAGGGTGGCGGAACTAGCAGCAAGTTTTGGCTTTTTATATAATGGGTTAAAAATATCGTCCGCGCACACAAATTGGGGTTCGTGTTCAAGCAAAAACCACCTTAATTTCACCTATAAACTAATGCTTTGCCCGACCCGTGTGGTAGATTACATTATAATTCACGAACTATGCCACACAAAAATTAAGGACCACAGCGCAAAGTTTTATAACTTAGTGGCGCAATTCTGCCCAAACTATAAAGCCCACATAAAATGGCTTAAAGACAACAGCAGTATAATAGAATTGATATAAAAAAAGCCACCCAATAGGGTGGAATAATTTACGCTTGTTTTTTGTATGAACTTAAACGAGCTTTTTTTCTGTTTGCAGTGGTTTTTAGTAGAATGCCCTTAGAAACAGCCGAATCTATTAAAGAAAAAGCCTCATTTAAAACTGCTTGAGCGTTTGCATCGTTATTATCTACTGCCGCTTTGTATTTTTTTACACAAGTGGCAATTTTGCTTTTATATGCTTTGTTGATAGCGGTTTTTTTATCAATAACATCAATACGCTTTTTTGCCGATTTAATATTTGCCATATAAACCTCCATTTGCTTAATTATAACAAACTTGTAAAAAAAAAGCAACATCTTTTAACAATATTTTTACAAATTCATAAATTATTATATATGTTAAATAAACTAAAGCCAACCATTGCCATAATAGACAGCGGCATTGGCGGTATAACCATTTTAAACAAGTTTATAAAAAAATATAGGGCAGGTAACTACATTTATTATGCGGATAATTTGTATATGCCTTATGGCAAATTATCCAAATCGTTTTTACATAATAGAGTGCTACAAATTATAAACTTATTAAAAACCAACTATAAAGTGGATAAAATTATTGTAGCATGTAACACTGCATCCAGTGTGCTATACGATTTAAATACCCCAGATATATTCACCATGCAATTTAATAAAAACGATACATATTTTGCAACAAGCCTAACAAAAAAATGCCTAAAAGACCATAAGGTTATTGCGGATAGCACGCTTGCAAAGTTAATAGAAAATAACATATTTAATAGTATAAAGTTGCAAAAAATTATAAACGAGCATTGCAAAAAAGCAAATTTAACTGAATTTAGCTCGATTGTTTTGGCGTGTACTCATTACGAACTAGTCGAAAAATATTTTAAAAAAGCGCTGCCAGCGTGCAAAATAATATGCAACAGTACGCGGTTATTTAACAAAATTGACTATATTCCGGATGACGATAACTTAACAATTCATTTTATATTGTCTAAACCTAGCCTAGAGTGTTACGAAAAGCTTAATAGATTGGTTGGGAGGTAGTATGTGCGGTATTTTTGGATATATCGGCAAAAAAGATGCCTTTAAAGAAGTGTACGACGGCTTAAGTTTGTTGCAATATCGTGGCTATGATTCGTGCGGGATAGCGTATTACAACGGCAAGTTTATTTTAAAAAAAGCAATTGGGACTTTAAACAAATTAAATCTCCCTAACGAGGCAAATCATATAGCTTTTGGCCACACAAGATGGGCAACAAATGGTAAAGTTAACCTAAAAAACACTCATCCACACTTATCTTACGACGGCAAATATGTGGTTGTTCATAACGGAATCATCACTAATGCAGAATCGGTAAGGACAAAACTAAAACGTGACGGAATTAAATTTAATAGCGAAACCGACACGGAAGTTGTAGTAAACTATCTGTCTGCGTGTTCGGGCAGGTTGGAAGAAAATTTACAGAAACTATATTATGTGTTGCAAGGCAGTTTTGCGCTTATAATAGGGGATAATTCTACTGGCAACCTTTATGCACTTAAAAAATTTTGCCCATTAAATATCTTAAAATGTAGCGACGGTATTTATATCTCTAGCGATTGCAACAGCTTAAAAAATGGCAAAATCTATCGCCTAAAAGATGGGGATATTATTAAAATTGCAAACAATGCAATATATTCGCTATCTGGCAAAATTGAATTTAGCCCACATCAAAACGACATTAACGAAATGTGCTTAAATGGATATAAGCACTATATGCTAAAGGAAATTAACGAAACTCCACAAGCGATATTTGACACTTATAACTATTTAAAACAGCAGCCAATCGAAAAAATATTTAAGCGTTACAGGCACATAACATTTTTAGGATGCGGCACCGCATATCACTCATGTTTAATTGCCAACTACCTTTTTAATCAGATGTTTTTATGCGAAAGCTTTTTGGCGTCTAATTATAAACCCGCGAAACCAATAAAAAGCTCGCATCTACACGTTATAGTTTCGCAAAGTGGAGAAACGGCGGACTGTATAAAAATAGCAAAAGAAATAAAAGAAAATAAGGGCAAAATATTGGTTATAACCAACCAAGCAAACAGCACAATAACCCAGTTTGCCGATTATATTTTGCTAACTCAAGCGCAAAAAGAGCTGGCGGTTGCGTCTACAAAAACCTATTGCGCGCAGCTGTTTACCTTTGCTTATATTATAAAACGATTAATCAATAAAAATTATACATTGGATATATACGCTTTTAAAAACAAGTTAGAAAATTTTATAAAGAATATTGATGTGTCTGGCGTCGTAGATTTAATCGACGATGATAAACTGCTGCTTATCGGCCGCGATGTAGATTATTTAACCATATTAGAGGCCAGTTTAAAAATTAGAGAGATCGATTACATTTACACTATTCCAATGATTTCTAGCGAACTTAAGCATGGAACACTGTCGCTTATTGATGAAAAAGCCATAGTGTTATCGCTTAACACAAACGAAAACAAACAGTTGCTTTTGCCTGCCATAAACGAAATTAAATCGCGATTAGGTAGGGTGGTAGAAATTGATGATATGTTGGATTTTTCTGCAATTGATGCCTGCTATAAACCAATTTTTGCTATAATTCCATTTCAGTTTATAAGCTACAAACTGGCATTAAAACGCGGATTAAATCCAGATATGCCGCGGAACTTAGCCAAAAGCGTTACAGTGGAGTAGTTATACATACCATTTCTTTTTAGTGGTTACTGTTTTTGTTAGTTCGTTTAGCATAAACTCTTTAGGATAAATAGTAACTTCGCTTTTGTTTATGCCATCGGTTAAAATATAGGTTATTTGGTCATTTTTAAAAATATTAAAATCGGTAAACTCTATTTTTTCGCTTGTTTCATCCACTTCTTTAATAACCTCTTGTTTGCCATTAATCAAGCGCAAAATTTGATAGTGTCTATTTCGCTTTGCCGTAAAAGAGAGGTTCGCGCCAAACTTATTTAGTGCAACTTCCAGCTTTATATCGCCCATATTAAGCGGCTCGCTTGGTGGGTTGGAACGCTTAAAATAATCGTATTTTATGTATCTAGATAGGGTGTTTGTTGGCTTTACAAGAGTATGATTTTCCTCCGCTTCTATAATATCGTATGCCATTTTTTCTACCAATTCGGGCTTTGCAAAATCGGCAGGCTTATGATTTTTGTATAGATAGCTGGCAATTTGCTTATTAATTTCGGTAGGTTCGACCGAACTATACAATTGGTTAGGCAATTTATTGTCTTTTACGTTGCCAATCCAGGTTAAGATAGCATGTTCGCTTGTATAACTAATGTTGTATAAATCGGTGTTAAATTCGCCATTAAAAGCAGTGCCCGTTTTGCTTGCAATTGGGATATTTAAACTATTAAGTCGCTTTGCTGTGCCGGTTTTGGCGCTATCTTTAAGCATATCTGTAACCAAAAAACAATCTTCCGCATTAAACACTTTTTGTTTGTAAGGCGTGTAGGAATAGATAACATTTTGTTCTTTATCTAAAATTTTGTCGATAAAAACCATGGGTTTATTTTCCCCGCCATTTGCCAAAGTAGAGTAGGCAGCAAGCAAATCGAGTAATCTAATTCCGCTGTTTGTTCCGCCCAACGCAAGCGATAAATTTAAATCCTTTTTGGTTAAGTTGATGCCAAAATTTTCTAACACTTCTTTTGCTTTGTCTATTCCAACGCTATCTAAAAGTTTAACTGCAGGCACATTAAGTGATCTGCTTAGCGCTTCTCTTACCGAAATATATCCCGCATAAGTTTTATTCGCGTTTTGCGGACTAAAGCCATTATAGTTTATTTTTTCGTCCAAAATTAAACTAGCTGGTGAGCATATATTGTGTATTATACAAGGTAAATACACAGCCAGTGGTTTTAGTGTGGATGCGGGCTGGCGTTTTAAATTTTCCAAATTATAGTTACTATTTTCGTAATACGCAAGCATATGCCCGTCGCTATCTATAACCGCGCTAACGCTATCTAGAACAGTGTTCGTTTTGGTTTTTTGTTGGCTTAGTATTTTATTATTTGTATCAACTATGTTAGTTTGCAACTCGTTATCCTTAAATGTTTTAAGCGAATACTGCCTGTTAATCAGTTCGCGCTCGGATATGTTTAAAAGGGCGCATGCCTCTAAAATTGCCATTTTTTCGTAGCTGTTATCGTTCTTAGTGGCGTTAGCAAGTGTAATTTCGCTTGAGGTTAGTTCGTCTAATTGCTGTTTGGTTATGTGTTTTTGTTTATACATCAACTTTGCCACCAAATTTCTTCTTGATATAGCATTTTTATAGTGTGTTTTAGGTGAATAATAGTTAGGAGATTTTATAATTCCAGCCAAGCAACACGCTTCGTTTAGTGTAAGCTGATTTGCCGGTTTATCAAAATAATAATAGCTTGCATTTTGTATACCATAGGCGTTGCCACCAAAATATATTGTGTTTAAATACATTTGCAAAATTTTTTCTTTGCTAAAATTTTTTTCTAACTTTATAGATAAGATAATCTCTTGAACCTTGCGCTTATAGGTTTTTTCGTTGGATAATAGGGCATTTTTTACCAGTTGCTGGCTTATTGTGGAGGCACCTTCGCTTTTTGTTTTGCTGGCAAAATTTACAAATGCCGCTTTAATCATTCGGGTTAAATCGTATCCACCATGCTTATAAAAGCGCTTATCTTCTGTATCGATAAAGGCATTTTTTACATAATCGGGCAGGGTTTTTATATCTACAATAGAGTGTTTGGAGTTATATAGATTTGTTTCCTTATTATCGCTAGCCACAATTTGCACGCCATTATTTACACTTGTTAGTTGGCTTATATTTAAATCGTATTTATTGTAGATAATAGTAAATCCAACCGCAAAAGTTAAAAAACAACTGGCTAGCAAAATGGATATTGCCAATAAAACTCGTTTTAAAATTTTGTGTTTTCGTTTTAATTTCATCGATTTTATTATTTGCAAATTGTAAAAATAAATGATAAAATTGTTTAAATTAGTTGGAAAATAGTTTATATTATATTATAATATAACTATATTGGAGAAAATTGTGAACAAATTTGAAGGAAGAAATTATTGCATTGTAACCTATGGTTGCCAAATGAATGTGCATGAATCGGAAAAAATTCGTGGAGAGCTAACCTCGCTTGGTATGATAGAAACGGAAGATGTAAACAAAGCGATGGTTGTTGTTTTTAACACTTGCTGTGTGCGCGAAGGGGCAGAAGACCGCGCATATAACAACATTATCGCACTGCAAAATTTAAAGGCAGAAAATCCAGATTTAATTATTGTGGTGTGCGGTTGTATGCCGCAACAAAGAAAGGGCAAGTATAATCTGTGGGAAAAACTGCCTTTTGTTGATATAATCCTTGGCACGTACAACATAAGCGAACTAAGCGAATATCTTTTGCAGTTTGCCAAAAAGAAGCACCGCATAATGGAAATTTTAGATAAGCCACGCAAGGATATGGATGTAGAAAATGCGGTTAGGGACGATAAAATTAATGCCTATGTTAACATAATTTATGGCTGCAACAAGTTTTGCACATATTGTATTGTGCCATATGTCCGCGGGCGGGAGCAAAGCCGAAATCCGGTGGATATATATAACGAGGTTAAAGACCTTGTACAAAACAAAGGGTATAAATATATCACTCTTCTTGGGCAAAATGTAAACTCGTACGGCAAAGATTTACCCGATCCAATGTCGTTTAGCCAGCTGTTAACACAATTGTGCCGCATAGAAGGGGACTTTAAAATTAAGTTTATGACCTCTCATCCAATGGATTTGGGTGACGATTTAATTAAAGTTATGAAAGAAGAGCCTAAAATGGCAAAATTTTTGCATCTACCAGTTCAATCGGGCAGTGACGCGGTGCTATCTAGGATGAACAGACATTACAATATAAAGCACTACATGCACATAATCAAGCGCTGCCGCCGCTTAATGCCAACTATAAGCATTTCCACCGATATAATTGTTGGCTTCCCGGGCGAAACGGAGAAGGATTTTAATAAAACCTTAAAACTTTTAAAACGCGTTAAATACGACCAAGTGTTTGCATTTATGTACAGCAAACGTTCGGGCACACCTGCTGCCAATTTTGAAGATCAAATTTCCGAGCCGGAAAAGAAAACTCGCATAAATAAGCTATTGCGTTTGCAAAAAATAATTCAGCAAGAGGAAAATAAAAAGTATTTTAAACACTCGTATAACTGCCTAATAAAGCAGCAAAATGGTGTTGCTATTGGCATAACCGATGGCGGCAAAGAGATTTATTTGCCAAACTATAAATACTATAATCAAAACTATTTTGCTTATATTAAGGTAGAAAATATTCGAAACCATAAACTTTCGGGGGTGATTGATGAGCACAAATAAAAACAAACTATCGCCAGCAATGTTGCACTATCAACAGATTAAGGCAAAATATCCCGATTGTATACTATTTTATAGGTTGGGTGACTTTTATGAGATGTTTGATACCGATGCCGAACTTGCTAGTAAAGAGTTAGATTTGGTTTTAACTGGCAAAAATTGTGGGTTAGAGGATAAAATGCCGATGTGCGGTGTGCCTTTTCATGCCTACGAACAATACGCTCAAAAACTTATCGAAAACGGCCATAAAGTTGCCATATGCGAACAGCTTACCGAACCCGTTAAAGGCAAGCTTGTAGAGCGCGATGTGGTACGCGTTATAACCCCAGGCACAGTTATAGACACCGCTATGCTTAGTGAAGCGGCTAACACCTATATGTTGTGTATATATGTTAATGGCAAGTCAATATCTTATGCTTATGGCGATATTTCAACTGGCGAAATTGGCACATCTTGCTACACTGGGGACAACCTTGTAAACTATTTAAACGACCAGATTGTTCGCATTATGCCAAGCGAAATTATATGCAATCACGATGCGCTAGAAATTTGCGAAAAATTGCCATGCCGTGCCAACAATAAATATAAATTTAACGAATATTATAGTTGGGCGTTTGGCTATTCTAGCGCGGAAAGAAATGTTTTAAATCAATACAATCTAACTTCGCTTAAGGGTTTTGATTTTTCTAATCATAGCATGGTTATTGCTGTTGGCGCGTTACTTAACTATTTTAGCGAAACCCAAAAGCGAGAATTAAAGCATTTGCGCTTGCCAAAAGTTATTAACGACAAGCAATTTATGTATGTAGACACCAACACTAGGCGCAACCTAGAGATAGAAATGACCTTAACCGACGGCACAAAATATGGTAGTTTGTTATGGGTTTTGGATAAAACTTGCACAAGCGGTGGTGCCAGAATGCTTAAAAATTGGCTAAGGCAACCACTTCAGGATAAACAACAGATAGACAATCGGCTTAATTTAGTTGAGGCTTTATTTAACGATGCAATGGCGCGGGCTAATTTAAAAAATTATTTAGCAAATATACAGGATATAGAAAGATTTGTTGGCAAAATTGCATATGGCAATATAACATTTAAAGATTGTGTTGGGCTAGCAAATTCGTTGCGCGTAGTGCCAAACATAAAATCGGCAATTAGCCGGTTACCTGTGTTTAATTCGCTTGCAAACGAACTTGTTGACGTTAGCGCGATTGTGGACCTTATAGATCAAACCATAGATATTAAACCTAACAGCGATATATTTATTCGCAAAGGGTTTAATCAACAATTGGATTATTTTTGTGGTTTAAAAGAAAATGCGTTAACCACAATTAACGCCATGCAAGCTAAGGAACGCGAAAAAACCGGAATAAAAAACCTTAAAATAGGGTACAATCGCGTGTTTGGTTATTATATCGAAGTTAACAAGCAATTTTCAAACCTTGTACCATTTGACTATATTAGGCGTCAAACCATCTCCAATAACGAACGCTATGTAACTGAAGAGCTTAAACGCTTTGAAGAAGAGGTGCTATCCAGCGCAGATAAAGTGGAAAAATTGCAACAGGAAATATTTACTAACCTAAAGCAACAGCTTGCGCAAAACACCTTAGTTATGCAACAAGTTGCACTTGCAATTTCTAGTATAGATTGTGTTTATTCACTAGCAACTGTTGCAGTGGAAAATGACTATTGCAAGCCAAATATCACCAATAATAAAGAAATTAATATTGTCGATGGCAGGCATCCGATTGTAGAAAAGGTGGTGAAAGGCAGCGACTTTATTGCCAACGATTGCAAACTGGACGATAACGAGCAGCGCACAATAATTTTAACCGGGCCAAATATGGCGGGCAAATCTACATATATGCGTCAGGTTGCGCTTATAACTTATCTAGCACATATTGGCAGTTTTGTGCCAGCCAGATCGGCAGATATTTGTTTGGTGGACCGAATTTTTACCCGCATTGGTGCAAGTGATAATTTGGCAGTTGGGCAGTCTACCTTTATGGTGGAGATGATTGAGGTTGCCAACATACTTAACTATTGCACGGATGATAGTTTGATTATCTTAGACGAAGTAGGCCGCGGCACAAGCACATTTGATGGGCTATCCATTGCTTGGGCAGTGGTGGAATATCTAACCAAACACCGACATGCAAAAACCCTGTTTGCCACACACTATCACGAACTTATGCAACTAGAAGGGTTGTACGAAGGGGTTAAAAACTACTGCATATCTATTAAAGAGCTTGGCGGCAAGCTAGTATTTTTGCGCAAAATTATGCGCGGCAGTGCAACCCGCAGCTATGGTGTTGAAGTGGCAAGTTTGGCGGGCTTACCAAAAGAGATTATCGATAGGGCAAAGGTGCTAATTAGCGAATTTGAAACCGAAAAAATCTCGTCTACCGCGCAAAAAGAAAGCGAAATTTTGGATATAATTAAGGGGATAGATATAAACAAACTTTCCCCGCTAGAAAGCTTTGAAACACTTGCCCGGCTTATTGAACTAGCAAAGTAGGTAGTTATGGCAATTAATATACTAGATAGTTTAATAATAAACCGCATTTCAGCCGGCGAAGTGGTTGAAAGCCCTTTTTCCATTGTTAAAGAACTAGTGGATAATTCGCTTGATGCGGGCGCAACAAAAATTTCAGTGGAAATTGTGGGCGGCGGCATAGATAGCATTGTGGTTAAAGATAATGGCAAAGGGATAGATAAAGACGATATTGTAAAAGCATTTTTGCCACATGCAACAAGCAAAATTAAGGATTTATCCGATTTGGATGCAATTGCCACACTGGGCTTTAGGGGAGAGGCACTTGCAAGCATTTCTAATGTTAGCCAAACCATTTTAACCACAAAAACCGAAGATACCGATTGCGCATACAGTTTGCAGGTTAATGGGGGAGAATTTGGCTCAGTTTACGCAAATTCTAGCGAAAACGGCACTAAAATAGAAGTTAACAACCTGTTTTACAACACCCCAGCTCGCCGAAAATTTTTAAAGAAGCCAAAACAAGAAGAAGTTAAAATAACCGATATAATTGCGCGCTACATTTTGGCGCACCCAACCATAAGTTTTAAATATGTTGTGGATGGCAAAATTGTTTATCAAACCAATGGCGGCACACTACTAGACGCGATATATTGTGTATATGGTGCCGAATATACACAAAATATTATAGCGGTAGACAAATCTATTGGCAACTTTACTTTAACGGGATATGTAAGCAAAGTGGGATATAGCAAACCAAACACAACCTATCAAACCCTTATTGTAAACAACCGCTACGTGGTGGACGAAATTGTATCTAAGGCGGTGTATATGGCGTATGAAGAGTATTTGATGACGCGCCAATTCCCAGTTTACGTGCTTAAACTGGATATGCCAGCAATAGATGTGGATGTTAACGTGCACCCAAGCAAGATAAACATTAAATTTTCCAACCCAAGCCAGATTTACGATTTGGTGTATTCAGCGGTTAGGGAGGCGATTTTTGCTAGTTTAAACCCAGCTGAAGCCAAAGAAAACAAGGCAGATATTGTTTCGTCTAGTTTAATAAAAACCGATATTAACAGCTTAAAAGAGATAGAAATAGAGCCAACAAATTTTGTTTCTCCACGTCCACTAACACTAAAACAAACCGAATACACTCCGGTTACAATGTTCGATTTGCAGCAGCAAACAGATAAAAATGATGCCTCTGACGAAAATAATCAACCACAAAAAATAGACAGCACACCACAACATATGGACAACAATTATAAAAACGCACAAGATTTTGTGGACTTTAAGATCATTGGCGAATTGTTTAATGAATTTTTAGTGCTGGAAAAAGGCGACAAAATGTTGCTAGTTGATTTCCATGCCGCACACGAGCGCTTAAATTACGATAAATTTACCGCCATGGTTAATGCGCGCGATGTTGTGGTGCAAGATCTGCTTGTGCCATACGTTTGCGACCTAACCGCAACCGAGGTGGAATTTATTATGTCGCTGCAGCCCGAACTTAGCGCGCTTGGCTTTGACATAGATAAATTTGGCGATAAATCCATTAAAATAAACAGCGTGCCAATGCAACTTAAGGATATTAATTTAAAGGGCTTTGTGGACGACCTTATCCACGATATGAAAAATTTAAAGCCATCCATGAACAACGAAATCCGCCACTATCTAATGCAAAAAGCGTGCAAAAGTAGCGTAAAAGCGGGCATGACTTTAACCGAAATGGAAATTAAAGAGCTGCTAAAAAATTTGGATATTAACCACCCAGTGCTGTTGTGCCCACACGGTAGGCCAATTGTAACCGTTGTGTCGCGCGAGCAGATAGAAAAGTGGTTTAAAAGAATTGTGTAATGGATAAAGTTGTTATAATCACCGGGCTAACCGGCAGCGGCAAAAGCGGGCTGGCAATAGATTTGGCAAGGCGCTATAATGGCGAAATTATTTCGGCGGATAGTGTGCAGGTGTATCGCGGGCTGGATATTGGCAGTGCAAAGGAAAGTGCACAAAATCGCCAATTGGTGCCGCATCACCTTATAGATATTTTGGATTTTAACAAAACCTATAATGTGGGCAATTTTCTTGCCGATTGTACCGCTAAAATAAGGGATATTATTGCGCGAGGAAAACTGCCAATTATTGTTGGCGGCACGGGCATGTATGTTAAGGCGCTTATAGATGGCTACACCTTGGGCGAAGCGGCCGATTTAAATTTTAGGCAACTTAAAGAAAATGAAGCCGCAAAACACGGCAATATGTATGTTTGGCAACAACTAAACAAACTCAACCCAGAAAAAGCCGCCCAAGTGCACCCAAACAATCTAAAGCGGGTTATACGATATTTGGAGTTGGAAATAAACGGCAAGCAACCAACCACATGCAATATCCTTAAAGAATATGATGTTTGTGCAGTGGGCATTGTTGCCGAGCGCGAAAAGATTTATGCCGACATTAATGCTAGGGTGGATAAAATGCTATCCGATGGCCTGCAAACTGAAGTGGAAGGGCTAATTTCTCGCGGCGCAACACGGGATATGCAAAGCATGAACACTATCGGGTATAGCGAGTGGTTTGATTATTTTGATGGAAATCAAACCTACGAAAAAACGGTTGAACTGATAAAGCAGCACACCCGCAACTATTGCAAGCGCCAATTAACCTTTTTAAAAACCATCAACGGGCTAACTTTGGCCACGCTTGGCGAGGCAAAAGCGATTATAGAAGATTTTTTAAAATAGGAGAGTTTATGATTGAAATAAACAAAAACATACTAAATTTTTTAAACGAATGTGAGGGCGAGTGCGCTAAGGTTTTTTTAAAAATAGACGAAATCGAGTTTAAAAACCAGCTTAAAGTGCTAAACGCGTTTAATAGTTGCAAAGTGCAGTCGCGCCACTTTATTGGCAGCACGGGTTATGGGCACAACGATATAGGCAAGGAAAAGGCATGCGAATTGTTAAAAACCATTTTTAACACCGAGGATGCATTTATAAGCCCGCTTATCTCGTGCGGCACCGAGGCAATAAGCCAATCGCTGTTTGGTATTTTGCGCCCGGGCGACAACATGCTATGCATCTCGGGCACACCATACGATACCCTTAAAAAGGTAATTTTTGGGGTGGAAGGCAAAAATATCGGCTCGCTTAAGGACTATAATATCGGCTATGATGAGGTAGATTTGGTGGATGAGAATTTTGATACCGCCAAAATTATAGAAATGGTTAAAGAAAATAAGCCAAAGGTGATATACATTCAGCGCTCGCGCGGCTACACCTTTAGAAACGCGCTTACGGTTAAAAAAATAGGGCAGGTGATTGCCGACGTTAAAAAAGCAACTGGCACAAAGGCATATTTTGTGGTGGACAATTGCTATGGCGAATTTTGCGAAGAGAGTGAGCCAACCGATGTGGGCGCCGATTTGGTTATTGGCTCGCTGCTTAAGAATATGGGCGGCGGCATTGCATCCACTGGCGGATATATGGCGGGCAAAAGCGAACTTATTGAACTGATTAGTTACAAGATAACCAGCCCGGCGCTTGGCACGGATATCGGCTCGTTTGAGCAAGGGTATAAGCAGATTTTTGAAGGGATATTTGTTGCACCACACGTGGTAGCACAGGCAAAAAAGGTGGCAATATTAACCGCGGTGGCGCTAAATAAACTTGGCTATCAAACAAAACCAAACTTAGCCGACCCGCAAGCGGACATTGTGTGCTGTATCAAGTTTGGGGATAAGGATAAGCTTGTAAACTTCACGCGCGCCATACAATACAGCAGCGCAATCGATTCGGATTCCACCTTGGAGGCGGGTGAGATGGACGGTTACGAGGATTTAATCATTATGGCAAGTGGCAGTTTTAACCAGGGCAGCAGCATCGAACTCAGTTGTGACGGGCCGATGCGCCCGCCATACACGGCATATCTGCAGGGCGGGCTAAGTTACGCCCATGGCAAAATTGGGCTAACAAATGCGCTATCAACCATTTGGAAAAATTAATAGTGGGCAATCGCCCGCTTTTTTTATTTGATATAATCCAACCCAAAAGGGTAGGTAGTGGCTTGTTATTGTGTCGTCAATTTGTTTACCAACGCTAAGCCCTGGTTTGCATTCCCAATCCATTTGGTGTTATCAGCCCAACCAGACCTCTATTTAGGTTACCAAATAGGTTAAATTATATCGGGATATGCATTGTGGATAAACTAGGGCAGTGTGGATTTCTTTATCCATATCTTTGCGTAAAACAACACTTTTACGCAAAGATAAAGCCAAAAAAGCCCGAAAATGTGTGGAAAACTGGCAATTTATCCACATTGGCTTATATTATACCATATTAAGACAAACATTTTGCGCATACATGTCAAAACCAAATCATATTATATAAATTTGATATTTTGGCTGATGGATTTACTTATTATAATTGGTTTGGTTGCGGATGGCATTTGGTGGCTGATTAGTTGTTCATCTTTTTTAAATCCAATTCGTCTGACAGCAATTTGCCAGATAGCCAATTTCTTATCAAAATTTGTTAGAACGCGTTTAGGCACATTTTGCCAGTTGATTAGTTGGTTAACTTTTTGCCCGCCAATTCGTCTCAGCGCATTTTGGCAGATTGGATAATTCTTGATTAAATTTTGTTCGGATGCATCCTAGCGCAATTTTATAACTTATCAAATTTAGGTTTACTGCGGCGCAATCTAAATGACCAATTACTCATCTAAATTTGTCTGAACGCATCTCAGAGCATTTTGGCTATTAAGTAAATTTGCCATTTTTCTTAGATGAATTATCCAACTTTTTTATTTTAAATTGATCTCAGAGCATTTTAGCGGCTAGACAATTTATCAACTTTTTGGCTTTCGTTGCGTCTAGGCGCATTTGAATCTGCTATCTTTTATCTGCCAATTTGTCTAGTTGCATTTTAGACGATCAAACCCCTATTTATTTTGCCACCAATTGATCTGGTGAAAGATTTGGTTTTTAAATCATATAATTCAAAATATAATATTGGCTGTTAATCAACAAATTAACCATTTAATTAAACGGATAAATAATCATTAAATTTGCCCAAAATTCGTCTAGCGGCATTTTATAATTATCTAATATCGGATTTTAGATTATTCACATTTTAATATCAAATTAAACATCTTTGCGTAAAAAACTAGCATTAGCAACAAAAAACCAACCCTTGATGGATTGGAATTTTATAGAATTATATTTTAACAATTAAATTTATGTTTATTTGGTTAAATCGGAAATCTTTCACGCCTACCCTTTTAAACTATATTAAGGCTATTTTTTTGGCTTAATAACCTTGGTGCCGCCCATGTATGGCCAAAGCACTTCTGGGATGGTTACGCTGCCGTCGGCTTGCAAGTGGTTTTCCACAAAAGCGATAAGCATGCGTGGTGGCGCAACAACCGTGTTGTTAAGCGTGTGGGCATATTGGTTGCCCTTTTCGGTTTTGTAGCGGATGCCTAGCCTACGCGCCTGTGCATCGGTTAAGTTACTGCACGAGCACACTTCAAAATACTTTTTCTGGCGTGGGCTCCAAGCTTCTACGTCTAGGCTGCGGTATTTTAAGTCCGCCAAATCGCCCGAACAGCAAACAAGTGTGCGCACCGGTATCTCCATAGAAACAAACAATTCAACCGAATAATTCCACATTTTATTGTACCACTCTTCGCTCTCTTCCGGCTTGCAGATAACCACCATCTCCTGTTTTTCAAACTGGTGGATGCGGTAGATTCCGCGCTCTTCTAGGCCATGTGCACCCTTTTCCTTCCTAAAACATGGGCTGTAGCTTGTAAGTTTAAGCGGCAATTTTTCTTCTGGGATAATGGTGTTCATAAAGCGGCCAATCATGCTGTGTTCGCTTGTGCCAATAAGGTATAGATCTTCCCCTTCAATTTTGTACATCATGTTGCCCATTTCTTCAAAACTCATCACCCCTTCTACCACGTTGCCATGTATCATAAATGGCGGGATAACATAGGTGAAACCCTTATTTATCATAAAATCGCGCGCGTAAGAAAGAATTGCACTGTGCAAACGCGCAATGTCGCCCGTTAAATAATAGAACCCTTGGCCGGATGTGCGGCGGGCGCTATCGATATCTATGCCATCTAGGCGCTCCAAAATATCGGTGTGGTATGGGATTTCAAAATCTGGCACCTTAGCTTCCAAAAAGGTTTGCGCTTGAACGTTCTTGCTATCGTCCTCGCCGATTGGCACATCGTCCGCAATAATGTTTGGTATGCTCATCATTGCCGTACGGATTTTGGCATCCAGTTCACCCGTTTGCTGCTCAATTTCGGCTACGCGGGCATTATTTGCCACCACTTCTGCCTTAATTTTTTCGGCTTCCGCCTTTTTGCCATCTTTCATAAGTTTGCCAATTTCGCCCGATAAGGTGTTGCGTTTTGCACGCAAGGCATCCCCTTCTTGCTTAAGGGCGCGCACTTGTTTATCCATTTCTAGCACTTCATCCACCAAATGCAATTTGTGGTTTTGGAACTTCTTTTTAATGTTCTCTTTAACCTTATCTGGATTGGTGCGAATTAAATTTATGTCTATCATGATTTCTCCTAATGACTATATTTTACACCAAATGAAAAAAATTGTAAACAAAATTGGCGCAAATAAAAAAAATAAGCGGCCAAGCCGCCTAAATTGTATTTATTATAGAAGAATTTAAAACTAATATCCCATCTAGGAATGAAGAAAATAATCTCCTTCAATAGATATATTGCTATAAAGTTCATTCAATTTTGCTAATATGTCGTCAAAATTAGAAGTTTTCAAATCTATTTCGTTGGACTTTGCAGCAGTTAAAGCAAATTTATCTCCATTTAAATTTAAGATTATATTTCTTTCCAATATTGCCAAGATCTTTGCCAAACTGGATGCGGGCACATAAAAGTAGTCTGAGGATTTAATTTCTTGCTTAGTTAAAGTGTTTAAGATATTTGCTAAGCCATCAACCTCATCTTTTTGCCCATCGGCTTTTTTCCAAAGAACAAATTTTTTACCTCCATTTAGCATTTCGCCTTCTAAAACGATGTTTGAATTTTCCATATTTTCTCCTTTTTATTTGCTAAACTAATTATAATATCATACTTCAACTTTGTCAATATGTTTTTGAAAATTTTTTAAAACAGAATACAAAACAGTTGTTTTTTACGCAAAGATGTGATAAAATGGATGCAACAGAGGTAGAAAAATGCCTAGTATTTCAAATAATTATTATCTGGATAGAAACCGCAAAAACATGCAAAAACTAAATCAAATGTTGCCCGAATTGCCTGCATTTTGTAGTATTTTCTTTATAGGTATACAAGATACAACCACTCCATTAACCCGCCTTAACTATGCGGTGGATTTAAAAACCTTTTTTAACTATCTTGTAACTTTTGAAAGTGATTTTTTAAACAAGCCAATAAAATCTCTTACAATAAACGATTTGGATTTGATTGACGCCCGCCTAATCGAGCGCTATTTGGCATATATCTCCTACTACGATAAGGACGATGGCACAGTGCTATCAAACGGTGAACGCGGCAAAATGCGCAAACTATCATCGTTACGCGCCTTCTTTAAATATATGTTTAATAAGGACATGATAAAAGCTAATGTTGCAGCCAAAGTTGCCAGCCCAAAACTGCATGAAAAACCTATAATCAGGCTTGAAAATGAAGAGACCACCGAACTTATGTACGCTTGCAACACCCTAACCGGATTTACTGACCACCAGCAAAAATATAACGAAAAGTTTAAAATACGCGATAAAGCCATTGTATCGCTGTTTTTGGCAACCGGAATTCGTGTAAGCGAGTGTGTTGGGCTGAATATTGATGATTTCAATTTCAACCTAAATTCATTTAGAGTAACCCGCAAAGGCGGCAACCAAGTTATCTTATATTTTGGCGAGGATTTGGCTCAAATTTTAAAAGAGTATCTACAATATAGGGAAAGTTTAAACATCCCTAAAGAAGAACGCGCGCTGTTTTTATCTAGCCAAAACAAACGCATGCAGGTGCGTGCAATGGAGTATCTAATCAAAAAATATGCCAAAATTGCCACTCCACTAAAGAATATCACCCCACATAAATTGCGCTCTACTTATGGCACAAATTTATATAGAGAAACCAAAGATATATACATTGTGGCAGAGGTTTTGGGGCATAAAGACGTTAACACCACACGCAAACACTATGCTGCAATCAGTGATGATGCCCGTCGTTCGGTGGCTGGTAAGGTGCGTTTAGACCAGTTTGATAACAAAATATAGTGTATTATATGCGCTACATACCACATATTTAGTTTAAAAAGCAATTATTTACAAAAATATAAAAAATTTTAAAAAAATCGAAAATTTATCGAACAAATGTTTGACAAAATAATTTTTTTGTGATAAACTCGTTACAAAGGATGGTGTATGGATAAAACCGAACAAATTTATAATTACATAGAAGATTATGTAAAACAAAACAACAATTCCCCCACTGTGCGGGAAATTTGTGCGCATTTCAACTTCACTTCTACTTCTAGTGGCGACTATTATTTAAAGCGGCTAGAGAACATGGGCAAAATAACGCGCGGCAAAAACAAAAATCGTGCCATAGAGCTTACAAACAAATCGTTTAGCACAATAACCCTACCCCTGCTTGGCACAATTGCGGCAGGCAAACCCATTTTGGCAGAAGAAAATTTAACCGAACAGTTCTCTTTTTCAGAAAACCTATTTTCTGGTACCGACCTATTTTTGCTTAAAGTTAAAGGCGACAGCATGGTTAACGTGGGCATCTACAACAATGATTATGTGGTTATTTCTAAGCAATCGGTTGCCAATAATGGCGAAATTATTGCCTGCCTAATCGATAATGAAGCCACTGTCAAGCGCTATTATAAAGAAAACCGATATTTCCGCCTGCAGCCTGAAAACTCGTTTATGCAGCCAATTTATACCGATCACCTAACCATTTTGGGCAAAGTTGTTGGGCTTATCCGCAACAAAATTTAGTTTCATTTTAAAATTAACAACACAATTTATTGGGTATATATCAACTAAAATTCACAATTTATGTAAAATTTGCGTGTTTTTTATTGACTTATATACTCATTTTTTATATAATAAATATAATATTTATTACTCGTTAAAGGAGTTGTATGAAAACTGTCGATTTAATACCGTTAATTTTGCTTGAACTTAACAGTGGCGACAAATATGGTTTGGAAATAACCAAAAATATCGAAAATCGTTCGGGTGCTAGAATTATAATTAAGCAGCCCACTCTTTACACCATTTTAAAGAAGTTAGAAAAATCTAAATTTATATCCTCTTATTGGTTGGATAGCGACATCGGCGGCAAGCGCCACTACTACAAACTTACCGAAAACGGCAAACTTCAAGCCCAAACTCTGCCAAACTATAACGTTGTTATAGAAAATATTTTGGCGGAGGAAGAAGAAACCAATCAGCCAACCTTAGACGAAAATCAACCAGAAGAAGCAGCTCAACCTATCGAGCAGGACACTGCCCCAACCCAAGTTTCTATTATGGATGTGCTAGATGTTAGCGAAAGGGAAACTATTTTGCCTAGCCAAGAAGTGTTTAGCTTAAACAGCATCGATAACTCCACCGAGGCGGACATTAACAAACAAAATACCAGCATTTTAAAATCGGAAACCGAAAATAAGCAGGAAAAATTTGCAAACAACCAAAATGTTTCTAGTTTCGCCAGCAAAAAAGAAGCGCTTATTTCTAGCGAATATAAGGATAGTTTAAAAACAATTTACGAGAACACCAACAAAAAATACACCGAGTACGACAACGCAAATTCCACGCTAAATTACAGCAATATCAACTATGTGGATTTTGTGGATTTAAAGCAAAATGCCGCCTATCTGCGCAGCAAACGCACGGCAAAAAATCTTGGCCTTAAAATTATGTGCAGCTGCATATATTTAGTTTTGGCGCTTGCTTTAACTGCAATATCCATCCATATTACAGCAAAACCTTATGTTTACTATGCTGCACTTGTTTGTGGCTGTTTAGGGCTTGTTTTATACCCTATTGTCTACGCGCTAAACATTCAAAAATGGCGTCTAAACTGGGAAGAGCACCCCTACATTTACAATCTAAAACGAGGTTTAATTGTCACACTTATTGTTATGCTTTTAACCTTGGTTGTAACGCTTGTGCTTAATTTGACTATAATAAAAACATCATTCACAGGCATGTTTAATATAAAAAACTTTGCAAATTTTTATGCGCCAATTATAATTAGTGCAGTAAGTTTGTTTGATGTTATAATAGGTTATATTTTTATGGTTAAACTAAACAAATAAGGAGTGGTATGAGACCAGTTTTAGAATGTAAAAATTTAACAAAGGTTTATGGCTCAAAAAAAGTGGTAGATAATGTATCATTTTCGCTTTTTCCTGGGCAAATTTTTGGTTTTGTTGGGCCAAACGGCGCGGGTAAATCCACCACCATTCGTATGATAACTGGGCTTACACCAGCAACTGAAGGCGCAGTTAGAATTTGTGGCTACAACATAAACTACAGCTTTAAACGCGCTATAGATAACATTGGTGCGGTGGTAGAAACACCACAACTATACCCTTATCTTTCTGGCTTAAACAACCTTAAATTGTACGCAAACTTCTACGATAAGCGCGCCAAGGCAAGGATAGACCAAATTGTAAAACTGGTTGGCATGGAAAATCGCATAAAAGATAAAGTTAGCACCTACTCGCTTGGCATGAAGCAGCGACTTGGTATTGCACAGGCACTTTTAAATAAACCCAATTTGCTTATTTTGGACGAACCAACCAACGGGCTAGACCCTAATGGTATAGTTGAAATAAGAAATATTTTGCGCGTTTTAGCGGATAAGGAGCGCATCGCAATTATAATTTCTAGCCACAATTTGGCCGAGCTGGAACTGGTTTGCGATGTTATTGCGCTTATAAATAATGGGCGGCTTATCGAATATCGCACGATGGACGAAATAAACAAGATGGTCGAGGCAAAGCAGCGTGTTCAATTTGTTTGCAACTACCCTAACTATGCTGGAATGCTTATCAAAAAACAATACAAACTTCCATGCAAGGTGGTTGGAAATTCGGTTATTTTGCCACTTAAAGAAGAAAACATTGCTTCGGTAATTTCATTTTTAACCTTTAAAAAGGTTAAAATTTATGGGATAAAGAAAATACAAAAATCACTAGAAGAACTCTACTTCGATCTACTTAATGGTAGCCGAACTTCTAGCAGTATTTTATAGGAGGAAAAATGTTTAAGGTTATTTCCGCAGAAATTAAAAAGATGGTTTCTAAGCCGGGGATATATGTCTTGGCAGCTTTTTTGGCGGTAATTTTAGTTTTGGGCGTGCTGATTTATAAGCCAGAAGTTAAACCTGCCTCAGACGCATCCGAAGTGTTTGCACAAACCGGTTTTACCTTAGCCAACTATAAAAGCGAAAAAGAAAAATACGATTCGTACATCGAATCTAGCGTAAATGCGGTTAACACTTATAAACTAACCTACACTAGTGATGGCAAATTAAAATTAGATGAATATCTTAATAATTTGCACGATGCAGAAGTTTATATGCAAACTACTGCCGAGATTGACGATTATAATAACAAAGAAAAACAGGCCGCAGCAACCGATTTAATGAACGCGATATTTGCAATTAGAAATTTTTTAACCCAAGATTTAGCAAGTTTTAATTCGGTAGATGGCGTTTCTTATGCTATATTTTGTTCTAACGAAAACCAATCGCAATTAACCGAATGCGTAAATAGAATAAAGATAGAGTACGACACTTTATCGGTAAGCGAAGCACCTGACTATAAAGCTTTTTATGGCTATTTTACCAAAAATTATAACGACCAACTAGTTAGTTGCATAAATAATTATTATTTTCCAAAGTTGCCTAGCGAAACAATAGCTGACTACACCGAACTTATAAATGCACAAAGCAAAATAACCAAATATGGCACAGTGATATCTGCCTTGCAGGAGATTGACACCAAAATCAACAAGTTATTTGAAGGGGTAAATGGCGAACTTTCGTACGATAATAACGGCAAAAAATTAGATGAATTTATTACCCTTATTAATGACTATGCAAACACTACCAACTCGTACCTAAATATGGTTAAATATGAATTGTTGACCAACGCTTTTGATAGTTTAAAAGCTAACAAACAATATATCTTAACCGATTTGTCCGACGAAACTAAATTTAGCGCAGATACAAATTTCACCAAATATAGCTATATATTCAAAAATCATAAGGTGATAGAGGATTACTCTAGCCCACTTGCCGTTGGCACCACAATTGGCAACGAAAAAAGCGCATATGATTATTCGTACTTCATTTTAAAGTTATTTTCTATAGTTATTTTAACTTACGCCATAATGTCCGCTTGCCACACTATCGCGGGCGAAATTAAAGAAGGGTCGATGCGCTATTTTGCCATCCGCCCAATAAGCCGTGGCGAAATTTTGTTTGGCAAACTTATATCCGTTGTGTTGATGTCTAGTATAATTTTACTGTTTAGTGCTATAATTTCACTTATAGTTGGTGCAGCAGTTTATGGCGGATTCGGTGCAAAACCCATATTAACCATTTTCAACGGCACAACCACTATGGTTATTCACCCACTTGGCATGCTTGGGCTGTATCTATTAAGCTTTATTGTGCAAATTGTTATCTACGCATCCATCGCGCTTATGCTATCTACCCTATTAAAATCCGACCTTTTAGCAATAACCATAATGTTGTTAATTTACATTTTAAATTTGTTGCTTCCTGTGTTTTCTGGCGGAATGAAAAGTTGGCTGATGTTTTATCCATTCAGCCACATATCACTATTTGCCCTATTTGGCAGTTCACTGTATACAAATACCAGCGATTTGTTAAGCCGCCTATTGGCCGAAAATGTGTATGCCGGCACATCGATTATAACGGTTGGAATTGTCAGTTTAGTTCTTATAATTGTACCGCTTGTTATAGCCAAACTTGCCTTTAAAAACAAAGAGTTATAGAGCCGCTTGGCTCTTTTTTTACATAAAAAAACAGATGCCTTAAGCATCTATATCATTTTTATGTTTGGCAATTTCGCCCGTGGCAAGTTGGTCGCACCTATTGTTATATTTGTTGTCCGCATGGCCTTTAACCTTAATCCAGGTTATTTTGTGCGTATTGTTAAATTCAATTAGGCGCTGCCACAGCTCAACATTTTGCACCGGTTTTTTGTTAGATGATTTAAAGCCATTTAACTGCCAGCGCGTAACCCACCCTTCGTTAAAACCGTTTATAAGATAGGCGCTATCGCTATACAAATCCACTTCGCACGGCATTTTAAGTTTATCTAGCGCCATAATGGCTGCGGTTAATTCCATTTGATTGTTTGTGGTGTTTGCGTTATACCCGCTTATTTCTTTTGGAGGATTATCCTTATACATAAGAAGCGCGCCCCAGCCGCCCGCGCCCGGATTGCCACTGCACGCGCCATCTGTGTAAATTGTAACTTTTTTCATGCTTATATTGTACCTTAGCTAAAAAATTAAGTCAAATATTTTAACCCGTTAGCAAAATTTAAATTTATATTGACAAAATCTAACTTTTATTGTAAAATGTTATTGGAGAGATTATGACAGAAGTTGAATGGATGAATTTATATATCAAACTAACCAATTTTTTGCGCGACAACAAGCGCTATCCCAAAGCCGATGCTAAGGATGAGAGTGAAAGAAATTTGGCTGCTTTTGTGCGTGAGCAGCGCGATGCATATAAGGCAAATGCGCTGGAAAAGTATAAGGAAACACTGCTAAAAAGCATCAATTTTTATTGGGATTATGATAAAGTTAAGCGCGACGAATCTGATACAACTTGGCAGAATTACGAGGAAAGATATGTGCAAGAGTTAGTAAACTCCAATGGCGAACGCGTGCAAAGAACTGGCAAAACAGCAAAGCTTTCATCATGGGAAGCTAAACAGCGCAAGGAGGAAAAGAACGGCAGTTTGGATGCGGACAGGCAATATGAATTAGAAAAAGTTGGCTTTCCGTTTGACGATAGCAAACTACCAAAAACTCAGCAACGCAATATCTGGTTTAAAAACTACAATAAGCTTATCGAACTACTGAAAATAGTGGGCGGTGACTATGAACTAGTACAATCCCTACCTGAATTTAAAAGCATAGAAAAATGGTTTAATCGCCAATTAGACGAGGAGCAAAAAGGCAGTTTGGAGGACGACCGCAAATACCTACTCGACAACATCTCCTTCCCATTCACATCAAAATACAAAAATAATGGGCCAGATTAAGCCCATTTTTTTGTTATTTATATAATATATTTTTATTTCTAAAAATTTTTTAGTAATTAAATATCACTGGTCAATTGGTGGTAAAACAGTAAAAAAGATTAAAACTCTAAAATCATGATAAGTATATTTGTGCCATTCTTTATTTTGAATAATTTCGCAATCTATACTATTATTTTCTGACACATCTGCATTAGAAAATTTAATATGAAAATTTTCTTTGTCGTTGTTAATAACTTTATTTTTATATTTCCATTCAATAGTATAATCTTTTTTACTAAATGTGGGATCAATTTCTATTTCTAAAGAGTAAGAATCGCCTACATGCATTAGTTGATTTATATGAACAACACATGTTGACTCATCTTTAAAATTATTAAAAACATTTCCAAATGAATCTTTAATTTTTATAATTCTTGGTACATTCCACATTCTTTCTTTTCCTTTTTTCGAATAATAATTTTTTAATCCTTCAATAAAATCATGTGAATAGCAAATCGCTCTTTCAACTTGATGCATAGAAATCGGATTTGAATGAGAAAGAAGGTTTCTTATTGGGATCAGCCTTGTCAACATTGTTCTAACTTCTTCTCTTCCGTCAGGATAAATTTCATCCAATGCTTCTTTAAACAAACTGTTATAAAATTTATCATGGCATAGAAAATATATTATATGATCAATATATAATGCGTCTACACCTCGTTTATATCTATCTGGGTCTTTCTTTTGCATTGAGTCTACATGTTGCCTTATTTCTTTTTTTATTAAGAATTTTTGCTCTGGTGTCTTATATTGAATATAATTCGATCCATACTTAGTTGTTAATTTTTCATGAATTAAATTTCTAGCCCAAATCTCTAAGTTCTCAATGTTTTGTTTGCAAAATGATCTTAATTCATCTTGAGTATATTCGTGATACATTATTTGCTCCTTTTAAAAGATTTTGGGAGCTTACGAAAACAATTTTTAAAAATTATAATTTTTTAATTGACATAATTTTAAATTTATTATAATATATTATTAGTCAAGTACTAATTCTTATTAAAAATTGTCTTCCCATCGACATTTAATAAGCTTCCAATCTGACGAGATAAAGCCCGCTACAACGGGTTTTTTCTTTATCTCCATCACGCACATTATAGTATTAAAAATTAAAAAATTGTGTTGTTTTTACAACAAAAATATCATTTTTTAAGATTTTTTGCACGAAAAAATTTTATTAAAAAAGATATCGACATTTTAAATCTAATAATACACAATATTTCGTCAATTTGAATAAAAAAACAACCAATATTTGAACTTGGTTATTTTGGCAGGGGAGACGCGATTCGAACACGCAACCTACGGTTTTGGAGACCGCTACTCTACCATTGAGCCACTCCCCTATACTTTTATATTATATAGTATGCATGCCAAATTGTCAACTGTTTAAACTAAAATAATTTTACTATTTTTCTTGCGGATTTTTTTTAGTTATATGACAATCTTTTAAAAAACTATTGACATAAATTTGTGGTTATACTAAAATAAAATTGCGGTTTTTTATTTTTATATATTGACAGACCTATTGTTTTGTGATATTATATTAATATTAGGAGGAATTATGGAATACAATTTATTAGTAAATGCTAAACGTTGGGAAACAATTAAAGAAGACATGGAATTGGAGCGTAATAAAGTATATGATTTAAAGGAAAGTGGATCAACTTTACAAGCAATATATTCTTTATCCGCACATTACGAAACTGCTAATAAATTAACTGATAAGCAATTATTTGATTTAGATAATGCTATGCAATCATTAATTTTGTTAAAGGGTGAAGAAGCAATAGATGAACGAATCATAGTCAAATTTATTCAAAAATCTCTCGGAATTAAAATTATTAATTTAAATGTAAGCAAAGCAACTAAACAATATTCTGCAAGTTATCGCGGCGGATGGAGATATTTTTCAAAAGTAGTTGACCTATTACAAAAAACTGAAACAAAAAATGTTTAACTGCCCTATTGGGGCGGTTTTTTTAAATTAAAAAAGCCCTAAATTTAGGGCAATTTTTATTATTTTGCAGTGTCTGAAAAGCGAGATTCTCTGATGACATTAACTTTAATGTGACCAGGATATTCTAGTTTTGCTTCAATTTCTTTGGCAATATCGTGGGCAAGCACTTGCGCTTCTTCGTCGCTTATCTGCTCTGGCTTAACCATAACACGAATTTCGCGCCCGGCTTGAATTGCATAGGTTTTTTCTACCCCATTAAAGCCATTGGCAATAGCCTCCAAATCTTGCAAACGTTTAATGTAGTTTTCAATCGATTCGCGCCTTGCGCCCGGCCTTGCACTAGAAATTGTGTCGGCCGCTTGAACTATAACCGCCTCTAAAGTGCGTGGCTCAACATCGTTATGGTGCGCTTCTATGCAGTGAATAACCGCCTCGCTTTCTTTATATTTGCGGGCAAGTTCTACACCAATAGAAACGTGCGTACCTTCAACTTCGTGATCCACCGCCTTACCAAGGTCGTGCAACAAGCCACCACGGCGGGCAACCTTTTCATTAGCGCCCACTTCGGCTGCCAACATACCGGCAATGTACGAAGTTTCTAGCGAGTGGTTAAGCACATTTTGGCCATAACTTGTGCGATATTTTAGCCTACCCAAAATTTTTACAAGTTCTGGGTGAATATTGTGAATATCCGCATCAAAGCAAGCATTTTCGCCCGCTTCTTTAATGTTTTCGTCTATATCCTTTTGAACTTTTTGTACCAACTCTTCAATGCGTGCAGGGTGGATGCGGCCATCTAAAATAAGTTTTTCTAGTGCCACACGCGCCACTTCGCGCCTAATTGGGTCAAACCCAGAAATGGTGATTGCCTCTGGTGTGTCGTCAACAATAAAGTCCACCCCAGTGTCTGCCTCTAATGCGCGAATATTGCGCCCTTCACGGCCAATAATTCTACCTTTCATCTCCTCACTCGGCAGGGTGACAACACTGGTTGTAACCTCGCTGGTGTGGTCAGCTGCGCACTTTTGAATGGCAAGTGTGATGATGTTTTTTGCCTTCTTTTCTGCCTCTTCACGCGCCTTATCTTCTATTTCTTTTGCAATTTTTACTGCATCGATTTTGGCCTCTTCAGTATAGCGGTCGATAATAACTTGTTTGGCCTCATCCTTACTCATGCCGCTAACTTTTTCTAACTCTTTAACGATGCTTTCTTGCATTTCGTCTAGCGCTTCTTCTTTAGAATTTAGCGCTTGAATTTGATTTTGAACTTTTTGTTTAGATTGCTCTAACTCTTCCACTTTTTTGTCTAGCGAAGCTTCTTTTTTGGTTAAAAGTTCTTCCCTAGCGTACAAACGTTCTTCACTGCGCTTGGCTTCTTCTCTGCGCTCTTTATTTTCTTGCTCGAAAGTGGCGCGCAAAACGCTAATTTCTTTGTTAGTTTGCTCTACTTGCTCTTTTTTAATTTTTTCTGCTTGTGCTTGCGCATCAGTTAAAATTTTATCTGCTTTGCCTTGTGCTGATTTAGATTTTTTATTTATAACAACCAGCGTAACGCCCAAACCTGCGCCACCGCCGACTGCTAACATTATTATAGATAAAACCACTGCAACTGGTGTGCTAACAGCACAAAGCATTGATAATATAATGCTCATGCTATCCTACCTTTAAGTTGCTTTGCAACACTATAATTATATCACAATGTAAAAATAAAAGTCAACTAAACTAACAAATTATTAAAAAATGTTTTTATATACAAAATATATGGTATATAGCGCTCTACATACCATATATATTGATTATAGATTTTTATTGTTGTTTTGTTCGGATTAATTTTATAAAAATTATTCATCCAAATTTATAACTTCTATATTGTTTATAACAATTTGCAGTAGTTCGTTGTAGTTAATTTTGGCCTCTTCACGCACGGCATCCTTTACCCTTGGCTTAATTACTGGGTTGCGTGGCAAAAACACGGTGCAGCAATCCTCGTATGGCAAAATGCTTATGTCATAAGTGCCAATTTCTTTGGCTAGGGAGATAATTTCGTCCTTATTAAAACTGATTAGTGGGCGCAAAACGGGATATTCTGCCACACTATTTGTGCTGGTTAGGCTTTCTATGGTTTGGCTGGCAACTTGGCCCAAACTTTCGCCTGTTATTATGGTTTTATAGCCGTATTTTTTGCACACCGCGTTGGCTACTCTAATCATGGCACGCCTAAGTAGATTAATTGCAAATTCGGTTTTGCAGTTAACATGAAATTCCTCCTGCATTTTGGTCATCGAGCAGACATACATATATTTTGCACCAATCTTATCTTTAATCGATTTGGCGATATCTATAACCTTTTGCTTGGCTTGCGTGCTGGTGTATGGGAAACTGTCAAAGTGCAAAATATCCTGCCTAAGCCCGCGCTTAGCCATAGAGAAGCCTGCAACTGGGCTATCTATCCCGCCACTAAGCAATAGCAAACCATCGCGATGCTCGCCAAGTGGCAAGCCATCGTACGCAAAATAGGTTTTATAAAAAATGTAGGTTTTGCCCGTTTCGCGAATGTCCACGCTGACAACCGTGTTTGGATGCCTAACATCCACATGGCTTTTGTTGTTTTTGTCTAGGATAATCTCGCCCAATTGCGCGGCAAAATCGATGGATTTTATAGGGAAAGTTTTGTCCGCACGGTTAACTTCGCACTTAAAACTGCCCGAAATATTGATGTTTTTTACATAATTTATAATTTCATCCGCGCTGTTGTTAACTTCAACCGCCTTAGAAATGGAATGCACACCAAACACAAATTTCAGTTTGGATATAATCTCATCCGCATCAGAAAATCCGCGCACCAACACACGATTTTGGATATTTTCTATCTTGCAATCGATGCCAGATAGTGCGTGACGGATGTTATTTATAAGCAACTTTAAAAAGTAGTGTTTGTTGCCGCCTTTAAGATGAATTTCGTTAAATCTAATTAAAATTACTTCGTTCATATTTGTCCTTTTTATTTTAGTTATAATTTTTAGTTTTTTACAAGTTTATTTTGTTATTAATTTTTAACATTTTTATAAAATGTTTCTATCTTTTTAACTTTGCCTTATAGGTTTTAACTGCGTCATTTAATGCCTTGCCAAGGGAAATGCAGTCTGCAACCGAAATTTCTTCGCCGAAACTAACGCGCACCGCACCAGAAAGATATTTTTTAGGCACAATTTGTTCTAGCACGCGATTGCCAGCAGTGTGGCTATTGCAAGCCGAGCCAGTGCCGATTAAAAACCCGACATCCTCCAACATATGAAGTATAGTTTCGCCGCGCACCCCCTCAAAGCAGATTGAAATAATATTGTCTACGCAATCAGTGTTGCTAACCAGAAAGTGTGGCTCGTGTATCTCAGCTAAAAGCGCTTGTTTATGTGCGCTATAATCGTGAATTTTAGTGTTTTTTAGTGCGGTTACAAAGGCAGCTATGCCGGGCAAATTTTCTGTGCCCGACCTAAGCCCAAATTCTTGTCCGCCACCAAATAGTTGTGGCTTAAAGCGGTTGGTGTTTTTAATATACAGCCCCGCCACCCCTTTTGGCCCGTTAATTTTGTGGGCGGATATAGTGTAAAAATCCACACCTAATGCACTTAAATTTATATCCAACTTACCCACTGCTTGCACCCCGTCGCTGTGCACTAAAATGTTTGGATAATTTTCTTTTATTTGCGCACAAATTCCCTTAATATCGTTTATAGCGCCCGTTTCGTTGCTGATATGAATAACCGACACAAACGCCACGCTATCATCTAGCAATTCAAACAATTTTTGTTTATCTACCCCGCCGTTTTTGTTAAGCGGCACAAATATAACATTATACCCTTCGTCCAGTTTTTGCTTAGCAGCCGCGTAAAGCGAACTATGCTCGCCCGCCGAAATAAGGTATTTTTTATCCTTTCGCGTAACGCACGCATTAATAACCGCATTGTTGGCTTCGGTTGCCGAGCCGGTGAAAATGAAGGTGGATTTTGTTGGCGCTTTAAGTTGCTTTAAAATTTCTGCACGCGCACTCTCTATTGCCTGTTTTGCCTCGCCCGCCTGTTTATATAGCCCGCTTGGATTATAAAAAAGTTGGCTTGCCTTAATGTAACTATCCAAGGCAGCGTCGCTTATTTTTGTGGTTGATGCGTTGTCGAAATATAGCATAAATTTATTTTAGCATATTTCGATTAATTTTACAAATGCTTTTTAATTAAACAGCGCAATTTATTGTTTTTATTTTAAGGTAAAATTATATTAAGAATATTTTTAGCTTTTAAATAAGTTTTTTAGTGTTTATTATTTAAATAGTTAAAAATGGTTTTTTTATTTTATAATTGATTATTAATATGATTATTTGTTTAACCAATTCTATTTTTAAGGCACTAAATTTAAACTCTCGCCCAAACTGCCGCCCGCCAAATACACTTCGGGAACTCGGCCAACAATAATGCTTTCGGCAAGCATAACTTGGCTTGTAGAATACACTTCGTACGATTTAACCGGCAGCACAATGTTAACATGCACATCCAAATATAGATACAGCGTGTGCTTTGTCATATTTATGCCCACCGCGCTAAACTCGCTGGTAAATCGGCTTGCCACCACACCAATTGGCACCAACTTTAAATTGACAAGCGGTCCGCGCCCAATCAAAAATGGTATGCCAGTAAATGTACCCATATTAAGTTTAAGTCCATCTTCGCCCAGTGTGCGCATTAGCAGTTGCCCTTCGTTTACAATTTCGCGTGCGATGCTGTTAATTTCGTACTGGTTGGCGGATAGCGAGGCAATTTCGCCATTTGGCGCGTAGTTTATGTCAATTAGGCTATCGTAACTTATTGTGCGATTAATAACCGTGCTTACCGCTAAATTAATTGCAGTTTCAGTAAGTTGGTTGGTTTTTGCTGCCGAATAGGTTTTAACCACCGGGCTAATAACAAAAAAATAGTATGCAAACAAAACTATGCACAAAAAAACAAAAACTGCTAACCACTTTTTTGGCCTAAACCTTGCCATAAAATATTGTATTAAAACAGCGCAGATAATATATAATTTTTGATTGTTTTAGACATAAAACCCCAAATTTTTAACATCCACAAACAAAAAACAATCTTTTGATTGCTTTTTGTTTATTTAGTTTGTGTATTGCCAGATTCTAGTTCGGCAATTATGTTATATATGCCTTTAAAATAATCGTTCGCATTTTCTTTATTTATTCTATATATCTTATTAATTTGGTTTAACTTTACTGCTTCATTCAAACTTACAACACTTTTAAACTCTTTTAAATATTCCTCGCCAAATTGCAAATACATAAATCGAATGTATTGTTTTAGTATTGGCAAGCAATTTTTAAAAGCGGCTGGCAAAAGTGGATAGTGCACCCCAACTGCGATATCAAAATCCATTAATTCAATTTCTACATTAGATGCGCACACCGCTTCTTCTTGCGAAATTGACAATATATTTATAGGCAAGTCCACCACGCTACCATCCACAACCATGGCATCATATTTTGGATATATGTAAAAATCTTGTGGTTTTAAAATCTCATTAATTTTATTTACCACCAGCTTGCATATTTCGTTAATCTGTTCTTCGTTTAATTTGTATGACATAAAATTATCTCCTCAATTCGACACAATTATATCATAAAAATTTTATTTGTCAATAGGTTTTTAAAAAAAGAGTTGTTTTAACTCTTGATAAAGCAATCCGTCAGTGTCCGCCCCGCTTAGATTTGCTGCTGAATATAAGCGCAAATATAAACGAGGCAAAAATTGCCATAGCAATTCCACCAGATGCGGCAGTAAGTCCGCCCGTGAAAATGCCAATTATGCCATACTCTTTAGTTGCCATAATTGCACCTCGCGCCAAACTTGCACCAAACCCGATAATCGGCACGGTTGCGCCCGCTTTGCCAAACTCTCTAAATGGTGCGTAGACATTAAACACCTCTAGCACCATGCCAATAACCATAAACAGCACCAATATTCGTGCGGTTGTAATCTTGGTGCGGATAACCAAAATTTGCCCTAAAAAGCAAATAATTCCGCCCACTAAAAAAGATATAACATAATCCCAAACACTAATCATTTTTTCTCTCCTTTTTTAGTTTTTGCGCGATTTTTTGCATTTTTTGTGGCATTTTTACTGTTTTTTAATGAATTTTTACTAAAATTTTCGTTTTTTGGTTTTTGTGCGGCGGCTAAATTATTTTCGTTTTGCGCGCCCACATATTCAAATTCTACCGCATGCGCAATGCTTGGTATAGTGTCGCCTTGCTGATTAGTGGTGGTACTCATAAGTGCGCCCGTGCTAACCAAAAGCACGCGCTTAAATTCGCCCTTTTTTAGTTTAGATAGAATGTATCCATTAAACACACTAGCGCTGCAGCCCGCCCCACTGCCGCCCATAAAAGTGCGCTGGGTTTTGTTGTACATCATGCATCCGCAATCCTGATAGTTTTTGCCCAAAATTATCTTGTCCTGCTCTAGTAAATCAAAAAGAATTTCGCATCCCAACTTTCCTAAATCGCCAGTTGCAATAAAATCGTAATCACTGGTTTTTCTGCCCATGTTTTTTATGTGCTCGCGTATGGTATCGCATGCGGCGGGCGCCATGGCTGCCCCCATATTGTTTACGTCCATAATGCCAAAATCTAGCACCTTACCAAAGGTTACCGCAACAATTTTAACCTTACTTTTAAGGCACGAAACCACGCTTGCCCCGCCGCCCGTTATTGTCCATTGAGTGGTTGGTGCGCGCTGATTGCCAAGTTCTAGCGGGAAGCGATATTGCCGCTCGGCACTGCTAAAATGAGTACAGGTTGCTGCCAACGCATTTTCTGCCAAGCCATTATCTACAAACAAGGCCGCCAAGCCGATCGATTCTGCCATGGTGGCGCACGCAGAATATAGCCCAATAAATGGGATTTCTAACTCGCGCGCAGTGTAGGACGAACTTACAATCTGGTTTAACAAATCGCCGCCAAAAAAGAAATCGATATCGCTAGTTTTAAGGCCAGCTTTATCTATTGCGCCCGTTACAATGTTTTCTAGCAGTTTGCGCTCGGCTTTTTCAAAGGTTTTTTCTTTTAATGTGTCGTCCTTTAAAATGTAATCGAAATAATCTTTAAGTGGTCCCTTGCCCTCTAGCGGCCCAACAATGCTGTAGCCATCTAAAAGATAGGTGTTATTTTTCATTTTTATTGTTTGCATAATCCCCCTAAATAAACAGCGCAACAAAGCCACAAACAATGCTGCCCACCACTCCGCACACAATCACTGGGCCGGCGATGGTGAACATTTTTACGCATATGCCATAGATTATGCCCTCTTTTTTAAACTCGATTGCTGGGCTAGATATGCTGTTGGAAAAGCCGGTTATAGGAATAACCGAGCCCGCGCCGCCCCACGCGCCAATTACGTCATAAATGCCAAAACCAGTAAGCAAGCAAGTTATAAAAATTATGCTCATAAGCATGCAAGTTGTAACTTCGCTTTCGGCTAGGTTTGGGAAGAGATAACTATACAGGTCAAAAAAACCTTGCCCAATTGCGCAAATTATTCCGCCCACCAAAAATGCTTTAAAAAGCGACGGCCATGCCTTAGTTTTAGGCACTTTGCTTTCCACATAGATGTTGTAGTTTTCGTTTCGTTTTTGTTTATCCATAATTTTCCTTTTTTTGATTATTTACAAAATGATAAATTTAAAACAAAATTTTTAATTATTGCATTATTTTCTTATAATTTGCCAAACTAAGCATAAGGAGAATGATGATGAAAAAATTTATACCACTAGTTTTGGGTTTGGGCGCAGGGCTATTGTTAGGTGGTTGCTCAAACAATTTAAATAGCGACAAAAATGAAGCAATAAGGCTAAACGATTTTAAAAATAGCATTAACGATTTTGAACAATCGGTTATTTCAACCAGTGCCAACACCGAGCGAATTTTGAATAACTACAAATTGGAGATTGCACCAACTGACGAAAAAGATCCACAAATTAATGCGGATAGCAGCATAAAAAATAAGATAATTGAAGATGTTGCGGAAAGTCAAGTAGAAAAAGGCGAAGTGGAAAATTATGCGGACGAATTTACACTGTATAACCTATCCACCGACATAAAAGAAAATTGCGATAGATACATTAAACTTAAACAAGATATGTTGGATGCAATAAGCGAAACCGAAACTCTACTTAATAAGGTTAAAAACAACGAAATTATCTTAAATAGCGAGCAGCGCATGATGCTTAATGAACAGGCCAAACAACTTAAGGATTTGGGGCGCGATTTTACACGAATTACCGCGCAACTTAGCCATAATGTAGACGATTTGCACAAGGATGTAAATTTTATGCCACTTAAATTTTTGGTGGTGCTAAACAACTTGATTGACGGCAATGAAATGATGGAGAACGGGCTGCATTCGTTTGAGCGGATTAATCAAACATTTTATGCGAATCGGCTGAATAAATTTGAAGGCAAAATCACCTACCGCTACAAAAAAGATGGCGAGCCAGAAGTGTACAAAGAATTTAACCTTATTGACGGCAAATTAGAAGAGATTAATGCGGATAAATCTGGTGAAAATGGCGATTTAAATGCGGATAAAGGCGATTTAAATACAGATAAAAATAATAATTTAAACAATGATAGCAAAGATAATGAAAACAAAATTATGCCAATAGAAAATAATGAAAACGGCAGCACAATGCTAAACGACATTGTAAAAAAAACTGAAAATGCAGAAAATTTAGATAAAACAAACGAAATAAGTGAAAATAGCACTAATACAACTGACGAAAATCAAGCAAATAACAATCAAACACCCAATTTAAATGAAAATAATACCGCTTTAGAAAACAAAAATAACGAAAGCAATATCAATCAAAATAATAATGAAAACAACAATGCAGAAAACAATCAAACAAATAACGATAATAATGCAGACAATAATCAAACAAACACAAATGGTGAGAATATTGTAAACAACACACCAAATTTAAACAGCAATATAGATACCTTTTATCCCAGATACTCTAACATAGACACATTTTACAACACCGCACGCAACGGCTATATGAATAACTTTGGTTATGGCTATGGCGGTGGCTATGGATATAATGGCATGTATGGCAATGGCATGGCCGCACCATATGGCAATAATTATGGTGTAGATAGCGCATTAAATACACCAAATGTTGTGCCAAATGGCGAAAATGCAAATAATGAAAATGCTAACAATAACGCGCAAAACACCACAGAAAACAACAACGAAAATTCGAGCAGCAGAACAAACACCAAAAAGAGAAAAGGGCTAAAGAAGAACATAGATAGTTATAAAAAAGCGGGCAGCCCTAGCCCAGTTGCACGCATACGCACAATAAAAAATAAGGTTAAAAAGATTTTTGGATAATGTTTAAAATAAATTGGTATAATTAGTTTTTAGTTAAAAATATAAAAAATTATCATTATAATTAACAAAATTAAATTATATATTAATAATCAACTTCTAATAGATGACAAATAAATAAATGTAATTAAAAAATCAAAAACCTAATCTATTTATAAAAAATCAAAACCAAATCTAAAACACAAAAAATATGCGAAGTTCGCATATTTTTTAACATTGCTTATCACTAAACAGTGCATTTTTAAGTTGTTTAAGCACCTTGTTTTCAATTCGGCTAACTTGCACCTGACTTATATTTAGTTCGGCGGCAATTTCACTCTGCGTTTTATCTAGATAATAGCGCATTATAATCACCTGTTTTTCGCGCTGTTCTAGCCCAGAAATCATCTCGCGCAGAGCGAGTTTATCCACATAATTTTCGTAACTAAAACTATCTGGCAGTTTGTCTTTCAAACTAACCGAATCCTCGTCGTCGTTATACTTTTCGTCTATCGATAGCGGCCGATTAACCGCCTCCATGGCAAACACAATCTCGGCTTTCTCCATATTAAAATGCTGCGATAGATGCTCGTAACTTGGGTTTTCGCCGTGTAGGCGCACATACTCTGTAACATAATTGTTAATTTCAATCGATAAATGCTTTATGCTGCGCGACACCTTAACACTGCCATCATCGCGCAAAAAACGCTTAATTTCGCCCGCAATCATAGGCACAGCATAGGTGGTGAATTTAACATTAAATTTAGGGTCAAAATTGTTTATCGCCTTAACAAAGCCAAGCGCGCCAAGTTGATACAAATCGTCGTAGTCCACCCCTTTGTTTAAATAGCGCTTAACCACACTTTTTATAAGTGGCGAATTTAGTGTAATAAGCTTTTCCTTTGCCAAATTGTCGCCCTTTTGCGCATCAATAATAAGCTTAGCGGTTTCATTACTAGTTAGCATACTACATACCTACTGCTTCGCTTAATTTTTTGCTCATAACAACAATCAGCCCATCGGTTTTGTTGTTTTTAACCTCCAATTTATCCATAAAACTCTCCATAACGGTAAAGCCCATGCCGCTGCGCTCTTCTTCTGGCTTGCTGGAAAAAAAAGGTGTAAG
>CANRQB010000005.1 GCA_947632645.1 uncultured Clostridia bacterium | reverse complement strand
TATGGACGAATTTACTGAAATCAAAGATGAAAAACAATTGAATAATTTTTTAGATGAAATTTGGAATTTTCATGATGGGGTTATTTCAAAGATAGAATATGTTTCTGGCTCTTCTGGTTCAAAGGACGGAACTTATCCAATTGATAAAAACCCAAGAATTTTGCTGAGAATTGAAGGTTGTAATTATAACGAAACAACTATTGACGGAGTTGAACTTTTGTTTGAGGGGTTGATAAAGGCTTTTATTTCGCCAATTGAACGAAATTTTACGACCAACATTTTTGAGGCAAATATCATTTTAAAAAATCACAAATTTGTTTTTGTCAGTGATATTGATGATGATGTGAACGAAATCAACACTAATCAAAGTGGGGCTTGCTATGTCATGGCAGAAAAACTCAGTTATAGATTGTTTTAGGCAGTTTAAAAGCGTAAAATATTTGCAAAATTTGAGATTTAGGTGTAAAATAGGTGTATAAGTAGTGAAAACTTATACACCTATTTTTCTTTGCCTATTGTGAACAACCGAAAAACAAAGGGAAATAGGTGGCAAGAGCAGTTGATTGCGGGCGACGAGAACACTTCCTTCGTAATCAGCAGGTCGGCGGTTCGAGTCCGCCCATCAGCTCCATATCAGCTGCTTAAATTTTATGCGACAAACATTCTAAATTCTTTGCAAAATGTTTATAATTTATGATATAATTAAATTATGGATCAAGTTATTATAAATTCTATTCAAGAAATGGCGCCTTACATAAAACCTCTTAAAAAAATTAAAATTTGGGTTTGTAACACGGCTTGCGGCAAAAGTTATCTAACTAGTTTAGATGATAGATTTTATGATTTGGACGCGTATAGATCGCAACTTAAAGATCTGGGCGTTGAAAATTTTGAAGATGAAACAATAGTAAAAATGTGGGAGCTAATTAAAAAGGGCAAAATTATACTTAACGCCGCACATGGGTATTTTTTAAAATATCTAGAAGAGCATAATGTGCCATTTGTATATATGTATGGCAAGCCAGAAGTTGAAGCAGAGTATATTGAAAGAATGAAACACAGGGGCAGCAGCGAAGATTTTATAAAGCGATTTGGCTGGCTTATTGCGTCTCACTATGAAAATAGAGCGAACGATAAGCGCGGGAATTTTAAAATAGAAATGAATCCTAATGAATTTGTTAGTGACTACATTTGGCAAGTTTTTAGCATGCCAAAAAAATTTATTCAATGCCACAAATTCAAATCCGATAAATATAAAATGGCATTTATTGATTTAGATGGCACACTGCTAGATAGAGAGTCTAAATTAACCGATTATACTAAAAAAGTAATGCGTCAAATTAAAAACAAGCTAAACATCGTGCTAACTTCTGGCAGAGGCGTCGATACAATATCCCCTATCTTAAAAGAGTTAGAGCTAAACAAAAAAGAAAATTTTGTTATATGCTATAATGGTGCAATTGTGATGAAAGGCAATGGCGAAATTTTAGAAGAGCACTACATACCAAAATCAAATCTCGAATTATTTTTAAAAGAAATTGGCGAAGAAAATTTGTCCAACTGTTATCTAAGAACTTTGGATAAAAAATTTTGCATAAACGACATTAAAAATATGCAAGATTTTATCAATGAAAACAAAGTGTATAAAATTATGATTATAAATCAACCAGACAAAATTGATGAAATCACTTTGCAACTAGATGATAATATTATCAATAATTTTAATGTTTTTTCTAGCGCCAAGGGTTTGTTAGAATTTGTTTTTAAAAATGTTACTAAAGCCAAAGCAGGGCTTGAGGTTTCAAAATTATGCAAACTAAGCCATAAAAATTTGATTGCCATTGGCGACGGCGAAAATGATATTGATTTGTTTAAATTAGCAGGTTGCAGTGTTGCCGTATGCAATTCTAGCGAAAAAGTTAAAAAACATGCTAAATTTATAACTGATTCTAATAATGACGATGGTGTGGCAAAAGCGCTATTAAAAATTTGCATGGATACATAATTTAAAAGTGACTATTAATATTTTGAGGAGCTTAAATGAGAATTAATATTAACTTTGTGCTGGATAACCAAACTGAAAATGCGTGCAAAAAAATTAATGCGCTTATTTGCAAGCATATCCACGGCTGCGAAATCGATTTTAAGAAAGAAAATTTGCGGCCACACATCACCCTATTTATGGGCGAAATTGACGACAATTTTTTTGATGGCAACTATAAGAAAATAAAAAATTTGGTTGAAAATTTGCAATTTAGTGCAGTGGGCAAAACTGTTAAATTTGGGGATTATTATTTTATTAACAGCTATCTTTTATGCGCTGTTGCAACAGATTTAGATTGTTTTAAACAAGATAGCGAAATGCTTATTAAGCGCATCGATACAAATGTTGTTACCCCGCATAAATATCAAATTGTGTATGGCACTGCCACCCCACACATAACTATAGGATATTTTAACGAAAGCCAATACGATAAAGCGTTTATTGATAGTTTGCCAAAATTAACCGAAGCCACTATTGTAGGAGTAGATTGCTCGCCAGCCGGCACACACGGAGTAGTTAAATATGATAAAGGTACAATTTAAATTAAAACCGATAGACGAACAGATTGAAATTGTTAAATCTTTTTTAAAAGAAAAAGATAGTTTTTCTAGTATGATTGCTGGCTACTTTAATTTGCAAGATTGTTTTACCCTACCCACGCGGCAGAAAAATGCGCTCATAAAACGCACATTAACCGACTTATTTAACAAAAATTTGGATTTTATGGCAGAAAAAGTTAAAGAATTTCAATCAATTTGGGATAAAAATAAAAATGAAATTAATGCCGAACTAAAAAACATTTTTGACAAAAATTTCAACTTTAAATGCACCGCAAACATTAACTTAAACCCAGTTTGCCCACGCTATTTGGACACATTATCCTTTGACCTAAATGCTTGGCAAAATAGCGATGCTATGCTAGAAACCTGCATACATGAAATTGTGCATTTTTGTTGGTTTGAAGTGTATAAAAAGCAGTTTAAAAATTTAACCGATGCAGATTTTAACTCACCTAGTTTGCACTGGCTAATTTCAGAAATTGCTATTGATCCGATTTTTAAATTATCTGCCCTTAAAAAATTTGTGGTTTACCCACCCGCCTATGAATATCTTTACAGCGAAAAAATTGGCAAGAAAAATTTAATGAAAGTTGTATCCGATTTCTACAAAAAGCACTCGCTAAAAGATTTTCAAATTGAAATGTATAACCTATTTAGTAAGTTAGATTATAAACAATATATTAAATAAAAAAGCAAAGCGTTAATTTTGGTTTTGTTTTTTTGTGGTTATTATGTTGATGCGGTGGGATTCTGGGTCTAGGCGGCTGATATATCCGCTAACCTGAGTGTGCAGTTTGTATATGTGGTGTGTGGCAACATTTGCCCTATCCGAATTATCGCGGGTTACGGCAAGTGCGGTTAGGCCGTTGGTTAGTTTAATAAGCGCGCCCACCGGCATAATTTTTATCACTTCGCCTTCTACTTCATCCCCTATTTTTAGGCTATCAAACTGCGCATCTTTTGGGCTTAGTTGAAGTTGTTTTAATCCAACTGTAACGCGAGAGAAATCGGTGTTGCATTCTAGCACAACAAAATCGTAATGCTCGCCCAAAGTAACCGCTTCATCCATGCTGTTGATGTGCTGCCAACTTGCATCGCGAATGGATAGTTTGGCACGCGCATTGTTGGATAGAATAACAAGCGCAAATTTTTCTTCTACGCGTATAACTTTGCCGGACAAGATATCGCCCACTGCAATCGGCGTAATTTGGTTGGATTGCAAAATTTTTGTGCTGCAAACAATCGATTTTTTAATGTTGTTTAACTCGATTACTGCGGCATGAATTGTGTTGTTTTTAAGTTCGCCCTTATTTTCAAATTCGTTGGCTGTGCACTGGCCATAAGGCAAAAACACGTGGTAGCCAGAAAACTCGCCCATAAAGCCCGCACTGCCAATTTCGCTTACTGTAAAATCAAATTCGCTACCCACTTTTAAATCGTTAAGTTTTTGTTTTTCCTCAAGCGCCTTGTTAACGCCCGCATGGGTTACAACCAGGCAACCCTTATCGTCAATTTCGCCCGTTACCATAACCAAAATTGCATCGCCCAACTTAAATGCCGGGTCCAACTCTTCCTTTTTAAAAACACCTTCTTTAAGCCCGCCAAGCGCCACCACCACTTCTTTTTCGCCAATCATAACTATTGTGCCGGTTATAATGTCGCCGCGGCTGTATTGTGTCATTGTAATATCAAAATCACTCATCTTCATATCTTACTTTCCTTTATTTTTCGTTTTATAATTTTTTAATTTTTTTGTTTTTTTATTAATTTTTTATAAAAATTTAACGTTTTTTTTAATTTTTAACGCATTTTTATGCAATTTTTTTATTTTTCTTTGCTTGTTTGCGTGCCAGTTTTAATTCTGCTTTTTGTTGTTTACGTGCCAGTTTTTGTGCACGCTTTTCTTCGCGTTGTTGCCTTTTAACTTGCTTTGGATTTGGCATATCTAATAGAGCATTCATTTTTTCTATAATAAGGTTAGAAAATTCGTCCAAATATTCTTTATCCTTTTTGCGTGTTGTGTCTGGGTAAATTGGCTCGCCAATTATGAGTCGCGTGCGGTGAAAAATGCGGATTTTTCTATCAAACATCATGGGAACAACTGGTGTGCCTGTACGAATGGAGAACATTGCCACGCCCTCTTTTGCCGCACCATCTTCTACCCTGACTGTAGCGCGCGTGCCTTGTGGGAAAATCATAACCGGCTTGTTTTTATTAAGCGCACTAAACACCTGCTTAACCGATTGCGGCTCCACATTTTTTCTGTCCACCGGGATAGCGCCCAAATGCTTAAGCCACCAACCGAAAAACTTGTGTTTAAACAGCTCTTTTTTGGCTAAAATTACGTGCTTTTTACATAAGCGGATATCTAGCATAATTGGGTCCAAATTGCTGGTGTGATTGCACGATATAATGTAATTTTGTCCTTTTAACTTTTTTAAATTCCGCTTGCCCACCTTAAAAACTGGGAACAAAATTGTACACGGCAAAAATAGCACAGCAATAGAAATTAGAAAAATCATATTTTCTCCTTAAATTAGTAAAAATTGAAATTTTGTAAATTAATAGAATAAATGCAAAAATTAAGTTAAATTAGCAGCGCTTTTGCCTGCCAAAACACCGGTGGACCAAGCAATTTGCAAATTAAAGCCGCCAGTTAATGCATCCACATCCAGCACTTCGCCCACAAAATATAGGTTTTTAACTAGCTTGCTCATGCAGGTGTGCGAGTCGATGTCCTTTACATCCACCCCGCCCGATGTCACAATTCCAACATTTATATTATCCAAACTTTTTATGGAAAAGTCAAATTTTTTAAGGTGGGTTATCAAAATATTCCTATCCGCCTTTGTTAAATCGGCAAGCTTTTTGTTTTTTATGCCCACTGAATTGTAAAAATAGTCCGCCATTTTTGCTGGCAAAAGCGTGTAAAGATAGTTTTTGTAATCCTTTTTGGCGAAGGTTACAAATTCGCGCTTAAACTTTTCCTCTAATTTTTCTTGCGAAAGTGCGGGTTTAAAATCGATTGAAATGGTTTGGTTTTTTATATTCAATTTGTTAATTAAACTAGACATAGTTAGTGCGGTTGGCCCGGTTAGCGAATTGTAGGTGAATAATAAATCGCCAAACTGGCTATAACTTTTGCCGCCAATTTTTGTGTATAGTGTGACATTTCGTAAACTTACTCCATTAAGCGCGGACACATCATCATTCACCACTATTGGGCAAAGTGCGCTGACTGGCTTTACAATTTTATGGCCAAATTGTTTTGCTAACTGAAAGCCAAAATCTGACGCACCAGTGCCAGCATAACTTAGCCCACCGGTTGCGACAATTAAACTATTACAAGTGTATTCTACACCCGACATACACAATATGTGGAATACATCCCCTTGTTTTGTAACCGACTTAATTTCGGTATTTAAGGTAACTTTAACCCCATTTTTGTTTAGGCAATTAACCAAACATTTTATAACATCACTGCTTTTGTCCGATGCTGGAAAAACACGATTGCCGCGTTCGGTGCGCGTTTTTAAGCCGTTTGTTTCAAAAAAATTTATTGTGTCCTGCGCGGTGAAATTGTTAAGCGCGCTATACATAAATTTGCTGTTAGTAACAATGTTGTTTAGGTGAGTTTCAACCTCACTATTGTTAGTTAAATTGCATTTTCCCTTGCCCGTTATGTATAACTTTTTGCCCAACTTTTCATTATGATCAATAATAAGCACGCGCTTTTTTTCACTAGCAAAAATGCCAGCCATCATGCCAGCCGCCCCGCCGCCAATTATAATAACATCAAAATTAGTTTCCATACCCCTATTCTACCACAAAAGCAATTTTTAAGCAATAAATATTAATTAACTTTTCTGTTATGATAAATTAATAAAAAAGAATAGCAATTGCTATCCTATTTTTTTGGTTTATCTGTTGGTTTTGTGGTTTTTGCTGCTGGTTTTGCGGTAGGTTTTGCTTGTTTTGCTTGAAGTTGTTTTAAAACATCATCAACTTGTTTAATGTATTCTTTATCTTGCATAAGGGTATTTAAAACGGCAGACATTTTTTCTTCATCGTTAACAAAGTATGCCTTTTTGCCTTTAACTTTAATTAGGGCGAACTTTGCATCACCTGTAACATTTAGGCAGAAAAGATATAGTTCGTTTTCATGCGTAATCTTTTTAATAACATAATATTGATTGCCATCGGCAAGGGTTATTGCTTTGTTTTCTAATATCTCTTTCATTATTTTGCTACCTCCGCACTCTTTTGCATCTCGGCCTGTTGTTGCATTAGTTCATGTAAGGTTTGTTTTAATAATATATAGGTGTAATCATCCTCACCAAATTCTATTGTAACATCCTTACCCTCTTTTTGGGCTTGTTTTAGGAGCCGTTTGTCTAATTTCTTTTTTAAAACATATTCTCGCATATTCAAGCCAGTTTTAGCGGCTTTCTTATTTATCCTTTTTGAATAAACTTGATATGTAATAAAAGAAGCAAGAACTGATAAAGTTAATGAGGCAAGCATTGTCAACCCTGATGTAATAAGAATTTTATCATTACCAAGAAGATTACCAAAACTTAATCCCGCTAAAATCGTCAAGGTAGCACCTGCAGCCATCCCAGTGTGGACACCCAAGCCGATATCCCCATAAATAACATCCAGATATTTTTCTATTCTTGTTGGTTCTACTTGCCTATCCAGTTTTTTAACAACATGCTTCAACTTTTCTATAACTTCATCCAGCCTATCTTTAAGTTGCTGCTCGTCAACTGGCTGATTGATTTCGGTAATTTCTATCCCTTCTTCCTTATTTTCTTCTGCTTTTTGATTGTCGTAATAATTTACTGCCCAATTGATTAAATTTAATTTGTCCTGTTTTGTTAATTCTATTTGTTTTGCCATTTTCCCTCCTATCAACTTCTGCTATTTATTCTATTATATCATAGGGGGGGGGGTATATTGTCAAGGGGTTTTTAAAAATTTTTATAAAAATAATGTATTAATTATAACAAAATTTTATTAAAAATAAAATAAATAATCGCATACAAAAAAGTGGCAGTGCCACTTAACTTTTTAGGGATTTTATGTAGCGGAGTTCTTTTGGGTTTAGCGGTGCGTATTCGCCACGCGATAAGCCGCCCAAATGGATATTGCCAATTTGAATACGTTTTAGGTAGGTTACATTTTTGCCTACTGCGGCAAGCATTTTACGGATTTGGCGGTTTTTGCCCTCGGTTATGGTGATTTTAACCTTGCTATTTTGCCCGTCCGTTTCGGTTTGCACCACACTGCACGGCTTGGTTATATAGCCACCAATATCCACCCCACTGGATAGTTTTTTAATTTCTTCTTTGGTAAGTGTGCCTTCTATATGCGCCATATAGATTTTTTCTATTTTGCTGTTTGGTTTGGTTAGATAGTTTGCCAAATCGCCGTCGTTGGTCATAATAAGTAACCCTTCGGTATCGTAATCCAGCCGCCCAACTGGGAAAACGCGCGCATGAACACCGCGCATAAGATCGGCAACCGTTTTTCTATCCTTTTCGTCGTGCAAGGTGGTTACATAACCCTTTGGTTTATTTAGTTTATAATACTCAAAATTTGGGCTTAATGTAACTGCGCGGTTAAGGTATGTTACACTATCGCCCTCGCTTATATCGGTAAAAAGCAAGGTACAAACCTTGCCATTAACCTTTATTTTGCCCGATGTAATAAGTTCTTCAACTTTGCGGCGGCTGCCCAAGCCCGCCTGCGCTAAAAATTTGTTAATCCTCATCTATCCTATCTTCCCATAGCACTTCGTTGATTTTTAGCGTTTTGCTATCAATCAACTTGTCTATCTTATTCATTGTATACAATTTTAGCGTTTTAAGCAAGCGATTATCGAGCATTATGTCAATTTTTCCCACTTCTGCGCCCTCACTGGCATCATCTAAACTAACCTTATACTCCATTTTAATCTTGTTTATTTCGCCATAAGATAGCGGATAGATAAAATCTTCATCCGTGTAAAGATACAATTTGCCGTGATTATCGTCCAAAATGTATTCGTTATATATCTCTTTATTCTTATCAATCAGTTTAACGCGATTAAAATCCTCAAAACTGCTATCTAGTAATGTAGTGCTTTCTTCAAACATTGGGCCACAATTTAGCACCACGCACACGCTGGTTGCATTTTTGCGCTCAACTGCACTAACCAGGCATCTGCCCGCCTTAGAAGTAAAGCCAGTTTTAACCCCAACACAGCCAGATAAAATATTTAACAAGCGGTTTTTATTGGTTAGGTAGCGCTTTTCCGACTTGTTGGTTGGCTCAATTTGGTACGATTTTGTAGATACAATCTGCTTAAAAATTGGATTATTTAACGCGTATGCGGTTATTTTTGCCAAATCATAAGCAGTTGTGTAGTGGCTTTTATTATCCAGCCCGTGCGGATTGGCAAAATGTGAATTGTTTGCACCAACCTTTTTGGCAAGCGCATTCATCATATCGGCAAACCCTTCCACACTGCCGCCCACATGATAGGCAAGCGCGGTAGCTGCATCGTTGCCGCTGCGTAACATTAGTCCATACAACAGATCGATCACCCTAATTGTTTCGCCCTGCCTTAAATAAATTGACGTGCCTTCTACCCCAACTGACTTATCGTCTACCGTGATATATTCGTTCAAATTTTGGCAGTTGTTTAACACCGTTATTGCGGTTACAACTTTGGTTGTGGATGCCATGGGTAGTTTTTCGTTTTCGTTTTTGCTATATAAAATTCGGTCGCTATCCTTATCTAGCACGCACATCGCCTTGGCGCTAGTTGAAGGTACGCTTGCCGCATAAGTTAATCGGTTTGGAATAACTGCCAGCACATTAAACACTGCTATAAAAGCGAATAAGGGCAGAAGTATCAGCCCAAAGATTTTTGCGGTTGTTTTCATTTTTGCTTCTCCACATATTTTTTAAGCACTTCGCTTGCGTTTTTAATAAGGTTTAGATAGGCATTGGATTTATCCGCATGGATAAGTTTAAATTTATCGTCCTTAACCACAAAAAAGCCAAGCGGTTGCACGGTAAATCCGCCGCCGGTTGCGCCCGCCATTGGAAAATCGGCCTGATTGCGCTTTGCGTTAAGGTCGTTATACTGCCCACCACCTGCAACAAAGCCCACGCTAACCTTACTTATTGGGATTATAACACTGTTGTCCGGCATGGAAATTGGGCTGCCCACCACACAGTTCACATCGATAAGTGAGCGGATTTTATCTAGCGACACATCGATTAGGCTCTCTATCTTATTGCTTTGCTCGTTTTCTAACTTTTTCATAATTACCCCACGTTTTAATAAGCGTATACACAAATGCGTAAATTAAATCGAACACAGAAATGCGCACAGTGTTGTTTAAATGTACGTTTAGTATATCTTGATTGTAGTTTGGCTCAAATCCCACAAAAATATGTGAAGATTTTTTGTTGTTTTTAATTTTAGAAAAAATTCCTTTTAAAATAAGTTCGCCATAGCCACAGCCAAGCGCGGTTACTTGCGCGTTTTGATTGTAGCCAAAATTGCCAACCACGGATAAATTTAAAAACTGCTCTCTAAAATACAATTCGCCTATAAAATAGTAGATTAGCTTTAATAAAAAGTTGTTTTTGGATATCTTTTCTTTGCGCTGCTTGTTTTTGCGATTTATATAAACGTAGCCATTTTTTATGCGGATTTTAAAATCCAATTTAATTTTGTTGAATATCTTTATTGTAACCACCCCGTGCAAATGCAAAATGTTAAATTTAACATCGAACGACACTAAAAATGGATACAAAAAACCAAGTATATTCATTGCGGTTGCAAATGTAAAAATAAGACGCCACATAAAAGTAGTATCTTATTTTAAAACAAAAATATTCAAATTTTATTGCTCGCCCTCTTGCTCTGCCAAATCGTTTGCAACGTTTTCTACCGATTGCTGCACTTCTTGTTCGCTTGGCTCGTCTGGGATATCAAACTCGCGATACAAGCTGTCGCCCTCGCTATGAATAACACGGATGCGATCCAAAAGTTGCTTATAATCGGGCAAATCCTCTATCGATTGAATTTGAAAGCGCTTTAAAAAGTTGTCGGTTGTGCCAAACAAAAGCGGCTTGCCCACCGTGTCTTTTCTGCCAACCACCTCGATAAGGTTGTTGGATTGAAGCAACTGAATTGCATAATCGCAACTTGTGCCGCGAATGTTTTCGATATCGATACGCGTTATGGGTTGTTTGTAGGCAATAATTGCCACTGTTTCTAGTGCAGCACGGGTTAGGCTGCGCTCCCTAATTGGGTTTAAAATTTCGCTGATATCGTTTGCAATGGCGGGGTTAGAGCACAGTTGCACTTTATTTTTGTATGTAATAACATTTATCCCGCTGTTTTCGTTGTATTTTTGCTTTAAAATATCCAGCACTTTGTTAAATTCGCGGTCGTTCATTTCAAAGCGGGTTTTAAATTCGTCCACATCCACGCCCTCGCCCGAAACAAAAAGCACGCCTTCCACTATTTTTGCAATTTCTTCTATTTTATTCATACTCTTCCCCTTTGATTTCTTCGTTTTCGTCCGCATTATCCTTGCGCTTTATTGTTATATCGGCGTATCGCTCGGTTTGCACAACTTCAATTTTTTGGAATTTAAGTAGTTCCAATATGGCCATAAACACGGTTATAACCTCGCCACGCGAATAGGTTTCGTCAAACAGGCTGAAAAAGTTGATTTCGGGCGTATCCTTTAAGATGTTGGTTAAAAAGTTGATTTTATCCGCCACTGTCCACCTATCGCGATTAATCTTTTTTTCTTGCGGCTCTTCGCGGTTTTTGGTGCGCATTAATATAAAGGCAAAGGCATCCAACATCTTGTCTAAATTAAACTGGTTGAACACCACGCGCACATCGCCAACCGATTTATCTGGCTGCTTATACAACCTATCCACATTTTCAATATCATGAAGTTTGCCGCCCGCTTCTTTAAACAGTTCGTACTCCTTAAGTTGCATTTTAAGCAGGGTTTCATCGTCAATTTCTTCCTCGTCCTCGGTAGTAATTTCATCTTTAGGCAGCAGCGTTTTGCTTTTCATAAGTAGCAAGCGGCTTGCCATATCCAAAAAGGCAGTGGCATCCTCCATATCCAGCTGTTCCACCCCTTGCATATACTCTAGATACTGGCCGGTTATTTCGGACATCTTAACATCGTCGATTGAAATGTTGCGCTCTTTTATAAGTTGCAGTAAAAGATCTAGCGGGCCATCAAACCCGTCCAACACAAAGTGTAATTTACTGCTAAGTTCAATCTCTTCTTCTTCCAAAATAACTCCTAAATATACGCAAGTGGCGCAAACACAAATCTATACAATATAGAGATGTAATAGCCAAACAAATCAATCCCAGTTATAAGTTCAATCAATATGGAAACTAGAAAAATGCCATATAAAATTGATGTGCCATATTTCATATTAAATTTTACAAATTTGCTATCAATTTTTAAAAAACTTGCAATAAATTCAAATCCATCCAGCGGGAAAAGTGGCAAAATGTTAAACATAAATAGACAGCAATTAATAAGGCAGGCAAAATCGAAGAACATAAGCAGATAATCTAGCGCCAAATTTACGCCATAGCCCACTGTTACAAACAATATTGCATGTATACCCGCCGAAATTAGTGCGATTAGCAAGTTAACCAAAACGCCCGCAATTGCAACCAGGCGAGAACCTGTTCTAAATTTTTTGTAGTTAAGTGGATTTGTTGGCATAGGTTTTGCCCAGCCCACACCAATAATTAAAAAGGACAAAAATCCGACTGTAGATACATGTTTTATTGGATTAAAAGTTAATCTACCTGCAAGTTTTGGTGTTAAATCGCCCATTTTGTATGCAACATAGCCGTGTGCAAGTTCGTGCAAGGTAAGCGAAAATATAAAAATAAAAATAGTAAAAATAAACAGCATAACCGCATCTAATGGCGTTAAACCAGAACTAGAAAGTATTGTAAATAGCATATTTTTACTCCTTTTTAATCTTATTATATTTTGTGTGTGTAGTTTGTATTATACACTACATATTGTTGCTTACCTTAAGTGTATTTAATCGATTGTAAAAGGCTGATGCATTAAGTGGATTTTTTATATTTGTAATTTTTACTATCTCGCTGTCATCTTCGTTTGTTATAATTATGCCTAGTTCTTTAAACACATTTAGGCAAACATAAAACTGAAGATAGTTATAATTTGTTTTATCTTTAATTTTGGCTAAGATATTTTTATATAGATTGTAGGTGTAGTACCCTTTTATTCCATTTTCCTTAGCAAATTGAATTAGGCGGAAATATTCGCCAAACACCTGACGCGACAGGTTTATCCTATTTAAAATTAAGTTGTTTGCCGGCACCATATGTGGCAGATAAATGGTAGATTTGGTGTACTTTTTAAGCTCGGTTAGATAGCCCATATTTATAACTGGATCCAAAAATATTATGCGGCTAAAGGTGTTAAACGAGTTAAAATCCTTAGGGGCAAGCAAAATTGTGTTAAGCCCAGTTTCGTCGTTGATTGAAAATATGCGGTTTCTAAATATGTTATTGCTATCGTACACCGCCTTAAAATTGATGTAGGTGTTGTAGTCAAACGCAACAATAAGCGTGCCATAAACATTGTGCTGCATATCCACAATAAGCCTAATCAATTGGTCGCGATTATAGTTGTTAAAACTATATGTGCCCTCCAAATTATAGTACACTTGCTTAATGTATTCCGCCATAATAATATCAGCGTCAAACGGGCGATAAATATCCTCGTAATCGATGCTTTTTACAATGCCAGATATTTTTTTGCTATTTCTAAAAGTGTCTATATTAAGGTCTGCCAAAATGTTGCACGAGGTGTTGCCCGACAGCACATAAAACTGCTCGCTACTATTAAATGCAAGCAAATTAAAGTTTGGATAGCTAAGCATAAGGTGTTGCGGATGCTTTGGCAAACTGGATATATTTGCATTTTTTAGTTTAAAGTTGAATATTGGGCGTGGATTTGCATGGCCGCATGGCTCTAGTAGATCGATATCCTCTACAAACTTAAGCGTAATTTCCTCTGGCTCTAGCATAAAATCGTACGATTTAGTTGGCAAAAAGTCCGCTTTATTTAAATTTTTTGCAACATATTCATCGGTTAAGCGAACAAATTCGTCGTAATTTTCCACCTTAAGCGTAAGCCCTGCTGCCATAGGATGCCCACCAAACTTGGTTAGCAGATGCCCCATGTTGCTAAGCAGAGTGTGCACATTAACCCCGTTTACGCTGCGGCACGAACCTACAAGCTCGTCCCCCACCTGACTAAACAAAAAGGTTGGCCGATGAAATTCTTCCGCAATGCGCGTGGAAACAATGCCCAAAATGCCACTATCCCAATCTGGGCTGGACATAACAAGCGCATTAATCCTAAATATGTCCTGCGAACGAAGTTGTTGTTTTACATCGCTATACACCTTATCGCACAGTTGCTGGCGCTCGGTGTTATAATCCATAACCTGTTTTACTAGCTTGCGTATTTCAACTGGGTTATTTTCTAAATATAATTTTAAACTGGTTTCTGCCGAGCCCATACGCCCACTTGCATTAATTTTTGGTGCGAGTTTAAAAGCGATATCACTTGCCTTAAGGTTTTTTAGCACAAGGCCACATTCGCGCATAAGGCGCAAAATGCCAACCGGCGCATTAAAAATATCCTTAAGCCCAAGCGCAACTATAGCCCTATTTTCCTCTAATAACTCTACAATATCCGCAATGGTGGCAATAGCGCAAATGGATATGTATTTTTTTGCCTCGTTAAGCCCAGCAAGTGCCTGCACCAACTTAAAAGCCACGCCCGCCCCGCACAAGCAGTGAAACGGATAGGTTTTGCTAAGTTTAGGGTTTATTATTGGCGCTTTTGGTAGGGTTTCGCCTTTTTCGTGATGGTCGGTTATAACCACATCGATATTTAGGCTCTTTAAATATTCCACCTCTTCCACCGCGGTTATGCCACAATCCACGGTTATAACCAAATCTGGCTTATTGTCCGCCACAATTTTTTGTAGTGTAGAGATGGTTAACCCATAGCCATCCACATAGCGGTTTGGCATAAAATTATATATCTTTGCACCAATCGAGCTAAAGTATTTAATTAAAATTGCGCTAGCCGATATGCCATCCACATCGTAGTCACCAAACACCAAAATTTTGCTGTTTTTGTTAAGGTGATATTTAATTAAATCCACTGCCGCTTGCATATCTTCAAACAAAAATGGGTCTAAAATATCTGCCTCGCTTGGAGATAGATAGTATTTAAGCTTATCTTCAGTGTCTATCCCGCGCGAATATAAAAGATGAACAAGATGTTCGTCTAAATTAAATTTGACAGCCATCTTGCCAACAAAATCTTTGTCATATTCATCTTCTAAATTGCAAATATACTTCATTACTTTTCTTTTTTAACTTTAACAGCTTTTTTTCTGTAAGGAATAAAAATATTCCAAACAAATGGCACAACATACAGCATTACTGCCAGCAAAGCCACCGCCATAAACAAGATGTTTATTGATACAAATTTTATGCTAACTGGTGCAATTATAATAAACAATAGCCCAACCACAAATATGGCAATGGAAATTGTTATTAAGCGTGTGCGGCTTTGTTTTATGCCATCCTCTAAGGCCTGCGCATATTGTTCGCTTGCTAGCCAACTGGTTTTGCGTATGTTTTCAAACAGCATAATGCAGCAATAAACAACCAACAAATTAAGCGCAATAAGCATAACAAAATAGCTAAGCCCAACAGTAAGGCGTAAAATTGTTGATAGCGCAATGTATCCGCAAGTTGCAAATAAGCTAGCCAATATAATAGCCAACGCGCTTGCGCCATTATAGCGGATATATGCAAATATGGTTGCAGCAATAACCAGCACCAAAATGGCTAAAGCAGTAAACAAATAGTGTTTGTAGTTTGCCACCCCACTTACAGTTGCATGGCCATTAGTTTCCAAATTATAGTTAATAACCGAAATTGTTATATTTTCTTTAGACAATGCAGCCACACTATCATTTATGGCTTTTTGTTTTTCTGCCGATAGCTTTTTGTTATATCTAACCACAATTTGCGTGTTATCCCCACTGGCAAAAATTTGGTAGCTATCAAACTGGCCGCCCGCATTATTTACTATCTTTTGCACGTCGTCCACATACGCTTTTGCGCTTGCGCCCGCCACGCGAACGGAAAACTCTTGATGCGATTTAAGTTCAAAATTGCCGTTCATGCCAAAGATTGCGCCAATAATTATTGCAAGTATAAAGAAAACAGCCACACTAATAAGCACAAATTTATTTTTGTTAAGATAGGTTTTTACTGGCTTAGAAAAATCTCTATTTATCATTTTTACCTCCCTTATGGAAGTTGCATTTTTTGCCGTCGTACGAATTTAGCGGCAGATACATGTTTGTAAACAACCTAAACAGCACAAGCGAAGTGAACAAACTAACCACCGACATAATAAGCATCACCCATCCAAACGATGAGATGCCTGCAACCGGCATAAGCACACAAATTGCGCCCACTACGGTTAAAAGTAGATTGGAAATTAGTGTTTTTATTAAATTATCTTTTCTACTTTGAGTTATTGCAATGTACAATTTAGTGTCGTTATTATAATACTCCTTTGCACCGGCAAGCACACTAAACAAACTATCCGCAGCCACAATAAAACCGATTGCAAGTGCAATAAATCCGCCAAAATTTATGTGCAGCAGTGGAATGGATTGCATAATAAACATGCTTATAGTTATAAAGAACAGCAAGGTGAATGCGCTAAGCCAACCCAACTGGCGATATTTTATAATTGCATAAATAAAGGTGGCAAGCACAAACACAAACAGCGCTATAGTTAATAGTAGCCCTGCGTTTGCGCCATAGGATGCGCTAACCGTGTTGCACTCTAGTTGGGTAAGGTTAAGGTCCAACAGCCCAGTGCGGATGGTGTTGATATATTGCTGAGTTGTGTTGGCATTTGTGAATGATGTGCTAGTAAAGGTTATTTGCCCTTGTTCGCGCAATGATTCGCTATCTAGCGACATATTGCCATTCATAAGTGTGGCATCGCCCAAATAAACATATAGGTTGCCCGAGATGTTGCCGCTGTCATCCGTTATTTTATCCAATATTTTTTGCTTATCTTTAAAAGTTATTGTTATGCCATAACTTGTGCCACCCACCCCATCAGCTGATTGAAGCATGGTTACACTTTTTACATCCTGCCTTGTGGCAAATGGTGTGGTTTTGTCGCTAGACGCGCAAAAGATTATTGGCTGTGGATTGCCAATTAAACTTTGAATGTATTGCTCGTCTGCCCTGGTTAGCATATTGCCAATTTGCAGTGATATGCCATCGTCACCATACTCGGCGGCGGTAACATCCGGATAGCCCGCATCGGTTACAATTTGTTTAAGTTGTTCGATTGTTGATTGACGCAATTTGTTGTACGAATAAACCCCATCTTGCTCGTAGTTGGCGCGATACACTATCCTAACCGATTTGCCTACATCTTCACCCAAACTAAAATTTTCTATAAAGCTAGAATATCTATAGTAATTTCCTTTTATGGTGAATGGATAGGTGAAACTAAAAAAGCTTGCAATCAAAAGGATTGCCAGTATAATTGAAAAAACAACAAATAGGCCACGTGATTTCTTTTTAGTCATACTACTCCTAATTTTAAAAATATTATACCTAAATATAATATAATTGTCAAACAAATTAAGAATTTAAAACCAATTATTTTTGGTTAATTTAAAAATTTTGTAAATTTGTGCCTATTTTGATTATTAACAGAATTTTATGCATTATTCGTCGGGTGCGCTTAAGTTTATATAAAGCAAACGGCGGGGGCAAAATTGCCCCCGCCTACAAAACTTGCAAAGCAGTTTTTAAAAGCCACCGCGCTGCTTAGTTTTTTCTTACCAAATTTAACACTACACTTGCAATTACTGCAACAATTATTGCAAATAATAGGTCGTACAAAAAGGTTATGTTAAACTTAAACCCGCCGTTTAGTATGGAGAATATAACAAAACTTAAAACCGCATATAGCACAGCTGCAATAATGCTTTTTACTAGCAGCTGATTTACTCCCTTCTTTTTAAGAACAAACACGGTGAAAAATATTGCAATTGCCTTAATAACATCGTTAACATAGGCAACAACACTGCTGCCAACATCGGCAAATTTGAGCACCACCGCAAATGCAACAACGCCAACCAAAGTTACAACCAGACCAATAAGCACGCTTTTTAATATAGGCAAAATGCTAGACGAAATAGATTTAATTTTATTCATTTTAACTCCTTACACTTATAAATATTAAAAAGTAAAAAAATAAAGCACCTATATTAAGTGCTTATTTTAACTATTTTTATACTATTTTGTCTATTTAAATTTGTAAAAAGCGATTGCATTTTTATCGGTTAGTTCAATAAGTTTTTGCTTAGACACTCCGCGCAAATCGGCCACACAAGCTGCCACATCTAGCACATTTTTTGGTTCGTTGCGCGTGCCCCTGTGTGGTTCGGGCGCAAGATATGGGCTGTCCGTTTCCAAAAAGAAGCTGTCATCCGGAATGTTTTGTGCCACTTCTTTTACATTTTTGGCATTTTTAAAGGTTACATTGCCAGTAAATGATAGTTTATATCCTAGCGAAATAATCTCGCGCGCGAACTCCAAACTTCCGCTATAACAATGCATAACTGCGCCATATTTTGCTGGATGCTGTTTTAAAATTTCTAGCGTGTCGCCATACGCTTCTCTGCAATGGATAACTATTGGCAGTTTATATTTATTGGCTAGTTCAATCTGGCTTATAAATGCTTGCTTCTGTTCAGCCTTATTTTCTTTATTGTGGAAATAATCCAGCCCAATTTCCCCTATTGCAGTAAGTTTATTGCTAGCATTTTTAACTAGTGTTTCTAGTTTATTTATATCAAACTCTTCAACCTCATCAGGATGAACGCCAATTGTATAATAAACAGACGGATATTTTCTGGCAAGTTCGCCTGCTTTTACGCTTGCAGAAAAACTAGAACTTGCACAAACAACTTTATCTACCCCCACGGATAGATAGTTGTTTACAATCTCATCAATATCAGTATATTGCTCGTCATTTAAATGGCAATGAGTATCTATCATAAAAATAATTATATATCAAATTAAAAAATTTTCAAACAAAATTGCGTAAAAAAATAGCCATAAAGGCTATTTTTTTAAATTATCTTCTGTGTTTAAAATTATTTCTTCCAACTTTTTCTGATCTTCTTCAGGTAGTTTTTCAAATATCTCCCGAGCGTAAATAGAACCGGCACCACTTTTTATAATTGCATCTATAAGTTCTTCATTTGTTTCCTGTTTGCCTACAATTGCGTCTACTACCTTTTTCTTATCTTTTTCAGATAAGGTATCATACAACTCCACTGCAAAGCGATAAGCTTGTTCACCTTTAACATCTACAATTGCATCAGCCAATCCTTCTGGTGTTAAATCATTTGGTAATATTGCCATATATTGTTCCTCCTTTAATATTATTTTTTTATCACATTTTAAAATGTTTGTCAATAGAAATAATAAAAAAATGCTGAAAAATGCAAAATTTAGTTTGTTTTATCCTTCTTTTTAAATATACCCTTAACCATTGCCCATAGTTCGGTTTTATTTTCCTTGCCCGTGAAAAGACGATAAATATTTGAGCGGTGAGAAATTAGCACAACGGTTAATATTGCGGAAATCAAAATATAATTCACCCAATTTGCGGGGTTGCATAGGCAGATTTCTACAATAGACATGACAATAACAAACCCGATTGTGAATATGGATGCATATTTAACAAATAGCATACAGATAAGCATAACAGCAAAGGCAATTAGTGTCACCCACCAATTTGCCACCAAAAATACGCCCACGCTGGTTGCAATGCCTTTACCACCTTTAAAGCGGAATACAACTGGAAAAATGTGGCCAAGCACCACACTAAAGCCAGCAACATATATTGCAATTTCACTATTGCCACCATTATATTTAAATATAAAGTAAGCAGACAAACAAACGACTACACCCTTAAGCATATCACAAACAAATGTAAAAACACCGGGCCAAAAACCGCAAGCACGCCATGTATTTAGTGTGCCCGGGTTGCCACTGCCCGATTTGGTTACATCCTTGTGATTAAGTTTGCCAAACACCCGCCCAAAGTTTAGGTTGCCTACAAAATAACTTATAACGGCAAGCAAACTATAATAAAAATATATCATTTAACCCTTTTAATAATTAAATATTAGCACTAGCAAAAAAATAAATCAAATAAATTTGTAATTTTTATAAAAAATGATTTTATTTTACAAAATAATAAACAAATCTTTATTGTTTTGTACTATTTTGCACGCGGGGGCGGGACTTAATTGCCGCGCGGCGGCAATTTAAAGGGCGCAAGCCCTTTTAGCGCACGCAGTGCGCCAAGTCCCGCCACCCCCGCAGGTTTACATAATTAATCAGTTCTTAATTTCATCCTTATTTTTAAACTGAATTTTTATTGGCGTGCCAGCAAAATCAAACGCGCGGCGAAAGTTATTCTCAAGATAGCGCACATAGTTGTCGTCAATCAAACTGGCATCGTTGCAATAAATGTTAAAGGTTGGCGGGTGAACTCCCACCTGTTTTGCAAATATAACCTTAAACTTTTTGCCATGCTTGGTTGGTGGTTGCAAACTTGCCAGCGAATTTGTTAAAACATTATTTAAAGTGGACATAGCAATCTCTCTATTTGCATTGCCTAAAACATAATCCACACTCTCCATAATTTTGCCCACTCTCTGCCCAGTTAAGCAAGAAACGTATATTGTAACATAGTATTTCATAAAGGCAAGATCAATTTTAAACTGCTTTTCAAACTCTGCCTTTTTTTCTGTGCTGTTTTCTATTAAATCCCACTTATTAACCACAATAACACTTGGCTTGCCCTGCTCGTGTATAAGGCCAGCAATTTTAACATCTTGGTCGGTTATCCCCTCGCCCGCATCAATAACCAGCACAGCCACATCGCAGCGCTCAATCGCGTTTAGGCTGCGAATAACGCTATACCTCTCAATGCTAGAAGGTGCAATTTTAGATTTCCGCCTTAAGCCCGCCGTGTCTATTAAACTATACCGCTTATTGTTCCAATTAAATGGGCTATCGATTGCATCGCGCGTGGTGCCGGCGATTGAACTCACCACCATCCTATCTTCACCCAGCAAACGATTGGTTATGCTGCTTTTGCCCACATTTGGCTTGCCTACAAGCGCAATTTTTATCTCGTTTTCCTCATTAGAATAATCGATTTTATCAAAATGCTTAACAATTTCGTCTAATAGGTCGCCTATGCCCTTACTTTGCTCGCTAGATATTGCAAACGGTGTGCCCAAGCCCAACTCGTAAAATTCATAGGTTTTTTCTATCTCGTTATTATCCAGCTTGTTCACCGCCAACACTTTTGGCGCTTTTGCGCGCCTTAAATGGTTTGCCACTTCCATATCATGCGCGTCCAGCCCGGCGCGGCCATCCACAAACATAACAATAACATCGGCTAAATCTATTGTTAAATTAACCTGTTCTATAATGCGCTTATTAATTTCGTCATCCTTGCCAAAATCCAATCCGCCTGTGTCCACAATTTGAAATTGATGTCCGCACCACTCTGCGTTGGCAAAAATTCTATCCCGCGTAACCCCCGGGATATCTTCCACAATGCTAATTTTGCTGCCGGCAATCTTGTTAAAAAAGGTGGATTTGCCCACATTTGGCTTGCCCACGATTGCCACTAATGGTTTTTTACTCATAGATTTATTATATCACACCCGACAAATAATTTCAATTGTTTTAAAATAATTTTACAAATTAGTATTGACAATTTGGCCTTTTTGTGATATTATGCATTTAGAATTTATTTGGAGTTAATATGGATAATTTATTAAATGATTTTATAACAGTTTGGAGCAGATACATTTTGGTTAACCACAGAGTGAGAAGAGGTTATGGTGTTGACGGCACTGCCCTTGCTGCACTTGCAAATTTGGGGCAAAAAAATGCAATTCAATCGGTAATGCTGTTTAGTAATCTTATTCAATTTGCCGATAAGTATGTTTTATTAGATATTGTTTCTCAGCAGACAGCGGGCGATTTGGATTCGGACCAAATTGTATATAACTTTTTAACCAATGTGGTCAAAACGTCAAATACTGAGCGAGAAAAATCATTGTTTAAAGAATTAATAGCAAAGCACAATAAAAATCTTACAAGTTTGTTTGACATGGAGAGGTTGCTAGAGATAAAATACGCTCATCGCAAAAGCAAACACCACGAGATTATGTCGCTTAGAAAACAATTAAAAGAAAGGTTTGAAATAACCCCTTACAATCCAGAAATCGCTTTTAGTTATGGCAAAAATTTAACCTTTTTCTCCCCGCATTTAGCCTCCAACAAATCTTATAAATTAGGTTTAGAAATTCTATCCCATTTAGCAAACAGGGAATATTCAGAAGAACTTCAAGCAGAGATCGCGGAATTAAAGGCACAACTAGAAAACAAAAAACAGAGTGATTATGAAGTGTGTAAAAAATTTATAGATGATTTTTTTAAAAATCATTATTCTACCGTCCGCGCAGACGATCCTATTTTAAGGGATTAGTTGCGGTGGCATTTGTTGCAGGTTAGGCATTTGTTGTGCTTAACCTTTTTTGTTAGGTGAATTACGCTAAATAGAATGGTGAAAATTATGGCAAGCGATATGGCGGCAAACCAGATGCCGTGCTGGATGGATTGATAGAACACAAAACTGGTTAGGTAGGCAATGGTTAGTTGGCTGATTATTGAAAAGGCGGTGTAAAATCCCCCAACCTCTTTTTTAAGCACGGCGATGTTTGAAATGCATGGGCAGTATAGCAAAATGAACACCAAAAATGAAACCGCGCTGGCAGTGGTGAAATGAACCGGGCTGGCGGCAAGTGTTAAGCTGGAAATAAGCGCGGCGTTAGATTGCGCGTTGTTGGCAATAGATAAGGTGGAAACAATAAGTTCTTTTGCCATAATTCCCACAATAAGCGCGCTTACTGCACCCGCACTGTTTAGGCCAATTGGCGCAAAAAGAATGGCAATTTTGTCGGCAAGGAAAAACAACATACTTTCGCCTATTTCTTGGGTGTACATAAATTTAAAGTTGGTGTGAGAGAGAATCCAAACAATAACCCCCATCGACACAATTACGCCAAATACGCGCTTAACAAAATCGATTGCGTTGGTTTTAACCACCACCCCAATGTGCTTAACATCCAAATTTTTTAGCGGCGGAAATTCCAGCAGCAGATTGTTGGAGTGGGTTTTTAGTATGGTTTTGTTTAAAATTAACGCCATAATTAGTGCAACAGCAAGTCCAAGCAAATATAGCCCCACAACCACGAAATATGTCCACTTGCCAAAGAACGCCGACGCCACAAGCACGTAGACGGGCAAGCGCGCCATACAACTTACAAACGGGTTGATTAGCGCGCACTTTATTTTTAGGTTTCTTTCGCTCATATTGCGCGAGATTAGCGTGCTCATTGTGTTGCAACCTAGCCCCATAAGGATGATGTAAATTGCCTTGCCATTAAGCCCAAGTTTGGTTAAAAAATCATCCAACACATACGCCATGCGGGAGATTAGTCCGCTGTCTTCCAGCACGGTTAAAAACAAAAACAGCAAGCACACTTGCGGCAAAAATGTAAGCACGGTGTTGATTGAAGAAAACACCCCTTCGTTAAAAAATTGAATTATCCAAATGTTGTTTGCTGCCGAATATAAAAAGTTCATAAACGGGCTTATAATTAAAAAATACAATACCCCCACCAGGGCATCACCTACAAGCGGCCCAACAAGGAAAAATATCAAATAGATGCTTGCAAAAAACACCGCCAAAAAGCCAGCAAACATAACGGGCGGTTTTAGTAAAATTTTATCTAGTTTGCTTTTGCCATAAACAAAGTTTTTGTTTTGTTTAACTGCCTCATTAATTATGCCATCAATAAAGTTATATCGCGCCATAATAAGTGCGGGCAATTGGGCATTAACAAAAGCAATTTCATCATCATTAAAACCGGCAAAATTTCCATTGAATGCAGCAATTAGTTCGGCATCGGATTTTTTAATTTTTTCTTTAATTTTTGCTAAAAATTGTGTTAAATAGGTTAAATTTAGGTCAATTTTGTTAAATTTTATTAAATTTTTGTTAAATTTACATTTTTTTGCATCAATAATTTCCGCATCAAAATATTTTTTTAGCGCGGCAATATCAATTGAATTTCCGTGCTTTTTAAAATAGTTGTAATTGTTAATTAATAGTTTAAAATTTATGCCCAACTCTTTTAGTTGCAAACACAAATATAAATTGCGTTTTAAACTGTTTGCGTCGCTTATAACAAGGTTAAAATCTTTGTTATTTAAAATGGCATTTTTGCTTATCTCTTCCTCGTAAGAAAAAGGCAGCAAACTGTATAGCCCAGGGAGGTCTACAATATACCACCCCTCCCCATCCATATTTACCAGTTTGCCCTTTTCTTCCACCGTAACGCCGTGAAAGTTTCCAGTGTGTTCATGCGATTTGGTTAGGCTGTTAAAAAGCGTGGTTTTTCCCACATTTGGGTTGCCAATAAGCAGCAGTTTACGCATAGTTTATAATTATCCCATTTGCTACGTCGGTTTTTATTGTGAACACGGATGAATTAAAAACCACCAGCAGCGTTTGTTTAAGCGCGCTTTTGTTTTCCACCCGCAATTTCGTGCCTAAAATTAGCCCCAACTCCATAAGGCGAATTTTGGTTTTTTCGTCTGCAATTTTAATCTCTTTAACCACGCAATCGGTGTTCAACTTAACCTCGGACAAACTCATAAACTAACATATGCTGTCCACAAATTTTAAATGCCAAAAAATTATTTTTTTGTTGTTTTATTTGCTAATTCTTGTTTTCTTATTATTACATCACATAATTGTTTGTAATCCGCTTGCAAAATTTCAATTAAATGTTCGCCAAAAAGTTGATTTTTCGTTTTGTTTGCGTCAATTAAATTCATTAAAATTTCATAGCATTTTTTAATTTGTTCTAGTGAAATAAAATCACTAAAATCACAATCTTCTTGCAGCAAACTGCTTATAGTTACAAGAAATTTTTTGTAAAATTCGTCAATCTCTTTTAAATTAAGCGAACTTTTTTTGCGTAAAACAGAAAGCTCTTTTAAAAGTGATGAAATGTTTTTATCATACAATTTTTTCTTGTCTATAAAATAAATTGGAATGTTGTAATATTTGGCGTGGCGAATTTCCTCATCACCTATCTCATCAAAAGCAACAATATAATCTGGCGTTTTGTTTTTATTACCAGTTTTGCGCCAAATAACCACTTCGTTATAGGTAAATTTGGTGTTTAGCGGCAGTTGCTCGGGGGTGTGCCAAAACTCATTTTCAGCAAAAGGCAATTTGCCCTCGCAAGCAGTCCAATCTATTTGTGCATCTCTATCTGCCATGGTGTAAATATCATTTTCATCAATATTTTTAAAACCATAAATTAAATGTTTTCCGTGATGTTTTGCAATAGTTAACATATCATTAGAAATTACCGAACATGAAATTGTGTTTGCATTTATGTTTTGCTGGGCAAACTGGTCTGGCCTATCAATAGATTTTCTCCCAGTTACACTTGCTTGTGTGTTGTGAATTAATAACAAAAATTTTTCATCTGTAATATCTACAACATCCACCCCATCTTTTGTTTTTTGTGGTGCAAATGTTTGGTTAAGTGCGGCTGGATATTGCGCTTTTAGTTGTTGCTTGTTTTTGTTTATAACCTTATTTAAAATATCACCAAATCTAACGTTTTTCTTTGACAAATTGTTATAAATTTTAATAAGTTTATTTTTGTCTGTACAGTATAAAATGTTTATTATTAAATTGTAAATTTCCTTTAAATTTGGAGTTAAAATTTTTGGTTGTTCTTCCACCATAGATACAAAATTTTCAATCTCTCTAAATCTACCATAATCCGCCACATCAAAAAATCTATCAATAATTGCATGTCTAATGGCTTGCAAATTATTATGTTCGCTGGCTTGTTTTAACTTTTCATCATAATATTTTGCAGTTGCATTAAAAATAACTTCATCAATTTTTGTTAAATCATCAATATTTTTTATAATAGCGTAAAAATTTGCAATTCGTTTTTCACCGTTTATATAACTTAAAATGTTTGACAAAATTTCGTCGTTTTTAACTGCGGGATGCTCTAATATTGATGAACTTAAACCATTGCTATCATGAATTGATTGCAAAATTATTGGGCGCAACTCGTCTATATGCTTGTAAACCACCTTAGATGGAATGAGATTAAGAAGTGAGATAATTTTATAATTTGTAGTTTCGTTTTTAAGCTTGTTAAAAATTATCTGATAAAAAATTTTGCCGTCATTTAAAATTGGTAAAAATTCAAATGGATGCACTGGCCTTTCGTTAAAATAAATCAACTTTTTATCTAAACTAAAAAAATTATTGCAAAAATTTATATAAATCTCATCCGAAACAAAATCCGCCTCAGTAAAATTTTGTAAACTTTGTAAAATCTCATAGTCGGCTTGTGATAAATTTATAATATTGTTTTTAGAACTATTTAATTTTTCTATTAACTTTAAAACAACATCCAATTTATTCATATAAATATTTTATCATAATCAAGCAAAAATGTCAATAAAATTAATAAAAAATAAGCCGCGGGGCTTACTTGGTTATAAAGGTTATTTGGTTGGTGACGGTTATGGTTTTCTTTAAAAATTCTTCGCGCTCGCCGTCAACTGCAAACGCCTCGTTGGATGGGTTTTTAATTTCGCACTCGCTTATATCGGCAACAATAACTTGTTTGCTTTTTTTAACCGCTTTAATGCCAAACATAAACAATTTTAAAAACCTAAAGAAAGTGGCAAATGGGTTAGCGCCCTTAATCACCACCAATTTTACGCTGTTGTTGGCAAGGTCCTCCCCTTTGTTGAGTTTAAAGCCCGCCACGCTGGTGCCATTCATAAGCAAAATGAAGGCAACTTTGCCATTATATTTTTCCTCACCAAAAGTGATTGTCATGGGCATAAATTTGGATTTAAACAAAATTTTAAACGCATACAAAACATAGGCAAATCTGCCAAAGCGGCGTTTTAGTGCGCTGGATGCGGAAAAACTTACTGGCGTGAAATAGCCGGCGGCAAGCGAATAAGAAATGTAGTTTGTTCCATCAAACATAACGTCATATTTGGTGGTGTTAAGGCGCAAGATGCAATCTATGGCCTTATCCAGTTTTTTAGGAATGTTAAGCGTGCGTGAAACATCATTGCACGTGCCAAAAGGAAGGATGCCAATAAGCGGACTATGCCCACTTTTTGCCACGCCATTAACCACTTGGTGCAGTGTGCCATCCCCACCGCAAGAAACAATTATGTCATATTTGTCCGCATATTGAGCCGCTAATTCTTCCGCACCATTTGCGGTTTGCCCCGCCATAAAATCAACCGGAGAATAGCGCAAAGAAAGGCGCTTTTTTATGTTGGGGATAATTTCCTCTATTTTGCCCCGTTTTGCGCCTGGGTTGTAAATTACTAACACGCTTTTTGCACTGTTTTTCATTTTTTATGCTTTCTCCTATTTTTATTTTTGCGGTAATTAAAATTTGGCTGACAATTTTGAAAATTTAATAAAAATTTCAATTTTTCTGCGTTTTTTTCATTTTTTTTGGCAAATTTTTTAAAAATTTTTTAATTCTGCACTTTTTTGCGCCTTAAAATTTCATAGCGTTTTAATGGCTTGTTGGTTTTTACAAACACAACCTGTTTTGGAATTTTGCACTCATCTAGTGGTTGCATATCCTCATCAAAAATTGCTTCAATGTTTATTATAGCATTATTTTTGTATTTAGACAACAATTCAAGCGGCTCTTTTTTGAAACGGTTGCGCATTTCAATTTTTGTTAAGCCGTTTTTGGTGTCTTCAAGCACCACAGCCACAAAATCATAACTCGCGGTTGGTGTGCTGGTTTCTAGTGTTTGTTTTGGGCTGTTGAAATAGAAACCGGTTGAATAGTCCCTATGGCTGGATTTGTACACTTCGTCTTTAATTTTTGCGGGCAGTTTGTAGGTTTTGTGCGTGGCTAAATAATTTAGTGCCATCCTATACGCATTTACAATGTTGGCAACATAATATTCGGTTTTCATTCTGCCCTCAATTTTAATTGAAGTTATACCTGCCGCTTGCAACTTATCCAGATAATCTATCATGCACATATCTTTGCTGTTTAAAATATAGGTCCCGTGGGTATCCTCTTCTATAGGGTACTCTTCATTGCGGCTAACCTCTTTTATGGTATACCCCCACCGGCATGCTTGCACGCACGCTCCACAGTTTGCATCCCGCCCGGTGAAGAAGTTGCTAAGCAAACATCTGCCCGAGTAACTTATGCACATCGCGCCATGACAAAATGCCTCTAATTCAACTGTCTCTGGGATGGATTTGCGCAAAATTATAATTTCATCAAGCGACATTTCGCGCGCCAAAATAATGCGCTTAACCCCCATTTTTACATACACCATTGCAGCGGCAGAATTGGTTACGTTTGCTTGCGTGCTTACATGGATTGCAAGTTTTGGTGCCACCTTTTTTACAATTGAAATTACACCTAAATCAGCACAGATAACCGCATCCACCTTAAATTTATATAAGTTTTTTATATACTCGGGCAAGTCGGCCAAATCGTGCTCGTGCGGGATGATGTTTACAGTTACATACACCTTAACATTATGTGCATGCGCGTATTCCACCGCCCATTTAAGTTCGTCCAACTCAAAATTGCCAGCATAGGTGCGCAAACCAAAACGAGTGGATGCCAAATAAACCGCATCCGCCCCGTACTCTATTGCTATAATCAGTTTGCTTTTATCGCCTACCGGCGCTAATAATTCCATGCGAATATTATACCACACCTAAACAAAAATTTCAACTAATTTTAAATTGGATATTGACAAATTTTGAATATGTGATATAATGTTCATGATTAAATTAGTTAGGAGGAAATTATGGAAAAATTAAACAAAAAATATATAGGCATGCTAACCGATGCGGAAATTAATACATTTGCGCGCACAAAATGCGATTTGATTGACAGAAGTGGTAACAAATGCAGTATTGAGCGTGATAAACTGGGTAAAATATGCATTAAATATTATGATATTATCCATTACGAAGAATTTTACTTTAACGATTTTGAATGCGAGCATGTATATAATAATTCAGCACAAGAAAATGACACTGATAATTTAAAAACTTGGTTGACAACTGAATGGCGCAGATTTATGGTGCTTAAAGCAAAATACGACCCACGTTTTGCAGATTATTTAGATGATTTAAATGTATATTTAAGTAAACAAGACGTTGCTAAAAAATAATTTTAAAAGGAGAAATTATGATAGAAACCAAATACACAAGCCAGTTAACCAAAGCAGATATAGGAGAATTTGGTATTTAATCATTTATGTTACACTGCTTTTGACTGCATGTTTAAAGATGATAATAGTATGCTAGTTGATTTATACACAAATGTTAAAATAACTTTAACCGATTATGATATTACATTGGGTAGAAATAGTGCCACACCACCCGACTTTGACGATTTTATATTAAAAAAATGGCGAAAATTTTTAAACAAAAAATTTAAAACCTACAAAGAAGATTTAAAAAATTACATGCAATCGCAGATTGATGATGTTATGGCATATTTAAATTAGGCAGTTTAACTGCCCTTTTTTTATTGATTTTAAAGTTGTAATTATAATTTAATACAATAAAATTTGATTAAGTTTTAACTGCCTTTTTTTATTTACTTTTAAAAAATGGGGCTTAAAATTTTGCCCTATTTTTTTATTGTTACTCCTAAGCCATCACCTATTTGAAGGATTTGGGTGGATAGATTTTTATCGGTTGTTATTAAATCGATATATTTTTTTAAGCCTTTAACCATAGCGCGGCAGCCGGCGGTTATTGGAATTTTGCCGGTTACCATGCCGTGAAAGTTTAGGTTATCGGCAATCAAAATGCCATTTGGGTTAAGCAGATTTAAAATGTATGGCAAATAATTGGGATACTGCCCCTTTGGCCCATCCATGTACACAAAATCATACTTTTTGGTGCAAGTTTTAAGGTAGTTGATTGCATTGCCTTCAAAAATAGTTACATTTTTTACATTGTTTTTAGTTAAAAAATCTTTTGCAACTTTAATGCGTTCGGGGTCAATTTCTAGTGTGTCTATATGTTCGGCACACGTGTTTTGCGAAATTGAAATTGAACCATAGCCAATTGCCGTGCCAATTTCTAGCACCTGTTTGCAGCCATGTTTATTTATTGTGTCGCATAAAAAAGTTAGCGTGTCATTAAGTGAAATTGGCACGCCAAACTTATGTCCATAATCATAAATTTCTTTATTAAAATTATATGTCATATGTATAATTTTTGCAAAAATTTTATTAAAATTTGCGTTTTTTTATTAAATTTTAGCCAAAAACACAAAATTTTAACTAAATTAGAATTTTTTATTTTTTAAGTTTCCTTAAGAAAGGTGGCAAATCATCATCATCTAAAAATGGTTTTTTGCTGCTGAACGAAATGTCCTCTACCGTGTCTTTAACCTGCTCATCTTCTGGCTTTGCTTCCTCTGCCTTTGGCTCTTCGGCTGGCTTAACAGGCTCTGCTGGCTGGGTGAAAGGTTTAAAATCTGCCCTATTATCCTTAAACTCTGGCACGGCATCGGGTTGTTTTTGCTTGCCCTTTTCTTCAAAACCGGTGGCGATAACTGTGATTTCGGTTTCTCCACTTATGTCGTTTTTAAAGCAAGCACCAAAAATGATGTTGCAGTTAGGGTCGGCCGCTTCTTTAACCAAATCTACCGCCTCGTACACTTCGGACAAAGTTAAATCCTTGCCACCGGTTACATTAATAAGAATTCCGGTTGCGCCTTCTATGCTGGTTTCTAGCAGTTGGCTAGTTACCGCTTGCCTAACTGCATCGATAGTTTTGTTTGCACCTCTGCCCTTGCCTATGCCCATGTGAGCTATGCCCTTATCCTTCATAATGGTGGAGACATCGGCAAAATCTAGGTTGATTGTGCCGCTTACCGAAATAAGGTCGCTTACACCCTGAATTGCTTGGCGCAAAACATCGTCTGCATAACGGAAAGCATCTATAAATGGCACATCGTTTTTAAGTATCGCATACAATTTTTCGTTTGGCACAACCACCAAACTATCCACATACTTGCGCATTTCGTTTATTCCCATTTCGGCATTGGCTGCGCGCTTTGGACCTTCAAACTTGAAAGGTTTTGTTACAACACCAATGGTTAAAATGCCCATTTCGCGTGCAATTTGTGCAATAACTGGGGCTGCACCATTGCCTGTGCCACCGCCTAAGCCGGCAGTTATAAACAACAGGTTTGTGCCCTGAAGCGCTTTAATTAAATCATCCCTACTTTCCTCTGCTGCGGCACGGCCAACCTCTGGATTAGCACCTGCGCCCAACCCTTTGGTGAGATTTTTACCGATTTGAATGATTTCGTCCGCGTTTGACATGTTTAGATCTTGCTTATCTGTGTTAACCGCGATAAACTTGCAACCCTGTATGCCGGCTGCAACCATTCTGTTAACGGCGTTGTTTCCGCCGCCGCCCACGCCTATAACTTTGATGTCGCAAACTGTGTTTCTAAAATCCATAATACCCTCCTACACTACAATTTTGGCTAGTGCTGCCAAGCCTATTTTAGACGTTTGAAACTTTTCTTTAGAATTATCTAATGGAATTTTAAATTCGTACACATCTAGCCCGGTGCACTCTTTAAAAACCACCTTAACGCCTTTAAAGTTTGCCAGGCCATCGCCGGTTAGATAAACTGGGATGCCATCGAACATTTCGTCCACCTTTAAAATGTTGGCTATAATTTTTGCAATAATTTCTATTCGGCTGCGCACAATTTGATTGGTTATGTTTATTGGTGCTTTAATTAAACTGCCGTGCGAGCAAACCTGATAGTTTTCGTTCTTTTCTGACTCGATGGTTAAAATAACCTTGCGCTTAATAAGTTCTGCCTCGGCAAAGCTCATGCCCAGCACCTGAAGTATGTCGGACGAAATGTGCCCGCCGCCCATAGAGAACGAACTTAGAAGAGCAAGCCCCTCACCTTTGTACACGCACACGCTGGTTGAAATGTGGCCGACATCTACAATTGCAATCGGTTTGTTTGTATCTAGTTGCCTACTTAGCGCAACTGCTTGGCCAAGCGAGGTAGAGATAAAATCTACATCCTTAATGCCTGCGCTGTTTAAAATTTGCACAAATAGATTTATAAACGAGCGCTTTGCCAAAATAAAACTTGCATCCATAACAAGGCAACTGGTTTTTTTGCCCTGTGGAGATAGAGTTTTTACCCCATCGTCCAGTTGAAATTGCATTGCGCTGTAGTTTATAACCGCATAACCTTCGCTATCACCAAAACCCTTGTTGGCTTCAAATAAATTTACAATATCTGCATCCGACACCTTGTGTAAATCTACAAACTGGCGCGAGATGCGCTTGCATACACACTTGCAAAACTCAGCTGGCACACCCACATATATTTGATTGATTGTTTTGCGCATTTTTGCGCCCATGCTATTTATTAGGCGAGATATAATAGGTTCTATTTCGGTTTCTGCTAAAAAAGCGCCATCCATATAGCCATCGTACAGCTCGTACTCCTCGGCAAAAACTTTTGGCATGTTTGCGTAGGATGCTACCGCCATTAAACTAATTTTGGAAGAGCCAATATCCAAGATATATTTAAGATTATTAAGCACAATACCCCCAAATTATTTAACATTATTATATATTTTTTATTTTATAAAAGTCAAATAAATTTTGCGTGTTTTGAGTTTTTTCTACATATTTTTCTAATTTGCACAATATATAGTTGCATCAAATAGTAAAACACACAATTTTTAGCAGATGAATTGGCAAAAAAACAAATAATTTTTGTTAAAATTTTTAATTTGAAAATTTTTTATTACTACATATTGTTGCAATTTTTATATTTAGACACAAAATATGCTGCAAATATAATTGTGGTGTAAAACTTTAATATATACAATATATTGTGTATACACAAAATTAAAAAACCGCAATTGCTTTAAGTTGCAGTTACGGTTATTTCATGAGTTATTTTGTCGTATCCACAGTTGAATGTGGTTATGTTTGGATCTAGTGAACCAGAGTTTAAATAATTTGCTGCCGTATTAAATGACTTGTTGACCTTTGTTAATAAATCCTTTTCCGCTACCGCTATATTGATTGTATACTCTTTACCATCTAACATAACTTTTAGCGACATATTTATTGTGCCTTCTAAAAGTTCATTTAAATCTTTATTATTTGTGGTTGGTGTGTATAGTGTAACAGATTTTATAATTTCGGCAAACTCTTTTCTTGTTGCGTTTGGCGTGGCGGTTGGGTTAATTTTGCCCTCCTCTACTGCCACGGTTGAGCAAAAGCTGTTATATAAATTAGTGGTTATTTTGCGCACCTTTTCGTTTGTAAAATAGTTGCCCAAGCCATTATTTTCGTTTTTGCAATCTAAGCTTTTATCTATAATCAACTCTACATAGCTATTAAGTTCCTCTGGTTTTTGTTCGCTATACGAAACGCCATCCATTGCCATAAGCTCTTCGTCCATAATGCAATACACTTGATTTTTTACATTGTACTGCTCCCCTTCGGTAAGGGTGTAATAAGTGGCAACACGTGGGCGGACAATAAATTGAACGGATATAACACTTTTGGTTTTTATTTGAACCACTTTAACCATCGGATAAGCGCTTTCTATATTTTTTATTGCTTGATGCTTGTCCAACATAAAGATGGATTTGCCCTTTTTAAAACCGGCGGCTTTTATTATTTGATCTTTGGTTATTTCTGCATATTCGCCATCTTCACCCGGCACAAGTTGAACAAGTGGTTGATCGCCTAAAACGGAAACATACTGTTTTCTAAGACAGAAAACTGCACCAAACAAAATTATTATCACCACGATAATAGACAACAAAACAGAACTGATTATAATTGATTTTTTACTCATATTTTATACACGCGCCTAGCGAATTTAACATCTCGTGCAAGTTTTGGTAGCCACGGTTTACAAGTTTTATATTTGTAACCTTTGTTGTTCCATCCGCCACCAAACCAGCCAAAATTAGTGCCGCACCACCGCGCAAATCGGTTGACTTAACCCTTGCTGCGTACAGCGATTTTACCCCATTAACCACAATTTTGTGCTTGTTAATTTGCTTTATGTTTGCCCCCATTTTAATAAGGGCGGGCACGGTTAAAAAGCGATTTTCAAACACACTTTCTTGTACTGTAGTTTTACCCTTTAAAACACAACACAGTGTTAGCATCATGCTTTGAAGGTCGGTTGGAAAATTTGGGTAAAAGCCGGTTAAAATATTTTTTGGTGAAACTAAGTTAGCATCGCTAGATATTGTAATTATATCACACTTGGTTTCTATTTTGCAACCTATTAAGCGCAAAATTTCGATTAATTTTTTATTTTGCTCGGGATTTGCGTGTTTTAAACACACTTTTCCGCCACAAATTGCGGTAGCAATCATAATTGTGCCAGCAACAATGCGGTCGCTTATTGGGGTGTATTTTACCCCACGCAAACTATCCACCCCATAGATAGTTATAGTTTTGCTGCCCGCACCATAAATTTTTGCCCCCATAAGGTTTAAAAAGTTGCATAAATCCACAACTTCGGGTTCACGCGCGGCGTTTTTTATTGTGGTTTTGCCCTTTAGCGTACAGGCAAACTCGATTATGTTTTCGGTTGCACCCACGCTTGGCAGTTTAAGTTTTATCTTTGCGGGGTGAGAGTTTAGCGCATTAAAATAAAGTTGCTTGCCGCAAGTTTTAACCTCCACCCCTAGTTTTTTAAACGAATTTATATGTAAATCTATTGGGCGCTTGCCAATTTTGCAACCACCTGGGGCAGAAATTATGGCAAATTTAAACCGATTTAGCAGCGCACCTAGCAAAAAAATGGATGAGCGCATGGTTTTGGATAACTTGCAATCTATTTTAAGATTGTTTAAACTTGTGTTATCTATTTGTATGTAGTTATCTTTTTCTTCTATAATTGCGCCCAGTTTATTTAAAATTAGCAGCATATTGTTAACATCGGAAATTTTGGGTGGATTAAAAATTTTAAATTTATCCTTTGCAATAATACTTGCTGCCATTATGGGCAAAGTTGCATTTTTTGATGTTTGAATTGTGACGCTGCCGTATAGTTTATTGCCGCCATGTATAACATATTTATCTAACATAATATAACCTATATAACATGATATGAAAAAAAGCGCTTGTTTGCCTTAAGCGTTTTTAGTTGATTTTAAATTTTTTGTTGGGCTTAGTTGTTGTAAAAATTAGTTGTTTTGCCTCTTGCCTGGTTAATTTATCTACATTAAGCACCACTCCTATTGCGGATAAAAACACAAACAGCGAGGTGCTGCCCGCGCTTATAAACGGCAGCGGCAACCCTGTTGGCGGAATAGAGCCGGTTACAACCGCAATATTTAAAATAACCTGTATGCTAATTATTGCCCCTATGCCAAAACATGTCATAGCGGAAAACTTGTTGTTGGCGCGCATGCCCACCTTAAATATGCTTACAATAAGCACTATAAATACGCATATAACCAGTGATGCACCCACAAAGCCCAACTCTTCTGCAATTATGCTGAAAATGAAGTCAGATTCGCTAAAAGGCAAAAAGAGTTCGGCTTGACGGCTGTTAAAAAGCCCCACTCCCCAAACCCCGCCGCTGCCAATAGCGTACAGCGATTGGATTAGTTGATACCCTTCGTCTAGCGGATTTTTCCACGGGTCTAAAAAGGCAACAATTCTGTTTAGGCGATATGGCTCAATTAAAATTAGCACCACCACAAGCAAAATTGCGGGTATAGTAAGCAGGGCAAACACTTTAAGGCGCATCCCACCAATAAACAGCATAAATATTAGTGTAAACGCCACACACATGGTGATAGACATATTTGGCTCTAACATAATAAGCAGGCAATACAATCCACCTAAGGCAAGCGATAATATAATATTTTTGCTGCTAGCTAGTTTGTCGCCGTCCGATAAAAACCCGGCTAAAAAAAACACAAGGCAAAATTTAGCAATTTCGCTTGGCTGAATTGTAAAACTGCCGATGCCAATCCAACGGGTTGCGCCATAACTTGTCCGGCTTAAACCAGGGATAAACACTAATAGCAACATCACCACGCCCACAATATAAAAAATCCAATAAAACTTTTTGTACACCCTATTGTTTATAAAGCGGGTTATTATAAGCCCAATAAAGCCAATAATTATGCCAAAAATTTGCTTTTTTAAATAGAAAAACTGGTCGCCATAGTTAATTGTAGCCGAATATTTGCTGGCACTATAAACCATTACGCAACCAAAAACCGATAAAACTATTGTGCAAAATATTATTATTAAACTAGTTGTTTTTTGCTGCATATTCATTAACCTTATTGTTAAAAAGATTTCCGCGCGCTATATAACTAGAAAATTGGTCGTAACTTGCAGTTGCTGGGCTTAATAAAACCGTATCATTAGTTAGCGCCACCCCAGTGGCATAATCAAATGCAGCGGATAGATCGGCACACTTTTTTATTTTAAACTGGTGATTGTTAGCAAAAACCAGCTGGTCTGCAATTTCGCCATACACCACAATTTGTTTAACTCGCTTGGATAGTTTATTAAACAGTTCGTCGTAACTTAACCCCTTATCGCTGCCACCTAGTAGCAAAATTATTGCCCCTTTAATTGCATCCGTGCAAGCAAGTGTGGAGGCAATATTTGTGGATTTGCTATCGTTTACAAAGTGTATGCCGTTTATTGTTGCCACCTCTTGCATGCGGAATTGTTCGGGCACAAAATTAATTAGCGCCTCGGCAATTTTTGTTGGATTTACATTGTAGATATAGCCAAAAGCAATTGCACACATAACGTTGTATACATTGTGTTTGCCCTTTAGTTTAAGTTGATTTAGTGCCACTATCCTATTTTGATGCAAATAGATGTAGCCATCCTTTAGGGTGATGTCCGCACAGTGGTTTAGCGAATATGTAATGGTTAAGCAATCGGTAAGCGGATGGATATTTTCGTCTAAATTTACAACCGCGTAATCGGAATCGGATAAATTTTTTAGCACACTGCGCTTTAGGTTGAAATACTCCTGCATGGTTTTATGGCGGATAAGATGATCGGGCGCAACATTTGTTACAGCCGCAACATGCGGATAGAATGTGTCGGCATGCTCTAGCATAAAGCTGGAAACTTCGCACACTTTTATTGCGTTTTTATGCTCTAACACTGCGCGCGATAGCGGATAGCCAATGTTGCCGCACGCTATCGCTTTATATTTTTGTTTTAGTATCGCTTCAACTAGTTGCACAGTGGTGGTTTTGCCATTTGTGCCCGTAATTGCCAGCACATTTTTGCAAAATTGCGAGGCAAACTCTAGCTCGCTATATAGTTTTATGTTATTTTTTTTGGCAAGCTGAACATAAGGGTTGTCTTTTTCTATCGCTGGCGAAAGCACAATAAAATCAAACTGAGTTATAACATCTTCGTCCAGTTGCTGCACTAAAAAACAATTTACAAAACTCTTAGTTTTAAAAACCTTGCTGTTGTCGTCGTAAACAAACACATTTGCTTTGTGTTTATTAAGTAGCTTTATTGCCCACTCGCCCGAATTTGACAAACCATACACCAAAACATTTTTGTTTTTTATGTTCATTTTGCCTCCTTATTAATTATATTTTGGCTTTAAAACTGATATTACAAAAGATAAAATATTATTGCCACCACGCCAATAAAAGCAGTGATTGTAGAATAGATGTACACTATTTTGGGCTCGCTTAAGCCAGATAGTTGCAAATGGTGATGAAAAGGCGCCATTTTAAATATTCGCTTGCGTTTTATTTTAAACACTGCCACCTGCAAAATAACGGATAGCGCGCTAAACACAAAACAAAAACCTAAAATTGGCAACAACAGCTCTTGGCCAACCAAGCAGGCAGCCGCGCCTATATATCCACCCAGGCAAAGCGAGCCCACATCCCCCATAAATATAGATGCCTTGCTGGTGTTAAAAAACAAAAATCCCATTATAGCACCAATAAAAAGCATATTTAGTAGGTTAATATTTTTTAAATTTTCTAACGCTTGTCCGGTTTCGCCCGACGAATATAGGTTGTTATATATAAGGGTGCAAATTATAGTAAATGCCACAAGATACACAAGTGTTACCACACCTGCCAAGGCATCCAATCCATCGGTTAAATTTACACTGTTTGTGCTTGCAATAATAACCAAAATAACAAGCGGGATAATAAAAAATTTAACATCAAATGTTTTGCTAGTAAACGGAATAAATAATTTACTTCCAACAACAAGATAGATAAAAATTGCAAAAATTAACGCTATGCCAAACTGACCAATTATTTTTTGATAAGGGCGCAAACCTAAGTTTTGTTTAAACTTGATTTTTAAAAAATCGTCCATAAAACCGAGCACGCCCAAAAAGATACTTACCAGCAAAACCATAAACCATTGCACATCAAATTTAATAAATATAAATGCTAAACTTAGTGTAGATATAATAAATAATACACCACCCATAGTGGTTGTGCCGTTTTTATCTTTATGGTTTTCTACATAGCCTAAAATGGTTTGGCTGGCGCTTAGTTTGGTTAATATCTTTTTTATAATTGGCATAAGCGCGCTAGATAAAACAAAACTACAAATAAAAGCCAACAAAAGTTTTATCATAGCCTAATCTTATCCTTTAGCGAATATTTAAAATAGTTATCCACGCAATCGTAATCGCTAAAAGGGTATTTAACCCCTTTAATCTCTTGATAGGTTTCTGCCCCCTTGCCCAAAATGGCAACCATATCGTTTGGCTTGGCTATGCTTAGCGCATACTCTATTGCCGAGCGCCTATCCGTTATTCGCACCATATTCTTTGCATCGTAACCCTTAACGATGTCGTCTATTATAAGTTCGGGGTTTTCGTTCCTAGGGTTATCGCTGGTTACAATAACATAATCGCTAAATTTTGAGGCGATCTGTCCCATCTCACTGCGCTTGGTTTTATCGCGATTTCCGCCGCAGCCAAACACGGTGATTATGTTTTTTATTGGCAGTTGTTTTAGTGTGGTTAGCACGTTTTTTATGCCGTCTGGGGTGTGTGCGTAATCGATCATAACATTAAAGTTGCAATCCAGCTTTAAAATATTAAATCTGCCAGGAACAAAAATATCCTTTGTTTTTAAAATGTGCAAGATGTCTGCTATATCGATGCCCACACTTGTTAAACAAGCAATGGCGGTTAGTGTGTTGTAGGCATTATAATCCCCCATCAAATTGGTGCTGCAAGAATAAATTTTTTGTTTATATTCAAATTTTATTTGGCTGCCTTTTATGGTGTGATTGATGTTAACTATTTTAAAATCTCCTTCTTCGCCCAAACCAATAAGCGGAATTTGGCATTTTTTTGTTAGTTCCCTACAATTTTCTCCATCCAAATTTAGCACACCAACTTTTGCATGCCTAGGGGCAAACAAACTGTATTTGCATTTGATGTAGTTTTCCATTGTTATAAAAAAATCTAGATGATCCTTGGTTATGTTGGTTAAGGCAACCGCATCGTAAATAATATAATCAATTTTATTAAGTGCAATCGCGTGCGCGCTTATCTCCATTATGCAATACATACAGCCATTATCCGCCATTTCGCGTATTAGTTTATGCAGCACTATTGGGTCGGGTGTGGTTAGCATAGGCGGAAGCATAAGGTTGCCAATATAAATTCCTTCCGTTCCAATAAGCCCCACCCGGTATCCTAAATTGGTTAAAATTTCGCGCAGCATAAATGTGGTTGTGGTTTTGCCATTTGTGCCAGTTACCCCAATAAATTTCATGTTGGTTTTATAGGTGGAATAAAAAATTGAACAGATATAACTCATAGTTACGCGAACATTTTCTACAAGTATTTGCGTTATGGGGATATCTAAAAATTTTTCCACCACCAAACACACCGCACCATTTGTTACGCTTTCGGCTGCAAAATCATGGCCATCGTATTTCATACCCTTAATGCAAAAATATATGGAATTAGATGTTTTTTCTTTGCTGTCGGCAGTTAAGCTATCTATCGATAAATCTTTATAGTATTTTATACCTATAAATTTCATGTCAGAAATAATATCGTATAACTTCATATCTTCCCCTTTTTTTGTAATTTATCACACTACACTATGCTTTTAACCTTGGCGCCAAAAAAAGACAAAATGATTATTTTAACATGATTTTTATGCTTTTTTTATTGATTTTTGTTTAAATTTTACATATTTTGATAAATTTTGTGGGGGGGGGCTAACTTTGCGGGCGAATGCCCTTTAAACGCGTGGCAACGCCACGCGCTAGCAAACTGCGTTTGCAGTTAGCCCCCACCCCTATGCCGTTATTAGCTGAATA
>CANRQB010000004.1 GCA_947632645.1 uncultured Clostridia bacterium | reverse complement strand
TCCTAACTTTGCGGGCGAATGCCCTTTTAACGCGTGGCAACGCCACGCGCTAGCAAACTGCGTTTGCAGTTAGCCCCCACCCCTATGCCGTTATTAGCTGAATAACCTCACCAACATAAAGCATTGTACCCTCAGGGGGCAATTGCTCTATAACCGTTTGCCCATCGTTATCGCAAATAAATTCTAAGCCCAGTTGTTTTAAAATCTCGGCCGCTTCATTTATATTTTTACCGACCAAATAAGGCATAGCTATAGTTGGTTTTAAATTAAGTTGAGTTATGTCGTTTGGCAAAATTGCCTTGGTTTCAAAAATTCTATTTAAAATGCGCTGCCCAACTGGCTTTGCCACCACTCCACCATAATATGCGCCCGCACTTGGCTCGTTAACGCAAATTAGCACAACATATTTTGGATTATCCGCCGGATAAGTGCCAATAAAGCTAGAAATATATTTGCCAGTTGCAATGCTACCGTCCGCACCATATTTTTGTGCAGTCCCCGTTTTGCCGCCCACCGAATAGCCTGCAATAAAACTCATATTTCCTTCGCTATTAATATTGTTAAATAAAAGTTCATTAACAATTTTTATAGTTTCTGGCTTTAAATTTATCTCGGATTTTGCATCGCTAGTTGAATATAGCGTTTTGCCGTCCGCTGTAATTTTACTAAGCAGATGCGGGGTAAAATTCTGCCCAGTTGTAACCTTGCCATAAACAGTTGCTAGCTGCAGTTGAGTAACTGCCACCGCATGCCCAAAACCGATACGCGCCAAATCTACAATTTTAACCTGCTCTTTTGGCATAACTATTCCACTACTTTCGCTATAGATATCCACCCCCGTTTTTTCGCCAAGCCCAAAATAGTTAAGATATTTATAAAATTTATCTATCCCTAACCTAAGCGCCAAATTAACAAATGCGCAGTTGCAACTATTTTTAAATGCCTCGGCAAGCGTTTGGCTGCCATGCCCAATGGTTCGCCAACACTTTATTGTTTGCCCTTCCACCACTGTTCGCCCGCCGCAATAAAAGTGGTCGTTTAAATCCACTAACCCCTCGTTAAGCGCAGCGGCAAGGGTTATAAGTTTAAACGTGCTGCCCGGCTCGTACACATCTACAACCGACACATTTTTGGTTTGATTTTGTAGTTTAGTTATATCATCGCGCGGCACTGCGTTTAAATCAAAACTAGGAAGCGTTGCCATCGCCTTAATTCCGCCCGTTTGCGCATCCAAAATAATTCCGCTTACCGATAGTGCTTTGTTTTCCTCGTACGCAACTTTAAGTTCGCTTTCCAAAATTGACTGCATTTGCACATCGATAGTGGTGTATAAATCCGCGCCCGCCACGCTTGGCAGATAATAGCTTAACGAATTGTCTATCTGTTTGCCCTGAGCGTTGGTTTGGGTTAGGCTTTTGCCGTCTATTCCCTTTAAATATTTGTCGTAGTAAAGTTCCAACCCCGCCTGCCCGATGTTATCTATTGTGCAATAACCCAGCACCTGTGTTAAAAGATCAGAGTATGGATACACCCGCGCCACATTTTGGCTTAAATACACCCCATCGTATTCAGTTAAAGTTAGAGCCAACTTTTCGTCCACCTGCATTTTTATAAGAATTTCGCTTAAACTTTTGTTGGTAACTTTGCTGTAAACTTTGTTATAATCCATCCCCAGCTTGTCCGAAAGAGTTTTGGCTAGTTCAACTGGGTTTTTAACATTTCGCGCACGAACATACACATCATATGTGGTGATAGTGGTTGCCAAACTAACCCCGTTTGCATCCAAAATTTCGCCCCGCTTGCTGGATAGTGGCAAATCGCGAAGCCACTCCTCTGCCGCCAGCGCTTGAAGATGCCGCCCATCTATAATCTGCAAATAGAATATGCGCGAGATAAGCGCAACAAAAATTGTTATAATTATTAGTATGCTTGCAATAAATCGCCGCTCTAACGAGTAGAGATTATAAAAAGTTTTAAATTTTCGCATATTTATTATATTTTATTTGCCAATTTTTAATGCAAAAAAAAAAGCACCGATTAAGTGCTTAGATTTTACGAAAATAAACTTCTAAATAAAATTGTTAACCTATCAAAGAAGGTTAAATTGTTGGCATCGTCGCCATAATCGCGCGGAGTGTTAACCGTAACTGGCAACTCTAGCACATTATCGTCTTCCATACTGGATTGGCTGTTGCCCAAATAGGTATTGCCTTGTTGGATAATGTCGGTTTGACTATTAATGTCACGATTTTTTGCAATAAGTGTGGCAGCGTTAAAGCCAACCAACCCAAGCAATAAACAACAGACTATTGCATAAATCGAAGTGAAAAGTTTAACGCGGTGTTTAATAAAAGCGCGCTTTTGATCCTCTTTGCGCGTAAAAATTTTGTCTGCTGGCTTTTCGTTTTGCTTAACTTGCTTAAGCCCCTGCGGAGTAGAATCTACTTCTACCTTAACGTCCTTTTCGCTTTTAAGCAAATCTTCCAAATTTGGCAAATCGTCAAAGCGAGTATCGGTTTTTGGGTCGATTGCAACATCACGTTTAACCTCGGTTTGAGTGCTGGTTGTGGCTTGTTGCTGAGGTTGCAAGTCACTATAATTTTGCTCTTGTTCGTCCATACTATCCTCCTTTGTAACTATATGTGGTGTATATAGCGTATTAAATACACCATATCTATAACTTTTCTGCTATGCGTAATTTTGCACTAATCGAGCGCGAATTGGCTTTTTGCTCGCTTTCACTAGGCACAATTGGGTGCTTGGTTATAAGCTTAATATCCGCTTTGTGATGGCAGACACACACTGGCAAATGCGGTGGGCAAATGCAATCGGTGGAATGAATTTTGAAAGCGGTTTTAACTATCCTATCCTCCAGCGGATGAAAAGATATTATACATATTCTACCACATTTTTTTAAATAAAACAACATTTTTTCGATGCAATTTTTCAAATCGTTAAGTTCGTTGTTAACTTCTATGCGGATGGCCTGAAACACTTTGTTGGGTAAACTGGTTTTCTGCTGAAATTTTGGCGGATAACTATCCACCACAATGTCCTTAAGTTCAAACGTGGTTTCAATTGGCTTAATGGCGCGCTGTTTTACTATTTTGCGGGCAATTTGATTAGAGTTCTTTTCCTCGCCGTAATTAAACATTATGCGGGCTAAATCGGCCTCGGAATAAGTGTTAACCACAGTGTATGCATCCAATTTTTGGCTTTTATCCATGCGCATATCCAGCCGTGCGTTGTGCATAAAACTAAACCCGCGCTCGCCATTATCCAGTTGATAGCTGCTAACACCCAAGTCAGCCAAAATCCCGTCCACCCCATCAGGCGCGTACTGCTTAATTATTTCCTCTATATTGGCAAAGTTATCGTTTACAAAAATAATTTTATCTAGGTGTTCGTGTAGCACTTGTTTGGCTTTTTTAAGTGCATCGGTATCTTTATCTATGCAGATAAGTTTGCCGCCAACTAGCCGCTTTGCAATCTCTAGCGAATGGCCGCCGCCGCCCGTTGTGCAGTCCACATAAACACCATCTGGGCGAATGTTAAGTCCAGCGATGCTCTCCTCTAATAAAACTGAAATGTGATTAAATTCCATACTCTCCCAATATTTTTGTCATAAAAATTCCGTCTATGTAGCGGCTGTCTTCCATTTTAAACGAGTGCAATATTGTGCCAGTTTTTTTAAAGCCGAACGATTTGTATAGTTTTATGGCTGGCTTATTTGTTTTTAGCACAATTAAATCTATCTGCTCGTAATTTAGCGCAGCGGCGCACGATATAATTTCGCTTAATAGTTTGCCAGCAATGCCCTTTTTCCAATGAGATTTTAGCACACCAATCGACAACTCGCACCTATGTTTAAGCCGCGCTTTAGACGATTTTTCGCTTATTTCAACATGCCCAACAATTTTATTATCCAATAAGGCAACAAGCAAAACATCTCGCGATTTTGTTGGCTTTATATCTTTTTCGCTAACCGTATCCAAACTGCCGCGCGTAAAATTTTCGGTTTCCAAATACAATTGATTATAATATCTAACCAAATTTTTTGTATCTGTTTCTTTTGTTGTGCGAATTTCAATCTGCTCGCCATTTTTTAGTGTTATTTGTCTATTAACTTCCATAAGCGCCTACTCTATTTCCACCAGCGTGTTTTTAACCGCATCGCAACTGGTTAGATAGTATTTTATGCCGTTGATTTCGTTATAGCGCATATTAGGGTTGATGTATCCATGCAAGTGCGCAAACACCACTTTGTACACCCCGTTTTCCTCTAAAATGCGCGTGTATTCGCTTGGCTCTATTTTGTTGTTGAAAGGCGGATAGTGAGTTATAAAAATGATTTTTTCGTTATTGGTTTGCAATTTTTTGGCTGCCTGAAGCGATAGTTCTAGCCGGATGACCTCGCGTGCATATAGTTTGCGATTTTCCTCTGTGTTCTGCTTGCCCTGCGGAATTAGCCAACCGCGGTTGCCGCAAAATATGTAGTTGCCAATTTTTATAGCATCGTTTTGTAGCGCATAGCAGTTTTCAGGCAGAATTTCGCGCACCTTAGCTAAACTACTCCACCAATAGTCGTGATTGCCGCGAATTATAATCTTTTTGCCGGGTAGGTTTTTTATAAAATCGAAATCGGGCACAACCTGTTCTAACTTCATTGCCCAACTGTAATCGCCCGCCAAAATTACTATGTCGTCCTCGCCCACTTTTGCGCGCCAATCCTCTGCCACTTTTGTTTCATGCCCGTGCCAAACTGGGCCGAATATATCCATCGGCTTAGAGTTGTGTATGTCAAGGTGAAGGTCACTAATCGAAAAAATTTTCAAATTTTGCTCCTATTTGGCGATATTTTTATTATTTTACCTTAAAATTTATAAAAAGTCAAAATAATTTGGCTCTCTTTTAATATTTGGCACGGGCGGGGCTAGATGCGCCGCATGGCGCATTGCGGGCGGCTTGCCGCCCGCCGCACAAAACGCTGCGCGTTTTGTGCCTAGCCCCGTCCCCATTTTTGCTAACCTATTAATAATCAAACATCACGCTTAAACTTCCTAAATCAGCAATCCGCCACCCTACTTGTAACCAAATTTATAAATAAATCATACAACAAAATAGGAGGAAAAAAGATGTCTTTTTACACAGATGCAAGGCCAGGCATTTATCCTGGGCAAACAACCAATGCCATGAACGGGCTTTGCGAAAGAATTTGCATTCAAACCACAAAAGTGTTTGACGCGTGCATGTTGCAGGCACAGATTGAAGATTATGCGCTAACTTTAACCAACTTTAATCCAGCCGACCCAACCACTCCACTAACATTTGTAAGCGGAAATTCAACTGGCGGGCAAGCAACAGTAAGCGGCCTAACAATCACGCGGTTTGATGACAGACCAAATTTTGCGCGTGTGCAAGCAACAGTTAACATCCCAGTTACAGTTACATATACCGATGCAAACAATGTTGCAGGCACAGCCACTGGCACAATAGCGGTTAACCAGGATGTTATAATGTATGTGCCACAACCATCACTCACCCCAATTGACGTTATTGCCTTTGGCAGTGCGGTGATATCGCAGGGTACATACAACCCAACCACGGGCGGCTTTACAATAAGCGCGTGCGTAACAGCAATTTTAAAAGTGGTCGCCGTGGTTGACGTGCTTGTGCCAAGTTATGGCTATTGCCCAATTCCGCCATGCACTCCATACACTGGCGAAGAAGCTTGCCCAGGCGTGTTTGAAATGCCGCTGTACCCAACCGCAGTCAGCCCACAATCCACCAACGCAAGATAAAATAAGGATGCAAAAAGCATCCTTTTTTAAACTCTTCCCACCAAATAATCCAAACTTTCGCCCAAATATTCTGCCAACCTAATCACCGTGTCCATTTGCGGATTGGCTTTTAATTTAAACCAGTTGTGCATGCAATTTGCCGAAAATTTTCCGTCAACAATAAGTTGATTTTGATGTACCCCTTTTTCTTTAAGCACCTTTCTTAGTTGTTCATCAAACGGGCGCGGCTGCTTAAAATTGTTTTGTGAATTATCGTCAGACAAACCAAACAAATAATCTAGCGAGCAATTAAAATAATCTGCCAATTTTATTGCTTTGTCTAATCTTGGGTAACCTTGCCCATTAATCAATCTATACAATGGTGATTTGTATTTATATCCCAATTCAATTGCCATTTTGGGAACAATTATTGAATGTTCTTCTATAAACTCATTTAATCTTTTATAAAATTTATCCATAAAATTATTTTATATCATTTTTTGTTACCAAAATAATAGTACGAAATTATGATAAATTTAGTTGACATTTGGTATTAATTTATGATATATTTTACATGAAAGGAGGAAAAATGATTACATCTACAATTTTTGACGGGCTTTTTGGGATGATTGAGAATAAGGTTAAAATTGAAGATTGTGCGTTTTATAAGGATTTTTGCGAAGCTAAAGAAACGTTGTTGGCAAAATTTGACGACGAGATCAAAGAAAAACTTAATTTTTTATTAAGCGCTCACAACAATTTGCAAGAAGACATAACCTATCAAAAAAACATCCTTGCGCTTAATTATGGCATAAAAATTGGCATGGAATTGCAAGAATTTTTTGAATCTCTTATTGGATAAAGTACGGATGCAAAGGCATCCTTTTTTTATTGCTTTAAATTTTTGTTTTTAATATAATAGTTGTATGATTAGTTTTACACAATTACAAAACAATAGAAAAAAATTTTTAAATGACAATAAAAACAAAGATTTTGTTGTATTAGAAGGCGGCAATAAAGTTATTTTATCTGTGCCGCACGCTGTTAGCCAGATTAGATTGGGAAAATATAAATATGCCGAAATTGGTTCACTTGCTGTTGGATTATATTTAAAGGACAAAACAAACAGTTACCTTATTGCAAAAACAAAAAACAACAATGATGATGCTAATTTTGATATTCCTTCGCCCTATAAAAATAAAATTAAATCAATAATAAAAGAAAATGATATAAAATACCTAATTGACATTCATGGTTTGGCTGCCAAACGGCAATGTGATGTAAATTTGGGCACGCATTTAGGGTTTAACATACAAAACAACATTCTGGCTTTTGACAAACTTAACAATGCGCTAACAGCCAATGGTTTTACTGTTTTTATTGACCAACCATTTATGGCAAATGATAAAACCATTTCCACCTACATAAAAAAAGCAATACCAAATATTTTTAGTTTACAAATTGAAATAAATTGTTCAATAACAAATGAAATTAAAAACTATAAAAAATATGCAAAATTATTAAAAATTTTGGCAGATTGGATTGTAAAATTAGGTTAAGTTTGGCTATTTATTTCAACAGAAATTCGTCTAGGGCGGCGGCAAGGGCATCTACGCCCTGCTTTTTTGTTGCGGAAGTGGACACAATGCGGTTTTTGGCGTAGCGGATGTCAGCGGAAATTTTTTGGATTTGTTGGTTTAGTTCGCTTTTGCTTATTTTATCCGTTTTGGTTAGAACTATCAGCGCGGGATAGTCATGCTCGGCAAGGTAATCCAACATCTGTTTGTCTAGCCGGGTTGCACCAATGCGGCAATCTAACAAAACAAGCACCAATTTTAACGCGGTGTTGGAGGTGAAATAGTCGTCCATAATTTTGTCCCAGCCAGACGCAATTGTTCTACCCGCCTGATTAAAGCCATAGCCGGGCAAATCCACCAAATAAAACTGGTTGTTTATGTTAAAATAGTTAACCAAGCGTGTGCGGCCGGGCGTGCGGCTGGTTTTGGCTAGTTTACTATTGTTTGTAAGCAAATTTATCAAACTAGATTTGCCCACATTACTGCGCCCAACAATTGCCACTTGCGGCGACTCGTCAGCCACAAACTCGCCCACCTTTGTTGCGCTTTTAACAAATTTAGCGTTTATAAATCTCATATCTAATTCCTATCTATTTTAAAAATATTATATCATAAAATTGTTCATTTTGCAATTAATAAACAAAAAAACCTAATAATTTAGGTTAATTTGTGAGATTTTTGCTATTTTTCTTTAACTGCGCGCCATTGTTTAAAATATGTAAGTTGATTTTTTGCATTTAGTTTGATTTCCATAATTCCGTCAATCTCTTGGGTTTTGCCTGCTGCGGTCATTGTGCGTGTCATGTTGAAATGATAAAAGCAATGGCTATCATCTTCAAACAAAATTTTGCCCGTGTAAGAGATGTCTTTTTGGTTTTTTGGCACAACTTCCCATAATGGAACAACCTCCGCTTTGGTGCATAGAGGCGCATCTAGCGGCGTTTCATAATATTTCAATTTTTCTGCAAAAAGTTCGCAGGTTTTTGCTCCTTCCAGCCTTTTCCAACTATTCATAAATGATGTTATAAACTTTTTATAATCTTTCATACTCCCTCCTATAAAAATATTATATAATAAAAGCTTGATAAACACAAATGAAATTTCATAGTTTTTTAAAATTTTATCGAACAAATGTTCTAAAAGGGTTGACTTTATCGAACAAATGTTCTATAATAGAGGTATGAAAGATAGAGCGATTTTGCATGTGGATATGAATAATTTTTATGCGTCGGTTGAGTGTTTATCTAACCCCACCCTTAAAAACTATGCAGTGGCTGTGGCTGGTGACCCGAACAAGCGCACGGGCATAATTTTGGCGAAAAACTATTTGGCAAAGGTGTATGGGGTTAAAACGGGCGAGGCAATTTGGGAGGCGAAACAGAAATGCCCCACCCTAATAACTGTGGCACCGCACTTTGAAAAGTATGCTGAAATAAGCAGAAAAGCGCATGAAATTTATTATAGATACACCGACATTATTGAGCCATTTGGCATTGACGAGTGTTGGTTGGATGTTACTGCCAGCCTGAAATTTTTTGGATGCAGCGCGGTTGAACTGGCTAGGCGGATTCAAAATGATGTGCTGAATGAACTGGGGCTAACCGTATCGGTTGGGGTTAGTTGGGGCAAAACGCTGGCAAAACTGGGCAGCGACATGAAAAAGCCAATGGGATTAACCGAAATTAACCGCAAAAACCACATCGATATAATTAAAAAACTTAAAATTGACGATATGATTATGATTGGGCGGCACACGGCAAAAAAGTTGCGCGCCATGAATGTTAACACCTTGTATGATTTGTATTTACTTAACCCCGAATTTTTGCGCAAACATTTTGGTGTAGTTGGGGTGTATATGCACAATGCGGTAAGCGGAATTGACGACGATGTGCTTATTACCCCGCGCGACGAGGACACAAAAAGTGTGGGCAACGGGGCAACTGCGGTACGCGATATGGTGGATATTGGCGAAATTAAAAATTTTTTGCACGATTTGGCAATTAAAGTATCTAAGCGGATGCGGGCGCACGGATTTGCAGGCAAAACACTGCATTTGGGCATTAAGTTTGCAGATTTCACCTACCTATCCGCCCAGCACAGCCAAACCTTTTATTTTAGCAACGAGCAGGACATTTTTAATTTGGCATATAAAATTTTTGTTGAGCTGACGGGCGGAAAGTTTGCCCCCGTACGCGCGCTGCGCATTAGTGTAAACAACCTTATAACCGGCACACAAGAAGAACAAATGAATCTGTTTAAAAACGAGAAGAACGAAAACTTGTGTTTGGCAATAGATAAGCTAAAGGACAAGTATGGAGAAAACGTTATATCGCTGGCAAAAGATTACGTGTGGTGAAATAATTGCAATTTTACGCGCATAATATTAGTATGAAAAAATGGGTGGTGATTTTGTGTGTTGCATATCTTGCCACAATTTGCTTGGCAGGGTATTTTTGGTATGTTGCAATAAGCCACCCGATACGATATGCAAACGAAATTAAAGCTGTTGCAAAAACATATACCCTACCACCCTATTTGATTGCGAGTGTGATTAATGTAGAAAGTGGGTTTAACAAAAATGCTAAATCAACTAAGGGCGCGCTTGGGCTTATGCAGATAAAGTTAGATACGGCAAACTTTTTAAATGAGTATTATAAATTGGATGTTAAATTGGATGAAAACGATTTATATAGTGTTAGCACAAATATACGGTATGGGGGTATGTACTTAAAATATTTGCTAGATAAGTTTGCAGATGTTAACACTGCGCTTGCTGCATACAATGCAGGAGAAACGCGTGTTAGGGTTTGGCTGAGTGACGCGCAGTATTCGCTAGACCAAAAAACACTAAATTATATCCCCTTTAATGAAACAAGAGAGTATATAAATAAAGTAAATAAAAACATAAAATTTTATAAAAAATGGTTGTAAATGTGGATAAATTGTGGATATTTTGGGCGTTTTTTAGCATTTTTCCACATTTTTTTAATTTTTTGTATCTTTTGGCTTTTTATATTTTATCAATCTAACCGCTATCATAATGATTAGCATAAGCACATATACCCCACTTATTATACCGGACAAAACATACAAATATCTAACTATAATTCCATAGCCAACATTAGATAAAATGAAATTACTAAGCACAATAACTAATGCAATAAATGGCGATTTTTTATTGCCAGAAATTATTGTATAGTTGTTGTAAGTGCAAACCATAAGGGTAGAAAATATTGCAAGAATTAGTGTTACAAAATATAGATAGTAAAAAGTTTTAGATACGCTTGCACTGGCTTCAAACATAGGCATATCGGTTGTAAAAGTGCGCGATGCCAACACTAAAATTGATATTAAAATTATGCCGCAAATAGTAAAAATGGATACCACCCTGCCCATCGCTTTTTGGTTAGATTGAAATATTATTGGCAGAGCCGTTGCAAAATTATTTACCCCAAACAATATCCCATAAAAAACAGCAAGGTGCATGGTAGACATATTGATGCTTAAATTTACATTTTGCGGAGTTATGTTTTTAATTCCGTTTACCACAATAGCAAACAGCATAACCGGCACAATTATGTTGGATACAAGTTTAATTTTATCTATACCCCCTAGGACTATAACAAATGCCAGTATAGATAGCACAACAGAAGGTATTTTGTAGCCAATATTAAAAAATGTTTCAAACAAATAATCCGCGCCCGCCAGCATGCCCGCCGAGGTTATTGTAAAGTTGATTATAACAAAAACATTTGTAATTTTAGTTAGCCGCCCAAAAATTGCCGCATTAAATTGATTATAACTGCCTAAATTCAGTTTATGTTTTATGTAGTTGATAACAAAAAATAGGTAGACATATAATAGCCCAAACGCAATAAGTCCAACTAGGCTTGCCCCACCAAATTGAAAAAAGAATACATAAATTTCTTTACCCGAAGCAAACCCAACGCCAATAATCGCGCCCAAAATTAAAAAATAGTCCACCACCGTCTGCCAAACTCTATTTTTCGCCATACCTATTATATGAATATTATTTACTTTTCTATGCTAGAAAAGTAACAAAAGAGCAAGTGTAAACAAAAAATAATGCCAAAGCATTATTTTTGAAACATAATTATACGGTTGCAGTGTTCGCATGGAAGCATTTTGGCGGTTTTTAGTTTTTCGATAAAGTTAAGTGGCAATTCCACACTGCAGCCGCCACAAAAGTTGTCTACAAGCGGCACAAACACTGGGAAAATGCCTGCCTCTTTCATCTGCTTATATTTGGCGTATCTTTCTTTATCCTCCACCTTTGGCTCTAGTGCCTTAATTTGCTGCTCGATTTCGGCAATTTTTGGTGCTACTTCTTGGCGCTTTTTCTCTATCTGCTCTTTATACACGGCGCTGCGTTTTTTGGCTTCGGTAAGTTTGCCGCTAAGTTCAGCACTTTTGCGCACAATTTCTTCTGATTTGCGCACCATGTCTTCCACTCGCCTATTTTCTTCGCTTAAATCGCCCACTAAATCGTTAGCGTCTTGAATAAGCGCGGACAAATTATCCAAATTTATTCCGTCTATATTGCGTTTGCGCACAATATCCGCATTGCCGCGGTATTTGGAATAGCGATTGTTCGCCGTGTTAAAATTTTTGATTATCTCGTTGGCTTGCGCTTCCAGTTGTTCAAAGCGCGCTCTGCCCTCTTGCAAGTTCTTTTTATACTGATTAAAGTTTACACTGGCTTGGCATTTTTCTACTTCGCGCTTTAGGGCACGAATTTGCCTATCCAGTTTTTGAATTTCTAATATTGTTTTCATTACTTTCTCCCTGAGCCCTTATCGTCATCCACATCATCGCCCAACTCTTCTTTAAGGCGTTTTAGTTTGGATGGATGGCGAAGTTTCCTTAATGCCTTGGCTTCAATTTGACGGATACGTTCACGCGTAACCGAAAATTCTCTGCCCACCTCTTCAAGTGTGCGCGGATGGCTATCATCCAACCCGTAGCGCAAGCGAATAACCTTTTGTTCACGCGGTGTTAATGATTCCAGCACACTCATAAGTTGCTCTTTAAGCATGTTTTGTTGCGCGATTTCTTGTGGCGAAAGTGCATTTTCGTCCGGAATTAAATCGCCAATTTTGCTATCCTCTTCTTGCCCCAATTTACTTTCTAGCGAGATAGGGTCTTGCGAAATGCGTTGTATTTCCAACACTTTTTGCACGGAAATACCCATACGTTCGGCAATTTCGTCCACTGTTGGATCGCGGCCTAACTCTTGCATAAGTTCGCGCACTGCGCGGCTGTGTTTAGATATGGTTTCAGACATATGCACTGGCGTACGAATAAGCCTGCCTAAATCTGATATTGCGCGCGTTATGCTTTGGCGAATCCACCATGTGCCGTAGGTAGAAAATTTAAAGCCCTTGTTGTAGTTAAATTTTTCTACCGCTTTCCAAAGCCCCAAATTGCCCTCTTGAATTAAATCCAAAAATGGCAGTTTGTTTTGATAGCGCTTTGCAATGCTTACCACCAAACGCAAGTTGGCCTCACACAGTTTTTTGCGTGCTTCTTCGTCGTGCTCCTCTATATAGCGGCGGCTTAGTTCCTGCTCTTCCTCCGGGGTTAAAAGCGGAATTTTACCAATATCTTTAAGGTACATTTTTATCGGGTCGTTAACATTAATTTGGCTGATTATATTTTCGTATTCCTTATCGTCCACTGGAATATCTGCCGCTTCGGTTACCTTAATGCCGTTTTCTATAAGCTTTTCTTTAACCTTTTGTGCATCGTCGATATCCAAATCGTAGGTTTCCACAAGTTTGCTAAACAGATTATCATCACTTATCGAGCGCTGATGATTATCCTTAAATTGTTGCAATAATTTTTCACTAATTTCGTCTACGTTTGCCATTTAAAACTCCTTTAATATTTCTTCCCTAACATAATAAATTATATAATCTTTAAAATCTATTTTGGCATCTGGCTTGTATTTTTTAAGCGCTTTAATTAGCCCGATATTGGCAGTTTGGACCAAATCCTGCAAATCCGCATCCTTATGCGTACTTTTATAGTTTAGGCACAGATACAATAAATCCTTAAGGTTGGCATTTACAATCTGCTCTTCTAACTCCTCGCTGTTGTCGTGTGCATATTTTTTAAGCAAACCTTTCAAATCCGATTTTTTTGTTGGCTTTATTTTTTTAAGGTCGGCAAAATAATCCACCACCTTTTCTAACTCTTTTTCGTCCAATTCGTTGGTTAAACTGGGCTGAAAACTAGCGTAAAAATAGGTTTGCACATCTTTTGGAGTGTATCGCCCGTTGTTTGCTAGCTCGAGATAAAGCTTGTCCACCTTATCTACACCCAAATTTGTTAAATATGTATAAAGCCTGTCCGATTTATCTATCTCTATCATTTAATTTCGTTTATCCTTTTTGTTAACTCCTGCAACTTGGCAAGATATTCGCGCTGCTTAGCCGTATCGGTTTCTGCAATCATTTGGAGCTTTAAAACCTCATATCGCTGCTTAAGTTGATGCTTTTGCATTTGCTTCTCAGCATCGGCTAGTTGCTGATTAAATATTTCGTCTGGCGGAAAGTTAAAATTTATAACCTTATCTATAAGCGATTTATCCTTAATATCAAAATTATCAAACAAACTAGATATGGTAAAAATTTCGTTATTCTTGGCGCGCAGCGCAATGAATTGATACAATTTACTTAATTCATCATCCGAATCGAAAAGTCCTGAATAATTTTCAAAATTTTCTATTTTTTTATACAAAATGGCAGCCAAAATCATAATTTTGCTATCCACTATGTTTTTGTTGCTTATCATTTCGGTGGGCTGCTCGTCGTACTTTTGCGTGTTGGTTTGCATGCTGCCAGTAAGCGATTTGCGCAGTGCATCTAGCGGAATGTTAACCAACTGTTGCACTAGTTTTAAGTAGATTTCTTGCTCGGCTGCAGTGGAAAATTTGGATATGTAACTAAGCGCTTCTTCTACGTAGCGGGATTTTTGCGCATTGTTGGTTAGATCGTAATGCTTTGCCTTGCTTGTAAGCACAAAATCCACACAATCTATTGCGTTAGATAATTGCTCAACAAAAGCATCCTTACCAAATTTTTGTATAAATTCGTCCGGGTCTTTAGCGCCAGTTAAGCGCACCACCTTAACATTTAAATCCACCGATTTTAACACTTCTATCGCTTTGTATGTGGCATTTTCGCCCGCACTATCGCCATCTAGGCAAAGTATAACATTATCTACAAGTTGTTTTAAACGCCGTGCATGTTGTTGTGTTAGTGCCGTACCCATACAACCTACAGTGTTGGTTATGCCGGCTTGATGGCAAGCGATAACATCGATATGTCCTTCCACAATAACAATGGTGTCTAACAACTTATCTTTTTTAAGGTCGCGCACAAAATTGTAGCCAAACAAAATTTCGCTTTTGTTAAATATTGCAGTTTGGTTTGTGTTTTTATATTTGGTGTGCTCAGGCGCGGCCTCAACCGTTCTGCCCGAGTAGCCCACCACATCTCCAAAGCCATTGAATATTGGAAAAATAACGCGCTTGCCATAAAAATCGTACAATCTGCCGTCATCCGATTTTGCCACCACACCTGCAAGCAGCATGTCGTCTGCCGATAGCCCTTGTTTTTTTAGATATATCGGCAAATCGTCAAAGTTAAGTGATACCCCTATTTTAAACTTTTCTATCATCTCGGGTGAAATTTTGCGCTGTTTTATATACTCGGCTTGTGGGCTGTTTGGGTGAGTTTTAAGGTTGTTATGATAAAACTCGGTGGTTAGTTTAAGCACCTTGTACATTAAATCGCGCTCGCGCTTTTTGGCAACCAATTGGGCGTTTTCCTGATTGGAAGGTGGCTCGATATTATACATCTTGCACAAAAATTCTACCGCGGATAAAAAGTCCAAATTCTCCATCTTCATAATAAAAGTGAAAATATTGCCACTTTCCCCGCAGCCGAAACATTTAAAAAACTGGCCATCCTCTTTTACACTAAACGATGGTGTTTTTTCGTTATGAAAAGGGCAGCAAGCCCAAAAATTACCCCCACGCTTAGTTAGCGTGACATAGCGGCTTACCACATCCACAATATTAATTTTAGAACGCAACTCTTCCGTAAAGGCAGGTGTGTATGAACTCATTAAAAAAACCTATATTGTAATAATACCACAAAAAACAAAAAAATCCTAACATTTTTTTAAATTTATCTATTGCAAAATAAAATAATCCGTGATATAATTATAATGGAGAAAATTAAAATGTCAAGAATTTTTATTAGAAAAGGTGACTACAGCGCAGAGATAGACACAAAAGGTGCACAAATAATTTCATATGCGTATAATGGATATAACACTATTTCCACACAAAACGCATGGGGAAACAGTGCAAAAGTACTTTTTCCGCAACCCGGTCCTATCGGCGGGCAATCTAAAGAGTTGTACGATGTGAATGGCGTGGTTAAAGAGCATGAAATATACACCCATAATTATGGCAAATATCATATGCAACAACACGGCTTTGCCCAAGCAAAAGATTTTACTGTGGTCGGCAAAAATGATGATAGCGTAGTTTTGGCAATTGGGGCAGATGACTACACCTATAATCAATATCCATACAAATTTCAATTTTTTGTTATAGTTTCTATTAATGATAAAGGCGAACTTACCTATCAATCATGTGCACAAAATAACGATAACAAAGATATGCTTGCTGGCCAAGGTTGGCACCCAGCATTTAAATTGTACAGCAAAGATATAGAAAATTATAAAATTATTATAAAAAATTTAGAAAAATATAAAGAGTGTGCCCTGCAAGAAGGAGTTGCTTATAGCGTTGCAGAAGTTATAAATTCGGGCAGCACTTCTAAATTTACTGGGATTAAATCGTGTGATGTGCAACTGGTTTATGAGCACGATGGCGGATATATCCCTTATTTATCCATGCACACCGAAGAACCTACCCTATTATTTTGGAGTAAAAAACCACAAAATGAAGATGATGACTACTTTATTTGTATCGAGCCATGGAACACCACCCCACGCCAAATTGGCAAACTAACCAATCAAAACGCAACTAGTAAATTAGTAAAAGAGGGTGCGGTTATTATTCCGCCTGGTATGCAAAGTTTTTTGACTGTAACTATAAGTATAAATAAAAATTATTTATTGGATTTAGAACATATTTTAACAGCGTATACAGACGATCGTTCGCTATAAAAAATGCCCAAATTAAAATGGGCGTTTTTTTATTTTATTTAGATTTTTTTACTGGTTTTTTTGTTGCAGGTTTGCTGGCAGCTTTTTTATTGGCTGGCTTTTTTGCTACTGCTTTAGCTGCTGGCTTTTTTGCTACTGCTTTTTTAGGTGCAACGGCTTTAGCCGCTGGTTTTGTAGCAGTTTTTGCTGTTTTAGTTGCTGGCTTAGCTGCAACTTTTTTAGTTGTTTTTGCAACTGGCTTTGCTGCTGGTTTTGCGGCAGTTTTTGCGGTTGTTGCTTGGCTGGTTGCAAATTTTTGTTGTGCCTTTTTTAGTTGTTGAATTAGCCAATCCTTTGCTTTAAGCATTTTGTCGCTAAATGGTCGCAGTGTTTGTAGCGAACCACTTTTTATTGCTGCTTGTGCGGCTGCTAACCTAGCAATTGGCACACGGAATGGGCTGCAAGATACATAATCTAACCCAATTTTATGGCAAAATTCGATGCTGGACGGATCGCCACCATGCTCACCACAAATGCCGGCGTGCAAGTTGCTGTTGGTAGATTTACCGAGTTTTATAGCCATGTCCATAAGTTTGCCCACACCAGTTGTATCTAGTCGAGCAAATGGATCGCTTTCGTAAATTTTGTTTGCGTAGTACGATGGAAGGAATTTGCCCGCATCGTCACGGCTAAAGCCAAAGGTCATCTGGGTTAAATCGTTTGTGCCAAAGCAGAAGAAATCGGCTTGTTTTGCTATTTCGTCTGCGGTTAGGGCTGCACGCGGAATTTCAATCATTGTGCCAACCTTATATTGTAGCTTAGATTTTGCCTTTTTAATAACTTCATCGGCTGTTTTAACCACCACATTTTTAACGTAAGCAAGCTCTTTAACCTCGCCCACAAGCGGAATCATAATTTCTGGAACAACCTTCCAGCTAGTGTGCTTTCTTTGAACGTTGATTGCGGCTTTTATAACTGCGCGGGTTTGCATAACTGCAATTTCTGGATAGGTAACAGTTAAGCGGCAACCCCTATGCCCCATCATTGGGTTAAATTCGTGCAAATCGCTAATTAATTGTTTAATTTGTGCAACTGTTTTGCCTTGAGTTTTTGCAAGCGCTTTTATGTCTGCCTCGCTGGTAGGAACAAACTCGTGCAAAGGTGGATCCAAGAAACGAATAGTAACTGGTCTGCCCTTTAACGCTTCCATAAGCCCTTCAAAATCTTTTTGTTGCATTGGCTCTATTTTTGCAAGCGCGGCTTCGCGTTCAGCCACTGTATCTGCGCAGATCATCTCTCTAAATGCGCCAATACGCTCTGGATCAAAGAACATATGCTCAGTACGTGTTAACCCGATACCTTCTGCACCAAGTTCTACTGCGCGCTGTGCGTCAGCTGGAGTGTCCGCATTTGTGCGCACACCCAAGGTGCGATATTTATCTGCCAACTTCATAATTCTGCCAAAATAGCCACTGTTAGGGTCGGCAGGAACGGTTTTAATTATAGTGTTATAAATTTTGCCGGTAGAGCCATCTAGCGAAATGCCGTCGCCTTCTTTATAAACCTTGCCAGCAAGGGTAAAGCGTTTGCGCTCCTCGTCCATCTTAATGTCGCCACAGCCAGATACACAGCAAGTGCCCATGCCGCGCGCAACAACTGCCGCGTGAGAAGTTTGCCCACCGCGCACAGTTAAAATGCCCTGCGCATATTTCATGCCCTCAATATCCTCTGGGCTGGTTTCCAAACGCACAAGCACCACTTTTTTGCCCTGTTTGCCAAGTTTAACTGCATCTTCTGCTGTAAACACAATTGTGCCGGCAGCAGCGCCTGGGCTGGCTGCTATGCCCTTGCCTACCAAATTGTTTTTATCTGCTTGTTTTAGTGCTTCGGCATCAAAAGTTGGGTGCAAAAGCATATCCAAGGTTTTAGCATCAATTTGCATTAACGCTTCTTGCTCGGTTATCATCTTTTCGTCTATCAAATCGCAAGCTATACGGATAGCAGCGGCTGCAGTACGTTTGCCGTTACGGGTTTGAAGCATGTATAGGTGTTTATCCTCGATTGTAAACTCCATATCCTGCATGTCCCTATAGTGCTTTTCTAGTGTGTTACAAACGCCTTGGAATTGCTCGTAAACCGATGGCATAATTTCTGCCATTTTTTCAATAGGCATTGGGGTGCGCACACCGGCAACCACATCCTCGCCCTGTGCGTTCATCAAAAATTCGCCCATCAAGCCCTTTTCGCCTGTGGCTGGATTGCGTGTGAAAGCAACACCAGTGCCCGATGTTTCGCCAAGGTTGCCAAACACCATCATCTGCACGTTAACTGCTGTACCCCATGAGTATGGAATGTCGTGATCCATGCGGTAGATGTTCGCACGTGGATTGTCCCAAGAACGGAATACCGCTTTAATGGCTTCGAATAACTGCTCTTTTGGATCGGTTGGGAATGGTTTGCCAATCTGCTTTTTGTACTCGGCCTTAAATTGGCGAGCCAACTCTTTTAAATCGTCGGCAGTAAGGTCTACATCGTAAACCACACCCTTTTTCTCTTTCATTTGGTCGATAAGTTTTTCAAAATATTTTTTACCAACTTCCATAACCACATCGCTAAACATTTGGATAAATCTGCGATAGCAATCCCATGCCCAGCGTGGATTGTTGCTCTTTTTAGCAAGAGTTTCAACAACATCCTCATTTAAGCCAAGGTTAAGGATTGTGTCCATCATGCCAGGCATACTAGCGCGTGCGCCCGAACGAACGGATACAAGAAGTGGATTTTGCTTATCTCCAAATTTTTTGCCTGTGATTTTTTCGAGCTTACTAATGTATTGCATAATTTCTGCACGAATGCTGTCGTTAATCTGCCTGCCATCCTCGTAGTATTGTGTGCATGCTTCGGTAGAAATTGTAAAGCCCTGTGGCACTGGCAAGCCAAGATTGGTCATTTCGGCAAGGTTGGCGCCCTTACCACCAAGAAGTTCACGCATGTTTGCGTTGCCTTCACTAAATAGATAAACGTATTTTTTTGACATTTGTCCTCCTAAATTTAATTGACTAGTGTTTTTGTAATTATTGTCAAAAATAGAATAATAAATCTGCAAAAAAATAGCAAACGAATTTTGCAAAATTTTATAAATTGTTTAAAATTATCTGCTTTTTGTGGCTTTGTGCTTAAACGGGCCGGGGGCTTTTGCGTTAAAACCCCGTGCGGGGTTTTAACGCGGGCGGCAACCCGTTGCCGCAAGGCGCCCTAACGGGCGCATAAAAGCCCCCACCCTTACTCGCCCCAACATCTAGTGTTGTCAAATAAAAATCAACCAACTAAAAAAAATAAATATTAAAAAAAATTTGCGTTTAAGGGTTGCCTTTTAAAAATTTTTAATATATAATGATTGTATACAAAAGGAAAGGTTTGCATATAATAAAAAGGAGGTAGTTATGGAAAAATTGACTTTAGAGCAACTTAATCGCGGTTATTTCGATTTAATGGATAAATCTTATTCCAAAGGTATTAAAAATCCAACTGCCTTCTGGCTATATATGGCAACGCGCAGGCTTAATTATGCGGCTGAAAAGCAAGAAAATATATACGAGATGCACCAAGAGTTAAAGGCACGCCTTAAAATCGAACGTAAAAATAAAAAAGCGCAGCAGCAAGCCGAAATATCAGTTGGACGTTAAAGATAAAGGAATAATAATAAAACTAACCGACTATTCAGAGGCGGACAAACTTGCCTCTGTTTTTGCTTTAAATAATGGAGTAATAACAGCCAAATTTGCGGGCGTTAAAAAAGAAAAGGCCAAATTTAAAGCCATTGCCCAGCCGTTTTGCCTTGCCGATTTTGATTTAAGCGAAAAAAATGGCAGTTATGTTGTAACTCAAGCCAGTGTTATTGATAATTTTTTTGGCATCACATCCGACTATAACAAAACCATTTGCGGCTATATTATTTTGGATATTTTAAACAACCTGCTTCCAAAAGGCAAAAGCGAACCAGAAATATTTTTGGCCACCCTAAACGCATTAAAAGAGTTGGAAACTGGTGAACACTACCCCACCACAATCGGTTTTATTATTAAGTTTATAGATATAAGCGGCATGGGGCTAGAGTTTTTTGACGCCAAACATATTTATTTGGATAAAATAACTGGCAACTTCACCCCCACCGCAAGCGAAAGCACCATCCAAATTGAAAACAAGGTTTATAGCGCAATAAAAAATATCGCCCTGCAATCTACTGAATTAAATAATGATGCAACAAATTTGCAAAATCAACCAACTACCCCAAACGAAAACACCCTTAAACAAGCCATTCGCCTGCTGCACAACATTTTGCTTGCCAAATTTGGCGAGGATCTAAAAAGTTTCACCTTTATTTAACTGGCACCGCCAGTTTTTTATGAAAATTTTCCAAAAAGGTATTGACAAGACGTGATTTGTATGGTAAAATACAAGTGAATTTAAACAATATGGAGGTAAAAAAGTGGGTATTATTAGCAATTTTTTATTTAAACATTTCAAAAGGTATCGAGAAAGTCATGTGGTTACACACAAGAAAGTTTCTGGTAGCGTTTCTGGTGGTGGGGCTGAAGTTATTGTTAAATCTAACTTAGATAAAATTCCTTACAAAAAACGAACGAAAGATATGTGTATTGAGGCATATGAAAGCGTAAGCGCAAGCAGCAGAGAAAAAGTTTTAAAAGATATTCCTAGCGAATATTTTGAAGATTATGAATTTTGCTTGTCACTTGTGTTTGGAGGCCCAGAAGCATTGGATTATGTACCAGAAAAATTTAAAGATGAGCTGATGATTGCTGCATCTAATACAAATGTGAATTATATTACGACGCACACTCAACAAATAATTACAATAAATATTCGTTAAAAACTGCCAAATAGGCAGTTTTTTTATTCTTCAAAGGTTAGGCCGAATTGCTGCAGGGCTTTAAGGTCGTTTCGCCAGTTGGGTTTTACCTTAACATATAGTTGCAAGTTTACTTTTTGTTCCACCAAATGCTCGATAGATTTGCGGGCAGCGGTGGAGATTTTTTTTATCATATCCCCGTTTTTGCCAAGGATTATTGCCTTGTGATTTTCGCGCTCGCAATACATGTCAGCAAATATATCTATTATTTTACCACCTTCTTTATAATCGGTTATTGCAACATATACCCCGTGTGGTATCTCGTCTTGCAGCAGCAACAGCGCTTTTTCACGGATTATTTCTGCCGACATAAAACGGAGATTTTTGTTGGTATATTCGTCTGCTGGATAGTAGCGCATTTCGTAGTTATATTTTGGCAGATATTTTTTTATTAAGCTTAAAAGTTTATCTACATTTTTGCCCTTTAATGCGCTTATTGGGATTATTTCATCCACATCAATATTATTTAGTTTAACAAGCTCTTTTGCCAGTTTTTCGTAGGTTGTTTGATCCATTTTGTTAATAATTAGCAGTTTTTTTGCAGTTTTGTTAACTTTTTTTGCCAATTTTTCGTATTGTTCGTATAATGGTTTATTGGCATTAATAAGCATAAGCACAACTTCGGTATCCTCATTTGCCGACGCAATTTGCTTATCCATTTCGTCATCAACCAGTGTGTTTCGCTTATGGTACCCGGGGGTATCCACAAAAACAATCTGTGTGTTATCATCGTTATAAATTCCACAAATGTTTTCGCGCGTGGTTTGGCTTTTGGGGCTAGCAATAGAAACTTTATGCCCCACCAGTGCATTTATAAGTGTGCTTTTGCCAACATTAGTTTCCCCCACCACTGTTACAAATCCGCAAGTGAACTCTTTTGTTTTTTTGCTTACACTTTTTTTAGATACCCCAGCAGGTATATCTTGCTCTCGCAAAATATTTAGTGAATTTAAAATTTCGTTTTGCTTGTTTGTCATAACTTTTTCATCTTTCTTTTTCATGTGGTCGTAGCCCAAAATGTGCAATAATCCGTGGCATAGTAAAAAGCAAAGTTCGCGCCGTACGCTATGTCCGTACTCTTTTGCTTGCTTTTCTGCCTGCGCCCTGCAGATATAAATATCCCCTATTGTAAGCGTATTTGTGGCCCCATCAATATCCAACTTATAATCGTCTAAATTTAAACTCTCATTTGGCTTTAAATCAATATAAGGATAGGTTAGCACATCAGTCACCCTATCTATACCCCGGGTGGTATTATTTAGTGTGCGCATTTTTTGTGCGCCTATTAAACTTACATTAACCACAACATTTTCGGGCAAATTAAAAAGATTTTGCACCGCATTATACACCGATACAAAATCATTTTTTATATTTGTTTCTAGTTTGCCAATAATGTTAATCATTTGTTCTCCTTAACTTATTATCCCCTCCACCGTTAAAATTGTGGTTGCGTACAGCGTGTTATCCACCAAACTTGTTGTATTGCTTTCGTTTATAAGCGTATAATCTTGCGGCAGTTTGCTTATTGCGTCGTTATACGCCTTTTCCACAAGTTCGGGCTTTTCTTGTTCTAAATTATGCTCCACTTCCACCTGCTTTAATTCGTAGTATGTGGTTGTGGTTTGCTTAATTGGGATAAGATTTGATATATATGTATTATACTCTTCGCACTCAAAAAAATCAAACGAATTTTTATTTTTTGCATATAAATGTTTGTTAAATATGCTATAGTTGTACACTTTTTTGGTTTTGCCCGTGCGCTCTAGCGCGTAAGTTATCTTGTTTATTTCGGCCTTAGATGTAATATACAATTTCGCCTTAATTTCGGCGGCTGGGCAAACTGAAATTTTGTTGCCCGCGCTATCCAGATTGAACGGCAGCACAAGGGTATCGCCCACGTTTACATAATCGCCCACCTTAACATTAAGCGTTCCGGTTAGCACATTAATTTCAGTTATAATTCCGCTATATTTGGCAGTGATTGGCGAAAACTCGCCCGGATTATACACCAATTTTTCGCTTAAATTTATTATAATTGCCGTGCCCTCACGGATAACCGACACCTGTGCCAAGCGGTTATAGTTATTAAGCAAAATTTCCTCTATCTGCTGGTTAGATTTGGTGTTTAGTTTGCCCTTTTTTATTCCATTATCGCTAAGCACCGATATAATTTCTTGCTTAGAGATATTTTCGTTGCCATAAATGCGGATTTGCCAAACATAATTGCTGCAAAAAATGGCAAAAATAATGCCTAAAAACAGCGCAACAATAACCCCCAAATTAGCAAGTGTAAGGCGCGGCAAAAGTTTAATTTTGGTTAGCCCTTTTTTTATTTTATAGTTGGCAATAAAGCGATTTATCCGCGCGCTTTCTTTGTCCGCAATTTCAAACGAAATGTGCGTACTATCCGTTTGGCAGACATTTGATAAAGTAAATTTTTTACGGTGTAGTGTTTTTATAAGTTCGCCTAAATTATACCCTTCCAGTTCAATTTTCATTCGGTTTCCACCCTGTTTATCGTGCCAAAAATTGTGCACGAAGTTTTATCTAGATATTTTATTTTTAAATTATTTCCATAAACCTTTAGCGTTGCCGATTTTAGCCCAAAAAACATCTCGCTAGTAGACAGCGAAATAACCGATTTTATCCCCTCTACATACAAATAATTGCCGCTTAAATTTATAATTCGATAGTTTAAACTTACGCCCGCCGACAGCATAAGTTTTTCCACCTCTTCCAGCATAGACATACTAAATTATATGCCAACCGATATTTAAAAAGAATTATGCGAGCATAAAAAAACTAGCAAGCGCTAGTTATTTTTAAAGTGATTAAGAATATCCTCTCCCCATTGCTTTTTTTCTTCTTCCGTTAAACGTTTGCGAATGAAACTAATTTCTTCAGGGGTTGGTTTTTTGCCTTTTAATGATTTGCTATCTAGTTGTTTTGCGGATTTTTGTTGTTTATTTGCCGCTACAGGTTCGGCTATACTTGGCTTGCCAGTTGTAGCAACATTTTTTGCATAAGCGAGTTTTTCTTCTTCTGACAGAGGAGTTAAAACAACTTTTCTTCTAATACGTTTTGCCGTTTCTAATTCTTCAATTCTGGCTTTGCTAAATTCTTCTTGTGCTTTTTGAGCTTCTAAATCTTTTTTATCCATATTCCACCTCTACAATTATTGTACCACAAATTGATATTTTTGTCAATATTTTTATAAATTTTTGCTAAATTTAACAAAATTTAATGAATTTTTGCAATTTTTTTGCGTTTTTTTGCAATTTTTTATGAAATTTTTTGTATTTTCTAGTAAATCTTTTGAATTTTTTAATTCCTATTTTTTAAGTTGAGTATCCAAATAGGTTTCGTAATCGATTTCGTTATCATACTCTAGCGTTTTGTTAATGCGGATTATGCGGTTGGCAACAGTAGACAAAATCTCCTCGTCATGCGTGGCAAAAATCATATTGCCAGCAAAACGCTCCATACCCTTATTTAGTGCGGTGATACTTTCCAAATCTAGATGGTTGGTTGGCTCGTCAAACAACAAGAAGTTGCCCGCCTCTAACATCATTTTTGCAAACATACAGCGCACCTTTTCGCCACCCGATAGCACCTTGGCTTTTTTGTTGGCTTCATCCCCGCTAAATAGCATCCTGCCCAACCAACTGCGCAAGAATGTGGCATCCGTTTCCTTAGTGAACTGGCCAATCCAATCGGTTAGCGGCAGTTCGCAATTTTCAAAATAGCTGTTGTTATTTTGTGGCAAATAGCCCACTTTTATGGTTTTGCCCCACTTAACCTCGCCCATGTAGTCGGTATCGTTGCCCGACAAAATTTCCATAAGCGCGGTTACAACATTGCTGTTGTCGGATAATATTGCAATTTTGTTATCTGGCCTAACAGTGAACGACACGTTTTCAAACACACCTTTTTTGGTTAGGTTTTTAACAAAAAGTATGTCGTTGCCTATACGCTGATCAAACTTCCAATCGATGTACGGATATTTGCGGCTAGATGGCTTAATGTCTTCTATAGTCAAGCGCTCCAACTCCTTTTTGCGGCTTGTGGCCTGACGCGATTTGGATGCGTTGGCAGAAAAGCGTGCAATAAAATCTTGCAACTCTTTGGCGCGCTGCTCGGCTTTTTTATTTTGCTCTTTTTGTTGGCGCAAAATAAGTTGGCTGGATTCGTACCAAAAATCGTAGTTGCCAAGGTACAGATTTATTTTGCCATAGTCGATATCGCAAATGTGGGTGCAAACCTTATTTAAAAAGTGGCGATTGTGACTGACAATTATGATTGTGTTTGGAAAATCTAGTATAAAATTTTCTAGCCACCTGATAGTTTTCAAGTCCAAATTGTTGGTTGGCTCGTCTAATATAAGGTTGTCTGGATTGTTAAAAAGTGCCTGAGCAAGCAGCACTTTAACCTTAATTTTGCTGTCCACCTCTCCCATAAGTTTGTTGTGATACTCTTTTGGAATGTCCAGGCTGTTTAGCAAACTTTCGGCATCGCTTTCTGCATTATAGCCATCCAGTTCCATAAATTCGGCCTCTAAATCGCCCGCGCGGATGCCGTCTTCTTCACTAAAATCGGGCTTAGAATATAATGCTTCGCGCTCATCCATAATTTCCACCAAACGTTTATGCCCCATAAGCACGGTACGCAAAACGGTATAATCATTGTACTTTTCCTGGTTTTGTTCTAGCACGGATAGGCGCTCTTTTGCGGGGATTGTTACATCGCCCTTATTTGGCTCTAACTCGCCCGATAGCACCTTCATAAAAGTGGATTTGCCCGCGCCGTTTGCACCAATAACGCCATAGCAATTGCCCTTGGTGAATTTTAAATTGACCTCATCAAAAAGTTTACGGCTGCCAAACTGCACTGCCACATTGTTTACTGTAATCATTTTTTCTCCTAACTATTTTATATTAACACATATAAAAATTTTTTGCAACAAAAATGCGGGCGGGGGCTAACATCTGCCCAGCGGGCAGATTGGCGGGCAGTTTGCCCGCCTGCGCAAAACAAAAGTTTTGCGCGTTAGCCCCCGCCATTCTATTGACAAAAACCTAAAGACATGGTATAATAAAAGTATGATTAAAGAAGATATTAAGGTTGTTTTGGGCATAGATACATTAGAGAAGGCGTTTGAACTTAAAATTGACTACGCCAACAACACTGCCCTACTAAACAACAAGCCATATAAAATGGACACCCACGCTTTTTATAGCGACCTTGTGCCTATTGTTTCGTTTTGGGAACATGATATGGTGGATAAAAACACAATTGATGGCATCAGCTACTATGTGCACATTTTTAAGGACGGAAAAAAATATTTTTATGACGGAAAAAACAAATTTCCTTTTAACTTTAATATGTTTATTGAACTATTGAAGGAGTACAAATTATGGTAAAATATTTTTTAGGAGAAGCCGACCCCACTAAGTCAAACATAAGCGAAGGGTTTGAAGAGAAATTACCAAAAGTAGTTGACTATTTTGCCAAACTTTATGGCGAAGAATATCGTAAACAATACAGCGAAAAACTTAACAACTGCACCTATATTTTTGTTAATAGGCACAATGTAAATGATAATGTAAATGATGAACAATTTCGTTCTAATTTAATGGCTGAAATGTTTAAGTACATCAAAAACCAATGGAATATCACTGACAAAGATTATCCTTTTGATTGTGAAACCTTTTTTGGTAGTTACGAATGGCGGCTTATTGTAAATATTGATAAATTAAAAACTAAAAATTATATTGAATATAGAAAAGTTTTGCGATATTTTTATGATGCCCTATCCTTAAAAAATCAATTTAATAGTTTTGATGAATTTATTGCGTCTGATAAACTTGATGAATACATAGAAAAAATACAAAATGAACTGAGACCGCTATATATTTTGGCTAATAAATGTGTGGATTATTGTTCACCTACATTATCAAAAAACAATTTTGATTATATTTTGGAAGAAGCTTTCTGTGAGTATTTTCGCATCTTTTATAGAGGCCCAAAAAACAAATATATTGATAAATTTTTTGGTGAAAATGATTTAATATCAGATGAAGACAAGCCTGTCATTTGCGCCACTATAAAAGAATTTTGTAAAGAATATTTTTTTGAACATTTAAACAATAAAAACATAGCTGAGGAAGAGTTTAATAACCTATCTTATGACGAATTAATGGACGCGTTAAATTTACGCAAATTTAAACAGCAGGCATTAGAAAATTTAAAAATTTTTTCAGGAATGGCCAAAAATGCTTTAGCCGAATCATGCCCAGAAATTGATAAACTAATCATAAAAATAGCATTGTCAGTTGTAGGGAAAACAGTAAATCTAGAAAACACACAAGAATTTTTTCAAATACACGATTCCCTATTTGATTACTATTTTAACATCAATAATAGTGCATATGCGTATATACTGCAAACTGCCAATGAAGAGCATAAATTTTGTGTTTTGCCACAAGATAGTGATAACGAAACAGTTGTGCATGAATTGGGCCATGTGGCAACATGTTTTGGATTAAGCAGAAATTATGAACATAAATGTGGATTAAATTATGTGCTTAATAATAATTTATATGGAGATTGTTTAAACGAAGCAGTAACACAGCGCGGTGCAGTAATTATTGATAGAATGATGCGTGATGATGGCTTTTTGATTGGAGCTGAAAAATCATGTAATTGCAGATACAATTGCATGACGGCGTTGGCAGTGGAATTTATAAATAGCTTTAGCAAACTATTAAAAGCTTATAATGGCAGCAGTTTTGATGAATTGTTTGTTAGCATTGGCGAAAATAATTTTATGCGGCTAAATAAATGCCTTACAAAAATTTATAAATTGACCAAATATTTTACATTGGAAGAAATGGACGAGGCAACCGAATATTGGCAACGAATTATGCACCCAGAAACAAAACACCCATTTGTTAGAGATATGACGCATGTTAACATTGCTGCAACAGTTAAAAACCCATCCAATGAGGTGATGAAAGAGATTAAAACGCTTAAAGAAATTTATGACGACATTGTAGCTTATCAAAAAAATGCGGGAGTTGGTGTTTAACCTACCCCGCTTTTTTATGCGGGCGGGGGCTAACATCTGCCCAATGGGCAGATTGGCGGGCAGTTTGCCCGCCCGCGCAAAACAATGTTTTGCGCGTTAGCCCCCGCCCTGCCGCATAAAAAAAACTTTGCATTTAGCAAAATTTTAATTATTTATTATTCTTTAATTGTTTAAATTTTTTAACCACTTTTGGTGCAAAATAGTTGTATAGATAAACAAACACAATAAGCAAAAATGCGCCAAGAAGGAAACCGGCAAGGATGTCGGTTGGATAGTGCACGGCAAGGTAGTTGCGGCTGTAGCCGGTTAAAATAATTACAAGGGCAAAATACAAACTGACTGCGGTCTTGATAAAATTTCCGTTTAAATGTTTAATTGCTAAATAGATAAACAGGCCATAAAAAGCAAACGCAATCATGGCGTGCGCGGATGGAAAACTGTAGCCCGTTTCGCTAACCAATCTAAGTGCAACATCCGGGCGCGGGCGCTTAAAAATAAGCTTTATAAACACATTAATAAGCCCAACAAAAGTTAGGTTGCATGCCGACATCACCCCTATTTTCCTGCTTATTGGAATTATAAGCAGCACAAGAGTTATTGCAATCATAGTGTAAATGCTGCCCAGATGTGTTACAAGTTTAAAAAATTTGTTGCCGCTTTCTGTGCGGGATGATACAATACTATTTAATCCACTATCTAAATTAAACTTGTGTCCCCTAATAACCAGCACGGCAAACACAATAAAGCCGATTAAACAGGCTGCAGCCGCAACAAAGGCAAGGATATCGCGCGTTTTTATCTTCATACTTTCAGTATAAATTATGTGTTAAAATTTGTCAAATATATAAGATTAAATTAAAACCCTAAAAAATTTTGAAAAATTTTAAAAATTTAGGCAAAATCATTTGTATTTTTTTGTCGATTGTGGGATAATAGAATTGATATTTAATTCAATTAGTTGTGCTTAAGTTTTAATTTAAGCACAAAATATTGTGCAAAAGGAGAATTGTAAAGTGAAGTGTATTTTTTGTGGTAACACCGAAAGCAAGGTTGTAGATAGCCGTTATTTAAAAGATAGTTCAATCCGCCGCCGCCGCGAATGCTTAGCGTGTGGCAAACGTTTTACCACCTACGAAACGGTAGAATCTAGCCCAATGGTGGTAACAAATGTTAATAACGAACGCGAGCCCTTTAAGCAAGACAAATTAAAAGAAAGTTTAACCTATGCCACCTATTGCCAAAATTGCAGCCAACCTGTAGACGAATTAGCAAACAAGATAGAAGCCAAACTTTTGGGGTTAAACAAACAAGAAATTACCACCAAAGATATAGTTAAAATTGCGCTTGAAGTGCTTGTTGAAGTTAGCACTATGGCATGCCTAGTTTACTACACCCAACACACCGATTGCGACACATTTGACGACATCCGCCGCTTTATTAACAGATAATTTTAGTTAAGCACCAAAAGGTGCTTTTTTTATGCAAAAATTACAAAAAATTTATTTTACCCTATTGACAATTATACAAATGCGTGGTAGAATAAATATTGTAGGAGAAAATTATGAATAATTTAGAAGAAAAATTAAATTTTGCTAACAACACTATAATGGAAATATATAGCAACGCAAATGACGTTAGAGTTGTAAAATTAACAACTAACGATAAGCCAAAACGTGAATTTCATAAAAAGTTTTATTATGGAACTTCGCTAAAAGCGGCTTTAAAAAATGCAGAAAAAGATGATGTTATAGAGTTGGAAACTGGCAGCGACACCAGCGATAGTTTTTTGGATTTGATGTTAACCAAAGGTTTTAAAATCCGCATATACGCGGACAGATTGAACAATTTGCATTTTAACATACAATCTAAAAATGACGCGATTGTATATGCAACTGACCCATATAAAACTAATTTGCGCGGTCATTTTGCAACTGCAGAGGATTGGGCTAAAGAAGTGTTAGATACTTTGGGTTATTCGCTAAACCAAGCTGCAGTTAGCGATGTTAAAACTGGATATAATCGAACAATGATGTATCAAGTTTATAGCGAGAATGTAAACAAAAACAACAAGTAGTTTTGTTCTCACCTGTTGGGTGAGTTTTTTTATTATAAATAATAACTTTATTAATAATTATTAAAACAAAAAACGCAAGAAAACTCTTGCATCTTTTGTGTAAAAGGAGGTATTTGAAGGCCACCCTAGTTTTTCCAATAATTTGGATTATTTTCTGGTGGGTTGTTGCCCGTATTTAAAGGGATAACCCCTCCACCCTTGCCACCCTTTTTAGGCGGCGGATTGTGCGGTTTATCTTCAATGTATAGTTCTACTAAAATAACATCAACACCAATTTTGCAGACACATTCAAACGGGATAAAAATATTTCTATTTCCTTTAAACAAACCCCAAAATCCATGCGATGGCTCGGGCACAACAAAACCTAGCGCACAAGCGGTAACCACGTCAAAAACCACATCACACACGTGACCTAAATTTTTGCCGTCTACAGTGTTTATAACCTGCTTGTTTTTAAGCTCTTGGTAGGATGCCTCCATACAATAACATATGTTGTAAAATGTAAAAAGTTGCCGATTTTTATAATTTTATTTAAATAGCCAAAATATCAAAAAATGCAAAATAAAATTCTGCATTTTTTAATTAATTATCATATCTAAAGTTATCTATAAGTTCTAATGCTACTTTATCACAATTGCTAATTACCAAGTTGTTAGTTTAAATACAAGCCAACTTCTTTAACTGCGATTTTAGATTTTTTAACAAGCGGCTTGCAGGCATCCGTTCTGCCGGCGATTGAAATATCGTTAACATCGATTGCAAAAATTTTATCGTTTTTATCCGCCACCACAATTTCGCCTATCACGATTGGCGAGATAATTTTTGCAATTTGCTCTTTGCCCGAAACTATTTTTAAGCCCTTTCGGTTGCGCACGCCCACTGGGATTTCGTTTATACTAAACTTTTTGCCCTCGCCATGCGTGGTTACAACTAGCACCCTATCCAGTGTGTTAACCTGGCCGGCATATATAACCTTTTGCTTGTCGTTTAAGTTCATGCCAATCACCCCGCCGCTGTTGCGCTTGGTTATTGGAACGGATTCGTAGTCGAAATTAACCGCCATGCCATCGCTAGACACCATAAGCACGCTTGGCAAATTGTCGTCTATCTGCACGGACACAACGCGATCGAAATCCTTAAGTTTAATTGCAAGCGAGCCCGATTTTAGGTTTAAAAACTCGCTGGTTTCTATGCGCTTGATATAGCCATCCGCCGTGCACATTATAAGCGATTTGTTGTCGATAATATCCTGCTCGGTAAACATGGCAACAATCACTTCTTTGGTTTCGGCATGTGCAAGCTGGCTTAGCGCATTGCCCTTTTGAACAAATTTTGAATTGGGAATATCGCGCACATTAAGTTTAAAGAAGTTGCCAAAGTTGGTAAACATAACCACTTTGCTGTTCATAGTGGTGTGAACAATGGTTTTATGCAGCGCATTAATATTGTCGTATGTGTATTTTGGGCTAGCGTTTTGAATTTGCTTTATATCTAAGGTTTTTAGGCGCAAACCATCGTTGGTTACCGCCACCGCACATTCGCTATCTAGTAATTTTTCTATTGGAGTGATATCGTAACTATCCAACTCGCTTACAATTTCGGTGCGGCGAGGGGTTGCATATTTTTGCTTTAATTCGGTTAGTTCTTTTTTAATAACACCATATTGTTTGGTTTTGCTGTGCAAAATTGCGGTAAGTTCGTCTATCAACTTTCTTAAATCGGCAAGTTCTTGCTGCAGCTTTTCGGTTTCTAGGTTGGTTAGGCGGCTGAGGCGCATATCCAATATGGCTTGGGTTTGCACATCGGTCAACTTAAAGCGCGCCATAAGGGTGGCCTTTGCCTCTACTGTAGATTTGCTATGCTTAATAATCTTTATAACTTCGTCGATATTTTCTATGGCGATGCACAACCCCTCTACAATGTGGGCGCGCGCTTTTGCCTTTTCTAAATCGAATTTAGTGCGGCGAACAATAACATCCAGTTGAAAGTTTACATAGTATTTTAAATAGTCCAACAACCCAAGTTGTTTTGGGCTGCCATCTGCAATGGCCACCACGTTATAGTTGAAGTTAAGTTGCATATCGGTGTGCTTAAGTAGTATTGCAATAACGTTGTTAACATCCGCATCCTTTTTAAGAGTTATAACCGCGCGCATGCCCTGCTTATCGCTTTCGTCGGCAACATCGGCAATGTCGGCAAGCTCGTCCTTCATCTTTTCTTTAAGCTCGATTATGCTTTTTAAAAGCTCGGCCTTGTTAACCTGATAAGGTATTGCATCTATAACAATAAGGGTTTTTCCGTTCTTTTCGTCCTCGGTGTGGAAAGCCGCGCGCATAACCACTTTGCCGCGCCCAGTTGCGTACGCTTCACGCATATCCGCGCCCGCGCAAACAATAGCGCCAGTTGGAAAATCTGGCCCTTTAATGTGGGTTAGCATTTCGTCTAAACTAATGTTTGGGTTATCGATATATGCAATTGTGCCGTCTATCATTTCGCCCAAATTGTGGGTTGGTATGTTGGTTGCAAGCCCAACCGCAATGCCCGATGCACCGTTAACAAACAGGTTTGGAAATCTGCCCGGCAGATAATTTGGCTCTTTTAGTGTGTCGTCAAAGTTAAGGCTGTAGGTTACAGTATCCTTATCCAAATCCTTCATCAGTTCAAGCGCAATTGGGCTTAGGCGCACTTCGGTGTAACGCATGGCGGCTTCTTGGTCGCCATCCACACTACCAAAGTTGCCATGGCCATCCACTAGGCATTCGCCCATAACAAAATCTTGCGCCATCCTAACCATTGCGCCATAAACCGAACTATCGCCATGCGGATGGAATTTACCAAGTGTATCACCCACTATACGTGCGGATTTTTTGTACGGTTTATCTGGCGTTACGCCCAACTCCAGCATATCAAACAATATGCGGCGCTGAACTGGTTTTAAGCCGTCCTCCACACGCGGAAGTGCGCGATCTAATATTACATATTCGCTGTATGGCAGCATGGAAGAGGACATTACATCTTCAACCGTCTGTTCAAACAGTGTGCCGGTTGGGATAACTGTTTGTTTATCTTTCTTCACTTCCCACCTCCTCTAACTTGTTTGCAAAGTTATCTATCTTATTAAAGTTTGCGTTGCGGTTGATGTACTCTTTGCGCGAGGTTACATCGTCGCCCATCCAAGTGGTTATAATCATATCCGCCTTTAAACTATCCTCTAGTGTAACGCGTATCATGTTGCGGTTTTTGGGGTCCAAAGTGGTTGTCCAAAGTTGCTCGGCATCCATTTCGCCAAGCCCTTTATAGCGCTGCACTTCGTAGTTTTTAAGGCCTTTGGTGTGCTCGGCAAGTTCGTCATCCGTGTAGCAATACACTTCTTTATCCTTGCTTGTAACCTTGTATAGCGGCGGCATGCCGATATATATGTTGCCATTGGTTATAAGCGGGCGCATATAGCGGAAAAAGAAAGTTAGAAGTATGCTTCTAATATGCATGCCATCCTGGTCGGCATCGCTAAGTATTATAATTTTGTTGTATTTAATGTTTTCTGGCTTAAAATCCTCACCAATGCCCGCGCCAATTGCGCCTATTAGTGTGCGAATTTCCTCGTTGGCAAGCACCTGATCGATGCGCTTCTTTTCGCTGTTAAGCGGCTTGCCACGCAAAGGCAAAATGGCTTGATAGTATCTATCGCGCGCTTGTTTTGCCGTGCCGCCAGCCGAGTTGCCTTCTACAATATACAGTTCATTTATGCTTGCATCCTTGCTTGTGCAGTTGGCAAGTTTACCAACAAGCACACTATTTTCGATGCTGTTTTTGGCATGAGAAAGTTCTTTGGCGCGCTTAACTGCTGCACGTGCACGCGATGCAACCTTTGCTTTTTCTATTATAATGTTACCTATATTTTCATTCTTTTTGCTGGCAAAAAATTCGGTTAGGCCTTGTGTGCAAACGCTTTCTACACGCGCTTTTGCTTCAACATTGCCCAGTTTGGTTTTGGTTTGCCCTTCAAACTGCACATTTTTCATGCGGATAGATAAAACCGCCACCAAACCTTCACGAAAATCGTCGCCGATAAATGCCAAATCCTTATCTTTAAGTAGGTTGTTTTTCTTGGCAAAATCGTTAAGCACTTTGGTTAGCGCACTTTTAAAGCCAACCTCATGTGTGCCGCCATCTGGTGTAGGTATGTTGTTAACATAACTAAATATGCTATCTGTGTAGTTATCTACATACTGCATGGCAAGCGAAACATAAGTGTCTTCAATTTCGTTTTCTATAAATATTGGCGGATAGAAAAGTGGTTTTCTATCGGCAGTTAAAGTTGCAACATAATCGCGAATGCCGCCTTCAAAACACAGATTTTCGCGCTTGTTAGTGCGCTCGTCTATCAGTTCGATGTGCACACCCTTGTTTAAAAATGCGGTCTCTTTAAGGCGCTCTAGTACGGTTTCGTAATCAAAGCGGCAATCCTTAAACACGCGGTCGTCTGGCAAAAAGCGAACATATGTGCCCTTCAAATTGGTGTTGCCCACTTCTTTAAGGTGTTCAACTGGCACGCCGCTGTGGATTTTGCCGTTTTTCTCTACACTTTCAAAGCGCGCGAAATATTTTTTGCCGTCCTTATAAACCGTAACTTCTAGCCAGCGGCTTAGTGCGTTGGTAACCGAGGCGCCCACGCCGTGCAAGCCGCCCGAATATTTGTAGTTGCTATCGCCAAACTTGCCACCCGCGTGCAGTTGGGTGAAAACCACCTCTACCCCGCTTATTTTAAGTTTTGGATGCGGACTAACTGGTATGCCGCGGCCGTTATCCATAACCGATGCCGTGCCGTCTTTGTGCAGAGTAACTTCCACCTTGTTGCCGTAGCCGTTTGCCACTTCGTCTATCGAGTTGTCGATAATCTCCCAAAGCAAGTGGTGCATACCCTTAACACCGGTTGTGCCAATGTACATACCTGGGCGCATGCGCACTGCATCCAGGCCTTCCAAAACAATTAAATCTTTACTATCATATGAACTAGCCACAATAATCCCCTTTTAGTTAAAATTCTTATAAAACGCAACAATTATACCAAAAATTTTTAATTAAAGCAATTTTTTTGCCGCGTTTAACCAAAATTTTGCCGATTTATTTTTGGGGATATATTTGACTTTGTTATATTTTGTGGCCGAAGTTGTTAAGTATGTCGGTTGAAAAATAGGTGTATTGTTTTGGTTTGGTAGGGTTGTTTATCAAAATTTCTACAAGCGAAATATAGTCGATGCCAAGCGGCTCGAATAGGTAGAAAGCCATGCTACCCGGGATGGTGTTAATTTCGTTGAAATATAGGGTTTTTGTGGATTTGTTGTAGATGTAGTCGATGCGAACCACCCCGTTCATGTTTAGGCGGGTGTAAATTTGCTTGCTAGCAGAAGTGATTTTTTCAGCTAGTTGCTTGGATATTTTGGCGGGCAGTTCTCTATCCTTGCCCTTTTGTTTGCCGCGATATTTATCGTTAAAAGTAAGCACATCTTTGCTGGCATGCGGGCTTTCTATTGCGCTGGTGATTAGGTTTGTGCCGTCAAAAACAACCGCTTGATTATACTCCACCATGTTGGTGATTTCTTCTTCTACTAGCGCATCATCGTTGAGCAAAAATATGGCATCGATTTGTTCTTTAAAATTTTGCTTATTGCACACCCCCAGCCCTATGCTAGAGCCAAGCGAATTTGGCTTTACAATAAGGGAGGGCGAAAAATCTTTAATAAGTTCGTCTGACTTAGCATAATTGTGCTTAGTTATTTTAACACCTTTAACTGTATCTATAATATCGCCCACCAAACTTTTTGCTAAACTTTTGTCCATTGCAATTTGGCTGGCAAGCGGATTGGCGCTTGTGTACGAGATGTGATTTACTTCAAAAAAGGCAGCAAGATTGCCATTTTCGCCCACTCCACCGTGGCAACAATTTATAACTGTGTCAATATCAAATAGCTTTTTTAAAAATACCCCCACATGGTATACTGCGTTATTAAAAATTACAACTGGCTTTAATTTGATTTCGCCCTTATGTAAAAAATAACTTATATCGTCTATATTCGTGGCCAAATAGAATTTGTTATCTAACCCCAAATACAACTTTTGCACCTTATATTTGCTTTTAATTTTGCTGCATAGTTGCATGCCGGTTATAATAGAAATATCATGTTCGGCACTTTGCCCACCAAAAACCACACATAAACTTTTCATATATTCTCCTATCGCTTATATTTATGAAAATATGATGAATTTTGCATGTAAAACTTTAAAATTTATGCAAATTTACAAAATTTTTTAGTTTTCATATATAGTTATATGAATTTTTTGTTTAAGGGCGAAGAGGTTACGTATGAGTTTTTTAATGCAGATAAAGCTAAGACAATTTTGTTTTTGCATGGCTGGGGAGGGAATAAAAATTCGTTTGCAAAAATTAGCGGTTTGTTAAAACATAACTACAATATTTTAACCTTAACTTTGCCCACAATTTTAGAGACAAATTTTGTGTGGGATTTGTGCGATTATGCAAATTTGGTTGAAAATATTATTAGTGCATTAAATATAAAATCTGTGATTATTATTTGCCATAGTTTTGGGTTTAGAGTGGCGTGTTTTTTGCGCAGTAAAATTGATATTGAAAAGATTATTGTTACTGGTGGTGCGGGGCTAAAAAAAGATAATATTTTTAAGCGGATAAAAGTAAATAACAATACAATTTGGCTAAAAAAAGATAGCAGTTTATTTGAAAAACTTGCAAGTGCGGATTATAAGGCGCTATCTAAAACAAACAAAAACACATTTAAAAACATAGTTAATATTAATACTTATGCGCTAGTTAAATTTAACTGCCCAATGATTTTGTTTTGGGGGAAAATGGATAATTCCACCCCTATTTGGATGGCTAAAAAAATTGCTAAGGCAAACAAAAATAATTGCAAACTTGTGCTTAGTGATAGCGACCATTTTGCCTATTTGAAGGACGGCGATTATTTTAATAACGAGGTGATAAAATTTTTATCTTTTTAGTGTATTTATCCAATATAATTTGCGGGGTTTTGGCGGCAATTAACTTAAAAAAATTATTGCATTTATACCAACTTAAAGATTACAATAATGCGCGATATTTAAGTTTTTTTAAGTTAAGGTGGCTTATTTATTTCTGCATATTTGGGCTTACTATAATTCAATTTGTTTTAGGGGTTAATCTATTTGTTAATGCGGCAATTATTTTGCTTATATTTGCGCCAACTATAAATTTAGTTGGGGCACAAAAAACACCTATTAAATATACCGCCCGACTAAATCACTTTTACTATATTGGCATTATGCTTATATTTATTTTGTGCTGTTTTAAATTTGGTGTGGCTGTTATTGGCTTAAGCTACATATTTTTACCTATTATTTGCAAGGCGCTTGATATATTTGATTTTATCAAAAATAAAAAGTTTATAAAAACTGCGCAAAAAAAACTACAAACAATCCGGCCAAAAATTATTGCCATAACAGGCAGTAATGGCAAAACTAGTGTAAAAAATATTTTGTTTGAGATGATAAAAAGTTTAAATGCACAGGTTTGCCCAAAAAGTTACAATACCCCACTGGGTATAGCAAAATTTATTAATGAAGAATTAAAAATTGATTGCAAATATTTAATACTAGAATATGGTGCTAGGCATATTGGCGACGTTAAAAAGATGTGCAAACTATTTGGTGCGGATATTGGCATTATAACCTGCGTTGCACCGCAGCATATACAGACCTTTAAATCTACAGAAAATGTGTATAAGGCAAAAAAAGAATTAAGCGATTTTTTAGGCGAAAAATTGTGCGTATATAATTTAGAAAACATATATTGTCTGCGTATGTCTGCATTAAAAACTGGGCAAAAAATAGGTGTTGGGCTAAATAATTTATGTGAATTTAGCGCGAAAAACATAAAAATTAAAAATTATTGCACGAATTTTACGCTTACAATTAACAATTGTGAATATAACACAAAAACCAAACTACTTGGCAAACATAATGTTATAAATATACTTTTGGCATGCGCTGTAGCAATTAAACTTAATGTAAAAATAGAAGATATTTTATCTGCAATAACTAACCTTAACTATACTCCTCACCGGCTTGAGTTAATACGCGGCAGAATTAACATTTTAGACGATAGTTACAACTGCTCGATTTTAAGTGCGCGCGAAAGTTTATGGGTATTAAAAAATCTGCCTAATAAAAAAATGGTTTGCACCCCCGGCATAATTGAAGGCGGCAAACGCGAAAAAGAAATCAATATAAAGTTAGGTGCACTTATGTCGGGTATTGATTATGTGATTATTGTTGGCAAACATAATTTAGATGCAATTTTGGCTGGGCTAAAGCAAATTAACTTTAACAAAAACAATATATTTTTTGCCCGCACGTTAAATGATGCAAAACAATATTTTAATATCCTTAAAAATAACGATAATTTGCTGCTACTTAACGACCTACCCGATGACTACAAATAAACTAGTTTAAGGTTTTTGCCATCTCTAGCCCATCGCTGCCGTCGGCATAATAGTGCTTTCGCGTGCGGCGCAAGGTAAAGCCTAATTTTTTGTACAACAGATATGCAGTTATGTTATTGTAGCTAACCTCTAAACTAACCGCACCAAGTTTTTTGCGCTTTGCCAAACTGATTGCAGAATTAATAAGTTTTGTTGCCAACCCCATATTGCGCATATCCTTATTAACTGCGATACTAACAATGTTAATCTCGTCCGTAATCTGCAAAATTATAAACCCCACCGGGGTATCATTAAAATAGACAAGTTTGGTTATATAATTTTTATCTGACAGCATGTATTCTATCATCTCGCGGTTAAGTGCGTTTGCGCCAATTTCGCCCTCTAACTCTACAATAAAATCGGTGTCCTTTTTATGCGCGGTTTTTATGCTTATTTTGCCTTGTTTAAGTTTTTCCCGCTCGGCTTGCGAAAGTTGATAATAAACTGGCACTAATTGCTCATTTTGGCTGTTTTTTGCTAAATTAACAAGGATTTTTGCATCTAATTTAACAATTTTTGCAAAATTTGTTAGTTCCCTGTCCAATTCAAACATAGCAATCGGTTTGTTTTCTGCATACATTAAAAGTTCGTCTTTTGTTAAATTGCGCGGAAATTTATATAACACTCCATTAATAAATTTTGCAACAAAATAACTGTTTTGGCTGCCCTTAATTGCCACCGCGCCCACATTAGAAACTTGGCTAGTCGCAAGCGCATATAAATAATCCAAATTGTTAATTTCAACCGCGGGCTTACCTAAGGCATCCCTAAAAGCTTTTATTGTTGCAATCCCTACGCGTATGCCGGTGAACGAGCCCGGGCCCACCACCACTGCAAATTTATCTATATCGCCAATCGTTAAATTGTGGCTAGCTAAAAGTGCATCTATTTCTGGAATTATAACTTCGTTGTGGTGCGCGTTTTCGTTAACCGTGCACGAAAAAACTTTTTGCCCATTTGCCAAGGCAATTTCCAAACATTTATTGGCTGTGTTAATTGCTAAAATATTCATATTCACCTTTAACTAAATTGAAATTCTCGCTTAGTGCCGCCTAAATTTTTTATAGTTACCGTTTTGTGCTTTTTTGGAATTAGCGGCAGCACATTTTCTGCCCACTCGGCAATTATAACCCCATCGCTATTAGAAAACTGTTCGTCAAACCCCGCCTCGATGGCTTCGTCGTAAGTTATCCTGTAAAAATCGAAATGGTAAAAATTAAACTTGCCCTTATAAATTTTTAAAATGGAAAATGTAGGGCTGTTTATTATATCCTTAACCCCCAACTCTTTAAGCAAAAACTGAGTAAAAGTGGTTTTGCCGCTGCCTAAATCGCCACGCAAAACAACAACATCGCCTTTTTTTAGCTGTTTTGAATAATCTGCGGCAATTTGCTTGGTTTGGTTTAGCGAATTTGAAATTGTTTTCTCCATATTAATATTTTAAGTTAATGTAAATTTATTGTCAAATGTTTTTGAATATTATTGCTTTTTGTGGCAAACATTTTTATATGAGTAGATTTGGAATTGTTAACTTAGTAGATAAACTTTTTGTTACAATTGGCATTTTTTTGCTGGTTTTTGCTTGGGTGAATTTTTACTTAAGAAATTTGTGGATAAGTTTTATTTTTGGCATTATAATAAGCTTTGCCGCAATATATTTAATCTCCTTTTTTATGGGCAAAAAAAACAAAAAATTGGCGCTAACCAAGCAAGAAAATGACGAGATGAATAAATTGTTTTACACCTTTAGATTAAATAGCAAAGCCGATAGATTAAAGTTAATTAAAAACTTGCTGGTTAAAGAGCTTGATGAACAATTTAAAAAGGATATTTCTGCACAAGAGTTCGATTCGATTGTAGAACAAAAAACTCCACTAAAAAACAACTTTGAAAGCGAAAATTTGCAAAAAAACACTAAAATAACGCAAAAAAACGCAAATTTTTGTGTAGAATTAAAAAATGGAATGCTTACTTATAACTTTTTAGGCAAAACGCATTTGGTTATTTTGGCAACCCAATATGAAGTGATAAATCAACACGATTTAATAAATTTATTAGACGAAATTTTAAATGTCAACTTTGATGAAATAGATATAATTTGTGCAAGCGTGGGCAATGTAGACACAAATATTTTTAAGGGCAAAAAAATTAATTTTTGCGACAAGCATGCCTTGTACACCCTTATAAAAAAACATGGCATCTACCCAGATGCCGACAGGTTAGAACTTAATACAAGCAAGCCAAAATTTATAAATATAATAAAGGCAATGTTTACACCAAACAAAGCGCGTGGCTATTTTTTAAGCGGCCTTATTATAATTTTTTCTAGCATAATTTTGCCCTACCACATCTACTATCTGGTGTTTGGCAGCGTGCTAATAATGTTTAGTTTGGCGTGCAAATTGATGCAATATGCAAAAAATTAAGTGGTCATCATTTTATAATGTTCTTCCCTTGGTTTTAGGTTAAAATAATCTTCTTTTTCTTCTAAATTTAATTTAAACTCTTCTAACAATTTTAAATGTCTTTGTATGGTTGGCGTGTACAAATCTTGATGTTTATTTTCCCATTCGTAGGGCGAGTTAAGCTTTAAACAATTTTTATACCAGCGTGCATATTTGCTTTTAAAATTATAAATCTTTCTTTCGTATTTAGGCAAATTATCTTTTAAATAGTTATAATCGTTTGTTTGGCTGGTTTGAGGTTTAAAGTTGCCCTTACCGATATATTTTAGAGCTTCAAATTTGTTTTTTATACATTTTTCCAATTTTTCCAACTCTTTAATGTCTTGCTTAATATCATCCAATTTAGAATTATATTTGCGCAACCTATATTTTTCTAATATTTTTTGTATCAATTCCATAACTCACCCACTTTTAAGATAATTTTATCATTTAAAAAGATATTTGTCAAACAATCAATCGTCCAATTTCAAAATTGTTACAAATGCTTCGCTAGGCAGATCTACACTGCCCAAACGGCGCATACGCTTTTTGCCCTCTTTTTGTTTTTCTAGCAGTTTGCGCTTGCGGGTTACATCGCCGCCGTAGCATTTTGCCAGCACATCTTTGCGCATTGCCGATATCGTTTCGCGTGCAATAACCTTGCCACCAATAACCGCTTGAATAGGTATTTCAAACAGATGGCGCGGAATAACTGCCTTTAGTTTTTCGCACAGGCTGCGGCCGCGCGCATATGCCTTATCCTTATGCACAATAAGCGAAAGCGCATCGCATGGCTCGCCGTTTAGCAGCACATCCAGTTTAACCAAATCGCTTTGCTGATAGCCATTAAGCTCGTAATCCATGCTGGCATAGCCCTTGCTTATCGATTTAATCTTATCAAAAAAATCGTACACAATTTCGTTTAGCGGCATGTTGTATATAAGTTTGGTGCGGTTAGCATCTATGTATTGCATATCAAGGTAGTTGCCACGCCTATCCGAGCACAAATCCATAATTCCACCGATATAATCTTTTGGCGTTATTATTTCTAGTTTAACAATTGGCTCTTGCATGCTGGCGATGCTGGTTGGCGGCGGCATCTCGCTTGGGTTAGACACTTTAATTTCTTTCCCTTTTTGGTCCACTATCAAATACTCCACACTTGGTGCGGTGGTTATAATATCCAAATTAAATTCGCGCTCTAGCCGCTCGGTTATAATCTCCATATGCAGCAGCCCCAAAAAGCCACACCTAAAGCCGTGGCCAAGTGCAAGCGAAGTTTCCTTGGTAAAGTGCAGGCTAGCATCGTTAAGTTTAAGCTTTTCTAGCGCATCGCTAAGTTCTTGATATTTGTCGCCATCTAGCGGATATACCCCGCAAAAAACCACACTTGTAGCCTCTTTATAGCCAGCAAGTGGAGTGGCAACTGGATTGTTTTTTAGCGTGATTGTGTCGCCTACCTTGGTGTCCGACACGGTTTTTATCGATGCGGTTATATAGCCCACTTCACCTGCCGAAAGGCACTCTTTTGGGCTGGCTTGCGGGGTGTAGATGCCCACTTCGGTTACAATAAAGCTTTTGCCGGTTTGCATAAAAAGTATTTCATCGCCCGCCTTAACACTGCCGTCAAAGATGCGCACCATGCTAACTGCACCCTTATAGCTATCGTAATAACTATCAAAAATTAGGGCTTTAAGTGGCGCATTTTCGTCACCTTTTGGCGCGGGGATATATTTTACAATAGCATCCAATACCGATTGTACATTAAGGCCAGTTTTTGCACTTATTTCACATGCGTTATCACACGGGATACCAATAACATCCTCTATTTCATGCTTGGTTTCTTGCGTGCGCGCGCTGGATAGGTCTATTTTATTTATAACCGGGATGATCTCCAAATTGGCATCTAGCGCCATATAAACATTGGCAAGTGTTTGTGCCTGCACTCCTTGGGTGGCATCCACCACCAAAATTGCACCTTCGCACGCGGCAAGCGAGCGGTTAACTTCGTACGAAAAATCCACATGCCCAGGGGTATCTATTAAATTTAAAGTGTACTCCTGCCCATTGTAGTTGTATTTCATAGTGGCGGGCGTTAGCTTTATTGTTATGCCACGCTCGCGCTCGATATCCATGCTATCTAGTAGTTGCGCTTCCATATCGCGCTTGGCAACCGTGCCGGTTAACTCCATTAACCTATCAGCAAGCGTAGATTTGCCATGGTCGATATGTGCAACTATACAAAAATTGCGTATTTTTTGTTTATCCATATGTGTTATTATACCAAAAATCAAATTATAAATCAACAATATAAACTTTTGTTTTAGTTCCATTCCTCTTTTTGCAAACTTGGTATTTTAGAATAGTTATAGTTTACTTCAGTTACGTAATTTATATCCGACAAACATTTTCCGTCTGCTGTTTGATATTGGGTGGAAAATTCACTTTTAACCAGTTTACCAAAACTATCCAAATAGAAATTGTAACTATACAACGCCATGCCCGCTAGTTCTGTCTCTTCTGCCTCTTCAAATTCATATTGATTATATTTTAGGGTTATTATGTAGCTATAATCACTATATTGCTGCATAGATAAACTTGCTGAATTATCTATTATAAAGGACATATCAAAGCCAGGGTAAAATTGTGAAATTTGTTCGTTTATAAATCCATAATCATAAAGAGTATCGTTGATATGATCTATGTCCGCATCGTCATTAATTCTATAATCGTTACCATTTAATAGTACCCACATTTCTTTAATTGTGGTTGGGCCGTAATAGTTAACTTCATCGCCCATTGTGCTTTTGTAGTATTGATTATAGCTGCTGCACATGGCGTATTTATATTCATTATTCTCTTTTGGCAGCGTGATGTTTGGAACATACCAATATTCTGCCAATTGGTCTTCTTCCTGATAATATGTTTTTTCATAAACGCTGTCTATCGATATAATTTTTGTTGTGGTGGTTTGCGTGGTTGATTTTTCTTTAGTGTCACCTTCAAAAAAATAGTCAGTTATTGTTTGTGTGGTTTTTAAATACACATTGGAATTAAAAATTGCGTCACTTATTATAGAATTAGCATCGTCTATTTTTTGCCCAATTTGTATAAACGAAAAAACAGTATTAATTATGGATGTCTCGTTGTTGGAATTATTATTGTAATTATTAATGTTATTTCTATTATTTTTAACTCTACCCCAATTGCAAGCAGATAAAAGAAAGGCAGAACAAATTATGCCTAAGATTAAAATAATAGTATAAAATTTATTTTTAAACTTACTCATAATTATATTTTATCTCTTTTTTAAAAATAAATCAACAAATTTATACAATTCTGCTTTTTGTTTTATATATTATTAAAACTATAGTTTGCAAATAACCATTTATTTTTGGACAGACAAGATGCGACAAAAACCGACATATATATTTTTACGAGGTTAACTATGGTTTTTGAAACGATTGGCCAATTTATGAGCAAACTGATGTTTTTTCATGGCTATGTAAACGAATTTAATGGCTTTCCGCATCCGCTAAAGAAAGAACAAGAGGAAAAATACATAGTTGCTATGCAAAAGGGTGATAAAAAAGCGCGCGAAATACTTATTAACCACAATATGCGCTTGGTGGCACACGTTACAAAAAAATATCAGGGCGCGGCCGAGGCGGACGAAATGCTGTCGGTGGGCAGTATTGGGCTTATTAAGGCGATTGATAGTTATAGGATCGGCAAAGGCAGTTCGCTATCTACCTACGCCAGCAGGTGTATAGAAAACGAAATTTTAATGCTGCTGCGTGCCAACAAAAAACATAAAGTGGTGGTAAGCATAGAAGAAAGCATTTCTACCGATAACGAAGGTGGCGAACTTACATATAAAGACATTATCCCACAAGACGAAAAGGCTGACCCAGATGTGATTGTAGAAAAAAAGATTACAATGGAAGATATTAAGGACATTATGCAACAAAAACTGAATGCGCGCGAATACAAAATTATTTGCTATCGATATGGCGTGCTGGATGGGGTTGAACACACCCAACAGGAAACCGCCGACCACATGAATATTAGCCGAAGTTACATAAGCCGAATAGAAAACAAGGCACTAGAAATTATGCGCGATAATTTGGCTGGTTATTAAAAAATTGCCCAAAATTTTAACTTTTTTAATTTTTTGGGCATTTTTTATTAAAATTATATTGTTTTTTTATAAATTTCTATTAATTTTTGTTATTTGATATTTTAGAGATTTGTTTACCAAAATGAGTGGATACAAAGTTATGGCTTTGGTTAATATTTAGCCACTCTGCATTTCATTAATTTTATTAAGCGCATAAATAAGTTTATCAATTTCTTCAAACGTGTTGTTATAATCCAAACTAACGCGCACCGCACCCTGATAGGTTGTGTTAAGCCGCTTATGCACAAGTGGCGCGCAATGTAACCCTGCGCGCACGCAAATGTTAAACCTACTATTTAATTCGTCCGCAACAAGCGAACTATCTAGCCCACCAACATTAAAAGCAAACACATTTTGCGCATTGGCTGGCGAATAGAGTTTTATAAATTTTAGCGCGGATAGTTTTTGATAGGCATAGTTGTTTAGCGCGTGCTCTTTTGCTTTAATTTCGTTCCAATTATTCTTCAAAAATTTTATTCCCGCTTTTAAACTTATTATTGGAATGGTTGGAATTGTGCCCGCCTCTAGCCCTTCTGGGATATCGGTTGGCTGGTTTAAATTTTCGCTTTCCGTGCCCGTGCCACCAAACAAAATGGGATTTAATTTTATGCCATTTTTAACAACCAGTCCGCCCACACCGGTTATTGCCTTTAACCCTTTGTGCCCAGCAAAAGCATACATGTCTGCGCCCAGTTCATCTAAGTTTATATCCATATGTCCGCTAGATTGTGCACCATCAATAAGCCACAATATATTGTGTATCTTACATATATAAGACACTTCACTTAGCGGGCAAACTTCTCCCGTTACATTGGATACCGCATTGGTTATTACAAGTTTTGTGTATGGTTTTATATGTGCTTCAATCTCATCCGCCACCCTATTTAGTGGGCAATCTATAATAGACACTTCTACCCCATGTTGCTGCAAAAATGTTAGCGGGCGCAAAACAGAATTGTGTTCGTACATTGTGGTTATAACGTGATCGCCCTTCTTTAGTGTGCCAAGGATAGCAAGGTTTAGTGCCTCGCTACAATTTTTCGTAAACACCACATTATAATTGGTTGCATTAAAAAAATTTAGCACTACTTCGCGCGTATCAAAAACTTCGCTTGCCACCGCTTGTGCCAGTTTATGCCCACTCCTACCTGGGTTGGCTGTGTATTTATCTAGCGCATCCATAACTGCCTGCTTTACAATTTTTGGCTTAACAAAACTGGATGCCGAGTTATCAAAATATATCATATTTCATTTTATGAAAATAACATTTTATTGTTAAACTTTAAACGCATGTCTGCACATTATGAAAATTACATTTTATTGTTAAACTTTTAACGCATGTCTACACAAAAAATTGCCGCATTTAATATTATGGATTAGGGGCAAAATATGAAATACTTATTGGTTGCTTTTAGAAGCAGAAACAGTTTGCTTGCCTTTACAAAAAATCTGCGGCTTAATGGCATCGCGGTTGAGGTGGTTAACACCCCGCGCGCAATATCTGTTAGTTGCGGATTAAGTGCAAAACTAAGTTTAAACTATGTAAATTATATAATAAACCTTATAAATCGTAACAATTTTGAAAACTTTGTGGGCGTGTATGTTGCCGAGCGAGTTGGCTTAAAAGAAAATATTTCTAAAATTTATTAGAGTGCTAACCACACTCTTTTTTTTGTTTTAAAAGGTTTAAAAAAATGTTAACTTAAACCAACTTATGTATTGAAAAATATTATATCATTATAAATTTGCGCCAAACAACTTTCTCCTGGATGGAAAGGGGTTTGGCGCGGGGTGAATTGATAAAATTCATTTGATTTTTTATGGATTTTTTGATAAAATATAGTTATGAAAAAGATTAATAAAATTCTATCCTATTTTGATGAGTTATATCCAAACCCAAAATGCGCGCTAAATTTTACCAACGCGTACGAACTTTTGGTAGCCGTGGTGCTGTCCGCGCAATGCACGGATAAGCGAGTTAACATGGTAACCCCTGTCCTATTTAAAGCCGCACCAACTCCGCAAAAAATGGTGGCGTTTGGCGAAGATAAGGTTAAAGAGTATATTCACACTTGTGGCTTTTACAATGCAAAAAGTAAGGCGATTATAAGTTTAAGCCAGGATATTATAGATAAATTTGGCGGCAAAGTGCCAAAAACTATGGAAGAGTTAACCAGCCTATCTGGCGTGGGGCGAAAAACTGCAAATGTGGTTATTGCCAACGCTTTTGGCGGGCAAACCATTGCGGTGGATACGCACGTTCATCGCGTCAGCAAGCGCTTGGGGTTAACCAAACCGACATCTACCCCATTAGAGTGCGAAATGGATTTACTAAAAATTATGCCAGAAAACAGGCGAACAAAATTTCATCATCAAACAATCTGGTTTGGGCGCGAAATTTGTGAGGCAAAAAAGCCAAAATGCGAAATTTGCCGCCTTAAAGATATATGCGAGTATTATAAAAATAAGATGGGTTAACCCCACCTTTTTTATAGATTGTTTAGATATAGGGGGCTTTTGCGACAAAACGCGCCGCGTTTTGGCGCAGCGGCAATTTTATTGCCGCAATGCGCCCTATTGGGCGCATAAAAGCCCCCACCCCTGCCAAAATGTTTTAACTTGCATCAATTTGTCAACAATTTATTGACTAAACAAAAAAAATCAGTTATAATAAAATTATGTATATAGATAGAGTTACAATCACAATAAAATCTGGCAATGGCGGCAGCGGTGCGGTCAGTTTTTTGCACGATAAAAATGTAGAAAAGGGCGGGCCTAACGGCGGCGATGGTGGCAAGGGCGGCAATATAGTTTTTGTTGCGGATAAAAACAAAACCACTCTTGCTGATTTTGAATTTAAGCGAAAATTTGAGGCAGAAAATGGCGGCTTTGGCATGGGCGGGCTAAAAAATGGCAAAGATGGCAAAGATGTTATAATCCCCGTCCCACTCGGCACAGTTATCAAGGATGCAAGCACAAATCAAGTGCTTATGGATATGTACTCGGATGGCCAAAAATATGTGGCATTATATGGCGGCCGCGGTGGCAAGGGCAACAACTTTTTTAAAACTCCAACCCGTCAAGCGCCTAGGTTTAGTCAACTTGGCGAAACCACTAAGCCATATAAGGTGCTGCTAGAACTTAAAACTATAGCCGACGTTGCGTTGGTTGGCAAACCAAATGTGGGTAAATCTACCCTACTTAGCGTTATTTCTAACGCAAAGCCAAAAATTGCGGATTACGAGTTCACCACTCTCACTCCAAATTTAGGCGTAGTTAAAATTTACGATGACAGTTTTGTTGTGGCGGACATCCCTGGGCTTATAGAAGGCGCTAGCGATGGCGCTGGGCTTGGGCATAAATTTTTGGCACATATCGAGCGCACTCGTTTGGTGCTGCACGTTATTGACGCATCCGAATTTTATGGCAACGATATTTTAACTGACTACAAAACCATAAATGAAGAGTTAAAAAAATACGATGCTCACCTTAGTAAACTCCCACAAATTGTGGTGTTTACCAAGTGCGATTTAATAGAAAATGTGGATGAAAAAATAGCCGCCTTTAAAAAGCAGGTTAAAAATGTGGATGTGGTGGCAATAAGTTCGGTTACGCGCAAAAATGTGGACGAACTTATAAAAATTGTGTACAACAAACTTAAAACGCTACCAAAACCAGAGGCAATCCCAACCGAGCAGGATGAACTTGCGGTTAAGGATGTATCCAGCATAAATATAACCGAGCTGGAGCCGCACGTGTTTGAAGTTAGCGGCGGATATCTGGACAATTTGCAGCGCGGCATAGTGTTTAGTGATAACACGAGTTTGGCATATTTTCAATCTCGCCTAGAAAAAGATGGTGTTATGGATAAACTAAAACAAGCTGGCTGCGTGGATGGCGACACTGTTGTGTTCGGCAGCCTACAATTTACAATATATTATTAATACTTTTTGTGGCACAAAAAGTATCCAAAAAAGCAAATTAGTTAGCCAAAAAATAAAAAGTATCCAAAAAAGCAAATTAAGTAGCCAAAAAACACAAAAAATATCCAAAAAAGCAAAATAAAATAAAGGAGAATATATGATAGATAAAAAGCAGCGGATAGAATTAAGGAGTGCGGCAAGCACTATTAAGCCAAGTGTGTATGTGGGCAAGGATGGATTTAGCGAAAATGTTATAAAGGAAATTGACAACTCACTTCTATCGCATGAACTTATAAAAATTTCCATGCAAGAAGATGCCCCCACCCCCACCAAAGACGAACTTACAAGTTTGGCAGTGCAACTTGGTGCGGATGTGGTTACAACCATTGGCAGAAAGATTGTGTTGTATCGCTTTAGTGCCAAAAAAGGTGTTAAGCACGTTTTAAAAAACAAATAAAATCTAAGTTTAACTTAGATTTTTTAATTATTTTAAATAAAAATTCACTAATTTAACTAAAATTTATAGTTTTTTATAAAACTACTCTTCTACAATAACATAATCTTTTATGCTATTTGGTGTGTTTTTTGGCGCGGGCGTTGTGGTGCTTGGTTTAAAAATATTAAACAGATTATTTAGCCCACCATTAGATAATAGATTGGATAATATGCTATTTTGAGTAGTTGTTTTTTCATCTTTGCTATCTGCATTATTCATACCAGAAAGTGCGGCAATAATACTACCTATACCCCCACCACCCATATTGGATAGCAGATTGTTTAGCCCACCACCTGCCATTAATTTAGAAAACATTTCACCCAATCCACCCAAATTAAAATTACCAAACGGCGGGCAATGTTGTGGTAGTTTAGGTTTTGGTTTTGGCTTAGGCAGACAAGCACAGTTCCCCTTTTTAAAATTATTGTTTATATAAAAATTTGGCATGACAGAATACGGCTCGCTAAACACCACTTTTTTAGGCGGATGGTTGCAATATATTGGGCAATTTTGCACGTACGCATTTGGGTCGCAGTACAAATTTTGCGATTGATCGTTAAAATCCATACCCCCTCCTTTATTTTATTTATGCTTAAATTAAATTTTTGTAACTATAATGCAAGAATTTTCATAATAAATTTAGAGGTGAATATGCCAAGAGATTTAAAAAGTTTTGCAAACGAAAATAAAGATAAAGTAAACACAGGCGATACAAAAAATATAGAAGATTTAATTAACAAATATAAGGACATGAATCAAAACGAATTGATTAGCAATCTTTTTAGCGAGGCAAGCAAACTTAGGGCGCAAGGCAAACTAGATAGCGCAAGTTTAAACAATATGAAAAATACCCTATACCCCTTTTTAAATCCGCAACAAAAAGAGATGTTGGATGGTTTGGTGAATGCTATAAATGAACAAAAATAAAATAAGCAGCGCGCTTGTTAGCCGAGTGCAGATTTTGGATGAAAATATTAAAAATGAAGTGCTTATTTCTGCCACAAATTTTGATGACTGTAAGCATTTTTTAATAAATAACAATATACCTTTTAAGCCATATCGATTTGCAAATTGTTTTAGTGCAAATGCCAATTTTAACGAAATAAAGCAACTTTCTAACCAAAATCATGTGCATTTTATTAGCGAAAATACAAAAGTGTTTGCCGAAAATGATGCAGATATTATGCATCTTAGTAATTTAACTGAAAATAAATATTTAGGTCAGGGCCAAACAATTTGCGTTATAGATACTGGCGTTTATTTGCATCTTGGCTTTGTTTTTCCAAAGTGCAAAATTAAAAAATTTATCGATTTGGTTAACAAGCACCCCACCCCATATGACGATAACGGCCATGGCACATTTGTTTCTGGTGTGGCTGGTGGTAGCAATAAATATACCCATACCCCGTGTGGGTATGCACCGCTTGCCGATTTGGTTATAATAAAAGCGCTTAACAGCGAAGGCAACAGCACTAGCGACACTATACTGGATGCCATGCAGTGGGTGTACGAAAATCATAAGGCGTATAATATTAAAGTTGTGTGCATGAGTTTTGGTGCAAATTCGCTTGACGGCGACGATCCGCTAAGCAAAGGTGCAGAAGCACTTTGGAAACGCGGGCTGGTGGTTGTAGCGGCGTCGGGCAACAGCGGGCCAGAAAACAACACCATAAAAAGCCCGGGCAACAATCCAAATATTATCACGGTTGGTGCGCTTGATTGCGGCAATATGTCAGTGCCTGACTTTTCTAGCCGCGGGCCAACAATTTATGGCAGCAAGCCTGATTTACTTGCGCCCGGCATTAATGTTTCGTCCTTTAATAATACCCTGCCACCCACCACAACCATGAGTGGCACAAGTGTTGCCGCACCCATAGTTGCAGGCATCTGTGCGGACATTTTATCCCGCTACCCAAATGCCACAAATAACCAAATAAAACAATTTTTACTTAGCAACTGCACCCCAATAACTGGCGACAAAAACATCGAAGGCAGTGGATATCTTAACTTTGCAAATTTAACTAAATAAATTATTAATATTGTAAAACTAGCAAATTATAACTTTAGTTATAAAGATATTAAAAAAATCATTATTACAATAGTAATTAAAACAAATATCATTATAACATTAGTTATTAATACCATGAATAATTAAAACAACTATCATTATAACTTTAGTTATTAAAACATAAATAGTATGAATAATATTAACCGTTATAACTTTAGTTATTAAAGCATCATTATTACAATAGTAATAAAGTTTGTGGTTATTAGGATTATTACAATAGTAATTAAGATATTTATTATAAAAACAATCAGGCAATATTCGTTATAACTTTAGTTATTAAGGCATTATTACAATAGTAATAAAGTTTTTTGGTTATTGCTTATTACAATAGTAATATAATATTATTTCTATTAATTATAAATAAAACTAGTATATATAATTAGGATTATTACAATAGTAATAATGGATTTAAATAAATTATATTATTCTATAAAATTTGATAGGCATTTTTGTTGAAAATTGCAAAACTGCTTATTTTTTATTGAATTTGTTAAAATTTTAGCCATTTTTAATGGTTTTGGGGTGTTTTTGATTATAATTTTTAAATTTTTATTGCAAATCTGTAAATTTACGATTTATATAAAGTTACAAAAAAAACAAGATTTTTAATTAAAATATTACAATAGTAATAATGTTGTTAAAATTTTATAATTATTTGCATATTTTGATAAGCAATACGAAACTACAACCTATCAGAGATTCTATTGTACTTTTTGTTTTCCCATGTATAAAATTTAATTGCAAAATTTGCCAAACTGATATATAATGTTTGTATGATTGAAATTCAAAATGTAAGCGTTAAATATGTGCGCGAATATTATGCGCTGTTAGGCTACAATGCAGAAATTGATGGCAACACTCTTTTGCTTGGGGATAATGGCAAAATTGTTTTGCGCTTGCTGGCAAAAATGGATAAGTTTGACGGCGACATTTTTTACGACGGCATCAATTTAAAAGATATAAGAAATCGCGATCTACCCTTTGCCTATTTGCCAGAAACTCCAGTTTTGTTTAAACACAAAAGTGTATACAAAAATTTAATTTTTCCACTTAAATTGCGCAAGATAAAAAACGCGGATGAAATTGTTGAAAATGCCATTATTAGTCACCTATCTTTTTTGATGGATAAAACTGAACAAAATAAAATAGATTTAAATTATAACAATCAAAAAGCTAATAACCAAAAATCAATCAACTTTAAAGTCGACAACAAAATTAAAGATAAAAATGCGCTTTTAAATGAAAAAATTGATGAAAAAATTGATAAAAATGCAAAAAATTTTAATAATCAATCAATTGATTTGTTAAAAATAAAAAAGTTAAAGGCAAACAAGCTAAACAAATATGAGCAGCAAATTTTGTGCCTATTGCGCGCGGTTATAAGAGCGCCAAAATACTTGCTTATAGATAACCTATTTTCTACTCTGCCTGCAAACTATCACCCACTTGCCGCCACCATTTTATGCGAATACACCGGCACAATTATTGCCAGCGAAAACCAACAATTCGATTTTTATAAAGATTTTAACACTTTGCAAGTTGATAATTAAAATTTAACTATTATTTAAGCAAAAATAATTTAATTTTATGAAAAATAGCCGCTTTGGCGACTATTTTTTAAACATTTTTGATATTTGCGCAATCTAAATAAGGTATAATTTCTTCAAAAGTTTTGTCATAATTCCCATCACAAAAATGCCCCGCATCAGCAATACAAATATTTTCGGCATCCATAATTCTTGCAAACTCTTTTAACTTTGCACTAGATACAATTGGGTCATTTTTAGAGTAAAAGCAGATTCTAGATTTTGCGTGCTTAGTGAATTGTTCAGGGTTTTCAGGATAGAAAGTGCACATTGCTTTATCGAAAACATCATATCCAACCATGCCAACAAAGCCGTTAACAAAATCGGTGTATTCACTGTTGTAGTTGTAAAATCCAGAAACAAAAATCGCCCTATAAATTTTAATGTTATTTTCAAGGCAATATTTTACAAAAAATATGTTAGAAATTGAATGCCCGATAAAAATCGTATCCTCATTGATTTTATCCTTTACGCCATCCAACACACGCGCCCAAGCATCATAATTTTGCACTTCAGCCGCGGCCACTGGATTTGTGTCGGTTGGATAATCTAAATTTATAACCTCTTCGCCCGCATTTTTTAACATTTCTTCCAGCCAAGGAAACCAATGCTCGTTGCTATTGCTATAACTGCCATGAATTATCAAATAATTTCTCATACTAACTCCTTAAAAATATTTTAACATAAAAACCATATTTGTCAAGGGGGAATTTAAAATTTGTGGGTATTTTGTTTGCAGGGGGCTTGCGCGCAAACGCAGTTTGCGCTAGGGCGGTGCTGCCGCCCTTGCGGGTGCATTAAGCACCCGCAGCAAGCCCCCGCTCCTTCCCCGCCACCAACTAAGTAAATTTTCCACATTAAAGCAATCAAAAGAAAAAACCACCATTGGTGGTTTAATCTGTGTTTTTAGTTAAAAATAGTAGTTTGTTGTCTTTATGGTCTACAAGCACGTTATCGCCCGATTTAATTTCGCCCTTAAGCATTTTGTCGGCAAGTTCGTCTTCAATCTGGCTGGTTATAAGTCGGCGAAGTGGCCGCGCGCCAAAATCTTCATTTGTGCCATTTTTAACCAAATAGTTAAGTGTGGACTGGGTAAATTTAAGTTCTACCCCGCTCTGTTTAAGGTTTTTATTTAGGTCGGCAAGCATCTTTTTAGCAATCTCTTTAAGCACTGGTGCGCTAAGTTTATTAAAGATTACAATGTTATCGATACGGTTTATAAGTTCTGGCTTAAAGTATTTTTTAAGTTCATTTAGCATAATGGCCGATTTATCCTCTTTAACCGTGTCGTTAAAGCCCAAATCCACCTTGTTTTTGTTGATTTTGTCGCTGCCGATGTTGCTGGTTAAAATTATAAGCGTGTTTTTAAAGCTTACCACTTTGCCATGGCTATCGGTTAACCTGCCATCATCCAAAATTTGAAGCAGCATATTAAACACTTCTGGGTGTGCCTTTTCAATTTCGTCAAACAGCACCACACTGTATGGTTTACGTCTCACTTGCTCGGTTAGTTGTCCGCCATCGTCAAAGCCGACATATCCTGGCGGGCTGCCAATCAGTTTAGACACGCTATGCGCTTCCATAAACTCACTCATGTCAAGGCGGATCATCTTGTTTTCGTCGTCGAAAAGTGCCTCGGCAAGCGCCTTGCAAAGTTCGGTTTTACCCACACCGGTAGAGCCCAAGAACAAGAAACTGCCAATTGGGCGCTTAGGGTCGCGTATGCCAATTCGGCTGCGGCGGATGGCTTTTGCCACCTTTTCTACCGCCTCGTCCTGCCCTTTTACGCGCGCTTTTAGCACGGTTTCTAGGTTAAGTAGGCGCTCAGCCTCGCCTTCGGTTAGTTTGGTTAGTGGAATGTTTGTCCACTTGCTAACCACTTCGGCAATGTCGTGCTCGGTGATTGTGGCATTGGTATTATCCGAAGTTACTGGCTTGTTTTTAAGCGATTCAATTTCGTCCTTTAACTTGCTTATTTGGTCGCGCAAGCGAGATGCCTTTTCAAAATCCTCTTGATTGACCGCATCTTCTTTTTCTGCCTCTAGTTTGGTTAATTTAACCTTTAACTCTTTAATTTCGGCACTTTCGTAGTTGTTTTTAACCTTGGCGCGGCTGCTTGCCTCGTCGATAAGGTCAATTGCTTTATCCGGCAAACTTCTATCTTGAATATATCGGTCGGATAAAGTTGCAGCGGCTTTAATTGCCTCGTCCGTGATTTTAACCTTATGGAAGGCCTCGTAACTATCGCGCAGGCCGGTTAAAATTTCGATGGTCTGCTCTACTGTTGGCGGATCTACCGTTATTGGTTGGAAACGGCGCTCAAGTGCCTTATCCTTTTCGATATACTTGCGATATTCGTCTGTTGTGGTTGCACCAATGGTTTGCATTTCGCCGCGCGCAAGATATGGTTTTAACATGTCCGCTGGGTTGGTTTCGCCCTTTTCGCTGCCCACCTGCGCAAGTGTGTGGATTTCGTCGATAAACACGATTATGTTTTTGTTTTGGATGATGGTTTCGATGGCATTTTTAAGTTTTTCCTCCATGCTGCCGCGATATTTTGTGCCCGCCATAAGCCCGCCAATATCCAAACTGTATATAATTTTATTCTTTAAAAATTGTGGCACATCGCCGGCAACAATTCGGCGTGCAAGCCCTTCTACTACCGCGGTTTTACCAACACCCGCTTCACCGATGAGTACAGGGTTATTTTTGGTTTTGCGGCACAAGATTTCTATCATGCGCTCAATTTCGTCATCGCGGCCAATGATTGGGTCTATTTTGCCATTTTTGGCGCGCAAAGTAAGGTCGCTGCCCATATCCAGCAGTTCTTGTGGCAGTTCGCTTGTGTAGTTATATTCGTGTTCGCGTGCGCTCTGCTCGCCCGACAGATTGCCCAGTTCGGTAAAACCATCGCTGGCAAAATTGTTTTGGTTTTCCTTGGCTTGATTAGTTATAAGCTGAATTGCACGCGCGCGCATTTCGTACACATTAATTTTAAGTGCGCTGGATAGGATATTTATTGCAAAACTATCCTCTTGGCTAAGCAGCGCAATAAGCAGATGCTCGGTGGATATAAACTGGGTGTAGGTGCGCTTTGCCACACTGCCCGCAATCATTAAAAGTTCTTTAACGCGCGGGGTAAGTTCAACCACACTGGATGGGATTTTTTGGCTGACACTATCGATAACGTCCTTAACAATGTTGCTATCCACATTATAACTATTAAGTAGGCGCTTAGATTGGCTTTCCACCTTGGTTAGCGCGTACAAAATATGTTCGGTGCTAAGTTCGCTGCCATAGTTGCTGGCAAACTGAGTGGCAACCGTAACACATTTGTTGGCTAAATCGGTTAAATTATACATTTTTACCTCCTAATATAGCTTTAACTTTTTCGGCCGTGGCCTTTAAGCCGCTAACCGACACAAACTGCTCATCCTTTAAAAGTTTTTGCAGCGCGTTTATCTTGCTGCTATCCACCTCGTTATAGCCCAAATTTAAGCCCATGCGCAGGGTTTTTATGTGGGCGGATAACTCGTCGTTTGGCATTAGATAGGCATTTTTAAGCACCGCCACCGCACGCAGATATCTATCGTAAATTTCGTCCGCATTGGTGCTGGCGTATAGCTTTACGCTGTCGCGCTCGAGTTCTTGCAACTTGTTTGCCATTTTTTCAAACTCGGCAGCCACTTCACTAGAAGTGTATCCCAAATTGCAGCCGGTGGACAGCACAAACTGGTCATCATATTCGCCATTGGTTAGGTTGAAGCCAAATTGGTGAACATTCTGCTTAACTTGGTCTATTTTGCCAATTGCCACAATGCCAGAAAGTGCAAAACTGCAGCTCAATTTAAGCCCGTTGCCCACGCTGAATAGATTGCTGGTTAGGTAGCCATAATCGTCGTTATACACAAGATTGAGCGCATTTTTTAACTGCTCGCTAACCAGATGCACCCGCTTAAAGCAATCGGCATCGTAGCCACTTGCAGCCGACATAATTGTAATGTGCTCGCCATCAAAGAAGGTGATAGCCACCCTACCATCTTCGCTAAGCAGCGCGGTGTTGTATTTGGATTTAAATATTGGCAAATTAACAACATTTCTATCTAGGTTGGCTATTTCCACCTTTTTAAAATTTGGTAGTGCAGCCGCCACCTTATCCACTATCTCCGCCATTTTGCTCTCTTCTAATTTTGGTGTGAATTTGTAGTCCTTAAGGTTGCGCACAACGCTGACATAAGTTGAAAGTACATTATTCATTTTCGCCCTCCAACTTTTTTATCTGCTTTTTAATTTTTGCGGCATCCTCGTAGCGTTCTTCTTTAACTGCAACCGCCATTTCTTGCCTTAGTTCGGATATTTTATCTGCTTTGCTTACCGCCTTAGTTTTTGTTTTGCTTGTTTTAGAAACTTCTGGCTTATGATTTTCAAACGGAGCAATGCGTTTAAGTAGTGCATTAACTTCGCTTCTGAACACCTCGTAGCAGTTTGGGCAGCCAAGTTTTTGGGTAGCCCTAAACTGGCTTAGGCTGGTGTGGCAAACCGGGCAAACAATATCCTCTGCTTGCTCGGGCAAAAAGTCGGCAAACAACGAAAACATATCGTCAAAAATATCGGTTGGGCTTGTGTTAAACACCCCTTCTTTAATTGCGCAATCGCGGCACAGATTGGTGGTTTGGCTAACCCCGTTTACAATTAGTGTGCTGTGATACACACTTGCTTTTCCACATCTATCACATTTCATAATTTACCTCCTATCTGATTTTAGATTTTTAATTTTAAAATTTTCATATTTTATGACACATTTTTGTGATTTTTTTAAAAATTTTGTTGCTTTTTATCGATTTTTTGCTTTATTTTAACTTTTTTATGGATTTATTTATCCGCCTTTCATTAATTCTATTATAATTTCTGCCAAAATATTGCTTCGCAAATTGTTTGCCATATTTATTGGGCTGGTTAGTGCCTTTGGGCTGATGGCGCGCTTTATAAGTTGTGCCTCGCGCTCGTTTATAATTTTGCGGGACATAAGGTGCTCCACAATTTGATTGCCCGCAGTTGCGGTGATGGGCTCGCTGCAAATTTCTAGCGCGTTTTTAAGGTAGTTATCGTTGTTGTTTTGCATGCGCGTAACCTTAATATATCCGCTGCCACCGCGCTGGCTTTCGATTACAAAACCCCTGTTTGGCGTAAAGCGAGTGTTAAGCACATAGTTAATTTGGCTTGGCACACAGGCAAAAAACTTGGCAAGGTCGTTTCGGCTAAGTTCGATAAAATCATCATCGTCTAGGCTGGAAATTATAAACTCTTCTATTAAATCGCTTATGCTTTTGTTCATTCCCCCTCCTTTTATCCTTATTAAATAATAAATATAGTAGTTAGTTAAATAGCGGTTTGACTATCTTTGACTTTCACTGATATTCTATCACTATGATTTCCGTTTGTCAACAGTTTTTGCACAAAATTTTAAAATTTTTCAAAAAAAAATAAAAAAAGGTTATTATTTAACCCTGCCCAAGTTTAAATGTGAAGTGATAGATTCGTTTGTATCGGTGGAGTTTTCCTCGTTTTGGGGCAAAATTTCAGATTTGCTGCCCACTAAACATTTGCTTATCAGCTTTTGTTCGTTAAAATTTACACCCAAGTTTTTAAAAGTTTTATATAGCGATTGGTTTAGTTTGCCCTGTTTATGCTTGATTTTTGCATTGTAAATAAGTTTGCCCACACAAAAATCTTCTTCGCGGGTTATGGATTTTTCTGGCAAAAGTTGGCTTGCCATTGCAGATTTTTCTAATGAATTTAAATCCACGCCAAACGAAACAATCAATTTTAAAATTTGCACTTTTTTGCGCGCTGGCTTACTGGATTTTTTGTATTTGCTAGTTTCTGTTTTAAGTTTTTTATCGCTATATATTTTCGGTTGCAAATTTGTTGCTGCGTTAGCGTTTGCAGCCAAGTTTGCGGGCGACAATTTTTTTGGCTTTCGCCCCCTCTCCTTTATAAAAATAAAGTTATGCGATTTTAAAAAATTTAACAAAACTGGGTTTAAACTATCGGTTTTGTATTTATTGCGGATATATTGCAAAATGGTGCCAATATTAATATTGTTATCGTTGTTAAATTTGCTTGGCAAAATGTCTAAAGCAGATGCCCGCTGGGGTATATCGTTTAAATCGATTCCATTATCTACAAACAGCTGCAAAAGGTTTAAAACTGCCTCGTTATTTTGTTGCTTAAGTTGATTAGTTCTTAATAACGAAATATCAAAATTATATCCATATTGTTCTAAAAAATCTTTCCAAATTTCTGGAAGAGTGTTTGTTTTTGCACTATATCTTAAATTGCGCAAAATTTCACCCACTGCAACATCGTTATTTTTATTATAAAGTTCAGGCAAAAAATCGCTTGCCATGTCGTGTGATTTTATGTCCTCCAATTTTATTCCATGAGAAATAAGCGTTTGAAAAACCTTAATATTTTGTATGGTTGCATAGCTTGTGATTGTATAGTTTTTGTTATTAAAATTTATTTGCATTTTTGTCCTTTTTTGTTTAATTTTTGTTGTTTTTTGCTAGTTTTTAACAAAATTTTGTGCTAATTTTAGTTTTTATGAAATTTTTTGTACACTTCTTGCGCTGTTTTTTCTGGCAGACCCTTAACCGCTTTTAAATCCTCAATCGAGGCATTTTTAATGTTTTCTAACGTGCCAAAATGGCTAAGCAATTTTCGCCTAACTGCCTTACCCACCCCGGGTATACTCTCTAGCCCAGAATGCAACATTCCTTTTGCCCTAAGTTGCCTGTTAAAAGTTATTGCAAAGCGGTGGGCTTCGTCACGCGCAAGTTGAATAAGGCGCAAACTATAACTCCCCTTTTTTAAAATGAACGGAGTGGAGATATGCGGTTTAAACACCTCTTCTTCTCGCTTGGCAAGCGAAATTAAATCGTTA
>CANRQB010000003.1 GCA_947632645.1 uncultured Clostridia bacterium | reverse complement strand
CCGTAGCTCAGCTGGATAGAGCGATCGCCTCCTAAGCGATAGGTCAGCAGTTCAAATCTGCTCGGTTGCACCAATTTATTAGCGGGCGTGGCCGGCGCGGACGGAAACGGTTTTTACTTTATCTCCTGCCATGAGTTCAAGGTGGCAACTCGAAGCGCAATTGTTTATTTTTGTAAAATAAATAGGAGTTTTTGTACAAAATATAACATTTGTTCTAAATATACAACTAGTAAGGCATTTAACTCGTACAAAATTTTAGTTAAAATTAATACAAATTCTAGGCCTACTCTGTTTTTGTAAAATATTGGCTTATTTTTGTACAAAATATTGCAATAATTTTACACAAACAACTATTAGAACAATTTACTCGTACCAAATCGTTAGTAAAAATTGATAAAATTAACTCGCGCTAAATTTAATTCATTACAAAATTAGCGTTTACTTACTTTTGTAAAATATTTAAATATTTTTGTACAGAATGTAGTGCTGCCCGGACGACAAAAAGGCCTGTCCCTCGTTTTAATTTTGTAAAATATGCAGCGTTTTTTGTACAAAATGCCATTTGTGAAAAGAAGTTAAGTAACCTTTTTGTTAAAAATAATTAGGTATTTTTATACAAAAACACCCCAGCTATGTGCTGTTTGATAAATATGAACCTTTCTGCCCAATCACACAATACAAACATCTCCAGCAGTGTGTAGTACCCTCATAGATGAATCAAACCTTTAAGCACACATATACAAACAATTTACTCTACCAATCTCACAAGATAATAATTAAATTTCGTTCTTTGGAAATATATTTACAAAATTTTTTGCAGTGGTGCCGCATGCTAAGCCATAAGCACTAGTTAATAGCAAAACACGTGTTGGCAGATCCACACCCAATCCAAACATAATTAATAGTTGCAGGTTTTGTAAAAAATGTAAGTGATTTTGTACAAAATGCTAAGATGCGAAGCGCTTAAATAACTTGTATAAATATATACAGATGGGTTTGTAGCGCAAATCGATCACATCAAATTGCTCTGTTTTTGTAAAATAACCTAATATTTTTGTACAAAATATAACAGCGGCGAATTAATAATAAAGTAAAAATAATAAGCACATGCTTTTGATTAACTTTTGTACAAAATTATTTTATAAATATGCTGCGCGCCGCTATTTTGATTGGGCTCTTTAATACATTCCCTCTACTTCTTGCAAATTTCAGTTGGTCAATTCTCTACCCGCTAACTCATTTTGTAAAAAACGCAAGCATTTTTGTACAAAATGAACGCAGTGCTAGACCAAGGGTTATTCATGCTCAAAATTGCCAGCGATTTAAAGCGGACGTGCGGTTTTTAGAATATAAAACAAATAAAAAAATAATTCTCACATACAATATAAGTATGAAAACCATATGTTTCACTGGCGGCGGCACGCTTGGGCATGTTATGCCAAATTTGTATCTAATGGAAGAGCTGCGCGGCAAATATAATTTTTGTTATATCGGCAGCGACGGGATAGAAAAAACAAAAATACCAAAAGATATACCCTACCACATCATCCCCGCCGTTAAATTAGTGCGCGGAAAAATATTTAGCAATTTAAAAATACCTTTTGTGTTAATTAAAGCGATATTCGCCGCCAAAGCAGCGCTAAAAAAAATATCGCCTGCGTTGGTTTTTAGCAAGGGCGGATATGTTTCGCTGCCCGTTTGCATAGCTGCGCGCATGCTACACATACCCATACTGGCACACGAAAGCGATTATAGTTTTGGGTTGGCAAACAAAATTATTTTAAAGCTTTGCACAAAAATGTGCGTAAATTTTAAGAATCTAGAGAAAAAAAACAAAAAAATAGTGTATACTGGCCCAATTTTTGCAAAATCCTTTGATAAACTTGATAAACCCAACGACATAAAATTAAACACAAACAAACCAACACTACTAATTTTGTGCGGCTCGCTTGGCGCAAAAAGCATAAACGAACTTGTAACTCCAATAATAGATGATTTGTTAACGCGATTTAATATAATCCATATCTATGGCAAAAACAATACCCCACCCCCTACCCGCACCAATTATATAGCATTGCCTTTTTATGACGACATGGCAAAACTTTACAACGTGGCAGATTTTATGTTGGGCAGAAGCGGGGCGGGGGTATCCAGCGAATGCTTCTATAAGCAAATCCCTATGCTTTTAATCCCGCTAGAAAACTCATCTTCGCGTGGCGATCAAGTGCTAAATGCTAAATATTATGCTGATTTAAAGGTTGCAAAACTTATTCATCAGCAGAATTTAACGCCTGAAAAACTAAAAGATGAAATTATATCTTTTTATAGCGATATTAAAAACTACAATGCCTCCTACCCCCATCTACAAAAAATTAACGGACGGCAAAAAGTTGTGGGTTTAATTGCGGATTTGTTAAACAAAAAAAGTGGTTAAAAACCACTTTATTGATAGCGCTTTAATATTTCCATTGCGCTGTCTACCGCTTTTGGATTGTTTGCACTTTCTTTTATGGCGGTACGCAAATGCGTTTCTACAAGCAAATTGGAAATACTTTTTACTGATTTGTAACTGGAAACTAGTTGGATAAGGATATCTTCGCTAGATCTGCCTTCGTCCACCATGGCGGAAATACCATTAAGTTGACCAATTACACGGTTAATGCGGATTTTAAGCGCCTTTTTTTCCTCTTCCGCACGCCCTACAACCGTTTTTTTTTGAGCGGGTTTTGCAGCAGTTGTTGCAACAGGTTTAACTTCTGCCTTAACAACTTTTTTTGCAGGAGCAGCTTTTACTGCTTTTTTAGCTGGAGCTTTTGCAGGAGCTTTTGCTGGAGCCTTAGCTACTTTTTTAGCAGGTGCTTTAACTGGAGCTTTTGCAGGAGCCTTGGCTACTTTTTTAGCTGGAGCTTTTGCTGCTGGTTTTGCTGCTTTTACAGCTGGTTTTGCTGCTGGCTTAGCTGCTTTTGGAGCGGCTTTTTTTGCAACAGCTGGTTTTGCTGCAACTTTAGCGGTTGCTGTTTTTTTGGTTTCTTTCATTTTTTTCCTCCTTAGAAAGATTTACTTAATTGTACACCCCATGGGGTATCTAAGTCAAACAAATTTTAATGTTTTTTGTAAAATTTTTGAAAATTTTGTAAAGTTAGTATCAATTTTGCCCATTTTTATAATATTTGCCAAAAAACAAACTGTTAAACATAAATCCTTCAACTTACTTTATAATTTATTAATTTGCACAATAAAAATAAAAAAACCGCAAATCAATGCGGCTTTTAGCATAAAGAACGAATTATTTAAGTTCAACAACAGCACCAGCAGCTTTAAGAGCCTCTTCAAGCTTTTTAGCTTCTTCTTGAGGGATGTTCTCTTTAACTGCTTTTGGAGCGGCTTCAACCAAAGCTTTAGCTTCCATTAAGCCCAAGCCAGTTGCTTCACGTACTGCTTTGATAACAGCAATTTTGTTTGCGCCAACTTCTTTAAGCATAACAGTAAATTCAGTTTTTTCTTCGGCTGCAGGGGCATCAGCTGCACCAGCAGCAGGGCCAGCAACAACAGCGGCAGCGGCACTAACGCCAAATTCTTGTTCTAATGCTTTAACTAACTCGTTTAATTCAACGGCAGTTTTAGTTTTGATTTCATTAACAATTTCTTCGATAGTCATATTAAACTCCTTTTAATAAATTTTAATTTGCAGGAGATACTCTCCTAATTTTGTTTTTACGTAACAAACGAACCTTAAGCGGTTAACTAGCCTTGCTTATCTGCAATGGCTTTAAATGCACGTGCAAGCGATGCCACAGGTGCATTGAGGACATACAACAATTGAGCAACAAGTTGATCTTTTGCTGGGATTGCTGCCATAGCCTCCACTTCGCTAGTAGACAAAGCTTTGTTTGCCATCACGCCGGCTTTAATAACCAAAGTGGTGTAATCCTTGCTGGCTTTTTTGATAAGACGCGGAGCAGCGGTTTCATCCTCCATACCAAATGCAAAAGCGGTTGTACCATTAAGTGCGTCATCTAGGCCAGAGATGTTAAGTTGTTCGCACGCTTTTTTGAACAGGCTGTTTTTAAGCACTTTGTACACTACATTATTTTCACGCAAAGTTTTTCTAAGTGCAGTGTCTTGTTCAACCGTGGTGCCGCGATAGTCTACCAACACAACAGATTTACTGTCGGTTAGCAGTTTTTTAATTTCTTCTACCGCAACTTTTTTTGCTTCTAAATTTGCTGACATAATCCTCCTTTATGCTAAATAAGATAAATCTTATAGAATAATAAAAATCCCTTTTGCCGTGACAAAAGAGACTTTAATCGACATATTTTCTCTCCTACACAAGCAACCCGAAGGTTTTACGCTACTGCACTTGTGGTCTTAGCAGCAAGAAATTTTATTAAACTAGTGTAATTATATAACAAAAGCTAACAAATGTCAACACTTTTTGTAAAATTTTTAATAAATTTTTTTTATGCGGCAATTTTTAAAATTTAAAATAATAATGTTAAAAATTAATAAAAAATACAAAAAAACATAAAAAATTAATAAAAAAATTAATAAATTTAATAAAAATTAATTAAAAAATCAACTAAAAATAAAAAAATCTTAATTAAATTTAACAAAAATACCACAAAGCAGTGTTTTTTGGTTTTTAAAATTTTTAAAAAACACAACAAAATATGTGCAAAAATATACAAAAATTGGTAAAATATGGTAAAATTATTGTATGAAATGGCAAAAGATAAAAAATTTTATTGAAAATTTAATTTACCCAAATAAAATTAAATGTATGTTTTGTGGCGACGAACTAAACGGCAAAAACAGCAACGAAACTTGCACAAATTGTATGGAAACGCTGCCATTTATTAGGCGCGCTTGCTTGCGCTGCGGCGTAAGTTTGCCGGATGAGGACGAAGGCAACGTTTGTATTCATTGCAAAAAATTGAACTACTTTTTCGATTTCGCACGCGCCCCACTGGATTACACTGGCAGGGTTATAACCGCCGTGCACAACCTTAAATATGACAACGCAAAATATCTTATCACCGGCATGGTGGACTATATGTCGGATTGCTACGCCGCGTGGGACATAAAGCCGGACATGGTTTGTGCCGTGCCCAGCCATATAAATCGCCTAAAGGAGCGCGGATATAATCAGGCCGAACTGTTGGCAGAGGAATTTTGCGCGCGGTTTAATCTAACCCTATTGCCACTTTGCCTTAAGGTGAAAGAAACCGCTAGCCAAGCCACACTTTCGTTTAAAGATAGACGCGAAAATTTAACCGATTGCTTTAAAATCAACCCCGATCACCGCGCGTCTGTTAAGGGCAAAAATATACTTATTATCGACGACGTTGTAACCACCTGCTCCACAGTTAACGAGGTTGCCAAGGTGCTAAAACACGCCGGCGCCAACAAAATTTATGTGCTATCCTTCGCCCACACCCCAATCCCAACAGACGAAGATTAAAACCTTTTCGACTGAAAAGGGGGATTTTGGGGGATTTTTGATTAATTTTTGGCTGAAGTATTGACAAATAGATGATTTCAGATTATAATTATAATAATTATTCTAATTGCGCGGTTGGTTGCAAATTAAAATTTGTTTAGTTGATTTGCGGCTTAGATAAATCGGCTATAAATTGGCTTAAATTGCGGTTAGATTTTGGAGGGAATATGTCGTTGATAGACGAAATTAGAGAAAAATTGGCTAGAAAAAGTGCGATGACGGAAGAAACACAAGAGTTGTTGAATAATGTTAAAATCGCTAACAAAAATAAAATTGTTAGGACAATTGCTGGGCTTGTGCTGGCGGGCGCTATGGCGCTGGCGGCTATTGGGCTGGCGGCGTGCTCGGCGGACTGCAAAAATGTAACCACAACTGGGCAGCAACAACCTGGCGGCACCAACCCCGGTGGCTTAAACCCTGGCGGAAATAATGATGACGAAACAACAGAATTTAGTGATATTTTGTCAAATATTTTAACTGAAGAAAACAGAAATTTATGGCAAAAAGTTTACGATAATGGATTTAGAATATCTAATGATGTAAAGCCAATTCCTTATAAATTTTTAAGAGAAAATGGGCATAATGTAGATGCTTATTTAGATGGCACATTAGATGTATTTGCTAGCAGTTATATTTACGATAACGATAAAAATCACATATACGTTTCAGTAAAGGCAGAAAATGTTTCTTCTAGCCAATATGGCAACTACTACACCAACTATGTGCTAAAATATCCATTAACAAATCAAGAATATGAAGAGTATACATATCTATGTGAAGGCGAATATGTACAAGGACTATATTATATACAAGAGTTAGCTAATCTAAGAAATCCTAAAGTACAATCTAAAGTAAATATTGCTATTTATTCATACAATGATATGATTAAAGAATTTACTAAGTGGGATAATGTTAATGTCAATAAATATAATAAAATAGATATAGACATTATAGGCTTTAATGAAAACGAAATAACCATCACTTCTAGAGGAACAACATATTCAAATTATTTTAAAAATACTATTGGCACTGTTAGAATTACACCTACACGATATACTGGTATTGATAATTATGAAGGTAACGTGCATTATCTAGCAGATGCTTATAGGGTAAAATTTAATTATGATGATGAATACAAAGCCTCTTTGCGAAATATAACCTCATTTAGTTATGGAACTCAAATTGGGCATACTAATCCATATAATTATTATGAAGTAAAAAACAAATAAAAAAATCCACTTAAAGTGGATTTTTTATTGACAAGATATTGTGCCTATTGAATGATTACCATTAAGATCATCTTTGTCATAGAAGATATCGCCGCCGCCAAGAATTACGCGGACACTTTCTACAAAGTTGGTTGTTCCAGCATTTGGCCAGGTAGAATTTGGTTTGTACAACCAATAAGATTCATTTCCATCTGAAGTAGGTATTTTAATTTCATTGCCATCTTGTAGCGTTGTATAATAATACCTAGTATAAATATTTTTATCGGCACTCAGGCAATACTTATTATAATTATAAGATATATTGCCATCGCCTGTATTAGGTAACTTAATATTAACACTTGTTAAAATATTAATATCGTCATTTATAATATTATAATTATTAATAATATAAATTCTTTTGGTTATTGGTTTTTCATTACTATCACACACAATACCAGAATCATCTGGGTATTTTAATGGCTCTGCATCATATATTTTATAATAATTTGATACCAAATACATTGATTTTACATTTTCCGATATCCCATTTAATTCTGTGTCTGACAACATATAGTAACCTTTGTAAGTTGTTTCATAGCCATTTACAAAATCTTCGAATGTTAATTTTTCCAAATCATCGCTACATGGTCCGTATATCCTTATAGGTCTGTAAGCATCGTTAATTTCATTACCATTGCCATCATCTGTAAGTAATCGTAAGTCTTTATTTGAATACAAACTATAATAAGGTTTTGGCTGTGCACTTGGCTGTACAACCGTCCCGCCTAGCCCTGGGCTATCGTCTTTTTGTACATCTATTTTAATAGAATTATTTTGTGTTTTATCGCCAATAAATAATTCAGTAAATACTCTTCCGTCCGCGTCACTTTTATATCCGCCGTCAAAGTAGAAATAGGTTGCATTGTGAGATAAGCCAATAGGTTGACCAGTAGAATCGGTTAAATTTTGAGATATCGCTGTAGATAAAATATAGTAAATGTCTTCATCTTTTGTTGTTTCACCACCTTGTACAGAATATGGATTAGTAAAAGATTTTGGATATAGATTTACATTGATGTAATCACCGCTTGCATCTTCTATTATGTTAGTTCCTTTTAACTCTCCAATATCTGTACCAGCCTCTGTTGTAACGCTATCAAATACAAAAGATCTAGTATTTCCGTCTACATTGATAGTTACATAATCTATGCCTTCGTTACCAGAAGTTGGTCCTTCTACAAATTTACCGACTAATGGCCTAATTGAAGAGTAGCTATTTATTTCAACAACTGCACCACTATTATTAATATATGTTTTGTCACCATTTGCGGTATAATAAGCATTTTTCATATAGCCATAGCCATAATTTAAATCTTTGTGGTCTTTCCCTGTATCTTCAAGAACTTTATTTGTATTATCTAAATTTTTGTATAAACCATCCTCATTGCCTTCGCCAAATAAATAACTTTGATCCACAGGCACATAATGTAATTCGGTTCTTTCTTCAAATTTTATGCTTTTAGGTAATGTAATTTCAGAACCACCTTCTGTACTATTTTTGCGCATTATAGTAGTGTTAGTATTGTCTGCATAATACAAGTAACTATTCATATCGTTAGATTCACCTATTGTATAAGTAGTGCCATTATAACTACCCCTGATATAATAATTAATCTGATTAATGTAATCTAGATAAGGTTTGTACTCATTTTCTTCAAAGAATGGTTGTACAGGTATGTAATCAATAGTGGTAGCATCCATAAGCACATAATAGGCCCCATTGTTAATTAGATAATAGTAATAACATGCGGCATCTTGTCCGTTGTATTTGCATGGCATAGCACCTTCAAATATCCCACCGGATCTTGTATAATAATTATCCTCTTCAAATATTAAATTTTCATCATTAAATTCTACTATACTGGTTTGTACTTGTTGTCCTTCTGGCTTAGTTGGGTCATAATCATAGTAAACATAATAGAAATTAGTATAATAATCTGATGGCCTTACACTACTATAATAAATATATTGTGCACCTGTCTTAGGATCAATATAATTTCCGCCATCTATAGCAGTGTTCATTTTTCCGTCACGATATGAAACTTCCCGTTGATATGACATACCCAAGAATCCCATAGTTTGATCTTGAACATCATAATATGTATTTGATGCAGTTTGTTGTGCTAGGGCTTGGTTTATTAAAGGATGTAAAACTCCTAGCGCAATAGCAGTTCTTATGCCATATCTTAAAACAGCTTTTGCTATATATTTCGCAATTTGTTTGGCTACAAGCTGTCCAGCCGCCTTTGCCGCCATAAATCCACTGCCCACACCTAAAGTTGCAACAGTAAGTACAGCATCTACAATGATCCCTATCCATTTTAAACCTTTATATGAATTGCCTTTATTATATAATTTGTTTTGAACATTATCAGTTGTCATACCAGTAACATTAAATATACTACCATCGTTAGGGGTATAATCAGTTCCACCTAGTTTTTCACTTTCATAAAACATTTTAAACTGGAACCATGTCGGGGTGTTCTTGGAAAGGTCACTGTCATCACTGTCATCACTCCCTGAATTATATCGATAGTAATTTTTTATATTATAATTATATGTTACTAATGAACTACTTGCGTCTTCGGTTGCAAATCTATCAGCAAGGGATTTATTAATTTTATAATATCCCTGATTCGGATCTACAGAATCCATAGCTAAAATGCCACCATAATACCTATCTGGCAATGGCGCAAGTGTGACTATTCCCCATTCAGTACTAGAAAAATCTAAATTTGCAATAGATTCTGGGACATTGCTAGACATTCCCATTGCATATAAGAACATCTTAAAGCCATTTTTAGAGATATCTTCTGGCTCACCATAATTACCATTTTCGTCTTTATATGGTTCGGCAATACCTATTTTAGAATACAGCATAGGTTGGCCATCTACTGCCTCGTAAATGGTGCAAATGATGTAGTCTGCACCTTCTAATGTCGTTGTAGTTTCACTCTTCTCAGTATTTTCACCAAATAAAGTTGTTCGCACATCTTCATCGTGATAATACTTGGCTTTTAAATTTGTTCCATCATCATATGGGTTAAGTGTATATCCCGAGTTGGATTGGGTTGCAACATAGGTTATGTTTGCGGCATCGTACACCACTGAAATTGCGTCCCACTCTTCCGTTCCGCTGCGTATCTGTTGTTGATTATTAGTATTTTTGCCTGCTGGGATGCAGCGCTGCATGGTTTTAAACATAGTGTAATCTTTTGCCCAGCCGGTGGATGCACTAGGTTTTAATGGGTTATTGCCGCTAAATCCGTCACGGCCTGGCAAGGTGTACCAACTAGAATTGCTTGTTGGGCAAATGGTAAATCTATCTTGGTTAACATATGTTGCCATTGCCACCAAGTTTACGCCCTCGTTAGAGTTTTGTGCCTCGGTTTTGCTTGGGCCGTCGTAGTAGTTGCCGTTTTCTATAGTGTTGATGGTAAAGGCGTATGGCTGGCTGCCGCCATTAGAAATGGTTACATCGGCAGAGCCGCCTGTGGTTTTTTCTACCTTAAGCATGCCAACAAAGCCGCCAAATTCGCCAATAGAAGCAGGATCTTTTACGCCTTTTTTAGTAAGGGTGACAACTGCTTCTTTATCCACATTGCCAGTTAATTTTACTGAAGGGTTAGCGGTATCGCCAGTTACATAGTACATGCCAACCAGGCCGCCCATGTAGTAAGATTTGCTGGTGTCTATAGTGATGTTAACATTGCTGCTAACCATTGATAACATATCGTTATCGTGCGCGTGAAGTTTGCCAAACAAGCCACCCACATACATGCCGGTGTATTTAGATTGTAGGGTTATGCTTGCGGATTGCCCATCTGCTGCCTTAATATTTTCGTTGCTGAAGGCACTACCATCATCATCCTGGATAGACTGGCCAACATCCACACTGCCCGCAATTGCACCTATAAAGTAGCCACCATCAACCGAGATGTTGCCCGATATGGTTGCGCTTTTAACAATTGCGTTAAAGTTATAACTATCGCTATTGCCAACAAAGCCATACAGTGCGCCAACATTGATGCCAAGTTGCGCCTCGATGCTTACATTGCCAAGCGTGTTGCCTTGTTCTTTGCCGATTGGAGATTGCAATTTTACCACTCCGCCTGCAAGCCCGCCAAAGCCAGATTTCATATCCTTAAACTCAACTTTGAAGTCAGCTGCCTGGTTTCCGTAATCGTTCTTGAAGAAAACCCCTTTGCTAGCGTTGGCAGTAGTGCTATCGTTGCTTAAATTTCTGCCCAAATATGCTTCGGCTATGTTGTCGCCGTTTAGAACGCTGCCCACATAGTTGGATATTGTGCTTATAACCACGCCGTTGTCGTTGTTGCTGTTTGTGCCCTCTTCCGACGAGGTTACAGCTGCTAAACTACCTTGTGCCATGTTAAATTTGTTGCTGTCTATTGCTACAGAGTGTGCAAAACCAACCAGCCCACCTATGTTGGATGGGATGTAGTAGGTGTAGGTTTCTTGGCCTCCGTTGTCGTAGATGTAGTAGCTTACGCAATATGGTAGCCCTTTTATTTCTACCGCAAATTTTTTGCTTTCTGGAGTTGATGTTTCGGTTGATAGTATGGTGTTAGCATACACGCCTGAAGGGTTGGATATATTTAAGGTTTTTGCTGCAAACCCTACCAGCCCGCCAACGTTGTAGTTGCCATACACGCTGCCACTGGTTGCCAATCCATAGCCTTTTAAAACCAACTGATTTTCTGTGCCACCTTCTGTGCTGATTTCTTGTAGTTCGGCATATGCGCCAACCATGCTATTTTCTGCCATACCCACCAAGCCACCAACGTTTATTACGCCATAGACATTAGCGCTGTTGTTGGCTTTGATCGTCTGATCGCTTTCTGCAAATAGATCGTTTGTGTTGTAGATGTTTACATTAACTGCGTAACCTATAAGCCCGCCCACATTTTGATAGCCAATTATTTGTTGTGTGGTTGTTGTTATGTTTGTGATATCGAAGGTTTCGACGGATTGCGCGTTGTCTGTAACTGTGGTGCCTGCGCTACCAATTACGCCACCTACATTTATTGTGCGGAACATTGTGGTTTTGTCGTTATCTGCTTGAATGCTTTCGTCAAACGATATAAGCGTGTTGTTTGGGTCTGAAACACCTTTGAACTGGCCACTGTAGGTTAGGTTGGATACCTTACCCGCCTTTGCAATTTGACCAAATACGCCGCCTATATTGTACGAGAAGGTGTTTTCATTGTTTGCTGTTATGTTAGAAACAAAGTTTAGCGTTGCGTTAGAGGTTATGTTGTCCGCTTTTTCGGTTGTTGCGCCATCATTGGTTTCTTGTATTGTGCCAATTTTTTCGTTATTATTATTTTCGTAGTAGCCAATTAAGCCACCAATATTGTGCTGGTATTCGCTGATGTTGACGGTTATATTTAACTTATCTTCATCTATATTGTAATAGTTGATTAAGCCATCGTCCTCTTGGCTAGTTTGCCCGTCGCTGCTTGGGTTATCTTTAGCCCTAACAAGTTGATCTACCCTACCAAACAAGCCACCAACATTTTGCATACCTGCAACTGTTATGTTGCCTTCGTCAGATAGCCCCGTGATAGATAAAACGTTTTCCCCTGTTGCAAAACCGACTAAGCCACCCACATTTGCTTTACCAATTTGTTCGCCATTAGTTGTGGCAACTAAGCTGATGTTGTATACGCCAAGATGTATTGTTGCATTGGCTTCTGCCATACGCCCGAACAAACCACCGACACCAGAATTTGTGTCGTCATAGCCCTTTGTCTCGTTGGATTTGTACACTTCAAATTGTGCAGAAGTGTTGCCTAGGTTAAACGCTGCATCCTTTGTAAATTCAATTTTGCCACGGAATGTGGCTGCTATGCCACCAAAGTGTTCGTTATTTATTATAGTAGTGCTTGAAGTTTCAGTGGCATTTATGGAAATAATATTAGACACAGTAAAGGTTTTATTACCCTCATTATTTACCTCAGCTGCAATGCCGCCTAAATTTTTTGCAGATATGCTGCTGCCGTCACCAATAACGACGTTGATTGATGTGCCACTAATTCCGCCGCCATTAATTTTGCCATATATGCCGCCCAGATATTTGGTTGGCAAAGGTGATTGACCACCGGTTGCTGCGCTGGTTATGGTTAGTTTGTTGTTATTGCTGCTGTCTAAGGTTAGTGTGCCGCCGTTGTTTAAGCCGATTAAACCGCCCGCATAATTGCACGAATTAAATGCCACTTTTAAATTGTCGAATCCCGAATAAAAAGTAATTGTCCCTTTATTTTGCCCAGCAACTAAGCCAGCATAGTTTGTAGAAGTGTCGCTTTCTCCGCTGCTGCCAGATATGATTAAGTTGCACCCTTCTATGATGCCAAAATTGCCTATTGTAACAGTGGTGCTTGTGTTAACCAAACCTATAAGGGCTGCTGCGCTAGTTTCTGTTTCTCTATCGCTGCTATTGATTGTTATTTCGGTTACATTCGTTTCATTATTCGATACAAAATTTATATTGTTAATTGATATATTGTTTTGTTCGTTGTTTTGATCATTTTCAATTGCTGCAGTGCTAGAAATTAACACACCAGCAGCTGAAGTCCCATTTAATAAATTGAAGTTGCCCGCAAATTTTATGTTGCCAAAGTACGAATTTTTAACATTTGTAAACAAGCCATTTGTGCTTATGTTAGATATTATTACATCGCTGTCCCCGCTGTTTAAGTCGGTGAAGTTGTAATATTTGTTGGATACAACCACGCCGGTGAATTGTTTTGCATCGTTTGTAAAGCCACCGCAAACATCCGAGCCAATAGAACCAGCGGTTGCATACGCGGTGTTGGAACTATTTTTTATTTTGCCATCTATATTATATATAAACACAAAGTTTAAGTTATCGTTTGCAATTAAATTAACAGATTTAAGCACGCCTAGGTGTGGTATTTTGTAAGCATTATCGTACATCGTGTACATATCGTTGTACATTGTTTTGTTAAACAAGTTATTTGCACGCTCTTGTGTGTCTCCATCGCTAGCGCCGGCTTTTTGCCATTTGCCATCGCCGGTGTATAATTGCCATTTATTATCATCGATAACACTACTGCTAACACCGCTAACTTTGTTAAAGCGATAAACTGGATAGCCATAGTTATAGCCAAAGGTTGCCGCCTGACTGTTTAGTTGATAATGTATTGCATCACCTGACCCTGTTGTTTGTTGAACAATAGTGTGCCATATGCCTTGTAGACACTGATCGGCAGTAGTGTACTTATTAGCGGCCATAATGTTTATAGTGTCTACAATTGCCACACCGCTATCTGTATTAGGGTCTGAACTTATTTCTTGCCTTGTTATTTGTTCGCTGTTTGCGTTTGCATCTATATAGTTAAATTTGCCGTAGTAGTTGTTACCATAGTTGCCAAAGCTATTTGCATTTGGGCTAACATTAACCACAACACCCGCCATATAGTTGCTGAATAGATAGCCACGATCTTCGTTTTGCGCTTGACCGTTATTTCCTAAAATTCCATATGCGGTTGATTGATTTTCGATATAGCCAGTGAAATAGCTATATGCTAACTTACCATTATTAGCATATACAAGCCCGGCAAACTCGCTTGCCGAAATGCTTACATATTCTGCGCTAGAGTAGCAGTATTGCATTGTGCCAGTGTTGCGGCCAACCAATCCAGCCAAAATGCCAGTTGTGGCAAGATTTATATTTGTGCCGCCAACCGAGCAGTTAGACACTACACCCTGGTTTAAGCCAACCAGTATGCCTTTTATATTTGCATCGCTAGAAATATCCGTTTGAACTAAGATGTGTATGTTAGAAATTGCCGAGTGTTTTTCTACTATAGGGATAATGCCCGCTTCGTCTTGCCCTTCCAAATTGGTTAAATTTATAGTATCAGTTAACGCTATTTCTTCCGTGCCAATTAGCACACCTTTAAAGGCACCCTCTATTGCAGGCAGGCTTTCGCTTACCAAATAATATCTGTAGTCATCCGTATTTGAATATTGTTGTGGGCTAAATTGGGTTGCATTTGCATTGTTTGTATATTGGTTGCCCGCCAAAATGCCAAGCGAATTTAGCTGCCTAGAAATTGTTGATAGATATGGCGCACCATTTGCAGCGCGCGCAAAGCTAGATGTGTCGCCTTGCCAATAATCTAACCAATTGTTGTTTGCACTTGTTATGTTGCGTGCAGTTAGGTTGAAAATCTTGTCTTTGTCGCCATCCAAATTTTCTGCCACCAATGCAAAATCTGACGAGTACACAATATTCCCATTGATTGTACCCATATTGCCACCAAACAAGGCATTTACATTTTGTAGATATTGCGCATCGCTATTTTTTAGGCCGTCGGTTAAAATGCTGGTTAACACTTCGGCATTAGAAATAGTTACATTCTTTTTATATCCATTTGCAATTATGCCGCCGATATATAGGCTATTATCTGTGTTTGCCTCTTCATTACCGCTTGGGTTGATGTTAGAGTTATCCACCATTAACCTACCGCCTAGCATTATGCCGCTTGCGTTTAGCTTAGAGTTGTTGTTTGCAATAAGCCCGGCTAGGTGCAAACTTTCGGTTGTGCTAGTGCCGGCATTTATAATAGGATAAGCAAACACATCGTTTATATTTACTGTATATTCCGCTTCGGCAATTACACCCGCTGCTACAATATTTCTTATGTCTGATGTATTTTCGCCTTGTGTGGCATCAATTTCACCCATAAACGAGCATTCACTTATTGTTACATTACCTGCTAAAGCAAAGCCATTAGACAGTTTGGCAGCACAGTTAGAATTATTGGTAGGTTTAACATTTATATTAACTTGCGAAACAACTTCGCTTATAGCGCAAGAGCTTACACTCCCCACTACACCACCTATATTTATTATTGGTTGCAAAGTAGATATTGGCTTGCAATTATAATTAATGTCTGCAACTACCCTAGCATTAGACACTTCTAAAAGCTGATCCAACCGACCTGCAACAGCACCCACATTTAATGTGTTCACGTTAAAGTTGTTGTTTTGGCCAATATTTATAGTTGGCTTAGATGTATTTGCGCTGCTAGATTCGCCAATTGTTAGCGAACTTATAAATGAATTTTCTGCATTTCCTTGTACATAACCTACAACAAAGCCGATGTAAGCATTAGAAACTGTTTCGTTTTGGTTATTGGCAGAGTAAAGTGTAAACGAAGTCTCGTTGCTTACATTAAACCCAGATATAGACAGATTTTTATTTAAATCGCCGTCCTCTTCTTCTGCCATGCCCTGACTAGAGGATTCGCTTCGATTATCTGTAATGCTACTGCTACCCATTGCTTCTGCTGCCAAGGCACCAAAGGCTACTGTACTGTCAACACCAAATCCCTTTACGTTAGCATTAAGTTTTGCGTCGAACAAGCAAGATTGAACTCTACTATCAGTTCCAATACCAATTAAACCACCAAACTTAGCTATGCTGCTGGAATCGTTGCTTGTTTTTAAAATTTGCCCTGTAATTGATGTGTTTGCAGCTTTAGATACAACTTGTAGCGCCCTAAATGTAGAGCCGGTATCCACAGCCGACACACCGCCAAAGTAATCTATTGTAATCGCCCCGTTTTTGCCTATATCGACTGATGCAGGGTTATCGCTTGTATTGTCTTCTTGAGGTTGCCAGTTAAAGATAATATTTTCTATATATGCTCCGTTAGTTTCTCTAAAGAAGCCAGCATTTCCGTTAACATTTGGATTTAAGCCCTGTATGGTTATGGTTGCAGTTGCTCCACTAAGAGTTTCGCTTATTATGCTGCCAGTGAAAGTTATAGGCAAAACATAGTTTGCATCTTTTGCTGTAATAGAAAAGTCCTTTTTAATTGCAAAATCGCCATCCGGATTTGCTTTTATGCTTGGCAAATCAGATTCATCCCAAATTTCTATGCGATTAGAAGCGCGTTCGTCTAAAAGCAATGGGAAATATCTATTGTTGTTTAAACTCCAATAGCTTGTTTGGCTATACGATTCAAATATCTCGTTAAATACAGCATCTATGCTTGTGTTGTATAAATCGGTCAGATCCCTTTCGCCATATTCATTTGCATTTGATATGTCTGCATCTTGTACAATGCTATCAAAGGTATAGTTTGTGCCAACATAAACCGAAATTAAATTAGAGCCATCCACTTTATACGTTTCTTTAGCATTAGAATCGGCAATAAAGTAGCGTATATTTTCGCTTTCTACAGTTGTGGATTTTTCTTTAATTAAGGTAGAGAAGGTGTATTGTGCAATAAACTCGGAAGTGTTGTTAAACACATTTGTTGTGTAAATATAAGCTTGTTTTTCTTTAGCGTTTGCTATGTTGTTTACATCTGTTTCGATGTTGTAGTTATACACCCTACCAATTAAGCCACCAAGTGTAATATTATTTGCTGTTTTGTTTATAAATGGCACAGCGTACGAGTACGAAACCTGCCCACCAATAGACAAGCCAACCAAACCGCCCACCACGGTAGAGTTTGTGGCCTTGCTTAAATCGAACCCAGCTTTTGCATAAACACTGGTTAGGTTTGCATTTAAGCTTATGCCCACCAAACCACCTGCGTAGCTTTTACCCGAAATAAGGTTTAGATTGCCCGCCGCAGTTTTATCTAGCGCTTGTTCGGTGTTTGTAACATGTTTGGCAAAAGCGGTATCTATATCGTATTGATTGTATAATGCCTCGGCATCTATCTCCTTTTCTACACTGGTAACTTGCGATGCCTCGATATGCCCGTTGGATATTGCAAACAAGCCACCGGCAGTGTTTCCACCAACAATTTGGCTGCCCGTTTCGCCTTCGGCATTAGATGTTAGTGTGTAAAATTTAATCTTTTTAGCTTTAATTACATTATCCTTATCTCCGCCACCAAAATAGCCAGCCACACCACCTGCAAAGTCTGCATCGATAACTTGACTGTAGTTAACGCCACTATCATAAGCCGATTGTGGTTTGTTTATGGTTATAAATTGCATGTTAAACTCTTCTTGCCCACGGCGAACAAGGTCGATAACACCGGCTATGCCACCTGCGTACGATAAGCCATCCGAGCTTGTTCTATCAGCGTTATCTAGATACTCTTCGTAACTTACGCGTGCGAAATAACCTTGCTGCTTCATCGCATCAAAATCTGCACGGTTGTAGTAGATGTTGGCATCTGCGCCCTTGTTAACGTCGGCAACCACGCTTACATTAGAGCTTACGCCATAAATTAAACTGCTGCCCGTTATAATGCCGGCAAGTCCACCAACAAAGTTGCTGCCTTCTAGTTTGATATTTGCGCCATCGATATCGATGTTTATAAGCACGCTATCTTCCACCTTGCCTGCAAGCGCGCCAAGATATTTGGTGTTGCCCACGCTTGGCTCGTTGCCAAGAGTTATTGTTAGGTTTTTGATGTAGCTATTTTTAATATTTGCAAACAAACCAATTTCGTTTGTTGTTTCGTGCGCGTTGGTAGAAAATCTTACATTTTTAATTTTCATGCCGTTGCCTTCTATGCTGGCAATTTCTTCATCGCTACCCAAAGTGTAGTTTTTGCTTGTGATAGGAATGTAGATATTTTCAAAATCCAAATCGTTTATAAAGCGCACATGCCCGGTGTAGAAGTTTCTTGCATTGCCGCTATCGTCGTTGCCGCCAAACACTTCGTTATAATCGGTTATGTTGCGTATAATGTCTGGGTTGTTGCTAGAGCCCAAATTATATTTAAACGCGTACACCAATTGCGAATTTTCGTCGTAATATCTATAGCTGTGTGCTATGTTGTTTGCCGTGTTAATTTCTGGCAAAACACGTGTATTATTGGTGTCATATTCGTAATACGACCAAACGCCTTGGTTGCGCTCTCTTATGCTGTTATCGCTCATAACAAAGGCAAAGCCGTGCAAATATTTAGGATTTTGTATGTTTGCTTTGTTTAAATCTACTGCAATAGGGCGCTCGGTTTGAGTAACTTGATGTATGTTAGAGCTGTTGTTGTAGAAATATACATTTTCCATTTTGCCGTACGATTGCACATCGCCATTTTTGTAGCCAACAAATGGTTGCTCGGATATATTGTTTTGTGTGCCGGCATCCGCCCTGTTGCCGTTTAGGGTTGCGGCAGCGTAGCATTCGTGAATGTAGCCAGTGCTGTCGTTTCTAAATACAAAGCCAGATATAAAGGTGGATTTAGATTTAACTTCCACATTGGCATAGCAGTTAGACACCTCACCCATATTTAGATGTACAAAGCCAGCAACATTGCCGCTGCTTTTGTTTTCGATTGCCGTGCCGAGAGACAACTCTTTAATATTAGTTACTGGCAAACTTTTTACATAGCTATAAGATATTAAGCCAGCTATTCCGTTTTGCGCGACAAACCCAGCGGTTTGGCTAGTTTCTGCCTTAGAATAGTTATACAGATTTGTTCTTTGCACAAACGAACTTGCAATTCTGCCCGCATTTACACCAACAAAGCCACCCGTTATGCCTATAAATTGATTTGTATCGGCGTTGGTGTTGCCGATGTTAAATGTTACAACCTCGGTTTCGTATGGTTTTTCTAAAATAACGCCGTTGCTTTCCCTAATTTGCAAATACTCTTCTGCACCAACACGGCTGTTGGTTATAATGCCGTTGTTGTTAATGCCCACCATGCCGCCAAAGGTTATTTTTGCGTTAGGATTGTTTGGCATTGTTATGTTGATAGAGTTTAATGTGGCTGCCTCGGTTAGGCTTACATTCATAACATCGCAGTTGTAAATAATTCCGCCTTCGTTTAAATTTGCAACCAAACCACCAAACACAACACCATTTTCGGTTGAGGTTAGTGCGGTTTCGTTATCGGTTAAATTTAGGTTTACATCTTGATAGCTTACAATTATATTTTTAAGTGTTGTGGTTCTGCCCTCCTCTGCACTTCCAATAGTGGAGAACAAACCATAGCTAGCAAGTTGATCGGACGAAAAACTCTTAATGGTAATTATGTGATTATTGCCATCAAAACTGTTAAAGTTGGCAGTTATTGTTGGGTAGTTTTCTAGTGTTAAATCTGCCATTAATATGTAGTTGGATTCGCTTGTTGTGCCGTTTATTGCCAAAAATTCCGCTTCGTTTCTTATTGCTATTGGTGCGGTTTCGCTAGAGTATGCATCGTTAACCACCAAAGTAAAGTCGATGCGCTTAGAGTATGGGTAGATAGTGTCGCCCGCTTTTGTGCCAAAGTGAACATTAAAGCAGCCATTGTCTTGCATCTCGTAGTAGTAGTCAAGTTCAAATTTAAACGCCACATTTCCTGGTGTTTTTGCGCGCAGCACAAGTGCCTTGCTGTTTTCGGTTTGTGCCTTGTTTATATCAAATATAGTGTAGTCTGCTTCCGGATTTAGGTATTCGCCATTATTTATTGTGTACAGGTTAATAATGTCTTGTAAATCTTCTCTAAAGATGTCGTTAAGTGCTACATTGCCGCTGCCGTTTTTAGTTTCAAACGAGATGTTAACTGCCCTGCTGGAGCCTAAGTTGATTCTAAATTCGCCATTTACAACCTCGTCTAGCCTGATGTCTTGTATAATGTGGTCGGTTGGGTGGAATATTATTTTGTTGTTTGTAAAATGCCCAACCCCATCCAAAGAAACATTTAAATTAGTATTTATAATAAATGGAGTGTCAATATCGCCCACGGATAGCACAATTTCTATAACATATGCGCCGTCGCTTTCTTTAACCGGCGGAACACCAAAGTTTGTGTTAAACCTATAGCCTATGTCTATAGTATCGCCTAATGTGTATTCAAAATTATTTTGGGTTTTTATAAGTTTGTTAAAGCTTATAGTTGGTTGCGAGTTGTATTCGTAGCCATAAATCCTTAGTTTAACCACATTGTTTGTGCTGTTCTTTTGGATTAGATAGCTGTTGTATTGTTCGCTAGTTTCCCCGTCGATAACCCACTCGTAGCCATTTGATCCAACCTCGTAGCCACCTTCGTATGTTGGAATAACATTAGCAACAAATTCGGTGTATAAATTTTTGTGCAGATTAACTGGCTCTAACGAGTTATCTTCATTAATTTTGTTTACATCCAAATTTATGCCAACTTGTTGCCCTTGTACCACAAATTTAGATAGATACATACGCACATAGAAGGTGCCAGTATAGATAAATTTATATTCGCCATCTTCTAGCACGCGCTCGCTATATGGTGCAAGGCGTTTGCCTACAATAATGTCGCCATCTAATATATCATTATTATTTATATAGGTTATATATTGCCCGGTTTGGCGATCGAGTATCATCTGTTCGAACTGGATGTATGTTTCGCCAACCCTTTCGCTAGTAAGGCGGATGTCGCTAAAATCGATGTTTGTGTAGCTTGGTTGCAAACTTATAACCAAAAGTCCGCCCGCAGTGCCAGATTGAACGCTTTCAGTTTCGTTAGACTCTATAACAATAGCATGCCCATTATTGTCTATAATTTGATTTTGCCTAATTTTATAAGCGTTTATTTGAATTTTGTTTTCGTTTAGTTGCTCTGGTTTTACGGTTAACAAAATTTCGTTGCTTATTTGCTGGTTGCTTTGTGCGTACATTTTAATTTTAAGTTTAATGTTGCTAGTTATACGCCTAAAGTTAAACTCGTTTTTAACGGTTAAGCTTATGGAATATTCAATTTTGCCATCTTCTTTAACCGATTTAGAAATTAAAATGCCATTATAGTTATCAAACCAGTCAGTTATCGAGGAAATGCCTGTATAATTTTTTATTGCATTAAATACATCCTCGCCCTCTACCAGTTCAAAATCGATGTATAAACTGTCGGCTTTGTCGTCTTGCACAATAAGGTGGTTAGGGTTAATTTCGCCCTTAACAAAATTTAAAGGCACGTCGCTAGATAGGCCGCCCGTTCTGGTTGTTATAAGAGTTGTATCTATTTTTGCTGTTGTGCCAACGCCAATTTCGTAGCTGGTGTTAGACGAGTATATTTCGGTTGCCGCTTGATAAATTGTAAAGGTTATATAAACTTGCCCGTAATTTATATTCTCGCCATTAAAATCTGCGTTGTTTTGTGTGTAGTAGTTTTTAACAAACTCTAATTTTAATAGATATCTAACCTCTACCCTGCTAGACTCCACTTGGCTTAAAACATCTTTATTTGGGCTAATAACCACGCTTTGCCCAGATTGCCTATAGGTGAGATAATCTTGTTTATCCGATTCTAGGCAAACCAAATTTAATGAAATATTATTTTGAACTTCCACGTTCAAATTTTGTAAAATAGAATTAAAGCTATTTAGGCCTACCCTGTTTTGCGCGTTTATTTGGAGTGAGATATCGCTATCGTTTTTAGACGAATTTGTTACATACACATTTACGCCATACTCTAACGCGCCACCCAAACCGGTTAATGTTTCCACCGAATTGGAGACATTATCGGTAACCGACACATCTGTTGCGCCATATTGAGTGTAGAAAATTACATCTTCGTGCGAATTGGTTAGCGTGCTATATATTCGTAGGCAGATAGGTAGGGCACCGCTTACGCCAGTAAATTTAATTTGTGTATAATTTACAATTTCTGCAAACTGGCCGCCCGACACAATTTCGAAGCTTAAGCTTACATTGCCCGCACCAACAATTGTAATTAAACCATTGTTTGAGCCGTTGTTTATAATGTTGTAGGTGTTAAATTTGTTATCGACATCAAGCGCAGCGTCCTGTGGAATGCTGCCTAACGAGTGGTAGTTTATAATTGCTACATAGCCACTGTCGGTTTTTTGCACATGGCTAACTTGTTGTTTGTTTTGCGATATTGCCGACACATAAAAACTTTGTGTGCGATCTACATTAAGCGCTTTGCCATCATATTTTAAATATGGCAAATTAAAGCTAAATTCGCCCAAATCTATTTGGTTGTGCTGCCCTAGCCCCCAAATGTTTGTAAATTGATTTTCTATAGTGCTGTCTTGTATAACATTTGGCAAAATTGCCTCATATAAATCGTTTACAAAACTAGAAAGTGAATAATAACTAAACTCGTTGCTAAATTCGCCAATACTATAATAAGTGTCAACTGTGCCATTTGAACCATAGTAGTCAACATTTGCATCCCACTCTTCTTTTAATTCGTAATACTGTTGATCGTCTTGCAAAGAGCTGTAGTCATCAACCTTATTATACTCGCTATCATAGTAGTTGTGCGAATAAAACTCGCCATCATCTATATCCCATTTGGTTAATGGCTCTTCGTTAAAGAACTGGCTAAAGTCAATTTCCTCTACTTTGTACTCTTTTTGTTGATAAACAGAGTACAGCTTATCGCCCAATACAACCACTGCATAGCTATTTACTGCCTTATCGTTTTTGGTAAATTTTTCGTAACTTTCAACTTGACCGATATAATAGCAATTTTCTTCACTAGTGTTAGAAATTGGATAAATTGTGCTGCCCGACATGTTGATAGCCGCAAAACTTACCGATAGATTTGTGTTGCCCGAATTTAGCACCAAGCCAGCAACTTCGCCCGCGCCATCAATTGCCAATTTATTGCTGCTAGAAATATTTTCTACAGAAACATAAATTATTGTATCCTGCACTGCGGTGTTTGCAACCAGCACACCCGCAATAAGCACTTGCTGGCTGGTAGAGGTGAATTTAGATAAATTGTCCTCGCCCCTAGCGCCAAGCAAATCGAACATAACTTTGCAATTATTTATTGTGTTGCCGCCAAGCGAATTTGCAACTATACCTGCCACGCTACCGCTAGATGCGTTGTTGGTGATGTTTGCGCTTACAACTGCCGAATAAGACACCCTTGCATTTTGTGCACTGCCCACTAAGCCAACATATGCGGTGGCCGATACACCATTTATACTAACATTTCCGCCAACTGCTAGGTTGGCAATTTTGCCTGACTGCACTTTGCCCGCTGCCAAGCCAAAATCAAGTGTGCTATTTTCCGCCAAATTTACAACTATATTAGCTGCAACGTTATATGCTAAGTTCATAAATTTGTTGCTGTCAAAATTGCCAACAATCTCTGCATCGTTAGACATTTCACCCGCAATCAAACCAAAGCTACTATTTGAAACATCTATATTAACATTGGTGCTTTCGTTAGAAATTTTAGCGTTTTTAACATCCACCCTGCCAAAATTTCTGCCCACATATCCACCAAAGGTTAAATTGTTTAGCCCAGCAAACGATATTTGGTTATTTAGTGTAATGTCTACCGCACTAATTCTGCCCCTATTTATGGCGGCAACCCCACCTACTACCGCGCTTGCTTCGCTAGAAAAGTTGCCGGTAAAGTTAAGCTCAAGTTGTATGTTAGTAACGTTGTCTATTGCGCTATCGGTTGTGTTTGTGCCAAGATATGCAAACAAACCAAGCAAATATTCGCCATTATATTGCCTTGCGTTTGCCATATTAAGTGTTAGTGTTATGCTGTGTTGCTCTACAAATTCTCTACCGTCCACATACATCACATTTCTACCGGTTAAACTGCCGGTGAATATTTCAATTTGGTTAGCCGCAAATCCAATTGGAACAAACTCTTCATTTAAAGTAATATCCTCTGTTAAAACATAGTGCGCAGATAGGTTGTTGTTTATCTTTTCAAAATCTTGCTGACTTGAAATGCTAAATTTGTTTGCTATGCTGCCGTCGCCTATAAATATGGTTATTTCTTGATAGGTTGTATAGCCATTTAACTCGCTATACGAATCTAACGTGCCAATAATAAGTTTATATACACCGCCCAACAAATTTGTTCCAGTGTATGTGGCAGTAAATTTTGTTTTTGCGGTTAAACTGGTGGAAGATTGCTGCGGTTGATAGGTGAAATCGTCTATCGATATTCCCTCTAAATCTTCAATTTGATAGCACTCTGCTTTGCCATCTTTATAGCTTAAGCTGCCGTCGGGATTTTGCAAATATTTATACAACTGATAGCCCAGCTTTCCGTTGGTTAGATTGTTGTTTAAAATTTGAGCCCAACTTACAATTGCGGTTATATCAAATTGTATATCCTTGCCATCTATAAACGAGGTGTATATGTTATTATTTTCTAGCCCATCGGCATCAAGTGCAATTTGGGTGGTTTTGCTAAAGCCAACCACGCGCACCAAAAGTTCTTTATTGTCGGAAAATTGGCCTAAAGTAAGCGTACCAATATTAAGCCTAAACAGTTCAGCTGAATATTGTTTGCTTAAATTAAAGGTGACTATTTTTCCGTTTTGGCTAGGGTCTATTTGCAAATTTACTGCTTGATCGTAATAGCTGTTTTGGCCAGAAGCGATTGCCTCGTTTTGCCCAAGCCTTACTGCCAAATTGTTAACGCCCGTTTTGGTTATAACCTCGCCATTAGCAGCAAGGAAATAAACCTCGTTTTTAACATTTTCGTCGGTGGAAATATTTAATTTTAACTCGCCTGCTTGTGGGAACCCCTCGAAATATGCCACACGCAAGTTGTCCAGATTGGTGTCCGCATCATTTGTGTCGGTGATTTTTGTAATATTAATTTTTGTTGCACGCCTAAACGCAGCAAGCTGAACGGTAAGCGTTGGCTGTTCTTGCAAATCCACATAGTTTTTAATAAGTTTTATTATGCCATTATCCTTGGCGTAGTAATGCACATAAACATCCAAAATTTGCGTATACTCGCCTTTTGGATTAAAGCTAAATGTGTTGGTAGCGCTATAAGTGTTTGGCAAAATTTCGGCATTGCCACTAAATTGCGAATTGCTTAGTGGCACACTCCTAGATGGCACAACCTTAATTTCCTTTATGCCTGTTGCGCTATTTAAACTATCCACCAAACTAAAGTTGGCGCTGTTGCCAGTTATTGCCACAGCGTATGCGGTTGAGGATAGATTGTTATCTTCTATTAAGATATTATTGTTGGTGTTGTCGGTTAAAACCCTAAAATTGCCATTAGAAGGGGTTACATATCTAATTGTAAAGTTGGCATCCGAATCGCTAGACAAATTAACCCTGCCGTCGCCCGCTTTAACGCCGATGTTAAAGGTGTCGTAAACCGTTGCTCCGCTTGTTTCTAAATCTATTTTATACCAAAAATAGTTTTGCCCGGCTTCGCCAACTGGTTTTCTTGCAATAGGGATTAGCTGGCTTAAATTTATGTTAGAAACCCTTTCGCCACTATCGGTTACAAATTGTATTGCATTGTTTGCTACATTAAGCGCAACGCTAGATGGCACAAAATTTTGCGCATCGTCAGCGTCGAAATACACTTTTAAATATACACTTTTTATATCGTCGAAATTTAGGTTGATTGCCCCATCCAGCTCGCTAGACGACCATCTGGTTTGCTGATTGGCGTACGCTTCTACTTTAGATGCTGTAACAACTTTCTGCACGTTTACAATAAGGCTCACTTCTTTTTTAATGTTAACATATGTAGAGTCTACCTCTTCGCCCGCAAACACTTCTGGCACGCATCTAACGCTAACTTTAAAGCGTGCGCTACTACCGTTTAGCGCAATTTTAACCTGCTCGTTTTGTTCAACCGCCAAATCGGCTTGTCCGTTAAAGGTAAGTGTACCATTAGACGAGCTGTCTAGCAATGGCTCAATTAAAATTTTATTGTCTTCGCTAAAATTATATTTAGCCATCTTTGGCGACACGTCAAACGAAGTTAAAATTGTGTCTTGTGTGTTGTAAATTATAGTATCCAATTCAGGCGTGGATGGGTCTAAATCGGTAAGGTTGTTTGCCTCGATTGCATTTGCTAGATAAGACAAATTAACCTTAATATCCTCGCTGGCAAAGGTTGGCAAAAGGTCACTATATTCAAACCCCTCCAAAACGTATTTAAAGTTTAAATATCTATCTGCGCTAAAATCCACATTTGGGTCTACCGCCTCTACCACATAAAGATTGTCCGTGTTAGAAACTTTTAGGCCCTCTTTAATTTCGCCACTTGCAACTGGGCTAGCATCCCTATTTTTGCCGCTTATATACACCTCTGGTGTATATTTTGCGCGGATGTTGCGATTTTTTGTTTGCAAGCCCTTAAAATATATATCATTCGAAATTTCGTCGTTGTTTAGCACCAATTCCGCTTTATTAAACAAGGACACTGCCTCGCTATTTTCGCCCGAGTTTGCGCTAGCAGTTTTGGTTAGGGTTAGATAAAGTGAAAATTCGTCTTGCACTGGGGTTGCAGTAGAGTTGTTAAAATTTAAAGCTATTTGTTTGTTTTTGCCATCCACAACATACACATCAACATAGCAGGACATGCTAGGGTTTGATATGCTTGTGGCTTTAACGCGCACCACATAGTTGTTTTTGGTTAGTTGATAATCGGCAGGGATTGTTACAAGCCCGGTTGGCGACACCGTTATTTTAGAAGTGTCGGTTGTGCTATCTCGTGTAAATTCATCCTCGCTAAGTTCGTTTCCGCCAGTGGCTAAATCATAACGAGAGGTGTAGCTACCAACCACCCCATCAAATGAAAATTGGACATCACGATCGGTGGTGCCTATTGGTGAAAATAAAATAGATTTGCTTGCATCTAGCTGTACGCTTGCGCCCAACACGGCCGGAGTAAGTTTATTTACATCCATCGACATGCTGGACAATAAAGGCGAGACACTTAAGTTTACATTGGTGTTTTTGCCCGAATTTATTTCGCGAAAATTAAGTTGAGTGGATATATTTTCTTCTTTAGAAAGGTCTAACCTAATGGTTATGTATTCATTATTATTGATAGTTCTAGATATGGATAGGGCGCCGCCGCTGTTGTTGCCACTGCCCGTATTGGTTACGATTATTTGCCCAAGGTGGTTGCCCTTAACCCCATTTATTTTTGCTTTGATGTATAAATTGCAGTGGATACTGCCATCCTCGTCAGCAAGAATATTGCCGCCCTGGCCAAAATTTAAATTTAAATTGTTGTTATCTAGTTTTACCCATTGCATTTCCCCTTCTTGAGTTAGCGAATAGGAAATTTCCCACTTTAAATTTTTATATTTATTGCCGCAGCCCGTTAAAAAACCGCACACTGCAAAAAGTATAACCGACACAAAAATTGCAAATACCTTTTTAAATTTACCCATAACCCCTCGCAATATTAGGCACTTCTCCTAACAAGTATTATTATTTTTATTATATAAAAATATACAAAATAAGTCAAATAAATATCGAAAAAAGTAGTAAATTGTTTAAAATAAAAAAATAAAGGCAAAAATTGTAAGAAATATTTTAAACTAGTATTTTTAAAATTTTTTGTAAATTTGATAAAAATTTTTAAAATTTTATTAAAAAACCATAAAAAATGGTTGAAAAATACACATTTTTTGATATAATTTATAAAATTTTAAATTTTTTTATATTTCGGAGGAGTTATGCAAAAGGTTTTAAGCGCGCTTAGAAAGGCAGTGGAAAAGTATAATTTGATAGCCGACGGCGACAAAATTGCAGTTGGCGTAAGCGGCGGAAAAGATAGTTTGGTGCTTTTAAAGGCACTTTGCAATTTTAAAAAATTTGGGCTTTATAACTTTGATGTGGTTGCTGTTACTATCGATTTATACTCGGGCAATTTAGATTATTCGGGCATAAAAAAGTTTTGCGATGAACTCGGCGTTGAATATGTGGTGGAAAAAACCGACATAAACGAGGTGGTTTTTAATGTACGCAAAGAAAAAAATCCGTGCAGTTTATGTGCAAAAATGCGGCGCGGTGCTTTAAATGCGGTTTGCAATCGGCTAAATTGTAACAAATTGGCGCTTGCGCACCACAAACAGGATGTTATAACCACCTTTTTTATGAGTTTGTTTTACGAAGGGCGGCTTAGCACCATGCAGCCCAAATCGTATATGAGCAACAGCAAGGTAACACTAATACGCCCATTGTTTTTATGCGAAGAACAAAAAATTATATCTGCAAGCAAAAATTTTACTATACTAAAAAGTGTCTGCCCAGCAAATTACGATAGCAAACGCAAAGACATTAAAGAGCTTGTTAGCAAACTAGAAAAAGAAATTCCAAACAGCAAAAAGCGAATAGAGCACGCAATTTTAAGCCCAGAAAGTTATAACTTATTAAACGAAAATTATTAAAATTTTAAAAAAATTAATAAAAATAACGCAAAAATGCTTAAAAATCCCGCTAAAAAATTGATTTTAGCGGTTTTTTTATAATTTTTACGCCAAACTAGTAGCAATTTTGCCAAAACAAAAAACACTACAAAATAGATTTTTTATAATTTTTAAAAGGTTTAATCTTTTTTGTTGGGTAATTTTAATAAAAAATTAAAAAATTAATTAAAAATTATATAAAAATTGCATATTATTTGCGTTTTGTATTAATTTTTTTGTTTTTTTGTTAATTTTTTTTATATATTAATCATCTTATATTTCTACATTATTTGCAAATAAATTGCAAAATTAGACATATTCTCCAATTTTTCACAATAGTATATGATTAAGGAGTTTAATATGATTGATGATAGTATAGATGAACGCGTTATAAACCTTGCTGAATACATTTTGTACAATCAAACCACAATACGCGCCACAGCCGCCGAGTTTAATATACCAAAAAGCACAGTGCACCACGATTTAAGCACAAAACTTAAGTATATAAACTACCCGCTATTTTTGCAAGTAAAACATTTGCTAGATAAAAATTTTAGTATAAAGCATATACATGGTGGCGAAAGCACAAAACACAAATACGAGCAGCTAAAAAAGGAAATAAACTACAACGACCAATTGGAATACACCGAAAAATTATTATAAAAATTGATATAAATTAAATAAAAATACAAAAAATAAGCATTTTTAATAATTTTTGCTTATTTTTTTTATTATTTAACGCAATTTTATGTGCAATTCTCTTAGCTGAGTTTCGCTGGCTTCTATTGGGCCACCCATTAACACATCTTGTGCCTTGCTATTCATTGGGAAAGGAACCACATCACGAATGTTGGTTATGCCAAGCATAAGCATAATAAGGCGTTCAAACCCAGGGGCAACGCCCGCGTGTGGAGGTGCGCCATAGCTAAACGCGGTGTATAATGCGCCAAAGCGTTTTTCCACTTCTTCTTTTCCATAGCCAACAATTTCAAACAGCTTAACCATGGCGGCGCTATCCGTGTTGCGCACCGCGCCCGAGGCAACTTCGTAGCCATTTGCCACCAAATCGTACTGATAAGCGGTTATATCAAGCGGATTCATGGTTTCTAGTGCCTTTAATCCGCCCTTTGGCATATTAAATGGGTTGTGGCAGAATTGAATTTTGCCCTCGTCGTCCAGTTCGAACATAGGAAAATCCACAATCCAGCAAAACTCTATGCGCGATTTGTCTATTAAATCTAACTTCTCGCCCAGTTGTGTGCGCAACATTCCTGCCAATTTATAGCATTTGTTTTTATTGTTGTCCGCAATAACAAATATGTCATCGTCAATTTTCGCGCCCGTTGTAGCAATTAAGGTTTTGCATTCATTTTCGGTTAAAAATTTAACAATAGGCCCTTTTAGTGTGCCGTCCTCTTGCACACGCACCCATGCCAGCCCCTCTGCGCCCTGATCTACCAAATATTGTTGCAGCTTATCGTAAAAACTGCGTGGTTGGTTTGGTGCGGTTATTTTAAAGCCCTCGATGGTTTTGCCCTTAAATCCGTCAAATGTTGTGTTTTTAAACACCTCGCCCAAATCTTGCATAACTATCGGGTTTCTAAGATCTGGCTTATCGCTGCCATATTTTATAAGCGCATCTTTAAGCGGAATTTTTTTGAATGGCCCTTTATTAAATGGGAACTTGCTAAATTTAGTAAATATCCTATCAATAAGTGTTTCCACCACACTGTGCACATCCTCTTGGGTGGCAAAGCTCATCTCCATATCTATCTGATAAAAGTCACCTGCCAACCTATCTGCACGCGGATCTTCATCCCTAAAACATGGCGCAATTTGAAAATATTTATCCAATCCGCCACACATCAAAAGCTGCTTAAACTGTTGAGGTGCCTGTGGCAGCGCATAAAATTTGCCCTTGTGCACCCTACTTGGGACAAGATAATCTCTCGCCCCTTCTGGGCTAGGCACAGTAAGTATTGGGGTGTTAACTTCGGTAAAGCCTAAATTTCTTAGGCAGGTGCGCACCTCGTACGACAAATCTGCGCGAAGTTTTAGCATGTCCTGCATGGATTGGTTTCTTAAATCCAAATAGCGGTGTTTTAATCTAAGCTCCTCGTTGACCTTAATGCTATCTTCCACTTCAAACGGCAAAATATTGCGTGCCTTGCTAAGCACGGTTAAAGTTTCTATTTCCACTTCCACTTTGCCCGATTTCATATTTGGGTTGATGTTAAATTCGTCGCGCAGCACCACTTTGCCGCTTATACTAATAACACTTTCGCGTGTTAGCGAGGTTAGCAAACTATCGTCGTGTGTGGTAAGTTGAACTAAGCCGTATTTATCGCGCAAGTCTATAAACACAATGCCGCCGTGGTCGCGCATAGTGTTAACCCAGCCAGCCAGTTCAACTTTTTGGCCGACTAATTTTTCGTCTACCTCGCCTAAATTTAATGTTCTATACATAATTCTTTTAACCTTTTTTTATTTTTTGTAATTTTAAAATGTTTAGCCCAACAACTCTTTTATTTTTGCCATAACATCGGCCGCACTTGCCTTGCCACGCACCTCTTTCATAACCTGACCAACCAAATAGTTTAAAATTTTAGGGTCAGCTTCCGCCTTAAATTGTGCCACAACATTTGGGTTACTATCCACCACTTTTTTAACAATGCCGTCCAGTGCACCGTTATCGATATCGATTATCCAGTTGTTTTGTTTTGCCACCGCTTCGCTATTTAAATTTGTGCCCCAAACCTTAGATAGCACTTCTTTGGCGTTAAGGCGGTTTATTTTTTTATCGTCCACATTTTTAATAAGCCATAACAAATTTTGCTTGCTAATTAAAATTGGACCAGCGCCCGTTTCGGTTTTTATGCGCGCCATAATTTCGGTGGTAAGCCAGTTGCACACATTTTTAGGTTGATTATACTCTGCCACACACTCGTTAAAAAAGTCACTTACATGTTTAAATTGCAGCAGCACATCAGCGTCGTACTCGCTTAAGCCAAACTCGTTCATATATCTAGCTTTTAATTCGTCTGGCAAAATTGGCATGGATTTTTTAATGCGTTCAACTTCGGCATCGCTAATCTCCACTGCCAACAAATCTGGGTCGGGGAAATAGCGGTAATCTTGGCTGTTTTCCTTGGTGCGAAGGGTGAAATTTTCGCCCTTGTCGTCATCCCATTTGCGGGTTTCCTGCTCTATCACGCCGCCGTCATCTAAAATGTCGCGCTGGCGCTCGATTTCATACTTTATGGCGCGGTACACACTTTTAAATCCCATAATGTTTTTCATTTCCACCTTGGTGCCATATGTGCTAGACCCTTTTGGTTTTAAGCTTACATTAACATCCGCGCGCATTTGCCCCTTTTCGATAAGGCAATCGGACACGCCGGCATAAATGTATATCTGGCGCAATTTTTCTAAGAAAGCAATTGCTTCTTCTGCACTTTCGATGTGTGGCTCTTGCAGCGCTTCGGTTACAAGTTCGATAAGCGGAACGCCTCCGCGATTATAGTCAATAAGCGTGTTACCGTCCGCACCATGCACAAGTTTGCCCGCATCTTCTTCCAGATGAATGCGGTGGATTGGGATAACCTTGTCTCCAACGCGCAAACTGCCATGCACACAAATTGGCTTAACCAGTTGCGAAATTTGATACGCTTTAGCAAGGTCGGGATAAAAATAGTTTTTGCGCTCGAAAATTGCCGTGCGATTTATATCAAACCCAAGCGCCAAACCAGCGCGAATGGTTTGCTCTACCGCAAATTTATTTAAAATTGGCAACGCACCCGGCAAGCCCACGCACACCGGACAGCAGTTTGTGTTGGGCTCGCTACCCGCCTGGTTTTTGCAGGCACAAAAGCATTTAGTGTTAGTTTTAAGTTCGGCGTGCACCTCTAGCCCAATAACTACATCGTATTGCATGTTTTCTCCTTAAAATTTTATTTTACAATAATTTTTTTATATTTTTTAACTATTTTTTATTATTTTTTTTCGTATTATTTTTCTATTTATTTTCATCCGAATTTCCCGCTTTAGTTTGCTGTTGCAATTCGGCGCGAAGTTTCATCCACAATTTGCCCAACACATTTTCGCCCTTCCTGTCCGGCCCAATGCCCCAAAAGCTATCTATTGGACTATCTAAACAAATAGGATATTTTTTAGTTTGCATTAGCTTTTCCCGCACATATGGATGTTGATTTAGTTTTGCGCGCAATATCTTTTCCATAATATCCACTTTTGTACCCTCCCAGTTGCTTATATAGTTTTCGCGATTGTTGTGCGCAATGGCTTTTGCCTCACCGGGCGAGCGTGATTTCCAAATTTTTTTGGCAATTTCTGGCGAGGTGTATATAAACTTTGCTGATTGATAGGCATGTTCGGCTGTTGGATACACATGTCCGTCAATTTCCACTGCAAAAGCAGAAAAATTATCTAGGCAAAAAAATTCACGCGTATAAAAACCGATATAGTCATTTATACCTTCTGCAATCCAGCCATCGCGATATTTTTCTAATTCCACACTTCCTCCCAAAATTGCTAAATAATCTTTTTTGTCTATTTATTAATTTTTATTTGACAAATCAATAATATAGCTTTTTTTAATATTTTATATATTTTTTTAAACTTAATTTTTTAGATTTTTGTGTTTTTCCACATAATCCGCAACCGTGTAAACTAGCCCTTCACTAAAATGCGGCGCAATAATTTGCATTCCAATTGGCAAGCCATTTTTGCCATTATCGAACGGGACACTTATTGCTGGCAAGCCAGTTATGTTTGCGCTAACTGTAAACACATCCTCTTTGTAGGCATCCACTGGGTTGGCTTTTTCCCCCAGCTTAAATGCCTCGCCACGCGCAACCGGAGTTACAAGCACATCGCACTTTTTAAAAGCGGACAAAAACTCTTGCCTAAGTTGATATTGAAGTGCGCGCGCCTTGTTATAGTACGCGTCAAAATAGCCACTGGATAGCACATAGTTGCCAAGCATAATTCTGCGCTTAACCTCGCTGCCAAACCCTTCCCCGCGCGACATAGTAAAAATTTCCTCTATATTTTTTGCGCGTGGGCTGCGGCGAGTGTATTTAACCCCATCAAAGCGCGCCAAATTGCTGGTTGCCTCGGCAGGTGCAATAATGTAGTACACAGGCAAAACAAGCTCCATATTATTAATATCCACCGGCACAATTTCTGCACCGCTATCCACCAAAAAATTTTTAAATTTATTGTACGCTTGCTCGGTTTGCTCGCCCTTTACCATAGCTTCAACCGAATTTATTACCCCTATTTTTAAGCCCTTAATTGGCTTGTTTAAATAGGCGGTATAGTTATCCACCTTTTCATGCGAGCTGGTTTCGTCATGCTGATCGTAGCCCGACAGCACTTCTAACAACAAGGCATTATCTTCCACCGTTTTGGTTAGCGGCCCCACCTGATCTAGCGAGCTAGCAAAGGCAATTATCCCATAGCGCGAAATGCGGCCATAGGTTGGCTTAATGCCCACCAAGCCGCAATAACTTGCTGGCTGACGGATGCTGCCGCCCGTATCTGTTCCAAGCGATGCGGCACATAAATTTTCTGCCACACTTGCCGCACTTCCGCCCGATGATCCACCAGGGACACGGGTTGTATCTAGCGGGTTAAGCGTTGGACCATAGAAACTGGTTTCGGTGCTGCTGCCCATGGCAAATTCGTCCATATTGGCGCGCCCGATAATAACTGCGCCGGCGTCTAGTAGTTTGTTGGTTACAGTGGACGAATATTCCGCCACGTAATCCGCTAAAAAGCGCGAACCGGCCGATGCAACATGCCCTTTATACAAAATGTTATCCTTAATTATAATTGGCACGCCTGCAAGTTTGCCACTAAAACCAGCGGCAATTTTTTTATCCATTTCGCGCGCTAAATCAATGGCATCGCTAAACACTTCGATAACCGCGTTGGTTTTGCTTTTTTTAATTTCCTCTATGTACGCTTTAGTTAGCGCCTCGCATGTGGTTTTTTTGTTTGTTATAAGATTTTTTAACTCTACAATACCTAATTCTAGCATAAATTACTCCATAATCCTAGGCACAACAAAGCATCCATTTTTTTTGTTTGGTGCATTTTTAATCACTTCTTCTTGCTTTAAACTTGGCTTGGGCATGTCCTCGCGTAAATCTTCCATTTTAATGCTGGAAAAATATGATTTAGTCAAATCCACTTGTGCCTTGCTAACCTGAGATGCAAAAGCGATTACGTCGTTAAAATCCGCTTTAAATTTATTAATTTCACCCTCGCTTAGTTCCAATTTAGATAGGTTCCTTAGGTGTTCAAATTCGCTATCCGACAGCATAATTCCTCCCGTAAAAAATCTAACTAATTTTAGCATATTGCTAAAAATAAGTCAACTTAATAGCTATCGTTTAGCATTATTTTCAAAAATATTAAAATTATTTAAATAAAAAATGCCAAAAAATTAATAAAAAATATTAAAAAATTGTTTAAATATTTTTATAAACACCGCTAAAATAAGTATTTTTAGATATTTTTTTTATTTTTAAAGGTAAAAATAAATGTTAATAAAATAAGCACAAAAATTATTAATTTATTGTTTAAAATTATGGCGACATTACCCAAATTGTTAAACCTTACTATCGCCGTACCCACAATATTGTTATATTCCACCACATTTTCTGCTAACGACATAGCAGTTTCTGTTGGCTGGGCATTTAAAAACTCTGCCCGATTACGCCAGCCGATTAAATTTGTTCTTCCCGCGTCTAAATCAACTAAAAAATCATTATTATCGCCCGCACACAAATAGTAGGTTTTACCGCCAAATTCCGCCACCCTTAGCACGCGATGAATTATAACTCCCACCCCTGCCTCGTTAAAAGCTATAATATCACCCGGTTTAACGCTTTTATCGCTATTTATAAGCACCAAATCCCCTTTAGTTAATACTGGTTGCATGCTGTTGGACACAACCACGCCAAAATTAAATCCAAATAAAGTTAAACAAAAAAATCCCAAAAAAATAATTAAAAAAATATATACTAAATATTTAAAAATATTTTTTAATAATTGCATATTAAATTATATAAAACATAATATCAAATTATTGTAAATTAAATGTATAAAAATGCTATTTTATAGTATTTTTTGTTAATTTATATTTATTTTTTAAAGATTTTTATTTTGATATATTTTATATCGTTTTTTTGTTTTTAAAAAATTATTTTTAGCATGTATTTTGTTTGACAAATTTTTTATTTGCATATATAATTATATATATTAATAGGAGATTTAGATGCAACTTAAAATTTACAACTCGCTAACTAAACAAAAACAAGCGCTCAACCCAATTAACAACACGGTTAATTACTATTTTTGCGGGCCTACTGTGTACTGGTTTCAGCATATTGGCAATATGCGCGCATTTTTTGTTATGGATAGTGTGCGCCGCGCGGTTAAATATCTGGGATACAAAATTAACCACGCTATGAACATAACCGATGTCGGCCATATGACAAGCGATCAGGACGAGGGTGAAGACAAAATGGAGGTTGCCTCTAAGCGCGAGCACAAAACGCCAGAAGAAGTTGCCGCTTTCTATTGGGATATTTGCCACAAGGATATGCAAGCACTAAATATAGAGGAGCCCGAGCACATCTGCCCCGCCACCAGTGTTATACCAGAGATAATAGAATTTGTGCAAAAAATACTAGATAACGGCTTTGGCTACATCACCCCAAACGGCGTGTATTTCGACACAAGCAAGTTTGCCGATTATGGCAGATTGGGCGGGATGAACCAAAACGAAAAAAAGTTTGGCGCGCGCATAGAAGTGGACGATTTTAAGCGCAACCCAGCCGATTTTGTGCTTTGGGTGTTGGCAAAGGATAATCACATTATGCGTTGGGATAGCCCGTGGGGGGTTGGCTACCCTGGCTGGCACATAGAGTGCAGCACAATCGGCAACAAATTTTTTGGCGACCATATAGATTTGCACGGCGGCGGAGTTGAGCACAAAACCGTGCATCACGAAAACGAAATTGCGCAAAACTATGCCCGCAATTTGCACCAGGTGGTAGACATTTGGTTTCACCTAGAGCACCTTATGTTTAACGGCGGCAAAATGAGCAAGTCCACCGGCGGCATATACACGCTAAATAACCTTATAGAAAAGGGCTATTCGCCTATGGATTTGCGCTTATTTTATCTATCCGCGCACTATAGTAAGCCGCAAAACTTCACCTTTGATGCGCTGGATAATGCTAAGGAAAGCTATATAAACCTAAAAAAATTGCTGTTAAAACACAAAAATTCAGCGGACAAAACCGAGCAAAAAATTATAGATGACTTAAAACAAAGATTTACCGAGTATGTGGCGGACGACATAAACAGCCCGCTTGCCCTATCCGTTATGTGGGAAGCATTAAAGCGCCCTGCCAGCCGCGATATATACAATCTTGTACTGGATTTCGACCGCTTTTTAGGCCTTAAACTAAGCGACGTGGAAGAAGAAAAAACCGACGTGCCAGACGACATTATTGCACTAGCCGAAAGAAGAAAACAAGCCCGCATAAATAAAGATTATACGCTAAGCGACAAACTGCGCGATGAAATTGCGGCGCACGGCTACACAATAAAAGATAAGCCACAAAACGAGTACGAAATAGAAAAAAAGGTAGTTTAACTACCCTTTTTTATTCTAATTTTATGGCAGAATTAATATTATATTATATGTATGACGATTTTCCTATTTTATCCAACGAGGACTATCTGCAAATAAATGCCGAGTACAGTGCAAAAAACACATACGATTTTTCCTCCAACCTGCAAGCCGCGATATCGCACCTTAAATTAAGCAAGCAGTTTTCGTTTAACCCGATAGAAAATTTAAACCCCGCGCTATCTAACAAAATTGTAGAGACAAATGCGGTTGTGGATACTATTTTAGAAAATATAACCCTAACCTTTAATGTTAAAATTGCGGGCAATAATTCGGTTAGCGAATTTAATGTTTTTGCCTTTTTAAACGAACTTATTTTGGCAGTGCAAAATTTAAACACACTGCAAATTAGCGAGCAAAAAATTTATTACAAAACCTTTGCTCAAAAAAGTGTTAGCCAGCTATTAAATCAAACAAGCCAAATTGTAGAATTACTTAATAAAAGCAATATTAAATTGTTTAAATATCTGTAACATACACCAGTTTTATCTGCTTATATCGCTCGGATAGTTTTTCAAAAACTGGCTTAATATCACCATTATTGCCAACATAAATGGCAATATTTTTTAGTTTATTTTTTTCGGCAAACTTAAAAATTTCGGCCGCGCATAAATTTAGTTGTTCGGGCGCATTAAGTAAAATTTTTGCAATATAGTAGCAATTTAAATTGTAGCCCGCGGTTATGTATGGCTTAGTATAACTTTCTATAAACCCAGTTTGCTTAAGTTGGTTATAAAAATCCTCGTTAACCTGCACGCCAGCGGAAATAATTATATCGTTTTCAACACATTTTTTTGCATCCACATGCAAAAGTTTTTCGCCAAAATATACAAGCATGTCGGCTTTTATATAACAAAAATTTAGTTTTTTTGTTGCGCCGTCAAAACGAGTGCTAACCGCGTTAGAAGATGCTTCGTCGCTTAAAAGTTTATCTTGCAATCCGTAAAAATATTCGCCAAGCGGAAAGTTGGTGTTTATTGCCATAAGTGTGTTTAGTGCACCGCGCTTATCCCCTATATCTCTAAGCGAAATGCCCATTTCTTTGCTAAAAAAATCTAGCATATCGTCAATCAATTTTTCTTTTTGTTGCTCTGTTAGTTTTACCATAATTTTATTATATCACATCCGCAGCCAAAATGCAATTAAGCACAACAAAATTGCAATTTTAATATGTATTAATATGAAAATTTGTGTGTATGCCATTTGCAAAAATGAAATTAAATTTGTGCACCGCTGGTATAATTCGGTTAGCGAGGCTGACTATGTTTGCGTGCTAGATACTGGCAGCACAGACGGCACTTATGAGGAGCTTAAAAAACTAAACATAATAACCGCACAAAAGAGGTACGATTTTTTTAGATTCGACGTGGCACGAAACGATAGTTTAACCCTTATCCAAGACGATGCCGATGTTTGCGTGTGCGTGGATTTGGACGAATTTTTTGCACCAGGCTGGGCAGAAAAAATACGCCAACAGTGGAAGCCATCTACCATGCGCGCACGGTATAGATACACCTGGAATTTTAACCCAGACGGCAGCGAGGGCGTGGTGTTTATGGCGGACAAAATACACGCCAACAAAAAGTTTGTGTGGACTCATCCCGTGCACGAGGTGTTGACACCCACTTTTAATGGCGAGTATGAGACTATAGATTTAACTGATGTGCAACTAAACCACATGGCAGACATAAATAAATCGCGTTCTAATTATTTGCCGCTATTAGAACTTTCGGTTAGCGAGTGCCCCGAGGACGACCGCAATGCGCACTATTTGGGCAGAGAGTATATGTTTAATGGGCAGTACGAAAAAGCAATTGGCGAACTAAAGCGCCACCTAGGGCTAAAAACTGCAACTTGGGCGGACGAGAGATGCGCGAGTCTCAGATTTATTGCGCGCTGTTATGGTGAGCTAAAAAACACAAAAAAACAAAAAGAATTTTTGCTAAAAGCCATTTTGGAAGCGCCCTATTTGCGCGAGCCATATTTTGAATTAGGCATTTATTTTTATAATCACAAAAAATATTTACAAGCAGCGGTTGCGCTAACCGAAATGCTAAAAATAACCACGCGCAACCTAAACTATATATCCGCGCCCGAGTGTTGGGGCAGCCTGCCGTATGACATACTATCTGTTTGTTTTGCCGAACTGAAAAACTACCGAGTCGCGCTAACCTATGTGGATTTAGCAATAGCAAAATCGAGCGAACCACGCCTAAAGCAAAACCGCGAATTTTTTATAGAACAATTAAATAAGTAAAAAATATTAATAATAAAAAACCAATCTAGTAAAAAACAAATAAAAAAATAGCCAAGCCAAACACGGGGGCTTGCCGCAGGTTTACCTGCGAGGGCGGCAAATTGCCGCCCAGCGCAAACTACGTTTGCGCGCAAGCCCCCAGCCCAATCGTAGAAAAGCATAATTTAACAATTTCCCCGCTGCAGTTCCCTTGCGTAGGAAATCACATTTCAGGAAAGGATTTATTAAGGGAAACCAGCGGGTGTCCCTTAATAGCAAGGGCATAAACAAACTTCAAGCTTACGTTTGCAAATTTTATTGGCAAACTAGCAAAAGTGCAGTTTATGCCTTAGTTTTGCGAAAATTGACTATTAAATAAATTATAATAAAATCCTTTTTTAGCTAGCAGCTCGGCATGTTTGCCTTGCTCGATAATATGCCCGTTGTTCATAACCAAAATGGTGTCCGCGTTAACAATTGTGGATAGACGGTGGGCAACAATAAAGCAGGTGCGCCCTTTCATCATTGTATCCAAACTCTCTTGGATCTTTTGTTCGGTGCGCGTATCGATATTGCTGGTGGCTTCGTCCAAAATAAGCATTGGCGGATGAACAAGCATAACACGTGCAATACATAAAAGTTGCTTTTGCCCGGCGCTTATGTTGTCCGCACGTTCAGATATAATTGTGTCGTATCCGTTTGGCAATTTTTTAATAAAGGTGTGTGCGTTTGCAAGTTTGCAAGCGGTTACAATTTCGTCCATGGTGGCGTTTGGTTTGCCGTATGCAACATTATCCTTTACGCTGGCGTTATACAACCAACTCTCTTGCAGCACCATGCCGTAGAATCGCCTGAACGAATTGCGCTTAACCTTTCTTATATCCTTGCCGCTAACCTTAATTGTGCCCGCATCCACATCGTAAAAGCGCATAAGCAGGTTTATAATTGTACTTTTGCCGCAGCCGGTTGGCCCAACGATTGCTATGCGCTGGCCCGCCTTAACATCCAAATTTAAATTGGTTATTAATTTAAATGATTTTTCGTAGCTGAACTCTACATTTTTTAAACTGACTTCGCCGTTGCAGGTTTTAAGTTCGGGTAGATTTCTATCGGACGACAAGTTTTCTTCATCCAGCAAATTGAACACGCGATTGGCGCTTGCCACAGCAACATTTAGGTCGGCAAAGATGTCGGTTATATCGTTTATTGGGCTGGTGAAATTGGAACTATAGCTTAAAAATGATGATATGCGGCCTATTTTTATTTTGCCCGCTATTGCCATAAACGCGCCCACCACTGCAATCATAGCGTTGATAAGTTTGTTTATAAAGCGCGCGGTTGGGTTGGCTATCGAAGCATAAAAGCGCGATTTTTCGCTTGACGTGCCCAAATCCTTATTCAACTTTGCAAACTCTGTAACAGTGCTGCGCTCGTTACAAAAGGCCTTAATTATTTTCATGTTAGTTAGCATCTCTTCCGCGTAGCCACTTAGTTCGCCCTGGAAATTAACCTTTTGGCGATACAGCGCTTTGCTGCGGCGGGTAATTAATATTGCGCACAACAGCGAAATTGGCGCAAACACCACCACGATTATTGCAAGAGGAACATTTAGTATAAACATCATTACACCCACAACCACAATTTGAAAAATGCCGCACACAATCGCCTTAAACCCTTCTAGGAAGCCATCGGTTATGTTTTCCACATCGGCAATCATGGTGTTCATAACATCGCCATGCGAGTTGTTATCCACAAATTTTATTGGCATGTTGTTAAGTTTCTTATAAATTGAAACGCGTAAACTCTGTGCAGTTCGGTAAGATAATATCTCCATGTTGAAATTGCCCAGCCAGTCACACAGCACACCAAATGCCACCAACACACCAATTATGCCGATATATATAAACAGCAGGTGGAAATTCACATTATGCGCGCCCACCATGCAATCGATTGCATAGCCGGTGATTATTGGCACGCACATGTTTAGCACAATGGAGAGAATTTCAAAAAATATAGAAAAGAAAAACACCCGCTTATGTGGTTTTACATAAGGCAAAAGTTTACCAAGTGCTTTTTTAAATCCTAAGTGTGCCATACTCTCCTTTTATTTTATTTTTTGTATCTCTAATTTTTTGATTTGCTATAAATTATTTTGATTTTTTTGCAATTTTTTATTTATTTTTTGTTTTAAATGGATTTTTTAGTATTATTAACAATTTTTTAATCATTTTTTAATTATTTAAAAATGCTATTTTGTAGTATTTCTTTTTATTTTTTACTTATTTTTTTATTTTGTCTGGCTTAAATAAATTTCTTTATAAATTTCGCAATTTTTCATAAGTTGTTTGTGTGTACCCATGCCTACTACATCGCCGTTATCCAGCACAATAATTAAATCGGCATTTTGTATACTTGTGGCGCGCTGCGAAATTATAACTGTGGTGGTATCTAATTTTTTTATTGCCTTGCTTAAATTTTTTTCGGTTAAAAAGTCAAGTGCGCTGCTGCTATCATCCAAGATAAGCAGTTCGGGGTTGTTAACAAATGCGCGTGCAATTGTTAGCCGCTGTTTTTGCCCGCCGCTGACGTTTTTGCCGTCCGCCATAATTTGATAGTCCAGCGGATTATCCCACTCGCTAACAAACTGCCATGCCTGCGCGGTTTTTAGCGCGGAGATAATTTCCTCATCACTTGCTTTGTTGTTCCTAAGTTGCATATTCTCCCTAAGCGAGCCGCTAAACAGTGTGCTGCGCTGCTGAACAATGCTTATTTCCTTACGCAGTGGGGCAAGGTTAAAGTCCTTAATATTTTTGCCTTTATAAAGTATTTCGCCACCCGTGACATCGTAAAAGCGCACCATCAAACTTGCCAATGTGGTTTTGCCACTGCCCGTGCCGCCAATTATGCCAAGCGTTTGGTGCGGATACAATTTAAACGACAAATCCCGTATAAACGAGCGGTTGTTTTGAGTGTCGCCCGCGTAGTTAAAGCAAACATTTTTAAACTCCAAAAGCGCATCGTACTTAAGGTGCTTTGTATCCTTTATTTTGCCGCCGTCCACTACACTTGGAGTGGTATCGAACACCTCGTTAAGCCGATTTACACTTGCCGAAGTGCGCACAAACATAAGTATCATTTGCGAGGTTATAAATAGCGACATTGTGATAATAGAAATATAATCTATAAGCGCAATTATATCGCCCGTTTCCAGTCCGCCCACATTAACTTGCCAGCCGCCAATAAACAAAATTGCCACAATTGCGGTGTTAACAATAAGGTAGATCATTGGGTGCAAAAAGGATGAAATTCGGGCAAGGCGGATGCTGGTGGAAGTGTAGTCATTAGTGACCGATTCGAAGCGCGCTTCCTCATCCTTTTGCTTGTTAAAGGCACGGATAACGCGTGTGCCCTCCAAATTTTCTTTTGTTACTAAACTTATTTTATCCAACTTAACGCGCAACTTTTTAAAGTATGGCGAAGTGTGGCGCATATAGAAATATAAAATTATGCTAACAACAACAATAAATCCGGCGAACACTGCCGACATTTTTGGGCTTATAACAAAACTTAGCACAAACGCACCGATAAGCAAAAATGGCACGCGGATAAGCACGCGGATAAACATTGCCACCGCGCCTTCCACCTGATTTATATCGTTAGTAAGGCGATTTATAAGCGAGGCGGTGCCAAATTTATCCAACTCGGCATGCGAAAAGGTGGAAACCTTTTTAAATACATCGCGGCGCATATCGGTTGCCACGCCCACACTGGTTTTGGCAGAAAATTTATCGCACAAAATGCCTATAATTAGCACAGATATATTAATTGCAACAATTATAAGACCATATTTTAAAATGTAGGATACATCCTGATTTTTAACCCCGACATTAACAATACGGGCAACTAAAAGCGGGCTAACCAGTTCAAAAATTGCCTCCACCATTTTAAGCAGTGGACAGGTTATTGCGTATTTTAGATACTTTTTTACATATCCAAGCAATCGCTTCATGTAAATATTATAATCCAAGTTTAAATTAATTTCAAATAAATTTGGTTTATTTAAAAAAATAAAATATTTTTTAATAAAAATTTATAGAAAGGAAAATAAAAATAATAAAATAAGCAAAAATATAAAATTAATTGCAAAAATAATAAAAAATAGCAAAAAAATAATAATTAAATGCAAATTACAAAAATAAAATTAAAAATTGTCGAAAATATTGCAAAAATATAAAAAAATACTATAAAATAGTATTTCTTGTTATTTTATAACCACCTTGCCAGTTAGCCAACTATTAAAGAAATTGGTTAAATCGGTGTTGGAGGCGCTAGAAAATGCGTTTATTAAATTTTCTGGCTTGGCGTTGGTGTATTTATTTTGTTCAAAATATGTATTAAGTGCGTTTATAAATGCTTTTTTGCCAATTAAACTATACAAACTATCGTACATAAGCACACCCTTAACATATATGCAATAAGTGTATTCGGGCTCGGTTGCATATTTATCCACCGCACGCATGCTGGTATCAAGTTTGCCAAGCACATCCTCGTATACAGACATAAACAGTGAATAATTTTTCCTGTCCGATTCAATTAAAATTTTGCGGTTTAGGTTGTAGCCCGTGTTTTCGTCATAGAAAAGTGCGCAGCAGAAATCGGTTATGCTTTCGTCCATCCACGGATAAAGATATTCATCATTGCCAACCATGCCATACCACCACTGATGCGCGGTTTCGTGCACGATAACATTTTTGTAGTCATCCGCATTCTCTATATCGGCTGCAATCATAACAAGGTTTGGATACTCCATCCCGCCCTGGATGAAGTCAGCTTTAACCACGCAAAAGTTGTTGTACGGATAGCCACCAAACAATTCGCTAAAGGTGTTTATGGCGTCAACTGCGGTATTTAAACTAGCCTCAGCGTCGGCATCGTTAAAATAGAAATAGTCCACATTAACTTCGCCCGCTTTGGCCGAAACAACACTAAACTTATCGCTTAACACCAGTGCAAAATCGCGCACCATGTTGGCGGTAAATATGCTAGTTTTATTTGCTCCACTTAATTTTTCTTCCACTAGATCGCCCGTATGGGCAACCAGATAGTTTTTGTCTGTAGTCAGGCTTACATGATAGTTTGCCATGTCACTATAAAATGGGTCGCCATTGGCATTGTAGCCAGCTAGGTTAAATCCGCCCTGATCGTACACACACACAATTGGATAAAAGTTGTTTAAATTTATTGTGTTTGCACCATAGCCAAACCTGTGCTCGCAATTTGGCAGGGCTAAGTTATATTCAAAGGCAATTTCCACCCTATCGTCTGGCATTAAACTTAGCGGCAACTCAACTTCAAAAATGCCATCATGTTCGCCCGAGTACACGCCCGAGCACGCCTTGCCGCCAACTTCAACCTTACTTATTTCAAACTGAGCGTAACTAAGCCCATTTGGATATGCCTCGTTTACACGCGTGTTTGGCACAATCGTAGCCGTTGCCCCCTCTTTAAAAAAGTTAGGATATATATGAAAAGGCAACTTTTTTATAACGGTGTCGGTTGGGTTTATATAGTCCACTTTTTGCTTAACCGATGCCGTGTGGCTAGATGTGTCCAAACTAATATCCAAATTGTAACTGGTTAAATTTTGGCTGATAGAACCAAGGTTGTCCCGCTTTTTTTTGCACGCAGCAAACAAAAATGCGCTGCCAATCGCCATAAAAACCACTAAAACGGCAATAAAACTTAGTATAACGGATTTTTTTAACTTTTTCATACAATAAAATATTAAATAAAATCAGCAGTTAGAACATGCGGGGAAGAGTTTTAAAAATTTTGGCATATTTGTTTTACAAATAAATTTTTTTGTGATAAAATGCAAGTATGAGTTTTTGCAAGTTTAGCCCTAGCTACGTTAGTAACGGAAAAACGCTGGTTGATAACGCTTTTATCAACGATTTTTTGCCTAAGGCGCCCGATGTGTGCGTAAAAGTGTATCTTTTGGGGCTAAACAAGTGCAGTGAAGAGGAAAACAACACGCTAGAATACTTTGCGCGCGTGCTGGATATAAGCGAAGAGGATGTTATATCCTGCTTTAAATATTGGGAGAGTTTGGGTTTGGTGCAGGTGTTATCCACACAGCCAACCGAAGTTAGATATATGCCACTAGTCAGCGCGGGCGGCACAATAAAAAAGTTTAAAGAGGGCAAATACACCGATTTTAACATCCAAGCGCAAGAACTTTTTGGCAAGCGCATGATAATGCCAAACGAGTTTTCGGATTTTTACTATCTAATTGAAAACAAGCATTTTGAAATTGATGCTCTACTAACCCTAATTAAATATTGCGTGGATAGCAAGGGGTTTAACCTAAGCCCAAAATACGTGCTTACTGTGGCGCGCGATTGGGAGTTGGACGGCGTGCACACACGCGAACAAGTTGAGGCAAAAATTGCCGAACTTGGCTTGTTTGACGATAACGTTACCCAAATTTTGCTAGCTATTGGCAGCAAGCGCCGTGTGGATTTGGACGATAAAAAGTTGGTTAAAAAATGGCTTAATGATTATGGGTTTGAACTAACCACAATTATATATGTAGCAAAATATTTAAAGGCAAAGCGCCACCGCATAGATTTTTTTACACTGGACGAAGCGCTTACAAAATACTACGAAAACAAACTGCTGTCGGTTAAAGAGATTGAAGTGTACGAGCAGGATAAGGACACTTTAATTTCACTAGCCAAAGAGATAAACAAACAACTTGGCTTGTACTACGAAAATTTAAATAAGGAGATAGACACCTACATTTTGCCATGGATAACTATGGGGTTTGATAGCGAAACGCTTTTGCTTATTGCGGACAACTGCTTTAAATCATCCGTGCGCACGCTTGAAGGGGTTAACGCGATTATTGGCAAATTGTTTAAGCTGGGCATTGTAACCAAATCGGGATATTTAACCTATCTAAACGACATTGTAGCGCAGGATAGTTTAATTAAGCAGGTTATAGATGCGCTTAACCTAAACCGCAACGTGGTGGCTATGGACAGAAATTTTTACCGCACCTGGACTGGCGATTGGCATTTTTCGCACGAGATTATTTTGTACGCGGCAAGTTTAAGTGTAAACAAATCTAACGCCATGCAATATCTAAACAAAATTCTATCCAACTGGCAAGCCAACCATATAGACACTTTAGAAAAGGCAAAGGCCAATTCAAACGAGCCAAGCCAAGATACATTTATCCACAACAACTACACAGACGAGCAGATTAAAAGCCTAATTTCCAACTTGGATGAGGTGGAGGTATAATGGATAATCAAAAGATACTACAAGAAGTTAAGCAGTCATTTATGCTAAAACGCGTGCGTGCGCTGGACGAAAACGAAGCGTTTATTCAAGCCATGTGCCAAAACGACGAATTTAACAAACTATACACCGCCTACAACAGCAAAAATTTGGCATATCTTCGCAGCAAATTTGCGGGCGAAAACAGCGCGCTTAAAAGCGAAGTGGAAAATTTAAAAGCACAGTTAGAAGCTTTTTTGGAAAAAAATAACATAGATAAATCCAACCTGCAGCCAAAATACGAATGCCCTATCTGCAACGACACGGGCATTGTAAACGGTAAAATGTGCAACTGTTTGCTAAGTGCGTTAAACAGCAAAAAATCCATATTGATGTCGGGTAAAAGCAAGTTTAAATCGTTTGCCGATTGCGACGATAGCATTATGACCGAGCAAGATTTTAAAACGCGCGACCTACTTAAAACTTGGTGCGAAAAATATCCTAATGGCACAAAAATTAACATAAATATTTTGGGTGCAAGCGGCGCGGGCAAAACCTTTCTACTCGAGTGCATGGCAAATGCGCTTATGGCGGCCGGGCACAACATTTGCTTTAAAACCGCGTTTGAATTAAACGAACTGGCACGGCAATATCACATTGGCAAAAGTTACGATTTTTCTAACTGCTTGCAGGCCGAAGTGCTGTTTATAGACGATTTGGGCAGCGAGCCAATGCTTAAAAATGTTACAAAGGAGTATTTATACAACCTTATAAACACCCGACAAAGTAACCACCTGCCAACTGTAATTTCCACCAACCTGGACCTTAACAACCTGTTGGACCGCTACGACGAGCGCATTTTCAGCCGCCTAGTAAACAAGCGCCTATCCATAAACATCAACCTTACAAGCCCAGACAAACGCCTAAGCTAACTGGGCTTTTTTGTTTTTGTTTTGATTTTGATTTTTTTGTTAAAGTTTATTTTACTTTTTATGGGATAAAGTCACCAAAAAACCAAGTGAAAGAACAAAAAAACTTTAGTTGCAATTTTAATAACTAAAGTTATAAAAATTATTACAATAGTAATAATGATATTTGTATTTTTAAATTTATCTTTATCTTTTGCTTATTTTATATAAGTTTATTATTTTTTTATGTTTTTGTTTGGCATATTTGTATGCTAGTTCGGTGCCGCTTTTTGGCTGGTATGGCAACAAATCGTGTTTGCTATGTTTGCGTATGGGCGGCATGTAGTTTTTGTTATAGTAAAACACACAAATATCGCAATAATCTATCATGGCATAGTTGCGCTCAATGTATGCGCCCTTGCCCGCTGTGTATTTATTTTTATGTTCAATTTCTTGTTCAAATGCTTGAAAATTTGCCGTTCTATTAAACACTTTATTAAAAGTTTGTTCCACTCGTTGTTTATCCGCTTGTGATATAAACGCTTCGTGTGCACAAGTAAAATTTACCCGCACTATGTTTGGATAACTGCTCTTTAATTCGCTAACAGCATCATAACACAAATCATTAAATTCACTCCTGCTGCCAAACGCAAAAACCTCCACCCCAACACTTATTAAATTTTTTACACAATCGGTTATCGATTTTTTAAGATTATCATCCGCATCAATCTTTCTATGCCCAATAAAGCAACATGATTTCAAATTAAACCCTCCTATTAGGTGCAGTATACTTCACTTATATTATAAAGGTTTACATATATAATGTCAAGTATAAGGGCATTATATTTACCTTAAAGGTATTGCACTTTATTAGGAGTAAAAATGAATTTAAATAAAGCATTTGCTATGAGATTAAGCAAAATTTTAAATGAAAAACACATTTCAAAATATCGTTTAGAAAAAGAGAGCGGCTTAACTCACTCTGCCTTGCGATATATTTTTAATGAAGTGAACGAGAATGTACATTTTTCAACAATAGTAAAAGTTTGCATTGCACTAAACATGTCGTTACATGATTTCTTTAATGACAAGATTTTTAACCTTGAAAATTTGGATGTCGATTAGGATAATTTATGAATATCGATGATGCAATTAGAAAAAGAATTGATGAATTGGTTGATAAAAACAAAACAACTTTAACTGCACTTTGTTTAAATTCTAACATTACACCATCAACAATCTTTGATTTTATGAATGGTAAAAGTAAATGCCCAAAAGTTATAACAATAAAAAAGATTTGCGCAGGTTCAAATATAACTTTGAAAGAATTTTTTGCACCAACATATTTTGACGACATGGACGAAATTTATAAATAAAAGTAAAAAAATTTGGCATTTCGCCAAATTTTTTGTTTATCGGTTGTTGATGCTATCGATTGGGTTTTTGCGGGCTATGCGCCAAACTGGGATTAAACTTGATAGCACCGCAGTTACAAAACTTACTGCAAAAATAAGTGCAATTTGTGGCAAACCAAACATCAACACTTTAAACACCACATTAAGTTCGGTTGTAAGTGCTCGATTGATAAAGAAGCAACAAACCCCACAAGCAATTGTGGCAAGCACAAAGTTAATTATGCAGATTAAGAAGGCCTCCCAGAAGAACATAAAGAACACATCCTTGCCGCGCGCACCAATTGCTCGAAGTATTCCAATTTCGTGCTTTTTGTAGGTTATGCTAACGGCAATAAAGTTCATAAGCATAAGCATTGCAAACAGGGCAAAGCCAAATGCAACATATAACAATATTTGCTTAGTTGTATTAAATGTGTCAGAAAACATATTTATAGTGTCGCTAAATTCACACACCACATCGATGCCGTCACCCATTTTAAGCACATTTTTAACCAAGGTTTTGTCGCTATTGTTTTTGTTAAGTTTAACAATCGCAAAATCGTAGCCATAATAATTGTACTTATAAACCTCATCGTCAATAAAGGTATATCCGTTACTAGAATATCCAACAATTTCAAATGTAAACTCGTTACGCATATCTATTGATACTGTTAGGCCACTGTTTATTAAATCCTTTGCGTTAGGGTTAACACCGCCAAAATCAAAATCATAAAAATACGATGATGAAACAATTATTTGATTTGGTTTTAAATTATCTTTATTCACCCCATCTTTCCACTGAATGTAATAACTATCAATTTTTGAAAATGGATAAGCATAAATACGGTTAGAGTCATCAATCTGATCACTATTATAACGTTTCAAATAATAATAAACGTCAGAAACTTCATTTTCTGCACTTATGGCATCAAATGTGTCTTTATTAATTAAAGCAATGTCGCTAAAGCCATATTTTTCTTCCATGTAAATTTTATTGTGATTTGTTGTAGGATTTTTGTTAAGTTCTTTTAAGTTAACATTAGAATTATACACCCCTACTATTTGTAAAGTAACATCGTTAAGCAGTATTGTGTAGTTGTCACTTACAGGATTTTTTATCTCTGCATACTGATCAGGAGTAAGGCAAATTTCATTTGCATTTTGCGGCCAATGTCCATTTGGAAAAGTGGTTTGATCCAGCTTTAAACCCAATGAGTTTGCAATATCGGCGTCCATATAAGTTATGCCATTCACAACTATATAACTAGAGGTATACCTATCCGGATACAATTCTGGATTTGGACGATATTTATAATTTAATTGTTGACGTTTGTGTATTACTGGTAGTATTTTATGAGATGAATTTTGAATAGTTAATTTTGTATACTCTTCATCAAAAATTGGGCGCTCGCTGTCTACTACCACTGTTTCGGTACCAAGTTCGTGCAGTGTTTGCGCCATGGTATCAGTTTTATTAAAACTGGCAAAAGTGCTAACCAAACCAAACATACAAAATGCACAAACTGATAATAGAATAGTAAAAATTAACCTTATTGGTTTGTGTTTTAGGCTGCTAGCACCAATTTTAAACGAATCCTTAAATTTAAAGCGAGAGCGTATAAGCTTAAAATCTTTTGGATTATACTCTTTGGTTACAATGTCGTCCTGCTCGGTGTCTTTAAACACTTCGCGATTGCCATCATCGGTTATGCTAGCTGCACGCTTAAGTTCTTTATTTGTGTTATTATCCAGGCTTATAAAAATGTCGCCATCCTTTTTGGTGAGAATTTTGTTTATGTTTTCAACATCCTTATCGGTTAATTTTTGCCCCTGCTTTATATGAATTATATTTTTATCTATAACACTTACATTCGAATTAACTTTTGCAGATTGAACCTCTTTTTTTGTTGTGTCGCTTATTATATGCCCATCTTTAAGTTCTATTATGCGGTCACCATAAAATTCGGCAAACTCCCTATCGTGCGAAACCACAATAACAAGTTTGGTTTGGCTTAGTTTTTTAAGCGTTTCCATAACCTGTTTGCCCGTGTTGCTATCTAGCGCACCGGTTGGCTCGTCCGCCATTATTATCTCTGGCTCTTTAATAAGCGCACGCGCAATTGCCACGCGCTGTTTTTGCCCACCAGATAGTTGGTTCGGTTTGCGCTTATAATAGCCTGCCAAACCCACCTGCTCTAGCAACTTTTCTACTGTGTGCCTATCTGCCTTTTTGCCCTGCAGTTCTAGTGCTAATGCCAAATTTTTGCCCACAGTAAACTCGTCTAAGATGTTATACTCCTGAAAGATAAAGCCAATAAAAGTGTTGCGATAACTATCAAAATCGCGCTGCTTAAAATTGCGGCTAGATTTACCCTTAATTATAATTTCGCCCTTATCAAAAGTGTCTAGCCCGCCAATCGAGTTTAAAAGAGTAGATTTTCCGCTGCCGCTTTTGCCAAGCAAAAACACCAAGCCCTTTTCGGGGAAATCGATAGAAACATTATCTAGGGCAACAACTTCTAGCCCACCTTTCTTTTTGTTTAATTTGTAAATTTTGGTTAAATTTTTTACGCTTAACATATATTCCTCTAAACAAAAAAAGTATACCATATCGTTAAATTTTAGTCAACAAAATCATGTAAAAGCGAATAAAAAAATATTGCTTATAAGCAATATTAACGTTTTATACCCTCTGGTTCGCGATAGTAGCCATTAACAATATTGTCTGGGTTAATAATGATATCTTTTTTATTTAGCTCAAGTATAATGTCGTTAGAGCATAAAGCCATGTATGAATTTTCTGGCAGATCTTTTAATTGTTCTATTTTATTGATATCATTTTTAAACCTTTTGCGCAATTGCTTAACAGGGTATTTTATGCCAATAACAAAGCGTTTAATTATTCTTGGTGGTTTATCTAGTTGGCAAAAACTATCAGTTATAAAAATTTGAACTGCTTCTTTAGATAACCTAACACTTTGAATATCGTCTCCAATTATTTGCATTTCTGAGCGCGATCCATCTGCATAGCGCACCGATGCTATTCTTTTTTTCATGTAAAAATTCTCCTTAAGTTAACAGTGTGTAGCGTGTACATTATATCACAAAAAGCATAATTGTCAATAATATTTTTAAAATTTTTTATAAAATTTCTACAATTTTAGTGGAGAGATGTCAAGCCCTCCCTCGTCGATGCGTTTAGGATTTTGCAGCCAATCCGATTTGGTTGCAATAAACAAAAAATTACCGTATTTTGGTTTTAAAATATATTGTTTGTATGTAACCCAGCCAATCAGTTGACTATATTGCTGTTTAAATGGCTCATCTTGCAGCCTGCCCGAGCGCGTGTAAAGCGAGCCATCGTCATAGCGAAAAACTGGCTCGGCAATGTTTATGGTTTGTTCGTTAAATTTTTTTGCCGCTCTATAGTTTTGTATTTCCACCTGGCTGTCGCTATCAAAAATTTTAATGCAATAGCAATATGGTGCTATGTCTAAATTTGGATAGGTTAGTTCGCTTAGCTTCCTAGATTTAATTTCCACCAAATCGGCGGGAATGTGCTCGTCTAATTTGGCATATTTAAAAAGTGCATAGTGATACATATTTCCCCTTTTAATAAAATTTTTACACCCATACCCCCTATCGGTATAGATGAAAAACCTAATTATATATTGTATTAATGTTTACATAAAAATGTTACAAAAAATTTAGGAAAATTTATCCAAAACATGACAAAAATTAAAAAAAATGCAAAAAACATTAAAATTTTTTGCAAAAAAGTTGATTTTTAAAAATTTTTATTGCTTGCCAGTAGATCCTATTCCTCCGCGAGAAATTGCGTCCAGATGCTCCACATTAACAATTTTAAATTTAGGTTGATGCTTAATAATTCTAAACTGGCAGATACGGTCATTTTTATGAATTGCTGTGTCACGTAAGGCAACAACAGGCATCCGCCACTCGTCGTTATCGCCACAATAACTTTCGTCCACAACACCAATGCTGTTCGCTTGAATTATACCAAAATTTTTATATGTGCTGCTGCGTGGTGCAATGATAGCTTCATAACCCTTAGGCAGTTTAAAACCCACACCCAAATGCAGCAACCTAAATTCGCCCTGCTTTAACTCCACATCCTCGGCACAGCGCAAATCTATCCAATCTCCCTTGTCTTCAAAAATTTCTATCGGTTGAATATCCGCAAAATATTTTACTTTAATCTCCACATTTTCTCCTTACTAAAACAAAATTTACCGCCACAAATAAACAACTTTTTGGCTAACAAACAAGGCAATAAATTGTGGCAAAAATAAATTAAATTTTTAACACTAATATTATACCAAATATAAAACAAAAAGGCAAACAAAAAAGATAGCACTTGGCTATCTTATTATTTTGCATCGGTGTAGTTAACTTTTACGCTTGGGCCCATTGTGGTTGCAACGTACACAGATTTTAGATATGTGCCCTTTGCTGCGGCTGGTTTTGCTTTGATTATTGCGCCCATAACAGCGGTTAGGTTGTTATACAATCTGTCTGCACCAAAACTTACCTTGCCTATGCGAACGTGGATGATATTTTGCTTATCTAGACGATATTCTACCTTGCCGGCTTTAACATCTTTAATAGCTTTTGTTACATCCATAGTTACTGTGCCGCTTTTTGGGTTTGGCATTAAGCCCTTAGGCCCCAATATACGCGCACATCTGCCAAGTGCACCCATCATGTCTGGAGTGGTGATGCACACATCAAAATCTAGCCAGCTGCCCGACATAATTTTGGCAATAATTTCATCGTCACCAACTATGTCTGCACCTGCTTTTTTGGCTTCTTCTGCCTTGTCGCCTTTGGCAATAACCAACACGCGAACATTTTTACCAGTACCTTCTGGCAACACGCAAACACCACGCACTTGTTGATCGGCATTACGGCCATCAACGCCAAGTTTTACGTGAAGTTCTACAGTTTCGTCAAATTTTGCTTTGCTTGTGCCAACAACTGCTACCATAGCTTCTTTGGCTTCGTAAACTTTACCCTTTTCTAAGGTGGCTAAAGCTTCTTGATATTTTTTACTTTTTGTCATGATAGCCCTCCACTACAACGCCCATACTTCTTGCAGTGCCTGCAACCATACTCATAGCTGACTCTAAATCGGTGGTGTTAAGGTCTGGCATTTTAAGTTCTGCAATTTTTTTGCATTGTTCTTTGGTAAGTTTACCAACTTTGTTACGGCTTTTATCCGTACCCTTTTCGATACCTGCTTCTTTTTTAATTAAATCTGCAACAGGTGGTTTTTTAAGGATGAAAGTGAAACTTCTATCCTCGTAGATTGTGATTACGCAAGGGATTACATACCCTGCCATGCTTGCGGTTTTATCGTTAAACTCTTTAACAAACCCGGCAATGTTTATGCCAAATGGCCCAAGTTTACTACCAACTGGTGGTGCTGGGGTGGCTTTACCTGCCTGAATTTGAAGATTTGCAACCGCTTTAATTTTTTTAGCTGCCATAAAATCTCCTTTTATTTATTATGGCGTGGTTAATTGGGCTCGACTTGCCCTCCCACGTGTTCGTTAAGGCCGAACATACCCCCTCTCTATTTGGCGGATTGGTTTCCAAATTAAACTATACAATAATCTAAAATTTTTGTCAAACAAAATTACAAATTATATGGATTATACTCTGTATTGTCTGGATGATCTCTATAATATTTGCCCAAGTCGTAGTTGTAGCACTCTTTATTGTCGATAATTTCAAACAAATAATCTTGCCACTTAACGGTCGCCTTGCTTAATAGCACGCTTATATGAAATTCCTCATCGTATTTTTCTGCTGCGGAAATTTTTGCGCTGTAAGGAGAAAATTCTCCAATTGCAAAACTATTATCGTCCAATTCAAAAATCATTAAAATTGTATCGGTTTTTTTATTGTAGCTATACAATGCTGCTTTTTTAACTTTTTTTGGTATTTCTTGTTTAAAAAAATGCACCAATTGTTTAGTTTTAATTTTGTTAAGATAGTAATGCATAAGTCCTCCATGATGCATAGTTAATTTGTTTGGGCTTAGGCATAAATTAACGACCTACTGTGTTTTTGCTATTGGTTATTTCATACAATAAATCTACAATATATGCATCCCTATTTTTTGTGTGGCTAATAACAACCTTTTGCCACTCTTGTGTTAATGATATAATATGTTTGTTTCCGTCAGCAAAATATAAATCTGCGCGGAATGGATAAAACTCGCCACGCACAACCTTGTTATCTAGACACAAAAATTCTATTATTACAACATCATCTTCCTTGTTGTATTCGTACGATTCAACTTTAAAAACTCCTAAAACATTTTGTGCGTAGTTTTCAACAAAATTTATAAATGGCTCATATCCAAACCTTTCTTCTAGATATTTGGTTGTTTTCATATATCCTCCGATATAACAAAATTATATCACAGATTTTTTATATGTCAATACCCAAAACTAATTTTTTACGCGGATTTGATTAAAGCCAAGTTCAACTTCGCTTTCACGCCCAAACATCTCGATTGTTGCTGTAACCTTTTGATTTACGGCATCCACTGCTTTAACCACACCAACAAAGCTAGATAAACTGCCATCGATAACTTCTATCATATCGCCAACTTTAACGTCTAATTCCACCTTAACTTCGGTGTGCTGAGGTTTATCTACCCCCATGCGGCGCGCTTCCTCGTCGGTTATGCAGATTGGGCGCCCCTTTGGCCCAACAAAGCCGGTTATATACATAGTACGGGTTATTGCGTGCCAGATATCGTCGCCGTACTTCATTCTAACAAACATATAGCCCGGCATGGTTTTGCGCGGAACAAGCACTTTTTTGCCTTTCTTTTCCTCTAGCACATCTTCCATAGGGATTATAATTTCAAAAATCCTATCCTCTAGGCCGTACTTTTCTATAGTGTTTTCTAGGTTTTGTTTTGCCACGTTTTCGTATCCAGAGTACACGTGAAGCACATACCATTTAGGTTCTTTATCTATATCTATATTTGACATTTACATTTCTCCTTTAATACAAAAAGCTGGTTAGCCAGTAGCACAACCTATCTAGCCCAAACAAAACAAGTGCAAAAACCAACACCACTACAAGAACTATACCGGTTTGTTTTACAACATCTTTAAATTTTGGCCAGGTAACTTTTTTAAGTTCGGCACCAGTGTCTTTAAGGTTTTTGGCAAGTTTGTTTGGTTTTTTAGGTTTACTTTCCTTTTTAACATCCTTTGCCTTAACCTCTACCACCTTGCTTTTTTTGCCCGCTTTTTCGCATTTAGTTTCTTTAACTTCGGGCTTAACTTCGGGTTGATTAACTTCGGCTACAGCTTCTGCCTTAACTTCAGCTTCTGGCGCGCTAACTTTAACCTCGTCGGCTACAACAGCTTTTGGTTTATTTACGCTTTTGTTTTGGGTTTTGCCCTTTTTCTTTTTTGCCATGTTAACTCCTATTTAGTTTCTTTATGTGGGGTGGTTTTTTTGCAAGTTGGGCAATACTTATTAAGCTCCATCCTATCTGGATCGTTTGCCTTGTTTTTTGTGGAATTATAGTTCCTATTTTTGCAAACGGTGCACTCTAAAATGATTTTTTCGGTTTTAGTTTTTGCTCTTTTAGATTTACTAGCCATAATATCTCCTTTTACTAAAAAAACACCTGCTAGGTGCTTTAATTGTTTATATAATATCATATTTATTTTTATTTGTCAACTATAAATTTAAACTTTTTTAAAAAAAGTAAAGCCAATTTGCTTTACTCTTCCCCTTCTTGTTTAGTATCAACCGAACTGTTATCCTCGTTAGCGACAGTGTTTTGTTCTACTGGTTGGCTATCCGTTTGTTCTGCTGCCGGCTCGTCTACTTTTTGCTCGTCTAGATGTTTTTGATTAGGCTTTGCCTCTAAACTGCCATTTGCAAACTCTTTGGCTTGCTTAACTTTTTTAACTGGTTTTTTGTTGCCCAAAATAATTTCTAGCCCAGTTAGATTAAGCCCCTTTGCCTCGTATATTGCGCGGAAAACAATGTAGATAAGATATATAAGCCCAAGCACACATAGCACATTTTGATAGGTGATAAACCCTTGCCAAGTTTTGCTGTTGCCAAGCGAAAACTCTAGCACTAGATACACAATAAATTCCAGCACAACAAAAACGCAAGCAACTATGTATAAATCTAGTATGCGATGCCTTAGCTCCTTATTGGTTACAATGGCAAAGGTTAGCGCTGCCAAAATAAGCACAAGGGCTACAAATGGCACACTTACACCAGAAAATATTAGGTTGTTAGAAACCGTTTGCCAGCCAATTATAAAGGCGGAAAACACAGCAAACAAAATAAATGGACATTTTAAATTTTTCATAACTCCTCCAAATTTTTTTAATTATATCATAAATTTATGTCAAAAACAAGTTTTTTGTCATTATCTAGCCAAAAATTAACAAAAAAAATGTTAGGATTATTTGGGAATTATAAAATAAAGGAGGAAAAATGGAAGAATTTAACAACCTAGACCTTACAAACAAAAAAGTTTTTGGTGTGGAAAAACGGTTGGAAAATTATTATCAATTTTTGCTTATTGAAAACGAACTGGATTTTATCTTAAAAGGGTGTTATTTTTTACAGGAAGATTTAGATAACGTTTTAGAGGGTATTTATGGATAGTTTGGAACGCTTAAAACACGAACTTATCGCCCAGAAAAAAGCAATAGAAGATAAGGGTGGAAAAGTTTCTACCACCTACACCAACCCCAGCCCAAGCGAAATTACCGCAGGCATAAAAACCATAACTCATGCAAATTTAACAAACGCCACCGCTATGCCAGAAGATGTTAAAATGGGCAAAACCTTTTATAGTCAGGACGAAACACTTAAGGTTGGCACACACGAGGATGTTGATTACAGTAATGTTTCCGCCACAGCCGATGACGTAAAGTTTAATAAAACCTTTTACGATAAATTTGGCAATTTTGTAACAGGCAGCCATAAGGATGCCGACCTTCCCGCTGCCACAGCATCACCAGAAGATGTTAAAGCAGGCAAAACATTTTTTGCAGGCAATATAGAAATTAAAACAGGCACGCATACCGATCCAGATTACGCCGCCGCCACCGCCACAGCTGACGACGTAGCGTTTGGAGTAACCTATTATGCGGGCGACGATAAACTTAAAACTGGCAGCTATGTAAAGCCAGTTTTTAAAAACGCTGATGCGGTTGAAATGGATGTTGCTTTTGGCAAAACCTTTTATGCTGGCGATCATCTTATTAAAACTGGCAAATATGTTAAACCAGATTTTTCTGGCACCGCCACCGAACAAGATGTAGTTAAAGGCAAAACCTTTTATGGCGGCGATCACGTTAAACGCACAGGCACCCACGAGGACACCGATTTTAGTTTGGCAGATGCCACCGAAGAAGACGTTGTAGCTGGCAAAACCTTTTATGCAAGCGATAGCCAACTTAAAATTGGAACTCATACCGATGCCGAGTTAGATATTGCAACCGCAACCGAAGAGGATGTTGTAGTTGGAAAAACCTTTTTTGCTGGGGATAAAGAAATTAAAACAGGTACACATGTAGACACTGACTTTACACTTGCCGATGCCAATGAAGAGGACGTTGTTGCTGGCAAAAAGTTCTACAGCCAAAACAATGAGCTTAAAGTGGGCACACATGTAGATACCGATTTTACACTTGCCGATGCAACTAGTGAGGATGTGGTAGAAGGTAAAAAATTCTACAGCCAAAATAACGAACTTAAAGTGGGCACGCATACCGATGCCGAACTGGATGCCGCAACCGCAACCGAAGAAGATGTTGTAGTTGGAAAAACTTTTTTTGCAAAGGATAAGCAGATAAAAACTGGCACACATGTGGACACCGATTTTAGCCTTGCCGACGCAACTAGCGAGGATGTGGTTAAAGGTAAAACCTTTTATGCAAAAGATAGCACACTTAAAACAGGCACGCACGAGGATGTTGACTTTACGCTTGCCAACGCGGATGAAAAAGATGTTGTAGCTGGCAAAACCTTTTATGCAAGCAACAATCAACTTAAAACGGGCACGCATGTGGATACCGATTTTGGTTTGGCAGATGCAGAAGCTCAGGATGTTATGTATGGCAAAAAATTTTATAGCCAAAATAACGAGCTTAAAACTGGCACATATGTAGAAACCGACCTATCTGTAGCCACGGCGACCGAAGAGGATGTTGTGTTGGGTAAAACCTTTTTTGCTGGCGACAAAATTATTAAAACAGGCACGCATACCGAAACTGACTTTTCGCTTACAACTGCATCCGAAAAAGATGTTTTGCTTGGAAAGATGTTTTATAACTCTAATGGCGTGCTAACCTCTGGCGAGCTAGAGGCGGGCGGCTCGGCACAAGACACAACCGTTTTGCGCGCATTAACCTGCCCACAATTGATAGACACTTCGTTGCCTATATCGTACACATATCCAGACGAGTGCACCACTGTAGGCAGATATTCGTTTTACAACAAGGGATGTTCGTTTGACATAACCTTAAGCCCAAACACCGATACTGTAGACACCTATGCCTTTTATTGCACCAACAGCGATTTGCCAATTACTATAACAAATTTTTGCGATCTTAAAAATTTAAAGGTGGTGCAAGAGTGTGGCTTTAAAAACTGCAAGGGTGTGCCACTAGAACAGCTGCCCAACACACTAGAGCGTTGCAACACCATGAGCTTTTCCGAGTGCTGCAAATACAGCACTCGCCTAGTTTTGCCCGCATCGCTAAACTATATAGCTTCGGGCTGTTTTTCTAACACAACATATTGCACACTAGAAGAGGTGGATTTTACTGCATGCAAACTTACGCAATATTGTGAAAGATTTGTAGAGTATATATCATTTAAAAAGCCAATAATTATCCCAGAGGGGGTAACCCTATTAAGTACACAATTTAATAGTCATGGTGACAGCCCTTATGTGGAAATACCTAAAAGTTGTTTGATACTAGCAGCCAATGCCTTTGGCGGAACAACTTCGGATACGCTAGATAAAACACAGCGTAAATACATATATTTTAAATGCGAAAAACCACCAGCTATACAAGCCAACACCTTGCACAGCAACTATTTGCAAACTGACTTTAAAATTTATGTGCCTGACAACGCTTTAGAAGCTTATAAAGCAGTTACAAATCTATCTAAATTTAAGGATAAAATTTTTCCAATTTCGCAACTGGCGGAATAAAATTTTGTGTTTGACGCTTATGCGCACCACACACTTTAATTGAATTTTGCACCTTAAATTTATCGTATCTTATAAGTTTGGTTTCTACCAACTGGCCATCCAAATAGCATTGGCGGTAACTTTTTACCTCCATGCCGCGGATGGCCTTTTTTATATAATAACTTTCGTCCTCGTAAAACACCTTATCTGCATACTCCCCAGTGGTATCTATAATAACCTGTTCTTCTGGCTCGGTAACCGACACTATTTCGTTTACAAGTTTATAGCTTTTGCCCGCCATATCCTCGCCGTAAATTCGTATGCGCACTTTATTGTTGTTGGCAGTGGCAATTATAGTTAGGCGTTGGTTTGTGTTGTTTTTAAATTTTAAATCGCTGCTGCCAAAATTTACCATGGCATCAAACCCATATTTAACATACCCTATTTGTTTGCTGTGCTTGTTTGCTTCCACAATATCCAGCCCGGCAAGCAGCGCTGCATTATATAGCGTGGTGCTAACCTGGCATACCCCGCCACCCAAGCCATCCACATACTCGTTATTTATAATAATTTTTGCCTCTCTATAGCCATTTTCTTGCGTACGCCTGCCCACCACCTTGTTAAACGAAAACACCTGATTTGGCAAAATTGTATATTTATTAAGCGCGTTAATTGCGTTTTTTATGTTGTGCTTTCTATCCTCACTAGACGACGAAAAATCGGTTGAAAAGTCAGCGCGCAAATGCGTAAATTTTTTATAATCCTCACTTGTAATTTTGGGCATGGTTAAAATGGTTTTTATGCCAAAATTTAGCTCGCCATCGTTTAGATACGCCGCACAAATTTGATTGTATAAATCTTGTTCGTCTAAACTTATGCCCACCACCTCGCTAAAAATATTAAACACCTTTTCCGCATTTGGATTAATTTTTATCGTTGCATCTTTTGGCGCAATATATATGTTGTTTTTTATACCCTCCACGGTATGGCTTAAATGCGGAAAAATATAGTTTAGCGCAACGTCCACATCTAGCCCTGCCGATAGCATTTCTTTTAACAAATTTTGCCTTTGTTGTTTTGTGCCAAAGCGATTATATTTGTTTATTATGTGGTTTAAATCAAACCTGTCCGGTTGCTTTTTGTTTTTTTCTAAATTATAACTAAACACGCGGTCGGCATAAAAAAACTGCAACTGCTCGCCTTGGCTGGCACACACCTTTTGCACGCGCATGGGCATAGCAAACACGCAAATTATTGATAGTAAAAATGCGGCAATTATGCACCAAAATTTTTTCATACCAATATTATGCGTAAATGTAACAAAAATATCCTTTTTTCGACTTATATAAAATTATTGCCCAATAAAAATAATAACAAATCACTTTCTTTATAAAAAAAAATGGCAAAATTGCCAAATTTTAGTTATAAAGTTTAAGCCCGTTTGCAATAAGCGAAATGGTTAAATTGTCAAAAAGTTCTATCCTGCCGTCCACTATTGCCTTAATTTTACCCTCAGCAGTGGATATTTTGCAGTTATCCCACCAAAGTTGTTGAGTGTTTGCGTTGTAGATGTGGTTGCCATGCTCCACCTGTTTTAAATAATCCCCCTTTTTTTCAGTTTGCTCGTTAAGCGCATAGTTTAGGTTAAACAGCCCGTCGCGTACATTTGCAAGTGGGCATACATTGTCGCCATTAAGTATGCCGGAGTTGCTTATGCTAAGTTCAAAAAATTTGTTTTGTATAGGTTTTTCGCCACGTGAAGTTATGTTTAAATCCACACCAGTAAAAGCGCCGCCATATTTATTTGCAGTTAGTTGCTTTGTAAAATTGTTTTTAACCTTGCGCTTTAAAAATAACTCGTATATCTCGGCACTAGCACCTATGGTTATGTTGCTAACCACCACCCTGCCGTTAACCAGCAAATAATCCACCGCATCAATCTTTTTGTTTAGTATGTTTTTTATGGCTTGTTCGGGGTTAAAAGGCAGGTTTAAAAATTTGGCGAAGTCATCATTTTGCTTAACCGGTACAATGCCTAGCCTAATTTTAGATAGGTCGCCCAACTGTTTAACCGCATTTAAAAGTTCGCTTATGACCACATCGTTACCCACCACAACAAACTCGGTTTCGCCCAAGGTTAAAAGTTCGCTAACGCTATTAAAAATATCCTCCAATGCCTTGGAAAAGTATACCGAATATTCCGCCTTTTGCGCTTTAAGCACGGCAACCACACGCTTAGTTATCTGCTCGGCGCGCACACACTCGCTTAGTGGAGCAACAATAATATTTAACATATTTTTATTATAACCCAAAAAAATAAAATTGGCAAATGTTTACAACATTTTTAAATTTTTATTGCAAAATTATTAAAAATTTGGTTAATTTTGCCTTATTTTTTGCAAATTTAATAAAATTATTGAAAATTTTTAACTTACCTATTGCAAAATTTAACCTTTTGTGGTATAATGTAATCGATTAAAATTTGATATTTGTTTAGGGGTAGCAAGTTATCTTTTTTATCGGAGGATTTATGGATGAAGTTTTAGATTACATTAAAAAACACAACCTAATTAAGCCGGGCGAAGTTATTGGCGTGGCTTGCTCGGGCGGAGTGGATAGCATTTGCTTGTTGCACTACCTAAACAGCATTAAAAACGATTTGGATTGTGAAATTGTTGCCGTTAATGTAGACCACGGCATTCGTGCCAACAGCGCACTGGATACCGAATTTGTTATGCAGTTTTGCAAAGATCACGGCATACGCGCCTATAAGTTTAAGGGCGAGGCAGTAAAGGTTAGCAAAGAAGAAGGGCTTACGCTAGAGCAAGCCGCACGCAAGGTTAGATATGGCGTGTTTGAAACCCTTATCTCGCGCGGGCTGGCGGACAAAATTGCGCTTGCACATCACCAGCAAGACCAAGCCGAAACCGTACTACTTAACATTTTGCGAGGGGCTGGGCTTAATGGTGCGCGCGGCATGGAGCCAATGCGCGACGGCATTTATATTCGCCCATTTTTAGCAACCCCTAAAGAAGAGATTATGGCCTATATGGACGAAAATAGTTTGGAATTTGTTCAAGACGAAACCAATGCGGACACAACCTACAGCCGCAATTATATCCGCAACATTGTTATGCCTACCCTACGCAAAAAATTTAAGGGAGTGGATAAAAATTTGGTTAACTTTGCCAACATTTGCGCAAAGGACGATAACTACATCAAAAGCCAAATAGATTTAAGCACCCTTATTGTGGATAAAGATACAATTAAAGTGCCACTAACCTATTTTTACCAGGCCGAGCCAGTGCTTAACCGCGTGCTTATGTATGTGTTTGGCAAATTTAGCCAGCAGGATATAGAAAGTAAGCACATTAAAATGGTAAGCCAGTTTGCCCTAGAGGCACAAAACGGCAATGTTATAAGTTTGCCAAACAAAATTAAGGTGTGCAAGGATTATGACTACATAACAATAGGCAACATCAAAAAGCGCGATTTAACTGGCACCACCAACTTTAAAAAAGGCAGAACTATAATTGACGGCTATGGCGCAATTCGCGTTAGCAGCAGCAAAAAATTGCCAGCCCAAAAACCACATGTTCACATTGTAGACGAAAGCAAAATCCCAGTAGAAGCAGTTTGGCGCTTTAGGCAAGAGGGCGACACCTTTGCCCCACTTGGCTTAAACGGCAGCAAAAAACTTAAGGATTATTTCATCGATAAAAAGATACCACAGCGCATGCGCGACAGCATCCCAGTGCTGGCAGTGGATAACAAAATTTTGTGCGTGGCCGACATTGAAATTGCGGACGAAATTAAAATCACTCCCGACACCACAAACTTTATAAAAATCTCTTACGAAAAAGACCTATTTTAAAGTTAAAAGGAGAAAACAGTTTCTCCTTTTTTATTTGTATAATTTTATATATAAATTAATTCATCCAATTAAAAAAATTCGCGATTTCCATTATTTTACGAAAACCACCGCAAGAACAGGTTCCCAATGACCTGCATTGCCAGCCCCAGCGAATTTTCTATTTCTATTATACACACAATTTATAAAAATGTCAATGTTTTTCAAATTTAATAACTAAAGTTATAACGGATGTTTAATTACTATTGTAATTATGCAGGTGTTTTAACTACTATTGTAATTATGCCATATCGATGTTTGTTTTAATAACTAAAGTTATAATGAAATTATTACTATTGTAATTAAGAAATTAGTTTTTATTTTTTGCCTTAATTACTATTGTAATAATGCCTTGTTGATATTCATTTTAATAACTAAAGTTATAATGATTTATTTTTAATAATACCTATTCTTTGCTTACTTTTTAAAAGTAAGTCACTAATATGGGGTCCCACAAAAAGCAATTTTTTTGTGGGGAAAGGAGCAATTACCCTAAAGATGAAGTTTTGCTTTTAGCAAAACGATTATAGAGGGGTTAATTGCGACGCGTATGAGGGGAATCGAAACCCCTCGGGTCTTTTGTAACTTTTCACACTGAAAAGTTAAAGTTATTCTATCTCAGGAGGTGTATTATCATCCGGTTCGTCGTAGTCTATGCCGACAACTTGGCTGACGTCGCCCAATTTTGTTGCAATCTTTTGGCTAGATTTGGTGGCCTGTTCAATTGTTGTGTTGGCCTCGCCAAGTTTGTTTTGGGTTTTAAGCAGCAGTTGAACAAATTTTTCAAACTCTTGCTTAAATGTGGATAAAATTTGCCACAATTCGCTGCTGCGTTTTTCGATATACAGGGTTTTAAAGCCAAGTTGCAAACTATTTAATAGCGCGGTCAATGTGGTTGGCCCGCACACCACAACTTTGTACTGGTTTTGCAATAAATCCATCACTTCAACATCGCGCACCACTTCGGCGTACAACCCTTCCACTGGCAAAAACATAACTGCAAAATCGGTGGTGTATGGCACATTTATGTATTTATCATGGATGCTTTTTGCCTCTTCTTTAATGCGCTTTAGCAGATTTTTCTGCGCCTTTTCAAACTGCTCTTTATCCAGTGTTTCGCTTGCCTCAACCAGTTGATTATAGCTATCCAGCGGAAATTTGCTATCGATTGGCAAATACACTTCGTGCCCATCTTTGCCCGGCATGTTAACCACAAAATCCACGCGCTCTTTGCTATTTTTGCGCACCTGAACTTGCGCTGAATATTGGTTTGGTGCAAGCATCTGCTCTAGCAAACTGCTTAGCATAACTTCGCCCCAGCCACCGCGCACTTTAACATTGCTTAGCACTTTTTTAAGGTCGCCCACACCATTTGCTAGCATGCGCATCTCGCCTATGCCACTGTTTACACTTTCCAAACTCTGCTGAATTTTGCTGAAACTTTCGTTAAGCCGTTGCGACAGCGAATTGTTCAATTTTTCGTCCACTGTTTCGCGCATTTTTTCTATGGCCTTATCGTTTTCTTGCCGCATATTGGTTAGGTTGGCAGTAACATCAGCAGTCAACTTTTCTATGCGCTGCTCGTTTCGCGTGGTCAACTCATCCACGCGCTTGGATATACTTTCAAACTCCTGCTTTTGTAGCACATTTAAATTGTTCAAATTGTTTTGCATCTGCAACTGATTGTTGTTTATCGCGTTCATAAGCATTTTGTTCAACAGCTCGTTTTGCTCTTTGTTGTTCTCCACCATCTGCCTAAGTTGCTTATCGTCCGCCATCGCCCCGCCCTTGCGCTTATACATAACCACAAAAAGGATCAGCGATGCAAACCACACCACGCCAAACACTCCGCACAAAACATATAAAGTTGTAATACTCATAAATTCTCCTAAAGAAATTATATCACAATTTTGTTTTTTATCCAAATCATATTGCGTAAAAAATAAAACGAACTTTTCACTGCGGTTCGTTTTATTTGCACTTGGCGCAGAGAGCAGGGGAATAGCGTTAAGAAACAGCAAACTGCTTGCTGTTTTAGCGTAATTCCGGGAGTGCTTTAGCACGGCCCGCCCGACAGGGGCGAACCTGCGCAGGTTTGAATCCGAATTGGGTTCATACAATTCCCTTCTGGCGCACTGCTCGTAAGTTTGTACGAACCATAAGGGTTCGTATAATTCTCTCTTGGCGCAGAGAACAGGATTCGAACCTGCGGAGGCTTGCACCTCACACGATTTCCAATCGTGCTCTTTAGACCACTCAGACATCTCTGCATAACTTTTTTGCAACTTGTTTTGCTACATATTGTTTACAATTTTAAACAACGCCTAATTATATCATAAAAAATTTTAAATTGCAACAAGTTTAATAATAATTTTAAGCCAAAATATTTTTAAAACCCTATTGACAACTCGACTAAGGTATGTTATACTACAAACGATTAAGGAGACAAATATGAAAAGCGATTATGAAATTTACGAAAAAGTAAAATTATTGCTGAATGAAATGCTTAACGCACGCTATTACTATACACTTAAGTCTCATGTTAGATTTTCGGATGCAAGCACGTTGCCTTTTATTGGACTTATTAAATTGATGCTTATAAAATCCGACAGAAAAAAGTACTATAGAAGTTTTCAAATCCATTTAAAGCAATTGTGCGATAAATTTAACATAAGCCAAAAAGAGATTAAAAACTTTTTGGTTGAATTGCTAGATGAAAATTCTCTGCGAGATGATGGATCTGAACAAATTATAATAAATGTTCTTTACGAATTAGGCTATAGCAAAAACAAACAATCTTCTAAAAGTGCGCATAATCGCGACTACGCATTAAACCCTAAAAAAGTTGCAAAAATTTGGGACGCAGATTGGAAATTGTCCGCAAAAGACGAGGCATTTTTAAACAATTATCCACTTTAAGTTACAAAAGGGGGTCAACCTCCCTTTTTTTATATTCCTGTTATTATTTAAAAATTTGCATTAAATTTTGATATTGGTGTATAATTTAGTTATGATTACAATGCAAAATAACGATTACACGCTGGTGGACGAACTTAAAAATTTGGCTAGCGTGCAGGTTTACGAAAACGGCAAAGTGCGCACAATAAACAAAGGTGAGCAAGAATTTTTAACGATTTTTAGCAACCTAAAAAATCTATTTTTAAATGGATATCTAACCCCTGCGCTGGGCGTAAGTTTGCACAGCGATACGGTTAAAGCGATGAAAACTGACAATTGGATTAAACTAAATTTTTTGCCCACCCAAACCAAAGACGATTTGCCGTTTGATGCGCTTGTTTTTAGGTTGGATGATTGCTATGGTTTCAACCTTATACGCCAACATAACGGACAATTCAGCGGCCGCTGCCTATATTTTAATTTAAATCAGCAGACCGATTTGCGCCGCTTAATTTAAAAATAGATTTTCATTGTAAATTTTGTTATAAGACATCTCTTCTATGCTTATTTTGCCAGCCGAGGTAAGCACCTTTAACATATCCAAATATTGCTCTTTTTTTGCTTGCCTTAACTGTGCAAAAAACTGCACGCGCTTAGATTTTACATCGTCATAAATTTCAAATTCGCCCAAATAGAAACCGCGCTCAAAGTTAAGTTTGCTGCCATATGCCTGCGCTTTTCTATTAAGATTGTCTGTCTGCTTATCTAAATCAAATTTTGTGTGCTGAATTAGGTGCAGCCGATAGCACACGCCAGAAATACCAAAAACAAACTCCATTTCATCGCAACTTTTATGTTGTGTGTGGTTAAGATAGATGTGGTAGATATCCTCGTTGCTGTTGATGTTTGTCACCGCCCTTGTTTGTTTTAGATATTTTTTTGGAACTTTCTCTTTCATCTTTAAAAGCCCCTTACAAAAATCATCATCCAGATCGCACAAAAAATATACAATTTTATTAAAATCGTCATTAAAAATCATATAATTATCTATTCGATTTTTGTTTGGTTTGATAAATTTAACAACTTTAATTTTATTTTACTATATATAACTAGGAGATTTTATGAGAAAAACAATAACTTTATCTGACAACAACAATGTTGCCAACAAATTTTTAACCGTGCAGAACTGCCGCGAGGACATCATTGGCGAACTGGACGCCATAATCCAATACGAAAACCACTACTATGCTACCGATGACCCAACCGCAAAAGCCACCATTATGGATATTGTGAATGAGGAAAAAGTTCACGTTGGGCAACTGTTTGGCTTGCTGTTTAAACTGGACCCAATAAGCCAAACCAAGTTTGAAACCGGGCTAAACGAGTTTTATAGCAACGACCAGCGCCAAGGCAACTAGGCAAATTAACTTAAGATAAAACGCAAAAAAATAACCGCAAATTTAATATAAAACAATAGAATTAAAATTATATTAACCATTTCAAAAAAACTGGCAAAAAAATTAAAAAATGATATATTTCAAAACAAAATCTGCAGCCAGCAGGTTTTTTATTTTTAATAATTGACATTTTGTTTGGTTTAGGATATAATTACAATATGCATCCATAGCTCAACTGGATAGAGCGTTGGTTTCCGGAGCCAAAGGTTGGGAGTTCGAATCTCTTTGGATGCACCACCGCGGGCAAGTTTGCCCGTTGTAATCATTTTCACTGAAGTAAGCATTTAAGAGAAACAGTGAAAATTTCATTGTCGGGCAACTTGCCCGCGTATTAAGGGACACCCACTGGTTTCCCTTAATAAATCCTTTCCTGAAATATGCTTTTCTTCGTAAGGGAACTACAGCAAGTATAAATTGAATAAGTTTATAGGATGTATTATGAAAAAAGGAAATTTAAATAAATCAAATTATTTGGATATTAAAGCAAACAAAATATACACAATATCCAATCAATATTTTAAAGTATACAAAAACAATGCCAATTCAAAAAAACTACCTGACGGACAAATTGAGTTTTTAGTATTTCCAGCAATTGTCTGTCTTGTTTTTTCAATAGAACTTAAATTAAAATTTTTAATTTATGTTCAAAAAAACATTTTAGTCGAAGAGCATGAATTAGATGAATTATATAAAAATCTAGATTCTGAAACACAAACTAAATTAAAAACGAAAATGGAAAATTTGGGGCACAATGACTTTGATTCTATTTTACAAGTTGAAAGCAAATCTTTTGTTACTTGGAGATATATTTATGAATCTGATTCTAAATTAAATATTCACTTATGCTTTCTTAAAGATTTTTGTTTAGAGTTAGACAATATATGCAAAAAATATATAGATGCATCAAAATAGATTTTATAAAATATTTTGATTTAAAATAAATTTAAAATTCAAAAAACTATAAGGGCAGACAATAAGCATTTTTTGTTTGCCTTTTTAATTAAAATGGGTTATAATGTTGCATATGAAAGTTAAAGGTGGGTTTAAAATTTTGGCTGTGGAAAGCAGTTGTGATGAAACTAGTTGTGCCGTTGTGGTTGACGGCCGTGTTTGTTTAAGCAATATTGTTTCTAGCCAAATTGACATTCACACGCGGTTTGGTGGAGTGGTGCCTGAAGTGGCAAGCCGCAACCATATAACTGCAATCGATAATGTGGTTAAAGAAGCGCTGCGCGTGGCAGGTTTGACGCTTGATGACATCGATGCCATTGCGGTTACATATGGCGCGGGGCTAGTGGGCTCGCTGCTTGTTGGGGTGAGTTATTGTAAGGCACTTGCCTATGCCACAAAAAAACCATTGATTGCGGTAAATCATATTTATGGGCATATCGCCAGCAACTATCTTACTTATGCGAATTTAACCCCGCCATTTATCTGCCTACTGGTTAGCGGTGGGCACACGGCAATAATTAAGGTGACGGATTACAATCACCATGAAATTATTGGCACCACGCACGATGATGCGGTTGGCGAAAGTTTTGATAAGGTTGCGCGTGTGCTTGGGCTTGGTTACCCTGGCGGGCCGTTGGTTAGCAAACTGGCAGAAGGCGGCAAGGACAACCTAAAATTTTATAAGCAAAACGATAATTTGGGCTATAATTTCAGTTTCAGCGGCAAAAAAACCGCCATTATTAACTACATTCACACACTAGAACAGCGCGGGCAAGAGATCCCCGCTGCCGACATATGCGCCAGTTTTGAAAAGCTTGTGGTAGACGAATTGGTTGAAAAATCCATAAAAGCATGCAAAGAGTACAAAATAAATAAAATTGTGCTTGCGGGCGGAGTTAGTGCCAACAAACAACTGCGCGAACAGCTATCTGCCACCGCCAAGGCGAATAATATCGATTGCTATCTGCCCGATCTAAACTATTGCACGGACAACGCAGCAATGATTGGCTCGGCTGCCTACTACTCTTATATCGGTGGCATCCCGCTTGCCGACATGACTTTGCAACCCAACCCAAGTTTAAGTTTATAAAATCCAACAAAAATTTGTGTTAAAGCAATATAGTCAATCAAGCCAAATTTTATACAATCACCAAATTACTGCACCAATGCACCCCAAGCTTAAGTTAAAAAATTTATTTACTTGGCTTTCTGTTTTATCCCATAAAAAGTAAAAATAATTTATAAGAATATTAAAAAAATATAAAATTTTGCCATTTTCATGGCATTTTTTATTAATTTTTGCTTAATTTCTAATAAATTTTTTAATTTTTATTTAATTTAATCCCAAAAAATCCGCGCAAAAAAATAAAAATAAGCAAAAAATCTATTTTCTAGCCGATTTTATATATATCAAAATTCTTAAAAAATTAATTTTAAATTAAATTTTAATGATTTTTTATTAAATTTACCAATTTTTTATATTTTTTATGAATTTTTATTAATTTTTTATTGATTTTTTAATTTTCTAGCCCTATTAAATAATCGGCTGATACTTTAAAGTAGAGCGCGATGTTGTAAAGTTGGTCTATGGTTGGAGTAATTTTACCATTCTCCCAGCGCGAAATTGTTGGATGAGTTACATTTAACACTTTTGCAAGTTGCGTGGTGGATAGCCCATTTTCTGTCCGCAGCTCTTTTAACCTTTCACAAAAAATTTTTATCATAATAATCACCTATTTTTTTAATTATATATAAAAATAATAAAAAAATCAATTTAATTTTTTAATATTTATAATTTTATTTTGTATATTACTTTTTGCGGTGCAAAGTCACCAAAAAAACTATATATTAATATAAATCAGATATATAATTTATTAAATATTTAATTACTTATATGGTTTTTAAAACATTTAATTTTATATAAAAATATTTTTAACATTTTTAATTGTTTTTTATATTTTACTTGGCTTTTTGTTACTTTTTATCCCATAAAAAGTAAAAATAACTTTTATTAAAAAGAACCCAAGCGTAGGAGAGCACAATTTAAAAATTTACCCGCTGCAGCTCCCTTGCGAAGGTAAACATAATTCAGGAAAAGAAGTCATGAAGGAAAACCAGCTGGTGTTCCTTCATAGAGAAGGCGCAAACAAGCATCAGGCTTACAATTAATTTGCTTGCCAAATTAATTTAGCAAAAGCGCAGTTTGCGCCTAGTTTTTGTCTTTAACATTTTTTAAATAGGTGCGGGCAACAAGCACAGTCATGTCGTCGCGGGCGGACATATTGTTTAGGCGCAGTGCCTCGTTTAGTATGCTTTCGGCGAGGGTTTGCGGGTTGTTGCTTGCCAGTTTGGATACAAATTCAATAAAATTTTCTTGGCTGACAAACGCGTCCGTTATGCCGTCCGTTGCCATAATTACGATATCCTTTGTTGAAATTGTGGTTTTGTAGGTGGATGGATTTATGCTATCCAGCGCACCAATCGGTAGCGCCCCGCCCTCAACCAGTTCTATGTTGTTATCGCGTTTTATTACCCCATAGGGCGCGCCCACCTTAATCACATCGGCAATCTGCTTGTTTAAATCCAGCAGGCAGATATCCAGCGTAGAATAGTTTTCTTGATTATTTATGGCGAGCAATTTGTTAACGCTTTCTAGCACGATGTCGTTATCGAAGCCCACTTTATAGAAGTTTTCTATCAAACTAAGTGTAACCGCACTCATGCTGTGCGCCGATTTTCCGCTGCCCATGCCGTCGCAAAGTGCAAGCAAAAATCTATCCTTACTAAGCCGAATAATGCTATGGCAATCGCCGCATTCGTCGTTGCCCGCTTTGTTGCAACTTGCCAGGCCGAACACGCAATCGTACTTGTTGCACATGCGCAGTGTAACCGAAATCAACCCGCCTTCTTCAAGCGGAGTAACAGCGTCCACTTGCATTGGCGTGCGCAAAATGTTGGATACCACCTTTTCTATCGGCTTAAAATCGCCCATCTGCCCTTTCAAAATAAGCACGGCGCGATAATCTTCTTGCTCGTTGTACAGCAGCACCTCGTTGCACTGCACGTTTATGCTTAAAAGTTTAGAAATTATTTGGTTTTCTTTGGCCAAATCGAACGACACATTTGTGTCTACTTCTTCGCCCACATTTAATAGTAACTTGGACACCGCGCCCATTTGGTCGGCAAGCAGCAATTTCACGTTATTAACTTCGCTGACCATGCCCTTATACTGCTTGTATTCGTCGCTTAGGCGGTTGATTAGGCTTATAAGTTGATTAACCTTTGCACAGCGGTTGGTTAAGCTGCTTGGGATATCTAGCAAGGTGATTTTTCCCTTAGTAACCGCAATTTCGATAAGGTGATTTAGGTTGGATTCGCTATCGGTTAAAAGCGAGCGCGTGCACTTATTTTTATCCAAACAATCCTTGCAACAATTCGCCATAACTTCGCGCGTAAGCATGGCCACAATTTGCTCTTTGGTCAGTTGTTTTTTAACTAGTTTTAGGTGGATTTGCTTCATATCCATAAAAATATTGCTAAGTTCGCTAAGCCGCCTGCGAATGCTTTTGCGCGTGGTGTTAATAAGGTTGCGACTACTGAGTTCGTTCTTTTTAACATACACAAAATCTGCCACACCATTAAGTACCCGGCGGGGTATAAGCACAAACATGATTGCGGATAAAACTATAGGGATTATTTGATACAATAAATTTAGCCCCGCACCAAAAAAATAGTACTGCAAAAATAAATCCACAACTATTGCCATTATGCTTATGCGATATTTTTGCGGCATGCCGAACACGCATCCCAAAAGCGCCAAAAGTGCAAACTCTGCCACCGGAATTATGCTAAAAGTGCTTAGTGCTACGCCTAAACTGAACGATAGCGTAAGCGAAAATGTAAGCGCCGCGCTGCCAATAGAGATACAAATAAATATGGCTAACATAATCACAAAGCGATAGATTTCTACATTAAAGATCTGCACACTAGATAGCCCCACCCCCATAAGCGCAACAGCAAATAAAAAGCAGATGGTTTCATCCAAAGTGAGTTTAAAACAATTTTTACGGATGACCAACACCTGCATAACCACAACAAAAGCAAACAAACTTACTATACCCAGTAGGGCATAATAAATTAGGTGCTGCCAGTTAGAATAATTGTAAAAAATATAGGTTGCGTGCGACAATATAAAGCCAGCAAATATGCCCCATAAATTAAGGCGTTTTTTAAATATGCGGCAAAAATAATACAGCACCAAGCCAACTGCAACAGCAGTTAACGCGCAATAAAAAGTGGGCAAACTAAAATCGATAACCACCGCGCTGCACAGCACAAAAACGGACAGCAATTTTTCATCGAAGCCAACAAATAGGCAGGCAAAATAAAACGCATACAAAAACGGACTTAACCCATTTATCTGGCCGTTTGCAAGCAGCAGGCAAAACAAAAAGATTGCCAAATATTTTAACATGAATTTAACATTGGATTTATATTTAGTCATGCAAAAAATGTAGCACAAATGTGGCTTTGCACCGCAAAATAATTTTGGCAAAACGCGCAAAAAATGCACTATTTTTAAACAATTTACACTTTTTTTGTTGGATTTATGTTTTTTATTTTGTGATTGGTTTTGTATAGGTTTAGTTGGGTTTAGTTGGGTTTAGTTGGGTTTAGTTGGGTTTAGTTGGGTTTAGTTGGGTTTAGTTGGGTTTAGTTGGGTTTAG
>CANRQB010000002.1 GCA_947632645.1 uncultured Clostridia bacterium | reverse complement strand
CCCTAGCACTTGTGTGCCTGTGGTCCTATGCGGTATTAGCAGTCGTTTCCAACTGTTGTCCCCCAGAAAGAGGTAGATTACTTACGCGTTACTCACCCGTCCGCCACTAAGGGTAAGCATTCCACGATGCGGCCTAAATTGATTTTCAATTGCCATTACCCCACTTTAAATCTCGTGGGAGCCCCGACAAATTTTTATCGGGCAACTTAGCAAACTTATCTAAGATAAGCAGACTGCATTGTGGAACACTTAACCTCCGTTCGACTTGCATGTTTAAAGCACGCCGCCAGCGTTTGTCCTGAGCCAGGATCAAACTCTACAAAAATTCACTCGCTATTTTTTGTTTAAAATTAAAATTTTAAACGGCAACTTTTGCTCGGAATTTTTGTTTCCCCGCAAAATATTCATTTTGTGGGGGCCCCGAGACAATTGCTACCGAAGAATAACAAGTTTTGTATTTAAACCTTGCTCATTCGCATGGCTAAATTCGTTGTTCAAAAAACTTGGAATTGGCAGAAACATATGTTTCTTACCTGTACTTATTAAGATATATAGACCTAAGGGCAATGCCCTTGCACCAGCCATTTCATGCTGAATGCAAGTATAATATACCACAATTAAAAAACTTTGTCAACACTTTTTTAAAAATTTTTTTAATTTTTTTGAAAATTTTTTAAAATTTTTTCTAAAAGCCAAAAAACATCTATAATATAGCGGTTTTTTAACTAAAGTTTGTTTTAAAATGTTGCAAAAAACGCCAAAATAATTTTATAAACCATAATTTTTTAGCTTTTTATTAAAAAACTTACACCTGTTTGTGCCTGCCATGCCATATTATAACGGTGAAAACTAAACTCCACCAAAAGCAATAAACTAAAAAATGAAGCGCTAGCGCTTCATTTTACTTGCCATATAATGTTTGTGCGGTTTTAAGAAGATCTACCAACACATTGATAGCGTCTTTAAATTGAGTTTCGCCCAAAGTTTTGCCATCTTTGCCGGTTTTATACTCTTTAACTTGCTGCCAATTATCTATAGATATTACGCCTGCAACAACAAGGTCGTTCATAGTTTTGGTTTGAATTGCTTCTTTTAGCGCTTTAGGAATATCGGTTAAAGATGTATTTTCTGGGATAAGGGTTAAAATTTTATTATCCTCTTTATTTCTATCCGTTTCGTCAAACAAATCGCCTACTTTAAGGTCAGATATTGTTCCACTTATCTCGCTAATCTTTTTGCCAGACAATGCCTTTAATATGCCCTTAACTTCCTCGCCTTTGTCGTTTACAAGCTTGCCGCCTTGATCTTTATGCCCTAAAATTTGCCCAATAGTAAACTCGTCTATCACGCCGCCTAGCTCTTTAATCTTTTTATCGGCAATAAGTTTCATTATGCCGGTCACTTCTTTGTTGCCGTCCATAAGTTTGCCGTCTTGTTCGGTGTAGCCTAAGATGTCTTTAATTTTAAAGTCATCAATACTGTCTTTTAGTTGTTTAATGTTTTTGTCTGCAATAAGTTTCATAAACCCAGTAACTTCGTTGCCAGCACTGTCGGTCACCTTGCCGTTTTCGCCGATAGTATAATCCAATATTTGACCAATTGTAAGTGTGTCGATTGAAGTGGAAAGTTCGTTTAAATTCTTTTCTGCAACAAGTTTTAAAATGCCAGTTATAGTGTTGCCGTCTTTATCTTTAAGCACTCCATCAACTTCTTTATAGCCCAAGATGTCTTTAACTTTAACTTCGTTTACAATATTAGATAGTTCGTTAATCTTCTTTTCTGCCACATATGCCATAAAACCATTTACCTCGTTGCCGTTTTTATCTTTCCAAACATCGCCCACCTTAGTGTAGCCAACCACTTTTGCAACAGTTAAAGTGGAAATTTCTTCTGGCAGTTCGGTTATTAATGTGCCGCCGATAGAAGCAATAAGGCCATCAACCGGCTCGCCCTTTTCATCGTAAACTATGCCTTCTCTAACTTCGTAGCCAAGCACGTCGGCAACCGTAAAGGTGTTTATTTTGTTGGATAAATCCATTACGCGAACTTGAGATATTGTTTTTGTTATGCCAGTTACCTCTTTGCCGCCATCGTAAACTTTGCCATCAGGTTTAATTTCGTAACCAAGCACATCTGCAACAGTAAAATCTTGTATTTTATGTGCGATTTCGCCAACTGCCATTTTGGCAAGAGTCCTAAGGATACCAGTGATTTCCTCCTGCCCTTTGTATACTCTATCGCCATCAACTGTGTAACCCAATAGTTGTGCAACACTAAAATGTTCTATATCGCCAAATGCGTTTACAAGTGGAACATACCATGTTGCAAAATCAACATGTCCATCAGTTATGTCTTCCGGATGATTTTTTATTGTAACCTTATCATCAGCGATGTTATATTTAAAATCTGTTACTGGTTGGGTGTGGCCCTCGTCCACATAAAGGGTGTTACCAGAAACATAATAGCGTTTTGTGCCGTCAAGGATATTATTTAACTTATCACCCAAATTTAGCACACCGCGAAGTTCATCTGCCGTGATAGTTTTAAACTTTTCTTCTGCCGCGTCTGCAATTTGCATAATTGGCACACTTGTTAAATCGGATATATCTATTCCAACAACCTCTGTTGGAACTTTTAAGCCAAAATCCTTACCCAAATCTTCTAGCGAAATGGTGTTTTTATCCTTCATTATGCTAGTAATAACTTTAACCAATTGATTTGGAGTGTAGCTTTCAATTGTATCGTTGCCGATATCCACATGGAAGGTGTTTAAACTAAATTTAAAATACACAAGCGCAAGTCCGCCAGCAATCAAACCAAGGGTTAGCAAAAAGCCAAGGAATATGCCTAAAAACAGTTTTCCTATGCCGCGGGAACGCTTTACTCCATATTCGTCTCTCATAAATCCTCCAATATTATCTATATTATTATGGCACAAAATGTTTAAAAAATAAAGTGAATTTAACTTATTTTATAAATTTCATTTGCTTTTTTTCTAAAGTTTTGGCAAAAATTATAATTACCTTTACTTTTTTGTCTCGTTTTGATAAAATAAGTTTATGAAAGTTATTACAATTGATATAAAAAGCCAAAAACAAACGGTTAATGAAGCGCTAGCGCAATTTTTAGTTGAACTGGATGCGTGCAAAAAAGGCGGATATAAGGTTATAAAAGTTATTCACGGCTACGGCAGCCACGGGGTTGGCGGGGCTATAAAACCAGCTTTTTTAAAGAAATGTGAAGATTTAAAGCATCTCGGACAGATAGATTGCTATGTGTGTTGCGATAACTGGACAGAAAAGAACACCGTCAGAAAAATTGCCACCAACTACTGCCCCGATCTTATTGCCGACAAAGAACTATACCTACTAAACCCCGGCTGCACCATAGTTGTGCTGTAAAAAATTCACCCCAGCGGGTGATTTTTTATTGAAATTTATTTATCTGTTTTTAATTTTATTTCAACAAAAAAACAGCGGTTAGGCTGTTTGTTTGCGCTTTGGTTTTTCGGTTTTTGGTTTTGTTAGTTTGCTTGTTTTTGATTTTGGCGCTTTTTCGTTTTCTATTAATATTGGCGCATTTTTGTTTATAAAATCTGCGGTTATGTTAATGTGTTTAACGTTTTTTTCAAAGTGATAGTTGTACATAACATCCAGCATGCGCTCTTCTAGGATAGTTCTTAGCCCCCTAGCGCCCGTTTTAAGTTCGATTGCCTTTTTTGCAACCGCGGTTATGGCATCTTTATCAAAGGTCAAATCAATCCCGTCCATTTTAAACATCTCTACATACTGCTTGGTTATTGCATTTTTAGGCTCTACCAAAATGCGCTCGATAGCGGCTTGGTCCAACTTATCCAGCCGCGCAACTATAGGCAAGCGGCCGATAAATTCAGGTATAAGGCCGTATTTTATAAGGTCTTCTGGTTGAATGTGCTCTTTTATTGTGCCCTCGTCCACTTCTTCAACCTGCTTTACGTCTGCGCCAAAACCAAGTGTGGATGCGTTTGTGCGGGAGGCAATAATTTTATCTAGCCCAACAAATGCGCCACCGCATATAAACAGAATGTTTGTTGTGTCTATCTTAATGTTTTCTTGCTGCGGATGTTTGCGCCCACCCTGTGGCGGTACGGATGCAATTGTGCCCTCTAAAATTTTTAATAGCGCTTGTTGAACACCCTCGCCGCTTACGTCACGCGTGATGCTAACATTTTGGGTTTTGCGCGCAATTTTATCTATTTCGTCGATGTAAATTATGCCTTTTTGTGCCTTTTCTATGTCGTAATCGGCATTTTGAATTAGTTTTAACAAAATATTCTCTACATCATCGCCCACATAGCCCGCCTCGGTTAGCGTGGTGGCATCGGCGGATGCAAAAGGCACTTTTAAGGTTTTTGCAAGCGTTTTGGCAAGCAAGGTTTTGCCGCTGCCGGTTGGCCCAACCAAAAGAATATTGGATTTTTCCAATTCAACCTGTTCCGAATTATTTTCCTTTTTTATCATGTTATAGTTTATGCGCTTGTAGTGGTTGTACACCGACACGGCGAGTATCTTTTTAACCTCGTCCTGCCCGATGACAAACTGGTCCAGCGCCTCTTTAATCTCTTGTGGTTTAGGCAGATCGATAAACTTGGATTGCTCGCTTACGCGCGAACGGTCGTTAAATGCCATAAGGTCGCGGCAAATGTTTAAGCAATCCTTGCAAATAAAGCAATCCCCTTCCGGATTGCTGATTATATCGGTTAATTCTCTTGCTGGGCGCCCGCAAAACGAGCATATAGTTTCTATCTCTTTCAAAATGTCTCCTATTTATTATATTAGCAATAAAATAATTATTTAACACAAAACAAATTTAATACAAAATTTTTAAATTTGTACCAATAAATTATTCAATATATATAGTATTTAATAATAAACCTTATTTAAACCCACCTGCGTTTCTTTCAAACTTTTTATCACTTGTAGCCACATCCCGACTATATTTTCTGCGGTTTGCAAACTGGCTGGTTAGAAACAAGCAATATGAAATATTCTATATTAAACTCGTCTACATTACTTTCCTTAACTTCTTGAAATTGCTATCAAACTTTACCCACTTGGAACAACTTACGAGGAGCACTAAGATAAAGTTTGATTGGGTTAGTTTGTATATGCGATGTGAGTGTTGTGTGTGAACGCCTTTGCGTTAGCAACCTAAGTGAACACATCAATATTCACAGCGCATCCTAAAACTAATTCCCAACTAACGCCTCTTTTCGAAGATTTTATCGACTAAACCATATTTCTGTGCCGCTTTCGCGTCTAGGAAATTGTCGCGGTCGGTGTCCTTTTCTATGGTGGCAATGTCTTTGCCCGTGTTGTCGCTTAGGATTTTGTTAAGGTTTTCACGCGTTTTTTGGATGTGTTTTGCGTGGATTTCTATATCACTTGCCTGGCCTTGTGCGCCGCCAAGTGGTTGGTGAATCATAACCTCGCTGTGTGGCAAGCAGATGCGTTTGCCTTTGGTGCCGCTTGATAAAATTACGGCCGCCATGCTCGCTGCCATACCAATGCAAATGGTGGATACATCACATTTAATGTATTTCATAGTGTCATAAATAGCAAGGCCGGCGGTTACACTGCCGCCCGGGCTGTTGATGTACATAAAGATGTCTTTATCTGGGTTTTTGCCTTCTAGATAGATAAGTTGCGCCACAACAGTGTTGGCAACTTGGTCGGTTATTTCACCGGTTAAGAAAATTATTCTGTCCTCTAGCAAGCGGGAATAGATGTCGTAACTGCGCTCCATGTTCCCAACTTGGTCGATAACCATAGGTATTAACATAAAATCTCCTTTTATTAATTTGAATTAATTTATTGTGTTGTTTTTGCGTAGGAAATCGATAATGTTTTTCATAAGCAGTTCATTGGCGATGCGGTTTACCATATCATTATTAACTTGTTTGCGGAATTCTTTTTCGTCCTGATTGGCTTCTTTTGCCATTTCGGCAACTCTTTTGTCGATATCCTTATCCGTGATGTTCAAATTTTCGGTGTTGATAAGTTTTTCTAGCACCAACCTACCCTTAACGTTGCGGCCGCTTTGGGTTTTAATTTCTGCCTTAAATTCGTCCTCGGATTTGCCCATATATTTAAGGTAATCTTCAAACTTAATGCCTTGATAACTAAGTTGTTGCTTCATGCCGTTAAGTTGGCGGTCAACCTCTTGGTCAACAAGCACTTCTGGCACGGTTAAAGCGGTGTCGTCGATAAGTTTATCTAACATGTCGTTATCCAGTTCAAGTTCTGCCCTATCTTCTGCTTGCTTAACTAGCTTTTCTTTGACGTCCTTTTTGTAATCTTCAACCGTTTCAAATTCGGTGGAATTTTTAACAAACTCTTCGTCTAGTTTTGGCATAATGCGCTCGCGTATCTGCTTAATTTCCACTTTAAAGGTGGCAGGTTTGCCCTTTAAACTTTCCTCGTGATAGTTTTCTGGGAAAGTGACATTGACGTCCTTTTTGTCACCCACATTAAGGCCAACAAGTTGATCCTCAAAGGTATCGATAAACGAGTGGCTGCCAAGTTTAAGTTGATAGTTTTCTGCCTTGCCGCCGTCAAATGGTTTGCCGTCTATAAAGCCCTCAAAATCTAGGGTAACGGTATCATCCAACTTGGCTGGCTTTTTGCTTTCCACCAAACGGGAAGAGCGCATAAGTTCGCGATTAATTTGCTCTTCCACTGCCTTGGCATCCACCTTTTCAACTTTTTTAGTAAAGGTTTGGCCCTTGTAAGGTGCAAGTTCAAAATCTGGCACACATGGTAGAGTTAACACCATTTCTAGCCCGTCTTTATCAAATTTTTTAAGGTCTAATTTTGGGCTATCTATTGGCTTAACTTCGCTGTGCTCGCGCAAAATTTGGGTGTAAGATTTGTAGTACACCTCGTCCAGTGCCTCGTTTACAAAAGCGGTTGGGCCATAATTTTGTTCGATAACCGAACGTGGTGCGTGGCCCTTTCTAAACCCAGGGATGTTGTATTTGCCCTTATTTTTTTCGTAGGCAGAATTATTAGCATCCTCCCACTCGGAAGCAGAAACCGAAATTTCTGCAACATAACTGCCATCATCTTTTTTGGTTAAATTGTATTTCATTTAAGTAAATCTCCTTTTTAAACTTGTATATTGTATCACATAAAAAAATAAAAAGCAAGTGTTTTTACCGCTTTAATTTTTATACTATTTAATAATATTTTGTAAAATTAAATATATTTTAATTTTTTACTAAAAATATATTGACAATTTCTGTTTTCTGTAATAAAATAATTATATTAATAAAGGAGATATTATGAAACTTGAAAAAAAAGATAAAGTTTACTTTCGTATAAATAAAGATGATGGTTCTTTCTATTTTACACTTCATTCTCTTGATAACGGTTCCCTTGGTAGCATTTCCCCAGATATAGACATAGACATTAATAAATTTCATCTTTGTGATGATAAATTAAAAAATGTAGCGTTTGACTTATTAAGATGCTGGTGTGCGTTCGGATTAACTCCTGATTTGGAAGAAGACTTTGTAAATTACTTCCAAGATTTATTCCGCGACTATCCTGCAAAAAATAAAGAAAAAATAGAAGATTTAATAGACGAACTTGCTTTCTCTTTAGAAACAATTGATTCGTTTTCATACAGTGCAGACAATTATTATGATAACACACCTGAGCTCCAAATTCAAGCAATCAACAAATCTGCACGAAAAGGTAGCCTCACTCAAAGATTAATTGAACTTGACAAGGATTATGGAGAGTATGATCCTGGGATGGATTATATACTTGTTTGTATCAAAGGCGAGGATTGCTTTAACAAATTCTTTGAAGCTATACATGAAGCATATGTAGACCATTTGGCAGCCAAAGAAGCATATTAAAACCATTCTGCAGCCAAAGATAATTTAAAGAAATAAGCACGTAATGTGCTTTTTTTAATAAAAATTTAACTAAAATAACATTAAAATGCCACAAATTACAAGTAGTCCGGCGCAAAGGGAAAACAGAATTAGTGCCTTGCGCCTTTTTTTGATTATGGCGTATTTTAAATCTAAATTTATAATGTACTCCTCTTTTTCTGGAGTGGTGTCTAGTTCATCTAACATTTCCTCTGCTTTAATAAGGTCGGCATTAAATCTATCTAAAATATATAGCAAAAACATTATAAGTGCGGCAGCCAAAAACATAAAGCCAAAAAATAGGCAAATTTTATTTTTATTGCCAAAAACAAAAAATATAAAAGTTATAAATAAACTCACCACGCTGGCGGTGAGTTTAAAGTTGAATTTTTTCATCCTACAAAGAGTTGATAACAAGGAATACGATGATTACAATAACAAAAATAACATAAGCAATCATCCAACCAATGCTTTTGCGTGACTTTGCATACCAAAAGGCAAAGAAAGCGGTTATTGCATACGCGATGATTTGTGCAATAAGGTTAAGTGCATTGATTAATCCGTTTGCACCGCCCCATTTTAGGTGACTGAAAATTTGAACCAATATTAAAGCCACTGCAACAAATGCGATTGCAATATAGGATAAGAAATTAACAACTGATTTACCTTTCATATCTATCCTCCAACAATATTATAGCACAATTTTTTTTTGATACAAACTATTTTATGCAATTTTTTTGGTTTTTATTATGTTTTTTTGTTTATAGATATTTACATATTAATAAAATTTAGTTAATCCAATTTGTCCAATATATTTGCAAAATAATCGGGCAAAGGCGCTGTAAACGACATCTTTTTGTTAGTAGTTGGGTGAACAAATTCTAGTTTATAGGCAAACAGCAGTTGGCCTTGGGTTTTTATTTGTTTATCTACCCCGCCGTACAAAGTATCCCCCACTATTGGATGGTTTATATGCTTTAGGTGTGCGCGAATTTGGTGCGTGCGGCCGGTGGTTAGTTGGCAGTTTAGCAATGTGTAGTGGCTATAAACCTTATCGATTGTAAATATGGTTTTGCTATATTTCCCTTCGCGCTGAATGCTCATCTGCTGGCGGTTTTTTGGGTTGCGGGCTAAATTACCTTCCACAACAAAATCCTCTTTAATGCGCCCTTTAATAAGCGCTTTATACTGCCTATTTAGTGTTTTGTCTTTAAGCTGGGCGGAAAGTTTTTTGTGTGCTTCGTCCGTTTTTGCCACCACCATAAGCCCGCCCGTATCTTTATCTAGCCTATGCACAATGCCCGGGCGCAGTACGCCGTTGATTGACGACAAATTTTTTATGTGATACATAAGCGCGTTAACCAGCGTATGTTCCTTGGTTGTGTTGCACGGGTGCACCACCAAGCCCACCTGTTTGTTTATAACCAGCAGGCTGTCGTCCTCGTACACAATATCAAGTGGAATATCCTCTGCCCCCGCGTCTATTTGTTTGGGTGGCTTTATGTTTATGCTAATTTTATCCCCCACCTTTAAAATTGTGCCAGCCTTAACTGATTTACCATTAACCAAACAATCGCCCGCATCAATTATGGTTTTAATGTAGCTGCGGGAGTAGCTTAGTTTATTTGTTAAAAATATGTCTAACCTAACGGGCGCATCATCAAACACATATTCCATATTATTCCGCCCGCTTTGGCATAACAAACAAAATTTGAATAGCCAACATTATAACGCCAACACACAAGCAACTATCCGCCAAGTTAAAGGTTGGAAAATTTGGAAAAATGTCTAAATAAATCCAATCGCGCACATAGCCAAGCATAACGCGATCCACCAAATTGCCAACTGCCCCACCAACCGTTAAGCCAAACCCGATGCAATAGAAAATGCTGTTGTTGCGTGCAAAAAAGTTGAATATAAACAGCCCAATAATAAGCACCGAACTAACAATTATAAGCAGCATGGTTTTGTTGCTAAACACGCCAAATGCCGCCCCAGTGTTGCCCCCATTAGAGGACACGGAAATCACCTTAGGTATAAGGTTAAAATAGCTTACACTAAATAAAAAATGTTTGGTGGTTAAATCCGCCACCAAAACAAAAGTTATTGTAAAAATAATTGTAAGCCACTTTTTCATTATTTATTTTCGCCGCCATTATCACCATTTTCATCTGGTTTTAAAATTTTTCTGCCCTCTGGAGTAAGCAAAAATAGGTCGCCATACCAACGATGAATGCTACCATTAAGCCCATAAATTGCGCCAGATAAAAAATCTAATATGCGTGCGGAATCACCTTCTGAAATTGCTTCTAGATTAACTGCCACTGTTTGCCCTTGCTTTAGATAATCTACCACCTGCTGAATTTCGCGGTTATTTTTTGGCTCCACAATAATTATATTGCTTTCTGGCTGCAAATTAAAGTTTAAATTTGGGCTAACCGAACTGGTGGTTGGAATTGTGTTTGTTTCCCCTGCCACATGTTCGTGCATGTTAAAATTGGCGTACTTATCGTCCATAAGCGCGGTTTTGGACTTTTTTTGATTGTTTTTATCCTCGAAGCCAAGCCCGTGCATAACCCAATTTATAAAACCCATAACTCACCTAATCTTCAAAAATTTGTTGGCGCAACAAGTTGTATTCCTCATCCGTTGCAATGTTAAACTCTTTAACCACGCGCTCGTAGATGGCAATAACGTTTTTGTTTGTGGTTTTTGCTTTTGCCTTTTCTAACATTTTTTCTGCAATTTTTATGGCATCCTTTCTAGAATTGTGGATATCGATGCCAACAATGGTTTCGATGATATCCATACATTTATTTTCAAATTCCTCAGTTTCTTTTTCGGTCATACTCCACTCCTTTAATTAATTTTAGAACATAAAACAAAATTTGTCAACAAAAATTAGCCAGTTTTAATTTTTTATTTATTATTATCCAAAATTAACATAATCAAACAAAAAAGCGGTGTTGCCCGCTTAATTGCTTGCTTTGTTGATTGTTATGCTAATTTGTTCGCCATCCACATTAAAGGTTAAGGTTACACTTTGCGCATTTATATTATTTTTAAACCAATTGTACATTGCACTTGCCTTAACTTTTATGCTGCCCGCGCTGGTTGTGCTAATATATTCTGCTGAAATGTCTGTTGAAGTGTAACTTATTTCAAAGCCAGCTTTTTTATTTTCGTTGGTTAGTTTGTTTTCTTTCATGCTCCAAACTGTAAATATGGTTGAGCAATCTAACACTTCTATCATGATTTCACTTTCTGCATCCGCACTTGTTCCAGTGTAAATATACGTGTGTGTTGAAGGAACTAAATTTAATTGTTCTCCACTATCCAACCCTATAACATAGGTTACCATGTCGGAAGAGTATAGTTTGCTATTTACACTATCGCCCGCGCTTAAGGTTAATTCGTAAACCTTAATGGTTTTGTTGCCATAGGTGTAGGTTTTTGGATTTTGGCTCAATTTGGCGCTTGTTGCATTTTGCACCCAACTAGTGGCATTTGATTCAATTGAACTTGTGCTGCCCACACCCAAAATTGGGTTATTGGCATCCTGCCCAGCTTGAGCGCTACCTATAATATCAGAAAGAGTGTACGTTTCTGCGCCCGACAACAGTTGCACACCAGATGTTGTATATAATGTAATTCGGCTATTTGCTGGTGCAAGATTGTTGCCCGCTAGCACCAGTTGAATATCGGCAGTTAAACTATTGTTAAATAGATGCTCACCATCGCCTAAATTTTCAGTTAAATTGCAGCACAGCACAATGTCCCCTTCTACATCTTTGCTAGTTATTTTAAAACTTTCTGGTATGTTAGATCCGCCCACTGGGTTGGCAAATTTAACCGAGCCATTATTTATTAAATCGTTTGCAAAAGCAAGATAATCTATCATGTTTATGTCATCTTTTAACACAAATAGCGTATTTACAGTATCTAAATTGCTTTTGGTGGTTTTGCCTGTTAGTTGCCCTGTTTGACCATTATAAGTAACTAAATTGTTTTCGAAATTTATATAAATTTTATCCTCACCATTAACAAAGCACCACTCCTGATTAACATAGGTGTATTTGTACTCATTTTCACCTTTAATTAGCACACAAACTAAGCCGTCATCCCCTTGCTTTAGTTTAAACGAAATTTCGCCAAAAGTGCCAAGGTCGCCATCCACTGTAAAGGTTTGTTCAAAATAAATGAGCGATAAAAGCGAATTGCTGTCTTCTGTTAAAATGTAGTTATCTTTATCTACATCTATTTCTTTGTTGTCTGCTAGTTTATCCACATAATTTATGCCATTAACCTGATACATTCCATAATAACACTCAGACTGATAATTTTCGCTTTCACTCCCACTTTGTTTTTTATACACAATTTGGAATTGATATATAACAATCACCTGCTCTACATGCGATGTGGTTGGCAAAGTTAGTGCCTCGTTAAGGTTTTTAATATTAATATCTGGAGTATCCTCGCCAATAGGGCCATCAAACCAATTTGAAGCTTTAGCATTATTGTAGAACTGACTGCTTAGCACAATATTATAACGATATTTTACTTGCGCGGTAAATCCGTCAGCTACCGTTACAACTATTGCGGTTGTGCCCAACCCTGTGTTTTCGCTTTTAAAAGGATAAATTACAGCGCCAGAGTTATACCCTTTTTGGTCGTTATCCATTATGCTAGACCTATCTTCGCCACCATTGGCATAGCTAACCTGAACAACCCCCTCAAATTTAACTGGAAGTGTTTGGGTTATAGTTGTTCCGTTACCAATTAAAGTAAATTCAAGATAATATATTTGGCTATCATTTATATCCGAATTAAAGATTATTTTAGAGCCATTATTATTGTTAAACTCTAAATCACTAATATTAGAGCAGGTTACATTGGATATAACCGAAGTTAAAGGCACTTCCTTACTGCCATCAGCTGTTTTTGCCACTATGTTGTAGCTGTGGCCGTTTACATTAATAATGCTTGCTAAATTCCAAGTGTATGGCAAGGTATTAAACTTGCAAACCAGAGGTTGCGATTTCAATTCGTTAGCTTTAGAGTCAAAGTTTAGATATTCATTATCTTTATGCAGATACAGCGATATACCCATTTTTATTGTAAATCCAAACGATTTTTCTGCTATAATTTTTTGCACATCTTTATCTTGCAATTTTAATTTATTTACAATGTTAATTTTTAGTGTTACATTTATATTTTGCACCTGATTTTTTAGTGTTAAAATATTGTTGGCTTGCGTAAATAGGTTGTCTAAACTGATATTTCTATTTGTGGGTTCTATTGTTGCCGAGCTTTGTTCTTTAACTATATCCCAAGTTAGATCTAGTGGATCACTTACATTGCTGGTGTACATATAAATTTTTGATAAATCTATTGTGTTGTTATCCACACCAAAATATTGCTTTTGCCCACTTTCGGTTTCGGTTGCATTGTAGATGTACACGCTAAAGTTATCTTCTATTTTGCTGTTGCCATATAGGGTAAAGTTTACAATAAGTCGGCTAGTTAAATTTCCACTAGTGCGCGTAATTGCAAGTTTTACGATATTGCTTTTTACAAATATCCTATATGTGTAATTATTGCTAGAAATAACCCCTTTTTCAATTGTTAGCCCATCGGCAGTTAAAGGTTGAGAGTTGCCTTCGGTTATGCTAATTTTGGTTATATAAATGTTGGTGTTATCCCCGCTTCTTATTTTGCCAAGCGTAAGGGCCTTCTCTTGCATTGAAGTTGTTTCTGTGTCGCTTATAAAGTGAGTGGTGTAGCGCTCGCTATCATCTTCAAAAATTTGATTGCCGCCATCAGCTTTATCCAGCCCGTTGCCGTTTGGCAAAATGTTGAAACTATACTGGCAACTTACACCGGCATAGTTGGTTAAAAGAACACTAGAATTTTGACTATTTGTTACATTGTTTATTGTTAAACGGCTGTGGTCATCCGAAACCGAGATATACCCTAACCTATCGTATTCGTTAATTCTTATATGGTTAACGCTTTCTGTTATTGTAAAGCCCATGTCGGATGGCGAATAATCACTTACATCCTGCCCGTTTAAATCTTTAACCTTAAACTTAAATTTGTTAATTATAACATTATCAGTATCAGTTAAAATGTCGTTTACTGCGCTTTGCTGGGTAAACAACTCTTCTACCGAGTAACTATCATTTGGCTTAACCACTTCGCTAGTTGTGTTAACCACTTCGTACACCGCGGTTAGCCCATTATAGGTGTTTGGCAGTGTTAGATAGTATCTATTGCGCCCATCGTTGATTTGCCTGTAATTCTCCACATCTAAGTCCATTACAATGGTGTAAGCTACTGCCAAGTGTGCAAAACTGATTTCTGTGCTTTCATCTATAGTTACGCTGCCCTCGTTGTTGTTAAGGACAATCATTTTATCGATATCGGTTGCAACTGTTAAATCGCTGCTATTGCGGAAATTGATTTTAAATTTGGCAGACCTATTTGTGGTTATGGTTACAAGTAGTGTGCCAGAATTATCATTGCCATCGTAAATTTTATATTGCACCAATTCGGTGTTGTCCACTGTGGTTTTTTCTACATAAATAGAACTACCCTTCGCCTCATAATAGTTTACTTTTCTGTCCTCAGTGTAGTTGATGTTTGTTAGTCGGTGAGCGTTATCCTTATTTGTACCTTCGCCATTAGAGGTTATATTAACCTCGCTTTCTACAATTATGGTTAAATTTATTGAGGTGATATCTGCCGCCAGATTATCGATGTTTATAATAAAGTTTTCTAAGGTGTATTGCTGGTTATCTTGGATGAAGTACAACACAAGAGTGCCATTTTCGTAGCCATATTTTACCCTATTTTCATTTTCTAATAGCGTGCCGGTTACATCCTGCCCTTTATAATCTATTTGCTGGCTAGTGCTGCCATTATAGCTAAAGGTTAGTTTGCCATTATAATTTTGTGGTATGTATTTAGAAAGATCTAGATAGTTGTTAAATTTGCCATCTACAAATTTATCGCCCAATCTTTCGCTACCACGCTCATAAATTGACATAGCATTTAAAGTGTAGTTTACTTTTACGGTTAAGCCACTATATAGTGTATATGTAACAGTGAAAGTAAGCTTGTCATCGGCAAAGTTTTCCAATTTAACTGTATCGTTAGTTAAGGTTAATATGGTTTTGCCTTTGTATGTTATTGTGCCGTCCTCGCCTAGCGTAAACCCGTCTGGCAAATTGCCCACAACAAATTGTGTTTCAGAATAATCGCCATCTTTAAATATGGTGTTTTCGCCAAGTTCGGTTAAGTTTGCCATATATTCACCTGTTATGCCTTCTGATACGTTTTGTAATAAATTGTCGTCTATAACTTCGCTGTTTGTTGGAGTTATGTAAACATTTAACAAACCAATTGGGGCAAATATACTTTCATTATCGCTATACACAACAATAATTTTTAAGGTTAAGTGGTCGGCTGGCGCACTTAAGGTTGCATTTGAATTTAACAGCCCGCCGCGCTTGATATTAATTAGACCATCAATAGATTTTTCGCCTAAATAGTTTGCATCTAGGTAGAAAAGTTTTATATTATCTGCCGTGTAGTTTGGTTGGCTAAAAAACAAACTGTCTAACTGGGTTTTAACGCTTTTCCCAAGTATGTCCACTTCTTGCCCAACATTTACAAACTGCTCATCGCTATAATTTACAAATGCGTTTTTGGTAGTTTGGTAGTATGTATTTTCAATCTTAGTGCGGTCGATACATGCGGTTTTAATTAGATAGAATTTTGCTTGAGCATCCTGATACTGAATTTTAAACACAAAATACATTTGCGTTTCATTTATTATATTTGGCACACTAAAGCTGATACTGGTGCCATTAATAGTAATACCGTTATTTAGCCCGTACGAACTATTTTGCCCTATATATTGTGCATAAAGCGAAATGGTGGCATCCGCTGGCAAACGATATGTATTAACCACGCCATTTTCTGCCCTATTTACACTTACGCGTGAAAAGTTAAGCAAACTATCGTATGCTAAATCTATTGTTGTGGTGGTAGACATGGCGCCATCCACCATATGTTCTTGCAGGGTTACAACTTCGTAATTATCAAAAACAATATTTTGATGTTCATTCTCTAAGTAAAATAAACGTGGGTTCTCTTCGTTAACAACATCGCTTACATTTATTGGATAGTTAATTTGTATGTTTACATTGTTGGTTATTGTTATTGTTAAATCGTATGTATAGGTGTAGCCATCTGTGTACACTATTTGTATGGTTATATTAGCTTGCACACTATCTGTGTTAATATCGGCTGTGTACAAGGATAGGTCAATAAGGTTGCTATTTAAAACTTGCCAGCTAGATTCCACTACACTATAGCCAATTTCGCCAGTTATGTTGGTTGGATTGTTGTTTATTGTAATTTGTGTTAGCACAATTTTGCTTATACATGTATCATTTTCTGCAACTTGTTTGCCGGCTTCTATTCCATATGCCAAATTTAGTATATCCACATTGGCATCCTTGGCAACTGTTAGTTCGTCGGCAACTTGTGCTGGTTTGTATGGCTTGATAGTAAAGCTAAATTCGCCAGTTAATATCTTTTCTTCATCATTAGCATCAACAAAGGTGAATATTGCGTTTACAGTATATTCAGGCAGGTTGGCATTTGCAACGCTTACACTAACCTTGCCGTCGGTTACTGCAAATTTTATATCGGTGTTTGCATTGCTAGAAAGTTGCACTGAATTAATTTTTAGATTTAGTCCACCATTAGCCAGATCAAATAATGTGTTAAAATCATACTCTTGATAGGTGTTTATTGCGCTTTGTTTTGTTGTAACCTTATATTTATTTGTTACGTGCGCGGCTATGCTATCTATAACAACTAGATTTTTAACCTCGTCGTAACCCCAAATTACAATTGGTGTATCGTTATAATTTAGTGTTAAATTAATTTCATCATCAAAGTTAAGTTCGGCTATCCAACCAACATTTATTTTGCCACCAGAAATGTTTATATCGGTAGATGTAAAGGTTAAATTGTTTAGTTGCGCGCTTAAATCTTGCACTTGAAGCAAACCGCTATCCGAATACATGTTAACCTTATTATCCACCTGTTTACCATACACGATGTTGTTGTTTGTGGTGTATGCCCTTAAACTTATGTAGTTGGATAAAGTGTAGTTAGTATCTGACTGCAAATCGATTGCGTTGGTTTGGTAACTATCGTTTAGCACAACCACTAAATTTTCTTTAACTGTAATTGTATATTCTTCCTCGATTATTGGGGTTTTTTCGGCACCATCTGCTTGGGTGTAAAATTTAAACTTATATTCACCAACAGCTTTAAATTGATATTCGGCATTTATATCTTCGCTACCTGCACTTTCAACTGTGGTGGTAGAAGAAGATGGATTGGTTACTTCAACAACAATTTTTGCACCATCCTTATTTTTGTTTAAAATTTTAAACACTGGCTTATTTTTGCTTTCGTTCATGCCAATGTCGTCATTGTACACTTCGTAAAGCAAAACGGTGGTGTCCGCATAAAAACCCATATTCCACTCTGAATTTCTATTTACTTGCAGGGTTGGGCTAAAGCGCAAACTGATTGCTATTGGTGTAAAATCGGTTTTAACCTTGATGTTAAAAGAGATATATAACAAGGTGTTTTTGTTATATTCGCGTGTGAAAACCAGATCGTATTTATCGCCAACCTGTTTATACTCTATTTTTAAAATTACGTGGTTGGCATCGTCGGTTATCTGTGCCACAAGTTGGCCATCGGTCGCACGGGTAACAGCCTGGCTAGCATCCAACACTGGTGATAAGATTTGAATGTTGTATTTTTCGCCAAAAGGAGTGTTGTCTTTTAAATCGGAGAACACTGCCCCATCGATAGATATTTGCTGGCTATCGTGTGTATAGTTAAAGTATCCGCCATTTAGTAAATTTATGGTGCTTTGCTCGATTATATTATCGTTTTTATCCGCAGTGGTTTCAAAAGAGTTTTCTTCCTCTTCGTCAATTTTTACGCGCATAAAGAAGGTTACTTGAGCGTTATCATAACTATCTGGATTGGCATTGCTGCAAGTTATTGATATAACTGCATATTGGCTGGCTGTTACACCTAAAACTTCAAATGGGTTGTCCCCATCCAAATTTAGGCGTAGATATTCGTCACCAGATTTTACAACATAACTTAAATTTCTATCCAAAGTTGGATATGGGTTTGCAATAAATCCAAATCCGTCTGATTTTGCTGCAGTGCTATTAAAGAAGAGTTTTGGATTGGTTATATCGTATTCCGCGCCGTTGTACACAAGTTTATATTGATATGTGTATTGGTTGGCATCCCACCCTATGTAAATTTGGATATATGGGAAATTATCGCTAACCGCTGTTTGTTCGCTTGCTGCCAAATTTATAGGTGCATTTTCTGCCAAACCCTCCATTTTAAGTTGAATGATTTCTGGTGTGTTAGGGATAAAGTACACATGTGTGCTGCAAACAATTTGCCCGCCCACATTAAGCGCAAACCTATAATAATCGGTTGAACTTGGTGGCACAATATTGTCGGCAAATTTTATTGTGTAGCCGCTAGACGAATATTCAACATCAAAATTATTGTTTTCTACCGCTGTGTTGCCACCTTCGTTTAACAGCGACACCAAATTTTGGCTATCGTAAAGCGCATTTATATCTTGCAAAATTAAGTTATTGTTTGAGGTTATGGTTAGCGTGTTGCTTTGCGCACCGCCATACACATGATAAACAAATTTTGCATCGTTATTTTCTTTTATAAGATAGTTTGGATCCTCAGTGGAAAAATTAAATATCAAGTCAGACTCTTGCAAATTTAGATTTACGCTTGTAGAAATAGCTCGATCTAGATACACTGTGTTAACTTCGATTGTGCTGTGCGTGTTTACATAGCTAGACAAATCATCATTGGTTTTTAAAAGCACCAAATAAATTTTTGTATTGGTTAAATCCTTAGAAATTATGTTTGCATTTGCACGCACTTCGTTTACAAATTGGCCATCCCTATTATATCCAAGCAATTTGTAGGTGTTGCCCTGATAGCTAAACGATTTATCTATAACATCCAAACCAGAAGTTGTATCCAATGTTGCAAGCGCAAATGTGGAATAGCTGTACGCACTGCCAGTAGAGTTTTTTAAATTGAAAAGTGTGTTGATATCGGCTGTGTTAAAAGCTCTTCCCGTTTCGCCATACGAAATATTGGCAGAAAAATTTTGCACTTCTTTTGTTGGTTGGCCAACCACCACTCCTATATTAATTGTGCAATGGTTGCTTGCCAAAACAATTTTGCCGTTGCTGTTAATCACAAACATATTAAGCACTATATTTGTATCAGCAATTTCGCTTTTTGGTTTAAAGGTAAAGGTTGATTCGCCACTTTTTTCTATCTCGTAATCAAATTCGTTTTTGGTTGCGGTTGTGTATACATTGCCAGTTAAGTCGGTAGAATTAATGTAAAAGTCCATATAACTGCCGCTAGAAAGGGTAACAAGCGAATAATTTTCGCCATTTTTAAGCACAAATGCAGCCAATTTTGATGTGTAGATTGTAGAGTCCGCTTGCACGCTTACAATTGGGCGATACTCTTTTTGCCCGTCGGATGATTTAAGCGTTAGGCGATTGTCTAAATTAAGTGTGTATCTAACATCATCTATAGTTATGGCATAGCCACCCAAGTTTGTGATCTGATAGTTTTGTGGATTTTGCCTTGCAAGCACACTTGCCCCATCCTCCGACACAAATTCTATGTTGATTTTACGGAAAGAGTTATCTTTATCCGCAATGCCAAAAGCAATTTCTTTTAAGCGAGAATCTGCCCCAGTGCCAGTCATCTGCACAAGGTTGGCAACATCTATGGTGTTATCCACATTTAGGGTGTAGTTTGCATTGTTTGATAGTTCTATGCTAGAAACATCTTTTGCCTGCACATCAATGGTAAATCTGCAATTTGGTATTTTAGATATGTGGTTGTTGTATACAGTGTTAACGTCGTTTATATCTGCCTCATCAGTATAATCCATGCTTGGATAGATTGCTGCGGCAAAACTTTTGGTTATCGAATCTTGCTCGGATAAAAATTGATAGCCCGAGCTATAAATATTGCGCCCGTAGGTTGTGTTTTTCATGCCGGCACCGCCCACCCAAGTTAGGTTATATTCGGCACAATTGTTTTGTGTTATTAAGGTGTATGTTCCGTCTGTGTGGTCACAATAAATTTCCACTTGTTTTGTTGCGCCTGTGTAGCTAGAAAGCGCGTTATTAGGACCCACTTCAAATTCCAAATTCAGTGGCGAGCCAGCCTCTAATAAAACAGCGGTGCCGCCATTTGTTGCTTGAGTGGTGATGTATCCCTCGGCAAAAATTTTTAACTCTTTTGCCATTATATCTACATTTATTTTAAGATCCTCTTTTGTGGAAACAGAAACCACGCCATCCCGCCTTGCCTCGCCATGAACTGTTACATAGCCATATTCGTTGGCGGTGTATGTTGCCTCGATTGCCTCCCTATTAACTTTAAAATAGGTTGGCTCGTTACAATTTATTTTATAAAAGCCATCCTGCTGAGCAGGCAACGGATCGCCCGAGCGATTGGTTATTATAATTAAATTTTTACCTGCTACCAAATTTTGCCTATTTAGGTTTATGTACACCTCTTTTTTGTTAACCTGCTTTGCTTTATCGGACTGCGCATTTAATGTGAAAGTGTACAGCTGATTTGGATTGTCCACATCATAATTTACAGATAGAGTGTTGTTTTCAAAAGAAAGGCGCGATGGATAAATTGGATCCGCCTTAAATTTGCCAGTTAATGCTAGCACACCAGCAATTACGCCAAACAAGCCAAGCACGCTTGCCAGCACAATGCCAAGCATTTTAAATATTCGTTTTTTCATACCCCTGATACCCTTAAAAATTATTATCTACAATTTTCTACAAAATAATTATATTATTTTTAAATTTTTAAGTCAAACAAAATTGGCTAAAAAATTGGTTTATTTTATGGTGATTTTACGCATTTAATTTGCCAACAAAATTATGCAAAGATAAAAACAAAAAAAACCGCCTAAAAATGCAAAAGGCGGAAAATTAAATTTATAATTTAATCTAGCTCGGCAAAAATGTTTACAAAATCAGCTACAGTTATTTCTTCCGGACGGGCGGATGCTGAATAGCCATAGTTTATTAGGGTTTGCTCAATTTTTGTTTTGTCATATTTGGTTTTTAGGTTGTTAACAAGTGTTTTTCTGCGCATGGAAAATGCTTGATGAACAAAGGCAGAAAACGCATCTAAATTTTGTATGTTGTATTTGTTGTGCGGAATAAGTTTTATAAGCGCGCTATCCACTTTTGGCGCTGGGGTAAAGCACTCCTTTTTAACAATGCGCGGTATGCTAGTTTCAAACAGCGCCTGCAAAATAACACTTGTTATGCCGTAATCTTTGGTTTTTGGTGCAGCATTAAAGCGCATGGCAACTTCTTTTTGCACAAGCACCAGTATGGATTTTATGTTTTTTATATGCTCAACTAACTTAAAAATTATTGGTGTGGTTATGTAGTATGGTATGTTTGCTACCACCCGGGTGGGGGTATCTAAAATTTTGGTTAAATCCGCCTTTAAAAAGTCGGCAAATATTAAGGTTAAATTTTTGTTTTGTTCTGCTAGTTTATTTAGGGTTGATTTTAGTGTTTCATCTATTTCAAACGATATAACTTTTTTGGCCTTACTACACAACACTTTAGTTAGTGTGCCTGCACCTGCGCCAATTTCTAGCACGGTGTCGGCATACCCCACCTCCCCATCGTTGGCTATAGCATTTAAAAGATTATAGTCATAAATAAAATTTTGACCTAAACCCTTTTTATAAAACTCGCCATCCAACCTTTTTTGCATATAATTATTTTATCAAAAACGCAAAATAAAAGCAATAAAATACGATTATTTTTAAAAATTTAACAAAAATTTAACCATTTTAACGCAAAATTACATCAATTTTTTAAATTTTTTTAATTTTACACAACTAAAAACTTTTACACAAAAATTTTAGCAGCTAATTTTTATAAAACTACATTAAAATTTTACATAAAAAAATTGGCCTTTAAGCCAACTTTATTTTTTTAGTGTAGTGCCATATTTTTTAGCCAAAATTTCGTGCCACATATTGGTTAGATTTTTATCTGGGTTTGTAAAACAATTTCCAGAACCATCACCGACATAATAAACAGCATAGCAGTCCTTTGCTGTTAAAACTAGGCCAACATATTCATCAGTATCATACTGAAAATTTTTGCCATAATAATATTGCACTTCAAGCCCTAGGCGCTCCCCATTTTTATCGGTTACAATGCTAACATAAGTTTCTTTAAAACCTTTATTTATAATATGGTTAGATACACAAAACTTGGCTGCCAAATCATCTATCTCGCCCTTTAAATCGTAGTAGTCGGCAATAAAATCGGTGCCAGCAATCTGCGGCCTTAGTTCGGCTAGTTTGTTTAAATATTCTTTATTTAAAAAATCTTGCCTGCCGCTCTTTTTTCTATAAACGTGAGCTATCCAAAAACGATCTATGTCTACAGGTAACATATCACCCTTCATACTTTTATATTATCATATAAAATTGTTTTGTCAATATCTTTTTAAAAAACTTACTTATTTAAATTTGGGATATAATCATCGTACAAAATTGATAGCACATCGCGCCAAATTGCGGTTAGTTCGCTATCTAATATAATGTCAGTTTTGTTATATCTAACATAGCAGTTATCCGCCACCAAAATTAAATCTATTTTATTTTCATTATATCTATATTTTTGTATGACCGCAACATGCCCGCCCGTTTCATCACTAAAGGAACTCATAACTTCATCCACAAGGCGCGCATCAACGATATTTTCTCGCTTAAACAACTTGCCAACAAGTTCGTTTACAATGCAGTCGCGGATGTTTTCATATTCGCCGATGTAGTTAAATTTTTCTATCGAACTATCCAGCGCGGCAAACTCTTGCAAGGTTTTTTCATCAAAACACTGCTTTTTGTTTGCTTTCAGGCTGTATGATTTTTTAATATCCACCTTTTTCTCCTTTTAATGATATATAACAAAACTAAGCTTAAAAAAATCTATAAAATTATATCATATTGCAAAATTTTGTCAATAGTTAATAAAAAATTTGATTTTATTTTTTGTTTGTGATATAATGCTAAAGTTATTTGGAGATTTTATGTTAGACAACAAGTATAATTTTAAAGAGAAAGAAGCAAAATGGAGCGCTTTTTGGCAAGATAACGGCATTTATGCCTATAACAAGATGCCAAATCGCCCAACTTTTTCAATTGACACCCCACCACCAACCGTAAGTGGCGAGTTGCACATTGGCCACATTTCCGGCTTTACGCAAGCGGATATGATGGCAAGATTTTATAGGATGCAAGGCAAAAACCTATATTTCCCACTTGGGTTTGATAATAACGGGCTGCCAACCGAATTATTGGTAGAAAAACAGAAAAAAATTGCAGCGCACACTCTACCGCGCGAGGAATTTACAAAAATTGCGCTTGATGTGGTTAAGCAATATAACGATAGTTATCGCGAAATGATGATTAAATCTGGCATAAGTTGCGATTTAAATTTAGGATACAACACAATAGATAATCGCAGCCAAAAAACCAGCCAAAAAAGTTTTATCCGCTTGGCAAAGGATGGCATCGCCTATCGCGAGGATAAGCCTAGCCCATGGTGCTGCAAATGCCGCACTTCGGTTGCATCGGCCGAACTAGAAGATGCAGAATTGGATAGCATTTTTAACTACCTTAACTTTAAGTTGGTGGACGGCGGCACAATCCCTATTGCTACAACTAGGCCAGAATTTTTGCCGGCTTGTGTTGCAATTTTTGTTAATCCTGAGGATAAACGCTACAACAAACTGGTTGGTAAACTGGTTAAGGTGCCGCTATTTGAAGAGCGCGTGGTTAAAATTTATGCGGACAGCAAGGTTGGCATAGATAAGGGCACGGGCATTGTTATGTGCTGCACATTTGGTGACCAAACCGACGTTGAGTGGTGGAAAGAGTATAAATTAGAGTTAAAGCAAGCCATTGATGACGGCGGGCGCATGACAGATATTTGCGGCAAATATGCCGGGCTTAAATCGGCCGAAGCGCGAAAAGCGGTTATTGAAGATTTAAAGGCGGCCGGATACATTTATAAACAAGACCCTATTGTGCACGCGGTTAAGGTGCACGAGCGGTGCAACACCCCTATTGAATTTTTGTCTAAAAAGCAGTGGTTTATCCGCACTTCTACCCCAGAATTAAAGCAAATTTGGCTTGATCAGGGCAACAAACTAAATTGGCATCCAGCCAGCATGAAAGCGAGATACGATGCTTGGGTTAGCAATTTAAACCAAGATTGGAGCATTTCGCGGCAGAGATATTTTGGTGTGCCTTTCCCAGTTTGGTATTGCAAAAATTGTGGAGAGCCTACTTTTGCGAATGAAAACGATTTGCCAGTAAATCCGCTTACATCCAGCCCAAAAACTGCTTGCAAATGCGGGTGCAGCGAGTTTGAACCCGAAATGGATGTTATGGACACTTGGGCAACCAGTTCGGTAACTCCACAGATAAACTGCAACTGGGCGGAGGATGAGGCCGAATGCAGCAAGCGTATGCCAATGGATATGCGATTTGCTGGGCGCGACATTATTAACACTTGGTGTTTGCGCACTATAATTAAGGCATATTATCACCAGGGCACACTGCCATGGAATAACCTACTTATTAACGGCTGGGTTATGGCAGATAAGGGCATAAAAATTAGTAAACACCTTGCAAACAGCAAAATGAAACTAACCGATTTGTTGGATAATTATGGTGCGGATGTTATAAGATACTGGTGCGCAAATGGTGCGTACGGGCGCGACGTCATGTTTAGTGATGAAGGGCTTAAAGACGGCTACAAATTGCTAAACAAGGTTTGGAATGCGAGCAAATTTGTGCTTTCATTCCTGAACGACTACACTCCAAAAAAGCCAGCAAAAATTTTGCCGATAGATAGTTACATTATGCAAAAATTTAACGATGCGTATAAAAAAGTGGTTAGCCAGTATGAGCAAGTGGAAATGGGATACGCAAAAACCGAAATTGAAAAGTTCTTCTACTATTTTTGCGATAACTATATTGAACTAGTTAAAAACCGCCTATACAAACCCGAAATTTTTGGTGAGGAAAATAAACAGAGTGCGCAATGGGCGTGCTATAATGTGCTGTATGGCATGTTAAAATTAATTAGCATCACCATGCCGTTTGTTACCGAAGAAATTTATCAAGATTATTTCCGTCAGTTTGAAAAAACCGAGAGCATACACCTAACAGTTTTGTCCCCTACCCCGTGCGACGAAAAACAAAATTTAATTGCGCTTGGCGATAAGGTGGTGGATATAGTTTCTAAGGTGCGCGCCTATAAGAGCGAAAATAAGTTGAGCTTAAAAACCGAGTTGGATAAAATTGTTATAACCGATAGTGACAACAGTTTTACAAAGCAAGCCGAAATGGATATTAAGGCGGTTACAGGTGCACACAACATAGAATACAAAACTGGTGAATTTAATGTTGAAATTGGTAGCGTGATAGAATAAAAAATAGCCCACAATTTTGTGAGCTTTTTTTATACAAATTTTTTAATTAAAATTATTACAAAAGTAATTATGATATATAATAAAACTTTTATAAATCAATAAAAATTAGATTGATTATAAAATTGATTTAAAGTTAATTAACAATCATTTTTTTAAAAAACATAAAACATTTATATATATAAAATTTTAACAAATTTTCAATAAATTTTTAAATTATTTTCAATTTACAAAATGCAACAAATATGTTTATATAATTTTGTTTAAAATTGTAAAACTGATTAAAAATTTATTAAATTAGTTAAATTTTAAGCAAAATTAACGCATTATAACTAATTTTTACTGCAAATTTTTAAAAATTTTTTTAATTTTGCTCGTTTATAATTGTGGATTTATCCTCTACAACAACGCATTCGGTAGTAAGTAAAGTTGAGGCAACACTGGCTGCGGTTTCTAGTGCGGTGCGGGTAACTTTAAACGGATCGATTATACCCCCGGTGAGCATATCGCAGTATTCGTCTGTAAGTGCGTTATACCCATAGTTTGCGTCCAAGTTAGATAACACTTCTTTTACTACTACACCATCATCCACACCAGCATTTTTTGCAATTTGGCGGATTGGTGCTTCTAGTGCCTTACTAACAATTATCGCACCTAATTTTACATCCCCCTGTAGGGTATCTATGTATTCATCCAAAGCGGGCTTACATTTTATAAGTGCCACCCCGCCGCCAGCAATAATTCCTTCCTCTATCGCCGAGCGGGTAGCGTTTAAAGCATCCTCCATGCGCAGTTTATTTTCCCTTAATTCTAGCTCGCTTAGCGCCCCAACTTTAATCAGTGCAACCGAGCCATTAAGCTGGCTTATACGCCCATTAACCACCTGCAAATCGAACTCTTGGGTAAGCCCCTTTCTATCCTCTTTTAGTTTTTCTATGCGTTCTTGTACCGCCTGCTTATCCCCTTTTGCGCCAATAATTATGGTGTAATCCTTATCCGCGCGCACCTTTTCGGCTCTACCTAAATCCTCCAATTTAACATCATCAAAGGTTGGGTAAATATCGCCCGAAATAAACTTTCCGCCCACAATAAGCGCAATGTCGTCCAGCACTTTTTTGCGCCTGTCACCAAAATATGGTGCTTTTATGGCAAGGCAGTTAAACACCTTGCGCATATTGTTAACCACCAGTGCGGTTAAAGCGTCGCCCTCTACATCTTCGGCAATAATAAACAAGCTGCCGTTTTGCTTAGCAATTTCGTTAACTAGCGGCAAAATTTCGTTAATATGGCTAATTTTTTTATCGGTAACAAGTATGTATGGGTTATCCACCACCGCTTCTTGCTTGGTTTGATCGTTGCACATGTATGGGCTAATATATCCGCGATTAATGCGCGTGCCTTCAACAATATTTAAGCTGGTTATTGCGCTAGAGCCATCCTCTACACTAATCACACCATCCTTGCCCACATGTTCGTACGCCTTGGCTATAATGTCGCCCACCTGCTCGCTGCCAGACGAAATTGCGGCAAGTTGTTTTATTGCGGTTATATCCTTAACCGGCTTGGTTTGTTTTTGCATACATTCAACCACAAATTTGGCTGCCTTTTTTATGCCCGTTCTAAGTAGAATTGGGTTTGCACCCAAATTAAAGCTTTTAAGCCCTTCGCTAAAAATATTTTCGGTTAATATTGTGGCAGTTGTTGTGCCATCACCCGCAATATCGTTGGTTTTTATGCTGGCGCTGCGAATAACCTCTGCCCCCATATTTTCAATTTCGTCCTTAAGCGAAATTTGTTTTGCAATTGTAACCCCATCATTTGTTATGGTTGGATTTACATTTAAATGGTCCAAAATTACATTTCGCCCCTTTGGCCCAAGTGTAATTTTAACCGCGTTTGCAAGTGTTTGCACACCCTTTAACAGCTTGTTTCTTGCGCTGTCACCAAAACTTATAATCTTACTCATAAATCACCCCCACAATGTCTATTTGACGCATGATAATATAGGTTTTGTTATCCAGTTTAATTTCGCTGCCGGCGTACTTGTTATACAGCACCCTATCGCCCACATTAACCTTCATGCCTGTGCGATCTAGCTCTAAACTTTCGCCATCACCAACCGCAACAATTTTGCCAATCTGTGGTGCTTCTTGTGATGTTTGTGGCAAAATTATGCCCGAACTGGTTGTGTTTTCCTTCTGCTCTGGAAGAATAACAACCCTATCAAATAATGGTTTTAATTTCATACTACCCTCCACAAAAATTATAACCCACAAAATTGATAATTTTTCTAAAACATGTCAGTTTTGGTAAAATTTTATTAAATTTTTGTAAAAATTAAAAAACATATATGCAAAAAAACTAAAATATAATGCTATATGGCACACTCTTACTATAAATATAGCAGCCAAACCAAAACTGGTGGCTTTGTTATAATAATTGTTGCACTAACCCTTTTATTTGGTGCTGCGTTGTTTTTGATGCAAAAAAAGGATGAGTATACCAATTTGTATTTTGTAGAAATGGGCGTTTTTTCCAACTATAACGACGCTCAAAAATTATCAACCACAATAAAACAACAAGCCGGAGCGGGGTATATATATTTTGACACAAGTTACCACGTGCTAGCAAACTTTTATTTTAACAAATCGGATGCGGAAAAAGTGTGCGAAAATTTGATACCCCACCACCCATCTGCAAAAGTGTTTACACTGTCTATAAAAAAATTGAAATACAACAAAATAACAAGCAAAAATCAGCAATGCCTTGTAGATTTTTACGATAGTTGCAACGATGTTTTATCCAGCTTATCTAAAGCCAATATAAGATACGACAACAATACAGATAGCTTAAGGGTTTATGCCACTAATTTAGGTTTGATATTAGAAAAATTATCCCCTTCTATTAACGATATGAAAACAAATTTTAAAGAACACAAATATAGCTCGCTTTTAACCTATGCAAACAATATAAACGAAAATTTAAACAATTTTGATGATGAAAATTATATTATAGACAAGCAAAAAATGCGCTATTCCACCATAGATATTGCAATAAATTTTTATAACTTTTTTAACGAACTATAACTATTTGGATTTTTTTTGCCTAACCATAACAATAACTTGATAAATTGCAAGCAAAATTAAAAACACGGCAAAGCATTTTTTTAATACGGCATTGCTAAGCTTTATTGCCACTAGCGAGCCAAGCAAACTAAAAACACAACCAACAAGTGCAAGTAGCCAGGTTTGTTTAAACTTTACAAGCCCATTTTTTATGTGGATAAAAAGTGCCAACACACTCATTGGCAAAAATGCTATTAAATTTATCCCTTGTGCGCTTAGTTGTTTAAAGTGTAAAAATATGGTTAAAATTGGTATAGTTAAGGTGCCGCCACCCATACCCATGCCAGCCACTATACCGCCAAGCACACCGGCTAAAACCTCAATAAATATCATAAACCTACCATATAAGCATAACTACACCGCTTAGCGCCATAAAAAACACAAAAATGCCCTGTAAAATTTTGTTTTTTATTTTGTTTAGTAAAAGCGCGCCCGCCACCCCGCCCAGCACGATGCCCACAATAACCGGCCAACCAGAAGAAAAACTTATTGAATGGTTGCACATGTACACTATGGCGCTAACCACACTTATTGGCAAAATTATAAACAGCGCGGTTGCTTGTGCCTGCTTTTGATTTAAGCCAAACAATTTGTTAAGTACAGGCACCACAATCATGCCGCCGCCACCGCCAAAAAAACCGTTTATAATGCCAATTAGTGCACCAAAGATGAGGATATGTAGTTTTTTTACCTTTTTCATAAAGATATTATTTACAATATCGCATAAATTTATTTGCTTTTTTTTGTTAATTATATTATAATTAATTTTGTTAAACGAAATTTTACGAGGGTTTATGTTAGTTAAAAATTCATCTAAATTAAAACGATTATTTATAGTTTTATTTTTAGCAATAGTTTTATTTTGCACAAATTTATGTTTTATATTTTATGGGCATAAATCTTTTGTTTTTGCCGAATCAAGCATAACTAATGGCGAATTTGACGGGTCTTCCAGCACGCTTGCAACACCATCAAGTTCGCAATTTGAGGCTATAACTGGCGCGGGCTATTCTAATAAAGAGCTTGTAACCACAGGAATTGCAAATTTAACTGCTGCCGATTATTTAAAATACCCTAGGCGCTACAACGCCGACCAAAGCTTAAACAAATATGTCCTACTTATAAGCAGCACCACAAAGCGCAGTATGAAGGAAGAAGGCGACAATAACACTTCTAGCAACGTGGATGTTGAAACAAGTCATAATGTAAAGTTTGGATACAAAACCTCGTATTCACTAAATTTAGACAAAAACTCGTTTTATAAATTTAGCGTGTTTATAAACACCTCTAACCGCGATGGTATAGGCACATTTTCGCTGCTGGATGCCAACAATAACGACATCGTTTTATTAGAAAAATCTGCCATCTCTACACCAAAAGGATCGTGGTACGAATATAACTTGCTTGTTGCCACAGACAATCTAGAAAGCTTAAAAGTTAAGCCAGCAATGATATTAAACGGCAATGGCGACATTTTGTTTGACAGTTTGTCTATGCAAAAAATTAACGAGCAAGAGTACAACACTTTGCTTAGCAATCCAAATAATGTAGCTTTAGATAAACGCACCGTATCAAACGAAGTTTCTGGCAAAGATCTATCGTTTGCCGGCACAACCCAAACCAACGCAAATGTTAAGGATTTAGTGCTAAATTTCAACCAAACAACCGCAGAAGCCGAGTTTAAAAAGGCAGACAACAGCGATTACAGTTTCACCTTTAATCGCCACCTTATAAATAGGGTTATTGTAACTCTTAAAACAGAAAACTCGTCGGGCAGTGCCACCCTTAAACTTGCACCAAAAGATAACCCAACTGATGAAAAGGTTGCAAGTTTAGCAATATCTAGCTCTGCCGATTACAGTTTATATGAATTTTGGGTAAAATCTAGCCAAACCGACGCAAACGAATACGTACTAAAACTAAACACCTCTGGTTTTTCTGGCAAGCTGTACATTTATAGTGTAGAAAGTCAAATCTGCACCAGTGCGCAATATTCTAGCACAACAACAGGTAACAACATTTCTAAATTAGATTTATCCTCATCCACAACAAGTTCTTCCCCATATGTAACTAATGGTGAATTTAATAACGCTAGTGTAACCGATGCAGCCAACCCATATCCGCTTAATGCAGAAAATTGGACTTTTACCCAATCGGGCTATAGCGACAATCAGTATTATGGAATTGTAAATTTGGCAGACACTGCCTTGTATAAGCAAAACAATTTGCCTTTTTATGTTCACCTACCTAGCTATGATGCTAACATGAAAAAGGGCAATGTGCTTATGCTGTACCCTGCAACAGGTGAAATATCTGCTTTCTCTGGCAGTTCCTCGCTATCAACCGGCTATGCAAAATTTTCGCTTGATATATACACACTATCTAAGGCAAAGGTAGAAGTGCTGCTAAGAAGCAATAACGATTGTTCGCTTTGCTCGTTGGATGTTTATAACAACAATGGGCAATGGCAAAATGTAAGTTTATATGTTAAAGCAGCAGATGCATCTGCCAACCTGGTTGTAAAAATTAGCACAAGTACCAGCACAACGTTTGTAGACAATGTTAAATTTGAAACCGATGTAACCGAACAAGAGTTTATTAACGCAGCGGCAAAAGCAGATTTGTCCGACCTTATAGATACAAACTACTACGCAGCCGAAAACGTTAACCTATCGGTTGTAAACGCAAAAATTTACAACTATGGCGATGCCGATTTAACTGCAAAATTGCAAGCCGAAGCTAATGGTTGGGATAACGAAAAAGCCCTAAGGATAAATTTAAACGAGTTTGGCATGGGTAGCGTATCAACCAAAATTGGCTTTAACCTAGCAAGCGGAAAATATTACATTTTAAGCTTTAGTTTGTTTACAAATGTAGTTTCTTCCAATGCGGACGAAAATGGCTTAAATATTGCATTCTCTGGCTACGAAAACAACACTTTTGAAAATGTTGTGGCAGAAAAAAACTTTGTAAGCTACACCTATTATGTTAAAGCCAGTGCAGACAAAACCTCTAACTTAATTATAAACTTTGGTAACGAAGATGTGCGTTTAAAGGGCGAACTGTTTATTGGAAATATTAAATTTAATTCACTAGATTATACCGATAGTCAGTTTAACAAGCTAGCCGAAAATTCCACCACCAAAATTTTGGCAACCGAGCTGGATGAAAACCAAGACGATACCAACACCGATGATACCACCGAAAGCAAAAATAAAATAAATTGGCGCGGATTGCCATATGTTATATCATCTATCCTATTTGCACTAACCATTATAGTTGCAGTTGTTGGCATAATTCTACGCAAGGTTAAATTTAAAAAGCCAGCCAAGAAAACCAAAAATGAGTACGACCGCAACAAAACAGTGTCTAAACAATACTATGCGCGCAAGGCAATGCAGCTAAAAGAGGAAAAGCTTGCCGAACTTAACAGCGAACTTAAAACTTTAACTGACGAGCGCACCAAGTATGAAGAAACTTATAAAGCCGACCTAAGCAAACTGCGCGAGATGAAAATTAGACGTGCAAATAAATCGGATATCAGCAAACTGGAAAAAGAGTTAAAACAAAATCAAAAAGCCTCTGCATCTATTGGCATTAACATTGCGCGTGTGGAAAGCGACATTGCGTATGTAAACTCGGCATCGTATATGGCAAGCATAACAAAACGCCTGGAAAGCGAAGCACAAGCAACTGGTGTGGTTGAAGAGATTGAGCAAACTGAGCAAGATAGCACAACCGAAGAGACCAAACCAGCAACCACTGCATCTAAAACAAAAAATGCCAAAACAAACACTGCAAAAAAGGCAACAAAATCCACAGGAAAATCTTTAGATAAAACAGATGCAGCAAAATCTGATGAAGAAGGCAAAAAATCCACAAAAAGAACTACAAAATCCAAATCAGATAAGCCAAAAGCTGAATAAAATTTAAAAATCACGCAAATTGCGTGGTTTTTTTCTATAATTTTTAAAAAATTTTAAAACATTTCACTCATTAAAAATTTTTATTCGTTGGCCAATAAAAAGCCTGGCATTTGTTAAATTATTATCCGCCAAAATTTTTTCTTGAGATATGCCATATATTTTAGCAATATCTTCTATAGTTTGGGCAGGCTTAACATAATGCGTTTTATAGTTGTTAACATTAATTTGCACCCACTCGCCCGCATACACAGGCAACGAGGAGTTGTTGCGCACTACACCCTCTTTTTCCGTGTTAAAATTTTGGCACAAATTATGCTCGTTTTCGTTTTGCACACGATACAAAAATTGTTTTTTTAATTTTACTTGCATATATCTCCTTTTAACTTTTAACTTAAATTGCCGATTAAATTGGCATTTTATTGGATTAATTTTATGTTAACAATATTTGTTTTCTATCTTAATTAAATATATATGTGCGGCACAAAAATTTTGTTATTCTAACGAGGCAAACAAAACTATATAATAATATAGGACAACCATGAAAACTTTTTTTAAAGCGGTTATGATAACCACAATATTCTCGGTGATAACGCGTGCGCTTGGCTTTGTGTTCCGCATATATTTTTCGCGCAAACTGGGGGCTGAGGGGCTTGGGCTTTTTCAAATGGCGTCTAGCGTGCTGGGCATTTTTATGACGCTAGTATCTAGCGGCATCCCGCTTACCACTGCCAAACTGGTTTCTAAATACGAGGTGGACAACCGACTAAAACAGCGCAATCAGTTGGTTGGCTCGGCGCTTATTATTGCGCTTATTGTGGCAAGTTTATCTAGTTTGCTGGTTTATGGTTTGCGTGCGTTCTGGGGAATTATACTAACCGATAACCGCGCGGTTGAAATTTTAATTATTCTTGTGCCGTCCGTGTTGTTTAGTGCGGTTTATGCCGTTTTTCGCGGCGCGCTTTGGGGGCAAAATGACTATTTTAATTGTGGGCTAACCGAACTTATCGAGCAGATTTTTAGGTTTGCACTCACCTTTGTTATGCTAAGAAACATAACTGATTATTTTGTTGCGGCAAAGTATTCGGCTGTGGCGTTTAACCTAACCTGCCTTATTTCTGCCCTGCTATCCGTTATAATATATTTCAGGCATGGCAAAATTGGAGTTAACAAGCGCGAATTTTCTGCAGTTATAAAATCCGCCGCGCCAATAACTGGTGTGCGGCTTGCAAACTCGCTTGTGCAGCCACTAACCACCTTTATTATCCCCACCATGCTTATTGTTGCCGGCTACACCAAAAGCGAGGCGGTGGCAAGCTTTGGCGTTATTATGGGCATGACCTGGCCGCTGTTGTTTGTGCCGATGACTATAATTGGCAGCATAAGTATGGTGCTTATCCCGTCAATTAGCGCGATGGCCACCAAAAATATGCAAGAAGAAATTGCATCTAACGTAAAAAAAGCGCTTGAAGTGGGCATGTTTATCGCCATGATATTTATACCCACCTATCTTGCAATTGGCGATTTGATTGGCATAATTTTATACGACAATCAGCTATCTGGCGTGCTTTTGCAGTTGGCGGGCGTTTGCGTGCTGCCAATTACGCTATGCAATCTAACCGGCAGTGTATTAAACGCGCTTAATTTGGAGGTTAAATCGTTTATAAACTACATTTTGGGCTCTGTGGTTTTGCTTGCCTGCCTAGTAATTTTAACCCCGCTGATTGGCATAAATTCGGTTATAGTTTCCTTCTTTTTATCCATGACCACAATAACCCTACTTAACCTAAGAAAGATTAAACAAAAAATACCTGCCCTAAAATTTAACTTATTTTCTAATAGCTTTAAATACACGCTTGTGGTTGCACCAGTAAGTTTGCTAACCCATTTTGTTGCCAACATTTTGCGGCACTTATTCAACTATTTTATCTCAGCCACGATATCTGGCCTATTATGTGTTGGCTTGATGATGATGTTTATAAAAATATTTAACCTTTACGATGTTAAAAACTTGCTAGCCCTAATAAAGAAAAAGAAAAAATCATAAATTTTTCTTTTTTTTGTGTTAAATTTTTATTTTTTTGTTTTTTTGTTAGTTTTTTACTTTTTGTGAGCAAAGTCACCAAAAACACGAGTAAAAAATAAAAATACAAAGATATAAAACCTAAAAAAAATAAAAATTAAATATTACTTTTTGTGAGCAAAAAGTAACAAAAACACAAGTAAAAAATAAAAACATTAAAAAATTAAACAATTAATTAAACAAAAAAAAATACAAATACAAATTAAATTTGTTTAAATTATTTTTTGATGTAAATAATTTAGGTATGTTTATTGTGTTTATTCGCGTTTTAATAATTTACCTAACAGTGCTGGTGTTTATGCGCATTATGGGCAAGCGCCAAATCGGGCAAATGCAACCGTACGAAGTGGTTATCACCCTTATTATTGCCGACCTTGCCACCCTGCCAATGAGCGACAACAACATCCCGCTTTTAAACGGCATTTTGCCGCTTGCCGTGCTGGTTATAATCCACTTTATAATCACCTTTATAACGCGCAAAAGTGTGGGCGTGCGCAATTTTTTAAGTGGCAAGCCGGTGGTGATAATTAGTCCGCAAGGGATAGAGTACGAAGCGCTTAAAAACCTTAACATGAATATCGACGACATTTTGGAGGCAATGCGGCAAAATAGTTACAATAGTTTTGACCAGGTGCTGTTTGCCATAGTTGAAACAAACGGGACAATCAGCATTATCCCAACCAGCCAAAACGCGCCCGCAACTGCGCAAGATGTTGGGGCAAACAACCCGCCAACTAAACTAACCCATGTTATTGTTAGCGATGGAAAAATTATTAAGGAAGAGATGCAGCAAATAGATTTGGAAATGGACGGGTTAAACAAAATTTTGGCGCACCTAAAACTTAAAGCCAAACAACTTATTCTGCTTTGCATGGATAGGGATGGAAAAATTTACTATCAACAAAAAGGCGAAAGTTATAAGATTATCGAAAACATTAATAAGGTGGTGAAGCTATGAAAAATGTACCTATTTTCATCCTTATTGTTGCGGTTACTGGCTTTATAATTTGGGAGAGCGTTAACACCCATAAAGTGTTTAATTACCTAACCAAAGAAAGCGATGCAATTTACACCCAACTTGAAACCGGCGAAATTGATGATGCGCTAGAAGTGAAAGTGGATAAACTTAACGATTATTGGACGCGCGAAATGGACAAACTTGCCATAAGCATATCCAAAAAAGATCTGCAGCCGGTAAGCGACTATCTGCAATATTTGGTGTCGGCTGTAGAAAACAACAGCGCGGATGACGCCCTAACCTATGCCCGCCTACTCGACTACAACATCGATGGCCTTAAAGAAGCCAGCGGCATCACTTGGCTAAATTTGCTTTAACTTTTATAATTATTTTTGTAATTATTTTATATAACTTTTCTTGCAAGAAAAGTAACAAAAGAACATACTTTTCTTTGATAGAAAAGTAACAAAAGAACAAGTGTTATAATTATTACTATTGTAATAATGAATTGTAATATTAGTTTTTATTACTCTTGTAATTACTATATCAATATTTTAATAACTATAGTTATAACGGATATTTTTGTTTTTATTACTATTGTAATAATGAATTTTATTACTATTGTTATCATGGCATCTATTTTAATAACTATAGTTATAATGGATATAATTGTTTTTATTACTATTGTAATCAAGATATTGTTTAATAACTTTAGTTTTTGCTAGTTGTTTTAATAACTTTAGTTATAACGGATACTGCCCACTTATCTTTATTACTATTGTAATTATGCCACTTTAATAGATTTTAATTACTATTGTTATTATGATATCAATATCTAAATAACTTTAGTTATAATGAATTTTGTTATCTATTTTAATAACTATAGTTATTACGGATGCAATCGTTTTAATTACTATTGTTATTACGGATAAAATAAGTTTTAATTACTATTGTAATTAGGGCAAAGTTTTAACTACTATTGTAATTAAATTATAAAAATTTATCTAAAAAATCACTAAAATTTAATGAAAATTAAAAAAAATTAAGGACTTTTACCTTAATTTTTTGCTTTTTGTTTATTTTTTTGCTGATTTTGTTTTGGTGGCTGATTTTTTAGTTGTTGATTTTGTGGCTGTCTTTTTTGTTTTTGCGGTATCATTTTTAGTGGATTTTTTATTTTCCGCACTTGCTTTAGATTTTTTATTTTCAGCAGTTGCTTTTGATTTTTTTGTTTCGGCACTTGATTTTTTATTCGCTTTGCTATCTGCGGTTTTGGTGGCGGGTTTTTCTAGGTATTTTTTTAGATATTGGCCGGTGTAGCTACCTTTAACTTTTGCCACTTCTTCCGGTGTGCCGGTGGCTATAATTTTGCCGCCACCTTCGCCACCTTCTGGCCCCATATCTATAATATAGTCGGCCGTTTTTATAACATCCAAATTGTGTTCGATAACCACAACCGTGTTGCCGTTGCCAACTAGACGTTGCAAAATGTTAACCAATTTTTTAACGTCATAACTGTGTAGGCCAGTAGTTGGCTCATCCAAAATGTAAACCGTGTTTCCAGTATCTCGCCTAGTAAGTTCGGTGGCAAGTTTAAGGCGCTGTGCCTCGCCGCCCGACAGTGTAGTTGCGCTTTGCCCAAGTTTAACATAACCAAGCCCAACATCCACCAGCGTTTGCAGTTTGGATTTTATTGGCGGGATGTTTTCAAAAAATTCGTATGCCTCGTCTATCGTCATCTCTAGCACATCATAGATGTTTTTGTCCTTATATTTAATCTCGAGTGTTTCGCGTGAATAGCGCTTGCCGTTGCACACCTCACATGGCACGTACACGTCCGGCATAAAGTACATCCTAAGCCGCTTTACGCCATCGCCCGCGCAGGCTTCGCACCTGCCGCCCTCAACATTAAAACTAAACTTATTTGGCCCATATCCCTTGCTTTTTGCAAGATTAGTGGATGCAAAAAGTTCGCGAATTTTAGTAAACACGCCCGAATAAGTAACCGGGTTGCTGCGCGGAGTGCGGCCGATTGGATCTTGGTCGATTTGGATAACTTTATCTATCTTATCCGCCCCCAAAAGGCTATCAAAATTATTTTCTTGTGGGCGGCGGTTAAGTTTATTGAACAGCGCGCGATAGAAAATATCGTTAACCAAGGTGGATTTGCCGCTGCCACTAACCCCAGTAACCAGTGTAAGCACACCTTGCGGGATTGCCACATCCAAATCTTTAATGTTATGTTCGCGGCAACCAAGCAAGCGGATATACTCCTTTTTAATTTCGCGCCGTGCGGATGGAACTTCAATCTTTTCCTCACCCGACAAAAATTTGCCTGTCATGCTACGTGGGCTATCGATTAAATCTTGCACGCTACCCTTAGCCACAACTTCGCCGCCATGCACGCCCGCTTTTGGACCGATATCCACAATGTAGTCGGCCGAACGAATTGTGTCCTCGTCGTGCTCGACTACAATAAGCGTGTTGCCCAAATCACGCAAGTTTTTAAGGGCGGAAATAAGGCGGTCGTTATCACGCTGATGCAAGCCAATGCTTGGCTCGTCCAAAATGTATAGCACCCCGCTTAGCCCACTGCCAATCTGGGTTGCAAGGCGGATGCGCTGTGCTTCCCCGCCCGACAGTGTGCCCGCCGCACGCGACAGGCTAAGATAGGTTAAGCCGACATTTATTAAAAACGATAGGCGCGCCTTAATCTCGTGCAAAATGCTTTCCGCCACCTGCTGCTCGGTTTTGTTAAGTTTAAGGTTGCAGATAAATTCGTACAGACGCTCAATAGACATCTCGCACAAATCTGCAATGTTTTTGTTGTTGATTTTTATCGACAGCGCAGCCGGATTTAACCTTCTGCCGTGGCATTCTGGGCAAGTGTCTTGCGACATAAGCTTATATATTTCCTCTTTAATCCACTCGCTGTTGCTTTCGTTAAAGCGGCGCAACAAATCTGGGATAATGCCCATAAATCTATAATCTGATCTGAGAAGATATTGATGCAAATTTGGTGCGGGTTCTAACTCGCCTTTTTCACCATTGATAAGTGCTTCGCGCAGTTCTTTACTGAACTTATTGTATGGAGTATCCAGCGTGTAGCCGTACTTTTTAACCAGTTTATTAAGTGCTTTTTTGGTTATGCCGGTGGCATCAATATTAAAGCCAAGCACAGCAAGTGCACCCTCGTTTATGGACAAGCGGTCGTTTTTAACAATCGCGCTTTCGCCAATTTTTATAACGTAGCCCAAGCCATCGCATTTTGGGCAAGCGCCTTGGTGGCTGTTAAAACTGAAGAAAGATGGCTCGATGTCGGGTAGCGAAATGCCGCAATCCACACAACTATATTTTGTGCTGTATAGGTGGGTTTGTTTTCCATCAAATACAGTAACCAGCCCGTTTGCAAGTTGCAAGCATTTATCCACACTGTCGGTTAGGCGGCTAGTTATCCCCTCTTTATTTATAATTCTGTCCACCACAACACTAACATCGTGGCGCTTGTTTTTATCCAGATTAATCTCTTCGTCCAGTTGCAGCACTTCGCCATCCACCATAACGCGCACATAGCCGTCCTTACGCAAAGCATCTAGCACCTTTTCCTGGCTGCCCTTTTGCGCGCGCACAATTGGCGCCATAATAAGCAGTTTGCTGCCCTCATCAAGCGCACAGATATGGTCTACAATCTGGTCGATTGTCTGCGCACTAATTGGCTTGCCGCATTTTGGGCAATATGGCTTGCCTATGCGGGCAAAAAGTAGACGGAAATAATCGTATATTTCGGTTATTGTGCCAACGGTTGAACGCGGGTTGTTATTGGTGGATTTTTGGTCGATAGAAACGGCCGGGCTTAAGCCATCTATGCTCTCCACGTCCGGCTTGTTCATTTGCCCCAAAAATTGGCGCGCATAACTGGATAAACTCTCCATATATCTGCGCTGGCCCTCAGCAAAAATGGTATCAAATGCAAGCGTACTTTTGCCACACCCACTTACGCCTGAAAACACAATAAGTTGGTTTTTTGGTAGTGTTAAATCGATATTTTTTAGGTTATTTTCCTTTGCACCTTTAATGATTATGTTGTTAAGCATCCTTCCTCCAATGTATCAACTATTATTATACCACTAAATATAAAAAATTTCAAGAGATATATAAAAATAAAACTAATTTTTAAAAAGGTATTGACAAATAAAATTTTTATGATAAAATTGTGTTAGTTGGAGGAAATTATGGATTACATGCAAAAAAAAATGATAATCGATTTAATAATTAAAAAATTGGCGAAACATTTATCAGAACAAGGTTGGAATGATATATTCGATCGTGCCCTTGAAGAAATTGCTAATAAAAAGTATTCAAGAGAGGCTATATTTTTAGGTTTGGCAAAAAATATATATTCATCAGAAAATATAAAATATTGCTACAAGTTTGATGAATATTTAGAATATTTACCCCGTTATGACCTTTTAGATGTATTAGACACAGTTATTAAAACTAACAATGCGGAATATATTTATAAATTTGCTAAATTTGTAAAGGGCTTAACCCCTGAGGACAAATTAAAACTATTTGATGCAGAAATTAAAACTAAAAATCTTGAAAATATTAGTCAATTTGCTGGAATAGTGGAAGGCTTAACCCTCGATGACAAATTAAAACTATTAAATGCAGAAATTGCAACTGGCAATGCGGGATATTTTTATAAATTTGTTTGCGATACAGATGACTTAACCCGCGATGGCATAGTAAAATTACTAGATGCAGTTATTACAACTAAAGATGCAGGATATATTTATTATTTTGCTAAATATGCAAATGGCTTAACCCCCGATGACAAATTAAAATTATTAGATGCAGTAATTGCAACTGGCAATGCTGTATGTATTTATCTATTTGCTGCAAAAGTAGAAGGCTTAAACCCTGAAGACAAAGTAAAACTATTAGAGGCAGAAATTGCAACTGGTAATGCGGAATATATTTACGAATTTGCTAAATATGTAGAAGGCTTAACCCCTAAGGATAAAGTAAAACTATTAGAGGCAGAAATTGCAACTGGTAATGTTGAAAATATTTGTGCATTTGCTGGAGTGGAAGGCTTAGGCCATAAATACAAAGTAAGATTATTAGATATTGTTATTAAAGATAACGATGTGAAATATATTTGTGAATTTGCTTGCAATGCAAATGGCTTAATCCGTGATGACATAGTAAAATTACTAGATGCAGTTATTGCAACTAAAGATGCGTTTTATATTTATTATTTTGCTATCTGTGTAAATGGCTTAACCCCCTATGACAAAGAAAAACTATTAGACGCAGAAATTGCAACTGGCGATGTGAAATATATTTACGAATTTGCTATCTATGTAAAAGGCTTAACCCCCTATGACAAAGAAAAACTATTAAACGCAGAAATTGCAACTGGCGATGCGGAATATATTTTTAAATTTGCTACAGAAGTAGAAGGCTTAACCCCTGAAGACAAAGTAAAACTATTAGAAGCAGAAATTGCAATTGGAGATGCGAAATATATTTATTGTTTTGCTAGAGATGTAAAAGGAATGAAAATTAGCGATTTTTACAAAATATACGACGCACTCATGCATGACAACTGTGGTAATGAAATACATAAGAAATTTTTTGAATTATTCAAAGAAAAGTTTAAGTTAACAGAACAAGAGATAGAATATTATCTGGGTTTTGATAATTTAATTTCCAAATTAAATTAAAAAATTTCACCTGTATTATGCAGGTGATTTTTTTATGTGAAAAAAGCCCGCTAAATGGGCTTAAATTCAATTTTAATATTTTTTGCTTGGGGCAAACACTATAAGCAGAAGTGCAGCCGCGCCAATGCCTATGGATACGCCTGCTGCAACTTTGTTGGTTGGTGAAATTTCCATATCACCTGCACTTAGCATGGATAGTTTGTAGAAAGAGTCTATTTTAAGTGAAATTTTTTCTTCTTTAGAAACAATAATTTCTATTGCGTTGTCTTTAAAATTTACTTTATATTTATATGATTGTTTGGTTTTGCTATCACCCATTTTGGATTCCACCTTAACTTTGCCATTAATTTGGAAGGTGAAAGACATTTCCATATCATCAGTTTTGTATGAGTATTTAGTGTATGGAAGTATTATTGTTGGCCAGCCAAAGCCCAACACAAAGAACGCTAAGCACAAAATTAACAAAACTTTACGCATAATTCCCCCTTATTTTTTTATATTCTAACACTAAAAAACAAATTTGTCAATAATTTATGACAAAAATCGACCAAATTTATGGTGCTTAATAGAAACAAGCAAAAAATGTGAGTAAAATATAAAAATCGCCGTTTTTATTAAGCACGAAATTTTTAAAAAATATTGATATTAACTTGACATAATTTTGGTTAAAATTTAAAATATGTATAAGGAGATTTTATGTTAGATAGAGTTAATGTACCTGAACAATACAAATGGAAATTTGAGGGGTTTGACACCGACCAAGAAATTGAAAAAGTGTTTAAAACCATAGAAAAATTAACCAAAATTATCCCAACCTACAGCGGAAAACTGGGCGACGAAAAAATGCTTTACGAATTACTTAATAAGTACGAAAAGGATGAAATTTTAATTGAAAAGTTTGCCCACTATATGCACAACATGATTAATGTGGATTGCGCTAATACCAAATTTTTAAAGTTGCGCACGCGATTTTTTAACGCGTACAACAAATATAGCGAGGCGGCGGCCTACATCACCCCACAACTTAACAAACTGCCGTTAAATTATTTGCAAGGGCTTATTAAAAACCCAAAATTTAAAAACTACACCACCACTATAGAAAACGTTATCCACTATAAGCCGCACCGCGTGGATGAAAAAACCAACTTGATTTTAACCAAATTGGATTCGGTTATTGGCGACAACACCACTGTGTACGACATTTTTACCGACAGCGAAATGCCGTTTGACGAAGCAGCGGACAGCAAGGGCAAAAAACATAAGGTGTACAATTCCAACTATGCCTCTTTTATGAACAGTGAGGATAGAGTTTTGCGCAAAAATGCTTTTGATAGCATGATGAACGGTTATGGGAATTTTATTAAGACCTTTGAGCGCTTGTATTTAAAGGACATAGAAACGGACAAAATTCTTGCCAAAATGCACAACTACCCTAGCTGCCTGGACGAGGCACTGGATGGCGAATTTATTCCGCGCGCGGTGTTTGATAAGGTTATAAGTGAAACAAACAAGCAGATCCCTCTTTTGCAAGAGTACATTAAAACGCGTGCAAAAGTGGAAGGGCTTAAAGATTTTTCCATCTACGACCTATTCCACGAGGGCAAAAAGTTTAGCAAAAAAGTTACAATCGAAAGCATGAAAGACCTTGTAAAGGCGGCTCTTGCCCCACTTGGCGACGAGTATATTGCGCTTTTAGAAAAAAAGTTTAATGACCAATCGATTGACTATCTGCCAAACAAAAACAAAACATCGGGCGCGTACAGCAGCAGTTGTTTTGGCGGAAAAAATGTTGTGCTGATGAATTTTACTGGCAATTTTGAGGATATTTCCACCCTAGCTCACGAAATGGGGCACTGCATAAATGGCGAATATTATAACAGCGCGCAAAATCACACCAATGCCGGAATATACATTTTTACTGCCGAAATTGCTAGCACGGTAAACGAAATTTTGCTTAATAACTACATGATGAATAACTGCACGGAAAATCAAAAAGAGTTTTTTATAAAGCAATATCTAGAGCGGGTGCGCTCCACAATATTTAGGCAGGTGTTGTTTAGCGAGTTTGAACTTTGGGCACACACTCAAATTGAAAACGAAACCCCTATCACCTATGTTGAACTTTGCGATAAATACTACGAACTAAACAAAAAATATTATGGCAACAGTTTGGTTGTGCCAAAAAATTTTAAATACGAATGGGCACGCATACCGCACTTTTACAACGCGTATTATGTGTACTGCTATGCCACTGGGCTTATAACTGCAATTAATATTGTGGAAAATATAAACGCCAATCCTAACTACGTTAAAAAATATATTCACTTTTTGAAGAACGGAACAAAGGTGCACCCAATTGAAATTTTAAAAGAAATTGATATAGATTTAACCACAGATGCACCTTACGAAAAAGCGTTTAATTCGTTTAAAAATTATATAAAAATGTACAAAAATGTAACAAAAATTGCAAAAAAATAGCTGAATTTTGGCAAAAAACAAATAAAAAATTGGTTTTTAATTTATATTTGAATATTTTTAAAATAATAATTAAAAGATTGCAAAAAATATAATTACATGCTATAATAGGAGTGAATATGCTAGACAAAAAGTGTATGTCCGTTTTTGAAACACTAAAAAGTTTATCTACGGATAACAACTATAAGGTTATAACGGTGGAAGAGTTGCAGGTGCACCTAAAGGGCTACTCTGCCACCACAATTAAACAATGCATGGATACCCTTACCCGTATGGGGTATATTAGCATTAAGTTTAATGAGGACGACACTTATTGCTATTCGATAATAAAAAAACAAACCAAACAGGAACTAGCAAAAGAAAAACCTAGCAATAATAAACTTATGTATTTATTTGTTGCGCTTGCCTCGTTTGTTGGAAGCTTTTTGGCGTTTTTATTGTTTGTGCTTATATTTTAGGTGAAATATGTTAACTTTTAAAGAAAAATATGTTATGGAATATGTGTATCAGCGCTGCCAAGGCAAAAAATCTTGCCTTATTTCTCCACGCGAAATTATAAGCCACGCGGCGGACAAATATGTGCTGTATAACGACGAACTGGAAAAAATTATGACCAATTTAAGCTACGATAACTATATCGATTTAGTTAAGTCAGACAAACAGGGTGCACCCGTATATTGTGTTTCGCTTAAAATTAAGGGCGAAGGGTTCCATCGTGAAATATCAAATGGCAAACGCACCTTTTGGCTATTATTTGCGCGCACCTGCCTGTTTGCCGCAGTGGGTGCAATTATCGGTTGCATAATAAGGTTATTTTTATAGATTATGGAATATAGAAATTTTGAACTTGTATCTAAATATAAGCCAACAGGCGACCAGCCCGAAGCGATTGATGCACTGGTGGAAGGAATAAACGATGGTTTATCCGCGCAGGTGTTAAAAGGAGTTACTGGCAGTGGCAAAACCTTTACTATGGCAAACGTTATTGCCAAGGTTAACCGCCCCACCCTTGTGCTTGCCCACAACAAAACGCTTGCCGCACAGTTGTGCAACGAGTTTAGGGAGTTTTTCCCTAACAATCGGGTGGAATTTTTTGTTTCGTACTATGACTACTATCAGCCCGAAGCGTACATTGTTTCTAGCGACACTTATATAGAAAAGGACATGAGTGTTAACGACGAGATAGACAAGCTTCGCCACAGCGCCACCAGCAGTTTGTTAGAGCGCAGCGATACCATTGTGGTGGCATCTGTTTCGTGCATATATGGTTTGGGTGCGCCAGACGAATATTTTAATTTGCAAATTTCTATGCGCATTGGCGACAAATTTTCGCGCGACGAGCTTATAAATCGCCTTATTGCCATACAATATACCCGCAACGAGATAGATTTTCAGCGCTCCACCTTCCGCGCGCGCGGTGATGTGGTAGATATTTTTCCGGCTGACAGCAGTGAAATTGCGGTTAGGATTAGTTTTTTTGATGATGAAATAGAAAATATTAGCGAATTTGACCCGGTTACTGGCAAGGTGCTTAATAAATTAAAACACATTGCCATCTACCCTGCCAGCCACTATGCGGTGGGCAGCGAAAAGTTGCAGCACGCGCTTGACCAGATAAGACAAGATGCGGTTGAACGCGAAGAATTTTTTAAAAAGCAAGATAAGTTGATAGAGGCGCAACGCATACGCGAGCGCACCAATTATGACCTAGAAATGATGCAAGAAATGGGCTATTGCTCGGGGATAGAAAACTATTCGCGCTATTTTGACGGGCGCGAACCAGGCATGCCACCATATACACTGCTGGATTATTTTCCGCACGGATTTTTGCTGTTTGTAGACGAAAGCCACATTACGCTACCGCAGTTGCGCGGCATGTATAATGGCGACCGCGCGCGCAAAACCAGTTTGGTGGATTATGGGTTTAGGTTGCCTAGTGCGTTTGACAACCGCCCGCTTAATTTTGACGAGTTTAATTCGCGCATAGGGCAAACTATATACGTTTCTGCCACGCCAAATGACTACGAACTTAAACTCGCTGGCCAGGTGGTAGAACAGGTTATCCGCCCTACCTACCTACTAGACCCAGAGATTTTTATCCGCCCAAGCGAAAGTCAGGTGGACGATTTGCTGGACGAAATACACAAGGTTACTGCCGAACATGGCAAAATACTTGTTACCACTTTAACCAAAAAAATGGCGGAGGATTTATGCAGTTATTTTGAAGAGCAAGGGGTGCGCGTTAAATATTTGCACAGCGATATAGACACATTGGAGCGAGTAAAGATACTTAACGAACTGCGCGCGGACGAGTTTGACGTGCTGGTGGGCATTAACCTACTTCGCGAAGGGCTAGATTTGCCTGAAGTTATGCTTGTGGCAATTTTGGATGCTGATAAAGAAGGGTTTTTGCGCAGTGCAACCAGTTTGATACAAACCGTTGGCCGTGCCGCCCGCAATAGCAAAAGCCGAGTTATTATGTATGCTGATATGATAACCGACAGCATGAAAAAGTGCATAGACGAAACCAACCGCAGGCGCGAACTTCAAATGGCATACAACAAGCAGCACGGGGTTGAGCCGCAGACAATTAAGAAAGAGATTGTGGATACCTTAAAAATACGCATGGAAAATGACGAAAAGCCGATGTCTAAACAAGATATAGCAAAACAAATTGAGCAGTTAAAGGGCATGATGAACACCGCTGCCAGCCAGTTGGATTTTGAAACCGCCATTAAACTGCGTGAGGAAATTGCCAAATTAAAACGCAAATTAAGATAGTTTTACTATTTTTAGCAAAAAGAGTAACAGAAAAACAAGTTTAAAAATAAAAAATAAAAATAATTTAACTATATTTAATGAAAAAATAACAGAAAAATTCGCAATTATTTTAATAATAAAAACCAACTCTTTTTAATAAAAAGAGTTACAGAAAAATATGTATAAAAAAAATAAATTTATATTTAGTTTGTTGCGTATTAGTTAATTTAGTTTTTTGTTACTTTTTGTCTTACAAAAAGTAACAAACTATTTAAATAAAAAACAACAAAGAAAATAGCAAAAAAAGCCACGTTATGTGGCTTTTTTGTTATTCAGCATCTTTATCGTTGCTATCTTTAACTGGTTCTTCTTCTACTTTTTCTGCTTTTTTGCTAGATTTTCTGCTAGATTTTTTGGCTGGTTTTTTGCTTTCGGTTTCGTTTGATATTGCGGTTGGTTTTTGTTTTTTGCCGCCCTTACCTGTTAGCAAGAAGAACAAGATTACGCCAATTAATATAACACTAGATACAACAATTAGAATAATGCCAATTTGAGAATCGGATAAGCGAGTTGGCTCTGCCTTAGTGGTTACGCTAAATTCAATTTCGTATGTGCCAACATTTTTTGCAGTGTCCTTAGCAGTAAACACAAATTTGTATGTGCCAGTAGACGAAATTGTATATTCGTTAACGGTATAGTCACCATCAGTAGAGTCAGTTGAATCGATGTTGTTGCCCGAACTATCCTGCAAAGCAACAGTTAACTCTGCACTAACCCAACTGTAATTTTCACGTGGGTCGCCATTTGGATCGTTGGTATTTTCTACAATCTTAAAGTTGGCGTTATCGCTTTGTTTGTTTTCGTCGTTGTAAGATGTCCAAGTGTAAAGTTTTTTGTCGCCTTCGCTTGCGGTTATAATCATAACTTTGCTGTATTTATCCAATTTAACTTGGATGGTTATATCCTTATCATTGTAGGTTAACTTATCGTCCAGCGCACCATTGTTAACAACAAATGTTGGCTCTACATTATCGCTGTAAGTTATGGTTTTTTCTTTGTGGCCATAATATTCCACCCCGCCATGAATAGCGTATGTTTCGTAACTTAGTTCGTATCTACCAATAGATTTTGGTTCAAATTCCCATTTACCAGTGGTTTCGTTTAATTTAGCTTCGCTCCAAACAGAATCGCTTGGCCCCTTGTACAATAAAGCGGTTTTGTAAACATACCCTTCTTGTGCTTCGGCTGACCATTGAGGAAGTTGCAATAATTTGTTGTCCCCCTCGATGTAAGAGAAATACTCTGGCAAGTTAAAGTTATTATCCCAAACTATATTTTCTGAATTATCCAGCTCGGCAGTAACATTAAACATATAGGTTGGTATAGTTATTTTATCACGGCCTTCAACACCGCTATCCCAGGTTACATTAACTTCAAAGCTATATCTACCTGCGCTGTTAAGAGTGTACGAATTTTCGTCTGTACCGGCATTCCTGATATCCTTGCCTTGAACATTAACTGGTTTTACTTCAATTTTTAATTTATCGTCATGAGGTAACTCTATATTATTATCGTTGCCGTCGTAAGCATGCACATTAACATTTATTGTGTTGCCCACTTTAACCGAATAGCCATCGGTTTTAGAGCCACCAACATCACAATTATCGCCAGTCACATCCACCACGATGTTAGGTTGTGCAGTGGAAGCCACTTTAAACGAATAGTGAACAACGGTTGTGTTGCCGGCATCATCGGTTGCTGTGTACACAATCACGTAAGTGCCCACTTTATCGGTTTTGATGTATCCCGATACAGTGTTAGATAGATTATATTCCTCTGGGTATCTATATTGATTTTGATAGGTAGTGTCTTCAACTTTGCCATTTGTGTCTTCTGGAATAACGTAGTATGCAACGCTGGTGTATAGATATTTATCTTCATCACTAAAGGTTACGGTAGGAATGTAAACTTTTTCACCCTGCCCTGCAACTGCATTTTCTGTACCTTCGTATAGTTTTTTTGTTGCATCGTTATAGAAGTACGCGCTTGCAACGGTTGGAGCGGTTTGTTCTGCTGTGTTTGCAACATTTATAACCGCTGAATTATTCATCTCTACTTTGCCATTATCGTTGATGGTGATGGCAAGTATATATAATTTTTTGCCATGTGCGTCAGAAGGAATTTCTAAATTGAATTGGGTGTCGCTGCCTTCCACTGCAGTTAGTTTACCAAATATTGAAGGGGGTTTGAGTTCTTCCTTTAGTGCCTTTTCCATATAGTTAACTATATTATCTGCGCCCAACCCTATTTGAGTGTAGCCACCATTTTGACTTTTGTAATCATTAGTATAATCTGCTTTTGCCTTGTTTAATAGTTGGTCTATTTTTTGTTGCCTATCACCGTCTTGTAAGAAAGTGAAAGGTGTTTCAGAATAGTACATTGCATTAATTAGGCGCATATCTTTGCTGTCGGTTGCATTCACGTTAAATCGGATAGTGTTGCCCACATATGCAGTAGTAGAGTAATTTTTAATTACATTAACTGCCAAATCGGTGCTAGTTTCCGAGCCACTTACAATTTTAAAGGTGTATTCGTTTGATGTGCCCTCTTGATACAAGGCATTTTGACGATTGTAGCCACCAGAATTTGTTGAATACTGAACATGGCTAGACTTAACCTTAACCTCGTAGCACAGGCGGAAGGTTTGGTTTGCTATGCCGTTTGGAAGAGTGTCTTCTTTAGCAAATTTAAATATTGCGCTTTTTGATAGTTGTTCAAAATATTTCTTTTCAGAGGCATCATCATTTGGCACAATTGGAACATTAGTTTTATCCTCGTCTGCCTGAGTTGAATAGATATAGTTAAAGCCATCGCTTTCGTTTACTGCAACATAAGTGTTTGTAGCAGAGTCTATCTTAATGCCGTCGATATAGTAACGTTTAGCAGTTTCGGTATTTTGGAAGTAGCGCACAACTAATAAATCGTCGTAGTTATCAACTGGGCTGTTAACATACGCTGCTGGGAATAGTAGCCCACCACTTGCAGTGTAGTCATATTCGGCTTTAATTTCGCCAAGTGCAGGTTTAATTTTATCTTCTGCTATATAAACGCCGTTTTCATCAAACGCTTCGTAGTTATACACTGCTTGAATGGTTGGTTTAACGCTATCTTTTGTAAAGCGACCCCAATCATATGTTGCAGTTACTTCGCCGTAATACCCTTGTACTTTATAGGTGATTTCGTATTCACCTTCTAGGTCTAGATAATCGTCAGCTTCAAACTCTTCTGGTGTGAAATTGAACGTAAAGTTATTGTTTGTTAGTTTTTTGCTTACGCCTGTGTTTACATTTCTAATTTCTATTTCTAGCACATTTTTTTGCGCATCGTTAGAGTTTAGATTTTCTAACCTATATTGCAAAGCTGGGTTTGGAAGTACAACCTCGCTATCGCCCAATTTAACGTTGGTTGGCAAAGTGATGCTGTCTGGCAATTTAATTTGATTTTTGCTTGCATCTGGTGCAACAAAATCTTCTTCTACATTTATAACATGTTCACTTGTGTAGCGCTCGGCTGAATTGGTGTTTTCGTATGTGTAGGTTATAACATATCTACCCTTTTCGGTAAATGTAACAACGCCAGTTTTTGCATCGTACATTTCTGCGCTTGCTGGGTTGCCGGCATAGGTGACAGATATAGTTGCTTCTTTATCGTAAGTGCGCTTATCGTTAACTTCGCTGTAGCCATACATTTTTGGTAGTGTTAGGGTTGCACCCACCTTTTCTTTGGTTGGGAAAAGGTTGTTTAGATTGGTTTCGGTGTATTGTTCACCCTGCTTGGTCACCTGCTTGGTTTCTAGCCCGTAGGTGGTGCCAACAACTTCAACTTCGTACGCGTCGGAAAAATATAAGGTGGAGCTTTTTTCTACTATATAAAATATGCGGTATTTGTTTGATGCTTTGCTGCGAATGGTTAGATAATCGTTAACATCACCAGACTTTTTAACCATTTCAAAAAAGGTTTCAGAGCCAGTGCCCTCGCCGCTTGCTATTGAATAATCATGAGTGAAACCACCCTTATCTACCACACGGATGGTGTAGTTTGCTTCAGTTAAAAGCGGGATTTTAAGTGTTTCGCTTTTGCTGAAATCCACCTTTTTAGGCATGTGAATGGATGTGAAAGTTTTATGCGTTTCTTTTGATGTGTCCTCAGTTTGTGTTGGATCTTGATCGGATGGGATTTCTGCTGCATTAACTGGCACAATTTTAAGTGGAGTTAAAACAAACATAAAACTGCATAGTAAAAATGCAATAAACACAAAGAACGCTTTTAAATTTTTTTGTATACTCTTCATAATGCTCCTTAATTTTGCTTTTGCAATACAATTATACTTAAATATTGTAATAAAATGCCCAAAAAAAGTCAAACAATTTGGGGGTATAATTTACAATTATTCAAAAATTAGTGTAATAAATTTTTATATTTTTATTGTGAGAAATTTTAACTAGTTTTGTCGAAAAATAGAAACACTAACTTTTCAGTGTGAAAAGTTACAAAAGCACCGAGGGATTTCGAAATTTATCCTTACTTTTCAGTGTGAAAAGTAACAAAAGCAAAAAGGGGTTCCGATTCCCCTTTTAAACCCACAAACGGCTTACTTTAAAAAAGTAAGCAAAATAGAGGAATAATTATTTACCTACGATAGTATTTCTACTAAGGAACACATATTTCAAGAAAAGAAGCCATGAAGGAAAACCAGCTGGTGTCCCTTCATAGCAAAGGCGCAGTCATCCAAAAATGAAGTTTTGCTACTGAGAAACGATTAAAAGGATAAACTGCGACTGTTTTTATGCTACTCTTTTATAAAAAAGAGTAGAAAAAAAAAGAAGGGGTTAACCTTCCAATATTTTAACTTGTTGTTCGGCATACTCGGATGAGATAAAGTTAAATTCCTTACTCGATGCCAAAAAGTATTGTTTTTTGCGGTGTTGTTGAAGTTTATCCAAAAATTCTTGTGGCAGATATTTGTAGTGCTCTAGCAAAATTTTGTTAAGCACAGCAAAATCCAACGTTTTGGCCTGCTTAAATGCCGATTTAAGAGATAGCGCCCACTCGTTAGGTTCTAACCTGCCGTTCTTTTCAAAGTTGCATAAGATATTCATATCCTGTGGCGAGCAAACAAAACGAGTTATAATCTCTATTTTTTCTGCCACTGTGCGCGGCAACTCTTTAACCGCGTTGGCATCCATATAATAAAATTCGGCTAGTTTTTCTGGCTCTCCAAAAATGGCGCGCGCATTTTTCGGGCGCTTTAAAACCACTCTGTCCCCATAAACGCCACGCCCGCGCTTATACTCCAAAATCTCGTAGAAATTGTTTATTAAAAAATCTAGTATCGGCCAGTTTTGTGCGTTAACTTTCATAAGCAGACCTTATGCTAATGCGTCCACCAAAAGCACGATGTTTTTCTTGTTCTTTTTATCGTCGTAATACTTTTCAAATGGACTTGGGGACTCTATCTCACAATCGTACTTGATGGCGCAATCTACCATAGCGCACAACATTTCTTTGGCTTTAATGTAGGCAGAAACCACACTGTCGCCCTCGGTGACAATTTGCAAATCTGGTATTTTAATGGTGAAATAACCAGTTTCTTCATCTCGATACAAAATTGCGGTGTAAACTAACTCTTTCATAAACTCCCCTTTAAAATTATAAACATTTTAGCATATAAAAACAAAAATGTAAAACAAATTTAAATATTAATCAAAAAAAATTTAATAATAAAATAAAAAAAGCACCCATACGGGCGCAAAATAACTATGCTGTGATGCCTTGCTCTTCTACCTTTTCGGCTTCTACCTTAGTGGATTGCATCGCTTTGCTTAATTTTTTGCCAGCTGCAGCAGGCACTTTTTTGTGTGGATTTTTTGCATAATTTAAGCATCCTTCAGCAATTAGGTTCATTCTATCTCTATTATCTCCAAAAACTTGTCTACCTGCCTCAATTTCTATTTTTGAACTACCCTTTTTTGCTTTAGGCAGAGTGTTTTCAGTCATTTTAATTAATAAGCTATAACGTTCGTTAGCAAATTGCTTTCTTGCATTTAATATTTCTATAATTGTTGCCATACATTCCTCCTAGTTCGCTTATATAATAGCACAAAAATTTGGATTTGTAAATAGTTTTTTTAATATTTTTTTAAAATTTTTTTAAATTATTTTTCACCCATTTTTAAAACAATTTTTAAGTACAACATATTGTTGTTTGCACTGCTTTTTTAGCAATATATTGTGCTTCTATTTAAAAATAAAATATCTAGAAAATCCATAATTAAATTAAAATATTAAAACAATATTTAACATTGCTACGAAAGTGTGGCATAATTCCAAACTTCATAGTCCCATGCGTAGGAAACACAATTTAAAACCTTTACCCATGATAGACCACCTTAAAAACACACAAGAAAATTTATAATTTTCGAAGTGTGAGAGGAACAAACAAACATAGGCTTACGTTTGACAATTCTATTGGCAAACTAGCAAATGTGCAGTTTGTGACGAAGGAAAGGATTTATTAAGGGAAACTTCGTCGCAGCACGCAATTTATATTAAATTAATTTGGCAAGCAAATTAATTGTAAACATTTTAGCGGCTGCTCCTCTCCCCACAAAAAACTGCTTTTTGTGGGGGCCCCAAAGGGGAAGTCATGAAGGGGGAAGCAGGTCCCCCTTCATAAAAAGCGAGCAACCGCCCAAAAAAGAAAAAACTTCGGAGTGCCCATGCGTAGGATAGCATGATTTAAAGATTTTCCCCGCTGCAGTTCCCTAGCGAAGGAAAGCATAATTCAGGAAAAGAAGCCATGAAGGAAAACCAGTCGGTGTTCCTTCATAGTAGCGGGCGATTGCCTAAAAAAGAAGGATGCACACACTTGTGCATCCAATAATAGAGGGCAAATCGCCCGCCTAGTCGTCTATATCTTCAAACATAATGTCCACATTTTGATTTGCGGCAATATCGTCTTTGGTTTGTTTTGGAATGATGTTCCTGTATGCTGGCGCGCCTGTGCCGGCTGGGATCATCTTACCAATTATTATATTTTCTTTAAGGCCAACTAGGTGGTCTACCTTACCTTTAAGCGCTGCTTCGGTTAACACGTTGCTGCTCTCTTGGAAGGATGCGGCAGACAAGAAGCTTTCGGTAGTTAGCGAAGCCTTGGTTATACCTTGCAATTCGCGTTTTGCGGTTGCTGGCATGCCACCTTCGGCAAGTGCTTTTTGGTTGGCTTCTTCAAACACGCGGTTGTCTACTGTATCGCCTGGTAGCAAGTCGGTGTCGCCGGCATTTTCGATCTTAACCTTTCTTAACATCTGTCTAATAATAATTTCTAGGTGTTTTGCGTTGATAGAAACGGATTGAGATTTATACACCTCTAGCACTTCGTTAAGCAAATATTCTTGCACCGCTTTAACACCCTGAGTGCGCAATACATCGCGTGGATTTAATGGGCCTTCAGTTAGTGGAGTACCTGGGGTTACAACATCGCCATTTTTAACCTTGATGGTAGAGCCAAATGGCAAAATGTAACTTTCTTCCCCACCGTTGCCTTTAATAACCACTTCAAAGCGCTTATCTATCTGGTTGATGCTAACCTTACCGCCAACATCGCAGATAACGGCTGCACCTTTAGGATTGCGGGCTTCAAAAATTTCTTCTACCCTAGGCAAACCTGAGGTGATGTCTTCTGCTGCTGCACCACCGCTGTGGAAGGTACGAAGCACAAGCTGTGTACCTGGCTCACCAATGGATTGTGCGGCGATAACACCAACTGCCTCGCCCACGTGCACTATGTCGTTAGTGGACATATCGCGCCCATAGCACTTGCAGCAAACACCCGATTTAGCCTTACATGTTAGAATGCTGCGGATTGGCACACGAGTTATGCCTGCATCCACAATTTGTTTTGCCAAATCGTTGGTTAGATAGCAATCTGCCGGGCAAATTTCTTGCTTGGTTTTAGGGTTGATGATGGCTTGGCTAGTAAATCTACCAACAATTCTATCAAACAATGTTTCTATAACCGAGCCGTTTTGTGTAATTTCGGTTACTTCTATACCCTTAACAGATTCACCAAGGTTTGCAAAGCAATCTTCTTCGGTTACAGTGGTATCTTGCGCAATATCCACCAACCTACGGGTTAGATAGCCCGAATCGGCAGTTTTAAGTGCGGTATCCATAAGTTGTTTACGCGCACCACGCGCTGCGCTGTAGTATTCTAGCGCGGTTAAGCCACGCCTAAAGTTGTTTTTAACTGGCACTTCACTCATGCCACCACTTGCCGAGTCCATATTGCCCATAATACCGCTAAGCTGTTTTAATAGGTCGTCCGAACCACGCGCTTTAGAGGTTATCATAATTTTAAGTGAATTGAATGGATCCATTTGGCTGGATGTGGCTTTAATAACTTTATCCACTGCTTCACGCCAAATTTCTAGGTTTTTGGAGCGTTTTGTATCGTAGTCCATCAAACCTTCGTTATACAAATCGTTGTTTTCGGCTACCTTGCCTTCTGCTTCTTTAAGGTAGGTTTCGCGTTCTTTAACCTCGGTTAAATCGAAGATAGAAAGCGATACACTCGCCAAGGTGCTGTATTTGTAGCCCATGTTCTTAATGTCGTCTATCATGGTTACAGTTGTGTTTGTGCCATGCAAACGATAGCAAGTTTCAATAAGGCCAGAATAGTCACCTTTTGCAATAGGTTTATCTATTTCAAAATTAAGCACGTTTTCTTTTTTAGTTCTATCCACAAAGCCAAGGTCTTGCGGGATGATGCTGTTGAATATAATTCTACCCAAAGTGGTTTTAATTCTGCCAGTTACGGTTTGCCCTTCAAATTCGGCTGAACGCCTTAAATTGATTTGGGCTTGCAGGCTTAAATCGCCATTTTCGTAGGCAAGTTGAGCCTCATCCACACTGGCGAAGGTCATATTTTCACCCTTAGCGCCCGGGCGAATCATGGTTAGATAGTAGTTACCCAAAATCATATCCAAACTTGGCACCATATTTGGTTTGCCGTCGCTTGGCTTAAGCACGTTGTTAGAGGCAAGCATAAGCATCCTTGCTTCGGTGCGCGCTTCTACAGAAAGTGGCACGTGCATACTCATTTGGTCACCATCGAAGTCAGCATTAAAGCCACCGCACGCCAAAGGTGGCAAACGGATTGCCTTTCCTTCAACTAGGATTGGCTCGAATGCTTGCACTGATAGTTTGTGCAGTGTAGGTGCACGGTTAAGTAGCACTGGGTGCCCTTCTACCACTTCGGACAATATGTCGTACACGATAGGACGTTCTTGGTCTATCATGCGGGTTGCTTTTTTAAGGTTGTTGGTTGCATTAAGTTCCAACAAACGTTTAATTATAAATGGTCTGAATAGTTCTAGCGCCATCATCTTTGGCAGGCCGCATTGATAAACTTTAAGTTCTGGCCCAACCACGATAACGCTACGGCCGGAATAGTCCACACGTTTACCAAGCAGGTTTTGACGGAAACGCCCGTGTTTACCTTTAAGAGATGCGGTTAATGATTTTAAATCGCGTTGGCGGCTGCCTTGAACTGCTCTGCCACGTTTACCGTTATCGAACAGCGCATCAACTGCCTCTTGTAACATACGTTTTTCGTTACGCACAATAATTTCTGGTGCGCCAAGTTCCATAAGTTTTTTAAGACGATTGTTACGGTTAATAACACGGCGATACAAATCGTTTAAATCGGATGCGGCAAATTTGCCACCATCAATTTGAACTAGTGGGCGCAAATCTGGTGGGATAACTGGGATAACATCCAGTATCATCCAACTTGGTTTGTTGCCCGATTTTATAAACGCCTCGATAACATCCAATTTTTTGGTTGCTTTAAGTTTGCGTTGGCCCTTCGCTGTGTGCATAATTTTGGTAAGTTCTTCGCGTTCCTTTTCCAAATCGATGTCGTTTAAAAGCTCTTTTATTGCCTCGGCACCCATGCCAGCACGGAAGCCATCTGGGCCATATTTTTCCACTGCATCGCGATATTCACGGTCACGAATAACTTGTTTATAGGTAAATTCGGTGTTTTTAGGGTCTAGCACAACATAGCTTACATAGTAAAGCACTTCGTCTAGTTGTTTTGGGCTCATATCCAAAATAAAGCCCATTCTGCTTGGCACGCCCTTAAAGAACCAAATATGGCTTACTGGGCAAGCAAGTTCGATATGCCCCATGCGCTCGCGCCTTACTTTGCTGCGGGTTACTTCTACCCCACACTTATCGCAAACAACACCTTTATAACGCACTCTTTTATACTTACCGCAATGGCACTCCCAGTCCTTTTTTGGCCCAAAAATGCGCTCGCAAAACAAACCATCTTTTTCTGGTTTTTGTGTGCGATAATTGATAGTTTCTGGTTTGGTAACCTCACCGCGCGACCAACTGCGGATCATCTCAGGTGAGGCAATACCAACACGGATAGAGTCAAAATTGTTTAATTCAAACATCTAATTTCTCCTACTTTTTAACTAAATTTTATTCATCATCGTCTAAATCATCAAATAAATCAGATTCGTCAAATGCGGTGTTATTTACATCGTTTTCGTAATCGTTTGCAATATCGTCAAATTCCAAGGTAACGTCTTCTAGCACTGGTTTGTTAACTGGCTCTACTGCGCTAACCTCTTCGCCCTCATCACCCACTTCGTTGATTGTAAGTTCGTGATTATCGGCAGTTAAAATCTTAACATCTAGGCACAGGCCTTGCATTTCTTTAACCAAAACCTTAAACGATTCTGGCATGCCAGGCTCTGGGATAGGCTCGCCTTTAACGATTGCCTCGTAGGTTTTTATACGGCCTTCCACGTCGTCCGATTTAATGGTTAGCATTTCTTGCAGCAATCTGGATGCGCCATAGGCTTCTAGCGCCCACACCTCCATTTCACCAAAACGCTGACCACCAAGTTGGCTACGCCCGCCAAGTGGTTGTTGTGTTATAAGTGCATATGTGCCTATGCCACGCGCGTGGATTTTATCGTCCACCATATGGTTAAGTTTAAGCATATACATAACACCCACTGTGGTTTTATTTTCAAATGGCAAACCGGTGCGGCCATCGTACAATTGAATTTTGCCATCTTCTGGCAAGCCATTTGCACGAAGTAACTCTTTAATATCTTGTTCACTTGCACCGTCAAAGGCAGGGGTTGCAATTTTCCAATCCAAGTGTTTTGCTGCCCAACCCAAGTGCATTTCTAGTAACTGGCTTAGGTTCATACGGCTTGGGATGCCAAGTGGGTTAACTATAATATCCACAGTTTCGCCATTTGGCATGTATGGCATATCGTTTTCTGGCAATACAACCGAGATAACGCCTTTGTTACCATAACGCCCGGCAAGTTTATCGCCAACCTGCAAAATACGCTTTTGTGCGATGTAAACTTTAACCATCATGTTAACGCCGGCATCCAGTTCATCCTTATTTTTTCTAGAAAGGATTTCTATGCCAACAACCACACCCTCTTCGCCATGTTTAACCTTAAGCGAGGTGTTTTTAACTTCTTTTGTTTTTTCGCCGAATATGGCTTTAAGTAAGCGCTCTTCTGGGGTTAGGTCGGTTTCGCCCTTAGGGGTAACTTTACCAACTAGGATGTCGCCCACTTTAACTTCGGTACCAACGCGGACAATGCCGTTTTCGTCCAAGTTTTTAAGTGCATCTTCACCCACACCGGCGATATCACGAGTTATCTCTTCATCGCCAAGTTTGGTTGTTCTAGCTTCGGTGTGCACTTGTTGAATTGATATAGAAGTAAACGCATCTTCACGCACAATACGTTGATTTATAAGGATAGCATCCTCGAAGGTGTACCCTTCCCAGTTCATAACAGCAACTGTCATGTTTTTGCCAAGTGCAAGTTCGCCTTTATCGGTGGATGCGCCATCGGCAAGCACGTCGCCCTTTTTAACCTTTTCACCCTTTTTAACAATAGGTTTTTGGTTGAAGCAGGCCTTTTCGTTAGTGCGCTCAAATTTGCGCAGTTTGTGGTTGATTATGCTGCCATCGGCATATTCCATAGTGATGTAGTCGCTAGAAACATATTTGCACACGCCATCTTGTTCGGCAAGCACAAGTGCACCTGAATCTACAGCTGCTTTGTGCTCTACACCCGTGCCTACAATTGGGCTATCGGTTTTAATAAGAGGAACAGCTTGGCACTGCATGTTTGCACCCATCAGCGCACGGTTACCAGTGCTGTGCTCTACAAACGGAATCATGCTTACACTGATAGATAGTAGTTGCCTTGGGCTTAAATCTACATAGTCGATCATCTCGCTAGGCACGTGTGCGGTTTCGCCATTGTGGCGGCAATCCACATAGCCATCCAAAATTTTGCCGTCCTCGGTTTGTGGGATGGTTGCCTGAGCGATATAATGCCCGATTTCTTCATCCGCCATCATAAACTGAATATCGTTTGTGATTTTGCGGGTTTTAGGATCTACTTTCCTATATGGAGTTTCTATAAATCCATACATATTAATACGCGCGTACGCGGTAGGGCTATCCATCAAACCAATTGCCGAGCCTTCTGGTGTTTCTGCCACACAGATACGGCCGTAGTGCGATGGGTTGATATCACGCGCTTCTGCACTGGCACGCTCTTTTCTTAAGCCGCCTGGGCCAAGCGAACTAAAACGCCTTTTGTGCCTTAGGCTTGCGGCTGGGTTAATTTGATCCATCAACGCGCTAAGTTGGCTGGTTGCCATAAATTCTTTAAGGGTTTTATTAATATATCTTGCGTTAACAATTTTGCTTGGGGTTGCATCGGTTAAATCACGCGATTGCAAATTTTCCCTAACCTGAGTTTGAAGTTTAAGCATACCGCGTCTAAACTCATCCTTTAACAGTTCGCCACATCTTGCCACACGACGGATAGAAAGGTTATCCACTTCGTCTGTGTTGCCAAGGCCGTCAATAAGGTTAAGGTGATAGCTTATAACTGCAACAAAGTCGTCCAAAGTAACTTGAAAATCTTCTAGTTTATAGGCATTTTGCTGGATTGCGGCTTTTAAACTTGCTTCGTCCTTATTGGCTTTCATAATTTCTTGCAACAGCGGCAAATATACAAGTTCGGTTATGCCAAACTCTTCTGGATTTAGTTTTGCATATGCTTTAAGATCCACACGCTTGTTGCCCACAACATGAACAACCTTGTTATCTACCAGCACATCCACTTCGTTTATACCAGCGTTTTGGATTGCCACTGCGGTGTCGTGATCGATAACCTCACCCTTACTTACCAGCACTTTTTTGCCCGCTTTAACATCAGCGGCTGCAATTTGGTCGGTTATACGATTGGCAACCGACAACTTTTTGTTAAGTTTAAAGCGGCCAACCTTTTCTAGATTATATTGTTGAACGTTAAAGAACCTATCGTTAATATATGCCAAGGTGTTTTCTGGATTAGGGATTTCACCTGGGCGGGTTCTGCGGCCGAACTCGATAAGCGCTTCTTCTTGGGTTTGTTGTGGCTCTTTCTCCAAGGTGTTAACAATAAATGGATGGTTGCCAAAAATCTGCTTAATTTCGTCGTTTTCGTAACCGAAACATTTTAAGAAGACACCTAAGCTCATCTTAAATTTTCTATCCACGACAACACGCATAGTGTCGCCAGTAACTTGTTCGGTTTGCATCCACATGCCATGGCTTGGTTGAATTGAGCCATGATAGTCCATGCGGCCATATTTATTTAGCGCGCCATCAAAAAGTGCGCCAGGGGATTTAACCAACTGGCTTAAAACAACACGCTCTACCCCGTTGCAGATAAAGCCGCCGTCGTTGGACATATATGGGATATCACCCAAAAACACTTCTTCATCCACAATCTGCCCGGTTTCTTTAACCAAAAGGCGAACATTAACCTTAAGTGGCACAGTGTAACTAGTCTGTTTAAGTTTGCACTCTGCCCAGGAAGATTTTGGGGTTTTGTCTATGCTATAACCTAAAAAAGACAACTCTGCTTTGTTAGAGTAGTCTACAATAGGATTAAATTCATTCAAAACCTCGCCAATGCCGACGTTTAAGAAATGATTGTAATCTTCCTTAACGTCATTAAGCCAATCTGGGATGGCGTATGGCACATTGATTTTTGCAAAACTCATACGCTCAGCCTTGCCCTGCTTAACTTTTTTGATGTTGAGTGTTGAATCCATCATTTAACTCCTTATTAAGTTTTTCCCTATTTTATAGGCGTTTTTCACTAAAAAAATTTCAAAATTAAAAAACAAGGGAATTTTTGATACTAGGTTATTCTATCACAATAAACAATTAATGTCAATAGATTTTTATAACTTTTTAAAAAAATTTTTAAATCGCGCAAATTTTTAAAATTATTGCCAAAATTCGCCCAAATAAAACAAAAAAACACAGCCATAAGCCGTGCCTTAGCTACATTTGATTGTTTTGTGCTTGATATTCATCTACAATTTGTTGGGCGGATTTAAATTTCATGCACAGGGCAGCAATCATAAAGCCAACCACTAAAAGCGAGCCAGAAATTACATTTACCACCAACAAGGTGATTATGTTGTGTTTGCGGTTATTAAGATGTTTGCCATCCAAAATTACGCGTATGCCAAAAATTAGATCCATAGCCGAAATTACAAGCAAAAACCCGCCAAGCACTTTAACCAAATTGCGCATGGATATTAAAAGCAGATCCAACTCTTCCTGCGTGTAGCCAAGCTCGTTAATTTCTGCCTGAGTTAATAAGTCACTTAGCTCAATTATATGCGCACTGCAAAAACATATAATTGCAACCATCACAAGCAGCGCAGATGCGACTATGGCGATAATTCCACCCGCATACATAAACCCTTTTTTTGTTTTATTCATACAATCTCCTATTTTATTAATATTTTGCCACAAAATTAAAAAAAGGTCAAATAAATTTTACATTATCAAAATCCTTTGCGTTTTTTTTATTTTATGCTATAATAGGGTTATGATTTGCTTAAACCAAACCGAGTTATTTAAAAATATACAAAATAGCAAACACCATGCCTATTTATTTTATTCGCTGGATGAGGTGCTTAACAATTTGGTGGCAGAAAACTTTGCAAAGATGCAGATATGCGAAAAAGGCAATATGTGCAACAATTGCTATGCTTGCCTACAATTTGATAAAAACACCCATCCCGATGTGTTTAAACTTAAACAGGATAGCATTAAGGTGGAGGATGTTAACAAAATTATTGCAAACCTAAGTACCACCCCGCTTGCTGGCAACAAAAAAGTGTTTTTAATTTTTAATGCGGACACAATAAACGAAATTTCGCAAAACAAACTTTTAAAATCGCTAGAAGAGCCGGTGGGCAACAACATATTTATTTTAACCGCCACAAAAACCGACAAACTTTTGCCAACAGTGCTAAGCAGATTAAACAAAATATACCTACCCACCCCATCTAGTGAGGACAGAAAAATTATTGTGGACGAATATATGCGCGAAGGGGTTGATATTAAGCAATTTGTTAACCCAGATTGCAGTTTAACCGAAGCAGTTAGGTTTGCTAGCGACAACAATTTTAATGCAACCATAAATAGCATTTTTGATTTGCTAGTTAATTTAAACACCACGGCAGATATACCCCGTGTGGTATGTTCGCTTAAAGAGTACGATAAAACAATATTTTTTGCCTGTATGCAAGATATATTTATATCGCTTGCAAATAACAGCACCAAATATGCCAGAATAAACGAGATAAAAAATAGATACTCCCCTAGGGTACTTACAAAAATTATTCCGCTGGTGGAAAAAGCGTATTTGTATCAAAATTCTAATGTAAATTTTACATATATTTTAGATAACTTATTGTTTAACATTTTAAAGGAGAAATTTTTATGCAGTTAACCGAACTTGTTATGTTTAATAGCCCAATAAATTTGTATGCCCCCGCGGGGGATTATAAACGCGGGCAACGCGTGGTTGTTTCTACCCCCACTGGGCAAGAGATGGGGCTTGTTAAAGGGATAGTGGAAAAGGACGGCGCGGATGTGGTGGATATTATTCGCACTGCCACAAAAGAGGATAATTTAACCCATTGTGAAAATTGCAAATATACGCGCAAATTGTTGCCAGAAATTAAAAAAGAGGCGCAAAATTTGGGTTTGGATATGAAAATTGGCTTTATTTCCACAAATTTAGATAGAAGTAAGCTGGTTGTTAACTACACCGCGGATGAACGCGTAGATTTTAGGGAACTTATTAAAGTGCTTGGTTCTAAATACAAAACACGAATTGAAATGCGCCAGATTGGCAACCGAGATGAAACCAAAACCATTGGCGCAATTGGTGTGTGTGGGCGCGAATGCTGCTGCAAACTTTATTTAAATGATTTTGATAAGGTTAGCATTAAAATGGCAAAAAATCAAAATTTAGCGCTTAACCCTACCCGAATTAATGGCATGTGTGGTAGATTATTGTGTTGCCTTAAATACGAGGATGAATTTTACGAGGAAATGCAAAAGAAAATGCCTCATATAAATAGCACTGTGGTTACCCCGGATGGTAAGGGAACAGTTAGTGCAACCGACTTTTTAAAAGAAACAGTTACCGTAACCTTTGTTAAGGACGACACCACCGAAGTTAAAACCTACCCACTTTTAGATATAAAGCAAAAAGACAAAACCTAATATACCCCTACCCCGCATATGTATAAGGATAAATATGAAGTTAGACAATTTTAAACTAGAACATTTTGATAACGGCATATCGGTGTATCAAAGTGACGAGTTATACAAATTTACAATGGATGCAATTTTGCTTGCCAAATTTTGCAATATTAAGCACAGCGATAATGTGCTAGAACTTTGCGCAGGCAGTGGGGTTATAAGTTTTTATGCCTATTCGCTTTGCCCGTATAATCACCTATATTTTAACGAAATCCAGCCCGAAATGTGCGTTATTATCGAGCAAAACATAAAATTTAACAATTTTGGCCGCCGCAGTAAAGTTTTTAAGTGCAATTTAAAAGAACTTAAACCCGCAGATTTTACAAAACCCTTAGATGTTATAATTTGCAACCCACCCTATTTAAAAGTTAACGCGACAAGCAAAATTAATACTAAAAAAGAAATTGCGCTTGCCCGCCACGAAATTGAAGCCACACTAGAGGATATAATAAAAAAATCCAGCGAACTATTAAAGGATAAGGGCCGCTTGTACCTAGTGCACCTAGCCAGCCGAGTGGATGAAATTATAACTTTATGCCATAAATATAATATTAATTGCAAACAACTAAAGTTTATCTATCATGGCGATAAGGATGCATATTTGGTGCTGGTAGAGGCAGTTAAAAATTCGCAATTTGGTGTGCGAATAACAAAAAATACCGATTAGGAGATATTATGTTTGATAATATTAAAATAAATTGCCACAGTTCAATCTGCATTGATGAAAATATTTATATTGATCCGTTTAAAATAGAAAACGCCACGCACAATGCACGGCTGATTTTTGTAACCCACTCGCATTATGACCACCTAGAAATAGAATCGATAAACAAAATTATAAATGAAAAAACTACAATAATTTGCACCCCAGATAGCGAAAAACTAATAAAAAATGCCAAAATTTTAAATAAAATTGTTGTAATTTGCCCAAACGAACATAAAATTGTGGATGGAATTGAATTTGACACCTTCCCTGCCTACAATGTTGGACACCATCATTTTAGGGAACTAAATTTTGTTGGCTACACGCTAAACTATCAAAACACAAAAATTACAATTTGTGGCGACACCGATTTTACACCCGAACTAGCAAGCATAAAAACCGACATTTTGCTTATACCCATAGGGGGTACTTTCACTATGGATGCGTTAGAGGCCGCCAAAGCCACAAACACAATAAAACCAAAACTAGTTATCCCCACCCACTACAACACCCTTGTTGGCAGCAAGTCGGATGAAAAAATATTTATACAAAATGTAGACAAATCCATCCCAGTTAAAATTTTAGTTAAGTAAAAAATTGCACATATGTGCAATTTTTTATTTTAGGCATAATTATTTGACTATTTTTAAAAAATTTGCTAAATTTATTGTATGTTATACTTTGTTGCAACCCCAATAGGCAATTTGGGCGATATTAGTTTACGGGCGATTGAAGTGCTAAAAAATGTGGATGTTATTGCGTGCGAGGATACGCGCCACAGCAAAATTTTGCTAGATAACTATAATATAACCACAAAAACCATTGCCTATCACAAATTTAACGAAATAAATAGCGCAAATGGGATTATTTCGCTTTTAAAAGAGGGAAAAAACGTGGCAGTTATATCCGATGCTGGCATGCCTGTTATTTCCGACCCGGGCAATATTTTAACCCAAAAATTGCACGAAAACAACATAAACTACACCATTGTGCCGGGAGCAAATGCTGGGCTTAGTGCGATAATTCTATCTGGCTTTGACGCATCAAAATTTGCATTTTGGGGCTTTTTAAGCGAAAAAAATAAGGAATTAAAGGCTCAACTAAGCGAAATTTCCGCTTTTTATGGCAGCAGCATAATATATTCTAGCAAATATAATATTAATAAAGATCTATCCAATTTGCACTCGGCATTAGGCGCGGTGCGTGTAGCCATAGTAAGCGAAATTACAAAGGTGCACGAGAGTGTTGAAATTCTAACCCTGCCCGCCACCATTAATGAGCCAAAGGGAGAATACGTTTTGGTTGTAGAAAATATAAAGCCCGTTCGTGTCAAGCCAAGCGATGAAAAAATTTTAGCCGAACTTAAATTGCTTTTAAAATCTACCAACAAAAACGAGGCAATAAAGCAGATAAAGCAAAAGTACAGCCTAACCAAATCGTACGTGTATAACTTGTACGAAAACAATAAATAAAACGCCATAAATATGCAAAATTTTGCAGAAATTGGTTTATTTGTTTTACTTTTTTGCACATTTTTATTATAATAAATATACAAACTAATTACTTTAGGAGGAAGCGTGGTCATTACAGTAGTGTGCGATGTCTATGGCGAAGAAAATAATGGCACAATTATAGCCGAAAAAAATCTTATACGATATTTACAAGCAAGCGGACATCAAGTGCGCGTTCTTTGCTGCAATCAAGATTACGCAAATCAAAAGGATTTTTATATCGTTCCAAGTCTAAGCTTTGGCAAACTTATAAATGCGTACATCAAAAAAGTTGGCGTAACACTTGCCAAGCCAGATAAAGAAATTATTCGTGCTGCCCTAACTGGCGCCGATCATGTACACATTATGCTACCTTTAGCACTTGGCAACGCTACAGTTAAAATTGCCAACGAAATGAACATATCCACCACGGCCGGTTTTCATATGCAGGCAGAAAATCTTACAAGTTACATAAAACTAAATAATATAAAATTAGTAAACAATGTGGTGTACAAATATATCTACAAACATCTTTACAGCAAGGTAGAGGGCATACACTATCCCACTCAATTCATTCGCGATGTGTTTGAAAAAAAGATAAAAAAATCCACCCCCGGCTATGTAATTTCTAACGGGGTACACAATTATGTTAAAAAGAGGGATTTGGCAAAACCGGATGAACTTAAGGATAAATTTGTAATTTTAACAACTGGCAGATACTCACGCGAAAAAAGCCAGGATACGCTAATTAAGGCAATTAAATATTCTAAGTATAAAGATAAAATTCAACTTATTTTAGGCGGCGCCGGCACAAAGGAAAAGGCATACAAAAAACTGGCAAAAAAGTTGCCGATATACCCTATTTTTAAATTTTATTCGCGCACCGAAATTATTGACGTGTTAAACTACTGCGATATGTATGTGCACCCTGCCCAGTTTGAACTAGAGGGCATTTCGTGCATCGAGGCAATTACGTGCGGAAAGTTAACCATAGTTTCCGATTCCAAACTAAGCGCCACAAAAAACTTTGCAGTTGACCCACGCTGCGTGTTTAGATCGCGCAAACCAAAATCGCTTGCCGCTGTTATAGACTTTTGGATAGAAAATCCTAAAGAAAAACAAATGGTGGAGCAAAAGTATTTGGAAAGTGCCATAAGCTTTAATCAAGATGAGTGCATGAAGCAGATGGAAAAAATGATAGAAAAAGTTCATGCTGAGCATATAAGCAATCAGAACAAACAAAAAAACCCATCAAAAAAAAACTAAACAATAAAAAAGCAGAAAAAAAAGTGTATACGTATTCCGACCCTTTAAGGGATGATTTTTCGTCCAAAAAAATAAAAACGGCAAAGGTTGGCAATAATTTTAAATACATACACAAAAATCCAATTTGGCGCTTTTTTGCCTTTTTGGTTTACTATTTGTTTGCAATTCCTACACTGTGGTTTTATGTTATATTATTTAGGCGTGTAAAATTTATAAACAAAAAAAACTTTAAAAAGGTAAAAAAACAAAAGGCATTTTTATACGGCAATCACACTGCCTACCTGCTAGATGCCTGCATACCAAATTTTATAACTTTGCCACACAGGAATAAAATTATTGTCTCCCCAGATGCGGTTTCTATTAAAGGTATTAAAAATCTTACACAAATGTTAGGTGCCTTGCCTGTGCCAACCGATTTTTCTGCCATGAAAAATTTTTATAAAGCAGTTATGTACTATCACAAAAAATTTCACCTGACAATCTATCCAGAAGCGCACATTTGGCCATACTACACCGGGATAAGGCCATTTAAAGATATTTCCTTTGGCTATCCAGTAAAATTGAATGCACCCGTTGTTGCCTTTTGCGTATGCTATAGTAAGCCACGCGGCGTGTTTGCAAAACTAAGAAAGGTAAACATAACAGTGCATGTAAGCGAGCCATTCTACCCAGATTTATCCAAATCGGAAAAAGAAGCAAAGCAAGAGTTACGCGATAAAGTTATAAATTTTATGAAAATAACCACGCAAAAATACAGCACTTTTTCGCCATGTGATTACATTCAAATTAACGAAGATAAAAATTAAAAAAAAACATTTTAAATGCTTTTTCTACTATAGGGGCGTTTTTGTTCTTTATTAGCGGCCTCTTCTTCTAGTCTAAGGCCATGTAGATAATTATAAATTTCTATATTATCACTTGTAAATGCGTGATCTTCTGCCGTAATATCTATCTTGTTTCTGCCTTTAAAATTCTTTTCCTCAGAAACTTGTGCAAATATATCTGCACCACTTTCCACCAAAAACTGTGCACCAAGCACATTATCCTCACTGTTGGTAGCCCACCAAATTAATGCGGTTGAGCCATTAACCTTATCTTGTACGTTTACCTTAGCACCTTTTTTAACCAACAATTTTAAAATTTCCACATTGTTGCCATACGAAGCCCACATAAGTGGGGTTTCACCTGAATAATCCTTTGCGTTAGCATTTGCGCCGAACTCTAAAAGTAGTTCAACAATTTTTATATTGCCTATTTTACAAGCGGTCATAAGTGACGTAGTTTCATACAATGGCAAGCGCCCGTCTACCGGAGTGCCTTCATTTAGAAGTTTTTCTACCCTATCATAATCGCCACATTGGCAGGCATCGACAAGATCAATAATGTTTTTATATTGCAAAAGATGTAACTTTTCAAAATTCTTTTTAAACTCTTCCGAATCCGAACATTTATTTTTAACAATAGTTTTTAACAAACAACTTCCATTTTTTGTAAGTTGTGCAGAAATTGAATCTTTAACCTTAAAATCCACCAAATCAAAACCTGCATCAGCAAGCTTTTGTAATGTGTTAATATCCTTTTGTAAAATACACCATGTCGGAAAAGAGAGCTTGTCAGTGTAAACTGAGTTGTTGTCCTTAATAAATTTGGATAATCTTTTGCCAAACTCTACCTTAAAAGAGTCTTCTTGTTGCAAAGCTTCTTTTGCAATCTTTTTTAACTCATCCACCTTAGATTGTAACATAAAAACTCCTTTTCCGATGCCATTATACACTAAAACAGTCAAATTGTCAATATTTTATTTAAAATTTTAGATACCTCATCGTTTGGGTGTTAATATTGTCTACTTAATTGCTTGTTTATGCGCTCAATTTGTTCATTTATGTTATTAATATCTTTAATTAGTTTTTTGCGTTCTTTAGGACGGCGATGCGCTGAATTACGCTCGTAAATTAAGCGCTGCAAAAGTGCTTTATAATTATTTTTACTAGTGTTTAGCTCCCCTATATATTTATCTTTACTCACAATTACCTCGATTTTATTTATTGTAGCACTTTAAAAGAAATTTGTCAATACCTATATTAAAATCGACAGAAATAAATTTTAAAATATTGACATTTGTTATAAAAAGTGATATGTTTATTATATGAAGATTAATGCAGCGAATAAAGTTTTTATACTTTCGCTAGAAAACACAAACAAACTTATAGAACAATATATTGCACCTGCCTATCCAGAGTGCAAATTTGAAACGCGGCAAAGTGAATACAGCAACAGCATATACATAAAAGTTGAATACGAAGATGTGTACACAATAATTCGCTTAAGCGACCATCCCCCAATAAACCCAGTTAAATTTAATTACATATCACCCAGAACAAAATTGCACAAAGTTATAGGCATTTTTGTTAGGGATATAGAAAATATTAAAAAATATAAACTTTATCAACTTTTAAACATGGATATAAATAAGCATTAAAAAAACCACATATGTGGTTTTTATTTTGCTTCTTTAACTTGATTTACAAGTTTTGTAAATGCTGCCTTATCGCTAACGGCCATATCGGCAAGCACTTTGCGGTTAAGGTTGATATTTAACTTTTTAAGCCCGTTAACAAACAAGCTGTAGTTGATGCCGTTTTCACGGCAAGCTGCGTTTATACGAGTTATCCAAAGTGAACGCATATCGCGTTTTTTAAGTTTGCGGCCAACATAAGCGTACTGACCACTTTTCATAACCTGCTGGCGAGCAACGCGATAAAGTTTAGATTTTGTTGCCCTGTAACCTTTTGCAAGTTTTAAAATTTTGCGGCGTTTTTTAACGCCATTTACTGCGCGTTTTACTCTCATACTAGCCCCCTATCATACCTTTAATGTTTTTAGAAAATTGTTTAGAAACATAACCGGTTTTGCGTAGTTTACGCTTTCTGTTTCTAGATTTTTTGGTAAGGATGTGGCCTTTACCATCGTGCATTTGTTTAATTTTGCCAGTGCCAGTAAGTTTAAACCTTGCTGCAACGGCCTTTCTTGTTTTAAGTTTTGGCATATAATTTCTCCTTTTATTTTTTGTTTGTAATAGGTGTTAGCACCATAAATATGTTCCTACCATTTATTTCTGGTTGTTTGTCTATTTGGCCAACTGAAGAGCATAGTTCAGCAAAATGCTTCATGTTGTCTATCCCCAGTTGTGGGCGAGAAACAATCCTACCCTTCATGCGAATGCTGACTTTAACTTTGCTGCCATCAGATAAAAATTTGCAAACCTGTTTTGCCTTTATAACAAGGTCGTGTTCGTCTATCATCATGGACAGGCGCATTTCTTTAGCCTCGGCAACGCGTTGATTTTTGCGCTGATCTTTAAGTTTTTTCATCTCTTCAAACTTAAATTTGCTGTAGTCCATAATTTTGCAAACTGGCGGCTTTGCATCAGGCGCGATAAGCACCAAATCTAGCCCCTCTTGTTCGGCAATTTCTAGTGCCTTGCTGCTTGGCATTAAGCCCAACTGCTCGCTGTTTGCACCAATAAGACGTACTTCGTCTAAAACAATTTGTTCATTTTTAAGTGACTCTTTCAATTTACCTCCAACCCAAATAAAAAATGGGAACACATAAGTACCCACCCCAAATATCTAAAGAAAATTGCTTATATTTAGATACATACCATTGTCGCTTAAGCGCTCCAAGGTGAGGGTAATACCTACTTTACGTGCCCATTATATCACAATAAATTTTATTTGTAAAGGGTTTTTTATAAATTTTTTGCAAATTTTTATAATTTAATCGAAACTATATCTGCAATATATAATTTAAGCTGCTTTAGTTGTTTACGTTCGGCTTTGTTGGCATATTGCAACAATAAATTAAAGTGTTTATCTTTTAACAAACTGATTGCTGGGTCATCCAAAATTTCGATTATAAGGTTTTCGTTAATTTCAAATTGCTCTTCATCCATGCCAAGCCAAGCCTTGTATAAAATGCCATCAACAAATTTGTTAATCTCTTCGATATCATTCTTTAACACACTTCCTCCTTAAACCCTACGATTTGTGCCGATGTTATTTATTTTATTTTTAAGTTCGGCAAGTCCTTCTAACGCATCTACGCTAAAATATTTTTCGTACAAATCAAAATATTCATCGCTTAAAATGTCGCTATTGGTAAGTTTAAGATTTTCTAGTTTTTCAGAAATTTTTGCGTACTCGTCATACTCTTTTTCAAAAAACAGATTACACAATTCGTCATTAAAAATTTTTTCCGCTTCTCTAATTAATTTTGTTGCGTAATCTGTTTCGTCAGTTTTGCTGGTCCTCATTATAATCTCCTTGCGTACCATTTTAGCATTAATTTTAAAATTGTCAATAAGCAAATTAAATTTTTTATAAAATTTTTAAAAAGAGTGCTAGATATCAGTTTTAAATAGTTTTTGTTTTAGGCGATCGGTTAAAATATTGCCCTTTTTAAGTGCTATAATTTTGTTTTGGTTAAGGTCGCCTAAAATTTCAACGAGCAGCGCATTTTGTTCGCTTAATCTATCTAGTAGTTGCACATCGTTAAGTTTAACCTGCAATTTTTCAAAAAACTCGATGTCCTCTTGTGCAATTATCTCGTTTGTTATAAGGGTGGGCATTTCGCTTTTGAGCGTGCGATTAACCTTTTCTAGCGCATCCTCCACCATTTCTATTTTTGATGCCACCCTATCTACAGTGTAGTTTTCATCCACCACCTTTCCATCGTTGATTTGCTTGCGTGTGGCGTTAAAAAGGTTAGATATAAGTTCGCCTAAATCGTCCACTTGTTCCAATTCATTAACACCATACCTGCGCGCCAAAAACGAAATGTACCAATAGTAAAACTGTTCCAAATTTTTATTAAGCGAACTTAACATATATTTTTGTATGGTCTGCGTACTTTTTTTATGGCGGGACGAATTTATTGCCTCCAAACTAACTGCCACAAAAATTGCGCCAATTAGGCTTGCACCAAAACTCATTGCAACTTGAAAGGCCACTAAATTTGGGTTAACAAAATACAGCGCAATTCCAAGCATTGCCAGTGCACCAAATATGGCATAGGTTAAAATTCTATTTTTCACAACTTCTCCTTAAAACTTTAAATTTTTAAAATACTCGCACACCTTTTGATTGTTGGTTACAAAATCCTGATACAAGCCATTAATACTATAATTTTTATCAAAAATTTTTGCTTGCAACACGGCATCGAATTTGTCTATCATTTTAACAAAAATCGCCTCTTTAGTTTTTTGTGCAGAAAATTCTAGCCAAAGGGTTTCTATCTCGGAGATTTTGTATTTTTTTGCCAGCCTTTTTATGCAGGCATATTCGCCTTTAAATTTTGTTTCTAGTGGCACACCGTCAAATGGGGTGATGTCTCCCACTTCAATTTCGCCCAACTCGTGATAGGCAAGCATTTTTACCACTTTTAATTCATCCAATTTCAAATCATTTTTTGCCATAACATCAAGCGCCAAAAGAATGGCCGAATAAACGTGCTCGGCATCGCTTTCTGCCTTGCGCTTTAAAGTGGGCACATTTCGCCTTTCCCACCCCTCGCGCGCTATGGTTTTTAATTTTGATATTTCTTCATAAAAGGTCATAATTTTATCCTTTTTGTGTAAAATTTACAAATTTTTAATGAAATTTTAACGTTTTTTGTTGAATTTTTAACTAAATTGTGTGATTTTCAACTTCTTTTTTAATTAGCGCAACAAATTCGTCTGCCTTCATAGTGGTTGTATCCTTGCTGCCACGCTTGCGAACTGCCACCAAATTTTCGTCCATCTCCTTATCGCCAAGCACCAAAATGTATGGCACTTTTTGTAGCACTGCATTGCGGATTTTTTTGCCCACTGATTCGTTAGACAAATCCACACTTACCCTAAAGCCCCTTAGCAATTTTTTAATGCTTTCGGCATATTCGTTATTCTTTTCACTTATGGTTAAAATTCTAACTTGCACTGGGCTTAGCCATAATGGCAAAACGCCCTTGGTTTCCTCCAGCAAGAAGGCCACAAACCTATCTAGCGAGCCCAAAATTGCGCGGTGAATAACCACTGGGCGCACGCGGTTATCGTTTTCGTCCACATACTCCAGTTCAAAGCGTTCGGGCAATTGGTAGTCCAACTGCACGGTGGAAACTGTTAAATCGTGTCCAATAGCGGTGTGCATCTGCACGTCTATTTTTGGCCCGTAGAAAGCCGCTTCGCCCGTTGCCTCGTAAAATTCCACTTTGTTGTCGGTTAAAATTTGGCGAAGTGCATCTTCACTTTTTTGCCACAGATCGTCGTTGGCAAAATATTTTTCCTTATTGTTAGGGTCTCTAAGTGACAGGCGGAAACTATAATTTTTAAAGCCAAAATCCTTATATACGTCTAAGATAAGTTTTATAACCCCTTCAACTTCTTGCTTAATTTGGTCTGGTCGGCAGAAAATGTGGCAGTCATTTTGCGTGAAGGCACGCGTGCGCTCTAGCCCAACCAAATTGCCGCTGGCTTCGTACCTAAAATCGTTGGCAATTTCGGCGATGCGCAGTGGCAGGTCGCGATACGAATGCTTAAAGTTTTTGTAAATCATCATGTGGTGCGGGCAGTTCATTGGGCGCAAAACGTACGCTTCCTCGTCCAATTCCATGGCTGGGAACATATCATCTTTGTAGTGCTCCCAATGGCCGGAAGTTTTGTACAAGTTAACATTGCCTAAACTTGGTGTCATAACATGCATATAGCCAAGTTCCAACTCTTTATTAACAATATAGTCGCTCAACTCGCGGCGAATAATGTAGCCATTAGGCAACCAAATAGGCAAGCCCTTGCCCACCAAATCGCTGTACATAAAAATGTTAAGTTCTTTGCCCAACTTTCTGTGGTCGCGCTCTTTGGCTTCTTCTTCCAGGCGGATGCACTCCTTTAGGTCATCCTTATTTAAAAACCCGTACACGTACACGCGCGTGAGCATTTTGTTCTTTTCACTACCTCGCCAATATGCCCCACTAACGCGATTAATTTTAAAAGCAAACCCGCGCAAAAATTTAGTGTTCTCCACATGCGGCCCACGGCATAGGTCATAAAAATCGTCACCCGTGTAATACACGGTTATGGTTTCCTCTTTTGGCAAATCGCGGATGAGTTCTAACTTGTATGGCTCGTCTGCAAAAAGTTTTTCTGCTTCAGCCTTAGACACAACAATTCGCTTAAAATCTTCGTTTTTGTTTATTATTTCACGCATTTTGTCTTCAATTTTAGCAAAATCGTCTGGCGAAATGGTTAAATTATCAAAATCGTAGTAAAACCCGTTATCTATCGCGGGCCCAATCGCCACCTTAACACCGGGGTACAAACTCTTAATTGCTTTTGCCAAAACATGGCTCATACTGTGGCGATACATTTTTTGTTTTTCTTCATCCATAAAAACTCCTTAAAGTTTAATACCCCGCTGGGTATGCTTGTGCTGCGGGATTTAAATGCCCCCACTGGGTATAATAAAAAATAAAAAATCCCTTAAGCAAGGGACGATTATAACCGCGGTTCCACCCTAGTTGATGCACAAGGCATCCACCTTAATTTACGCATGACCTAGCAAGTGGTTTCTGCACTAACACTTTTGCGCCAATCTCAGCCGGCAGGCGCTCTCTGTAAAAAGTGGGGCTTAGGCATACTTGTCTTACCAATAATCTATTAAACTAATACTATTATACCACAAAAATTATTCCCTGTCAACAATTTGTTATACATTATTGTACAACTAACAAAAAATTGCCCACAAGCAAATTTACGTGCGCATGTAAATTTTTAGGCGGCTCATAAAAATGTTGCTTAAAAAACTTACCGCCTCGTACTGCCTATCCTCGTTAAGATAGATGTCGATGTAACTGGGCGCAAGGTTAAGCACGTTGGTTATAAGGTCAATTGAGGTGCTGCAATCGGCAATTTTTTTTACCTTGCCGTTTTTGTTTTCCATATTATAAACGCTGTAGTTGTCCCCCTTGCACACCACTTTAACCTTATACGCCAAACTATCCATAGTGTTAATTAAAAAACGGATAACATCCAAAAATGTGGATGAATTAAAAAGTATCATATTGTCACTAGAAAGGGTGGCAAGGTTGTCCCAGTGGTTTTTAAGTGGCGCCAATCTAAACTGCAAAAAACTATCAATAAAAAAGGTTTGGTTAAACACTATAATTTTGCTAAGCGCGCTTTCGTCGGTGGATTTATCAAACAGGGCAAGCACCTTTATGTAGGCATTAAAGGCAAGTGACGAACAAAGCGGATTTTTAATTTTGCTTTTTAGGTAATCTATTTTGTACACTTCTTCTATATAATCTATAATAATGCTTTTTAAAACGGATTCACACCTATCCATAAAGTTATCCTCACATGCAAACAAAAGATATCTAAAATTGTTGTCACTATAGCCGGTTACAATGGTTTTGCAAAAATCAATTTTAGCCTTTATGTTGCTAGATAAAAACTCGATAATCTCGTTATTTTTAACCCCAGTTGCAAGGGCTATCTCTCTCATAAATACCTCTATTGTATAATATGCAGTAAATTATATTTTACTCTTAAAAATTTTAGCATATTTTGGAAGTTATATTATGAGAGTTATATTTGATACTAAAATATCCAAATAAACTTAAAACCAATTTTTACATAGTATAAATTGGAGGGAGTATGCTATACAATTTTTATTTTCGCACTGGATGCTACGATTGCGTAACGGTTAGCAACCTATCCATCCCACTTAATGCGCAAACCTTTTGTAGATATCAGCCCGCAAATTGTGCTTGCAAAAGTTTTAATTCCATTTTATGGCTATATTAAAAAAACCGCACATCGCGGTTTACATATTGTCGATTATATCTTGACGCTTTTTATCGTACTCTTCTTGCGTAATTATATTTTTATCCAGCATGGTTTTAAGCTCAGCAAGTTTTTCCTCTGCGGTTTTGGAGGATTTTGGCTGAATATAATCATTTTCTTCTTCTGCATCGGCAAACGCTTCTCCAAGGCCACCCTTTCTTACCCCTCTTCTTCTAACCACACGCAAGATGGCGTTAGAAATTACAATATACAAAAGGGATAGCGTAAGTAGTGTTAGCACAAGGTGGTTTATAAGTAGCCCAGTGTTGCCCGTCCAACTTACACCAGATGATTTCATCCTTACACTGCCAAGCGCATACGAAATGTAGAAATCCACAAACAAATAGCTTAGATACATAACGGCTTGAAACACAATTAAACTCTTTTTATAGGTTAAGAATGTGCGAGCGATCATGTTTGCGAGCAATGTTTGGAAGGATATAATTATTACCACCTTTAAAAAGTTTAAATAGCTATATGCTTTGGCGGTGTCTATATCCTGATTTTTTATGATGTTGTATATAAGTATTGCGGAAATAAACCAAAGCACAATGGTTAAGCCAACCACACCAATAAACACCCAAGAAACAATTTTATAACGCCCATCTTGCAGCCACTTTGCCCAAGGTAGGCACAACAAACAGCCCGCAGAAACTATAAATATAAGTGCGGTGATTAAAACTTGTAGTGCATTTAGATGACCATAGCTTGTTTGAAAAACAATATATCCCACTGCAAGAAAAACGCCCGCCATACCCAAAGTGGTTAGCAATTTATACAAACTGAAGCCTCTTTTTTGTTTTGCCATAACAACCTCCGTTTTTATTATTATAAAATAAAATTTGATTTTTAGCAAACATTTTTTGTATTAATTATATCTTTTAACACATTAAAAGCCATTATTTTGCCTAAATTTGTTAAAAAAGTGCACATATAAATAAAAAAACCGCAAAATGCGGTAATTAAATTTTCTTTTCGATATTAACTATTTTTCTGCCGCGGCCATCATGACCAAAGCGAACAACACCATCGATAAGCGCAAATAGTGTGTAGTCGTTACCAGTTCCAACGTTTTCGCCTGCGTAAATTTTTGTGCCGCGTTGACGAACTATTATCGAGCCAGCTTTAACAAACTGACCATCGCCAGTTTTAACTCCAAGGCGTTTGGATACACTATCTCTACCATTTTGGGTGCTACCGCCACCTTTTTTATGGGCAAATAATTGAAAATTAATCATATTACTTCTCCTTATAATCTACATATTTTTTAAATTGGTCGGCAACCTGTTTTAGCCCCAACTGTGTGTAGCGCATAAGAACTTGCGCTGCCATAACCTCTTGTTTAGAATTGTTTTCTAACGAGATTTTTATGTATGGGGTGTCCTCCTCCAGCGTAACAGATGGGCTTATGTTTTGTATTGTTTTAAGGCCGTCCGCCAAATTTTGTGTTAGGATGGACACAGCCGCACAAACAATATCTTTGCCCGCTACAGCATAGCCAGAGTGACCGGTTGCTTGAATGGATAATATCAAATTATCTTTTTTGCTTATGACAATTTTTATCATACTAACCTATACTTGTAATTTCAATTTTGGTGTATGGTTGCCTATGACCTTGTTTTTTGCGTTCGTTCTTTTTTGCTTTGTATTTAAAGACAATAATTTTTTTGTCTTTAACTTGAGCAACAACTTTAGCTTTAACAACAATGTCTTTTACAACTGGGCTGCCAACTTTAACCTTATCGCCATCTGCAATAAGAAGCACTGGGAAAGACACTTCTTCGCCAATTTCGTTAGCCATTTTGTCTACAGTAAGGGTTTGACCAACTTCAACTTTATACTGTTTGCCCAAAATATCTGCGATTGCGTACATTAGTTACCTCCTATAAAGACTCACTTTTAAGGTATGCCTAGGGCATTTAAAAAAACCTCTTCAATGTGGTACTACGCGCCTATTATAGCAAATAAAAAACCATTTGTCAACTGGTTTTGCAAAATTTTTGTAAATTAATTTATGTTAATTAAACTAGATATCGGCAACTTTTGTGCTTAAATTTAGCCGCATGGCGGATGAAATTATAGTGTCCTCGTCTATGTAGCGCGGGGATGGATTGTTAAAATAAAATATGGTGTAGTTTTGCTTGTTTATGCGCTTGATTAGCGAATATAAACTATCCTGCCCATCCACTTTAATAAGGCGCACGGGCTGAAACTGCTTTTCTTTATCCGATTTAAAAATAGAAAAAGTTGGGCATTTTTTGGGGTGAGAAATTAAAAAGAAGGCCGCCATAACCAAATAAAACCAATTTATATCGTGGAAAATCGAGAATATAAACAGCGCAATAAACAGTGCGGCAAAAACAAGGCGGATAATTAAATCTAATTTTTTGTATGTGCTATCTTTTTTTATAATTCCGCGGAAAATTTTGCCACCATCTAGCGGATAGATTGGAAGCAAATTAAACACAGCCAAAATTAGGTTGCACACGCAAAAGCAGTTTAAAAGATTGTAACTGGTTGGAATAAGCCAATATAGTGCCATGCAGATTATTGCAAACAGCAAATTTGCTAGCGGACCAGCAAGGTTTATAATAAAATTATCCCGCCCATCAATATCCGCATCCAGTTCTAAACTCATGCCAAGCATGTCCAACTTTAGTAACTTTAATTTATACCCCCGTAGGGTAGCAACAAATAGATGTGCCAACTCGTGCAAACCAAGTGCTAAAAAATAGTTTAGCAAAAGCATAAATTGTTTAGTGAAAATGCATACCCCCACCAGTATAAAAAAACTTATACCAATCCGCACTTTTTTAAACAAAAATTGATGTTTAAATTTTAGCATATTTATTATATTTTTATAATAAATGAATTATACATTATAGTCATAGCAGTCACTATTATAATTCGATTGCGAAAGGCCCTTGCGTAGGGAAACACATTTCAGGAAAAGAAGTCATGAAGGAAAACCAGTCGGTGTTCCTTTCATAAGCCCTAGCAACCGCCTAATAATGAAAAAACCACACACCTGCGGTTTTGATAAAAAGGGCGTGTTGCTAGGGCTAGGGCAGGCTTCTCATTGTTTTTAACCTATCGCCTTTGCAATTTACTATTATTTTGTAGTTGCCGTCATGCTGAGTTATTTCCACATTAATATCCTCAAACGGCACTTCAAAATAGTTGTTTATCATATAAAAGAAGTCAGATTTAATAACCTCTAATAAATATCTTGGGTTTGTTTGTTTATCTTTTTCCACAATTCTATTTAACCTAACATTAAAGTCCATTTTGCCTCCAAATTTTAAAAATTTTGCAATAATTTAATAAAAATAGATAAAAATTGATAATTTTTTTGCATTTTTTATGGTTTTGATATGCGTTTACACACTACGCTTTATCATCTTTTTAATATGCCCCCAAAAGCCGCGATATTTATATGTGCAATCGAACAATTTTTTTTCGCCAGTTATAATATTATTTGCCAAAATATCAAACGCGCGATTTAATGCCAATTTTTTGTTTTTTATGTTTGCGCTGGTGTTGGTTATAACCGAGTCGTCCTCTGGGATAACCCCACCAAATTCGATGCCCAAAGTTTTGCCAATGTCGTGCACGTCTATCATAATTTTATCCTGAATTAGATCCCCCCGGGCCCTATTTATAACAAAGCGCTTGCTAACAATATCATAACTAGATAAAATTGTTACCACCTTGTCCGCATCGCGAATGCTGCTTAGGTGCGGAGTGGTTATAACAATCGCCTCTTCCGCCACCGAAACCGCGCGCTTAAAACCCGCATCTATGCCAGCTGGGCAATCGATAAGCACATAGTCGAACATATTGTGCATTTCGCTTATCACCGCCTTAATTTGGCTTATTTGTATGGTTAAATTTTGGTTAAGCCCACCGCTAGATAGCAAAAATAAAAGCGGAAAGCAATTATCTTGCACTATCGCCTCTTTAAGCCGACATTTGCCCATAATAACGTCCATTATGGTGTACACCACCCTATCCTCCATGTTCATAACCACGTCCAAGTTATTTAGGCCAATATCCATATCTATTAAACAGACCCGATAGTTTTTTGCCGCCAAATGCATGCCCAAATTTGCGGTTATAGTGGTTTTGCCCACCCCACCTTTGCCAGAAGTTAACACAATCACCCGCGCCATAATAGCCTCCTAGATACCACCACGATAGCACATAAAAAAAATTTTGGCAAAAACAATCCACCCCAAAATCCGCTTTCGCCAAAACAAGACCAAACCAGCCAAAACCCGCAAAAATCTGCAATTATCCCATATTTTTTTGCACCCTAACCACCAAAAGTATATAAGATAGTGTATAAGATAATGTATAAGATACTTGACTAAAGCACAATAATTTTGTATAATATTATAGAGGTTTTTATGGAAGAAAAATACACCCCACCCTACGAAATAACTGATGAAATGTTAGCGCTTGTTTCTGATATTATGGAAAATTTAGGCAAACTAAACAGTGTTAATGCGCTTGAAAAATTGCCTAGATTAAGGCGAGTTAGCCGAGTTAAAACCATACAATCATCGCTTGCAATAGAAAACAACACACTATCTATCGAGCAGGTTACCGCCGTGTTGGATGGCAAAAAAGTGCTTGGACCAAAAACAGATATTTTGGCGGTTAAAAATGCAAACGAAGCGTACAAAATGTTAGATAGAATAAACCCATTTAGCCAAAAAGATCTATTAAAAGTGCACTCGATTATGATGCGTGACATTATTGCCGATAGCGGCCAGATAAGAACTAAGCAAGTTGGCGTTTATAACGAAAAGGGCAAAGTTGTTCACATGGCGCCTCCAGTTAATTTTGTGCATCAGCAACTTGGCGCGCTTTTTGATTGGCTAAAAACAAGCAAACTTAATATGCTTATAAAATCCAGCATATTCCATTACGAATTTGAATTTATCCACCCGTTTTTAGACGGAAATGGAAGAATGGGCAGATTGTGGCAGACCGCACTGCTATCTAGTTGGAAACCAATTTTCGCTTGGATACCAATTGAAAGTATAATTAAGGATAATCAAGCGGAATATTATAAGGCATTCACCCTATCCACAAGCCAGGGCAAATCCAATAATTTTATAACCTTTATGCTTAAAGTTATAAATCAGGCAATAAAAAATATGGTTAGCGACACAAAAAACCATATAAATCATATGAACAATCAAATTTCTGCACTATTAAATGTGGTTGAAACTTATCCGCAATCGGCAAATGAACTAATGCAAAAATTAAACTTAAAATCCAAGGCGGGGTTTAGAAAAAACTATCTACTACCTGCCCTAGAGTTAGGATTAATTGGAATGACTGAGCCAAACAAACCCACCAGCAAAAATCAAAAATATTATAAAAATTAAGCAAACCAAATGTTTGCTTTTTTATTGCAAATTTTTGTTGTCCGATAAAAAATCAGTAAAACCCATGCCAAGTTTTAAACCCAAATAAAATATGTCAATTTTGTCATAATCGGTTTTTTCTTCTACAAAATCGGTTATTGATGTGCGAAAATCTTCAAACTTCTCCCACTGCTCATGCGTTAGGCATGTTACAAACTCTTTTTCGCGCTCTTCCATAATGTCTTTATAATAATATTCGCGCCCGCAATTTTTGCGCTGCAACCACCCATTAATTAAATTTAATAACAATATATCCATATTTTTCTCCTAAAAATTATATTATATATACGATAAAATTAAAAAGTCAAGTGGATATCCGACATTCTTAGAAAAATTTTGCTACTAAGTTTAACGTATATAATCATTTTATGAATATGATATTGAATGATTTAATGGATGAATATAATTTAAAGCCAAAAGATTTAGCAGAAAAATTAACAAATGTTGGCGAAAGTTCAGTCTATGAGTGGATTAAAGGCAATTGTTATCCAACAATCAATAACCTAATTGAACTTGCCGATGTATTTAATTGCAGTATAGAATATTTAATAGGAAGAAGTGAAGAAATTGGCAATATTAAATACAAAAAAGCACCATCATGGGATATTCAATTCAGAAAAATTTTAAAAATTAAAAACACCACCATTTATAGATTAACAAAAGATAAAGTAATTTCTTTTGGCAATGTAAATGATTGGCTGCATCTAAAAAAGAATATAAGTTTAAAAAACCTAATTAAATTGGCAGATTATTTGCAAATAGATATAGATACTTTAGTGGGTAGAGTGTAAAAAATGGCAGAATAAACTGCCTTTTTTGATTTATTTTATGATTTGCCTTGTTTTTTGCATTTATTGGTATTTCTGTGCTCTTATTAAATAAAAGCCCTTACAAATTTATCTTTATGTGCTCTTTGCCGCTGGAGAGAAGTTTGCCCGCACCTAAGATAACTGCATCCATTGGTTCCTCTGGAATAAGCACTGGGATGCCAAGTTTGTTGCTGGCGTATTCGTACAAGCCAGGGATGGCGCTTGCACCGCCAGCAAACAGGATGCCGTTGTTGTAAATTTCTTCTTTAATGTCGTTGGGTTGTTCGTTTAAAATGTCGGTGCACATTTTTAAAATGGTGTCGTATATATTAACGATAGAAACGCGCACTTCGCTAGCAGAAATTGAAGTTTTGTTAAGTTTGTTGTTATCGTCCACACCCGAAATATCCATCCTATTTAGGTCGCGCTCGTATAGCGAGGCTAGTTCGTTTTTAACGGCTTCGCACTGCATAGGGCTGATGCTTATGTTATAGTTATCCTTAACAAAGGTGGACAAACTTGCATCCATATCCGCGCCGCCCAAGAAATACATACGGCCAAAATCGAAACACATACCGTTTAGTATAGATATGTCGGTTATATTTTTGCCTATATCCACCACCATGATGTGCGCGGTTTTATCTAAATCCATATGCTCGTATGCGCATACGCTGTTTTGAACGAAAGTAAGTTTACTAACGCCCGCTGCATGCAGCACTTTTTTTAATAGAAGCAGTTGTTTTTCGCTTAGCGCACATGGCACAGCAACCAGCGCTTTAATTGAAATTAGCGCGGATTTGTCCTGCACCACCTCTTTAAAGATGTTTTTTAGTAGAAGTTTTGCCATAGGTTCGTTAACAATTTCGCTGTTGACAATTGGCTGCACCACCTCAACATCTTTAACGTGCGTTAGATAGTATTTTTCTGCCTTTTTGCCCGTGGCTTTAACATGGGTTTTGTTGCCCGAGTTTTCCACCGCGATATAGGCTGGTTCTTTTGCAATTATGCCAAAGCCTTTCCTGTAAATGATAATTTCGTTGCTGCCAAATTTTATGGCGAGTTCAACCATAACTACCCCCTTTTATAAAATTTGAAGATTTTTGCCGTACACCTTTCTAAAATCTGAAGCCACACTCATGGCTTGGCTAATTTCAAGCGTTGCGTCCTTTTCTACTTCGGTTTTTAAAATGACAGTGTCGCCGAGCACATCGCATTGGATGTCTTTAACCACATTTTCATTAGTAATATTAAGCATGGTTGCCATTTTTATTATAACTGCAAGTTTTTTAACTGCATCCAAATCTTCATCGCTTACAATATCGTTATAGCGCACCCACTCATTTAAACTGAAATCGTCCACATTTTGGCTGGCTGCGACAAAAGCTGCCAAGATAATTTCTTTATGCGAAGCGCCATAAATATTGCTGTTTAAAATAACTGGGAAGCAATTTTTTTGATAGTTTTCGTACGAGATGCGCTTGCCACACATGCACATACTTGCAGCTATGCGCAGCACTTTAACATATTGGCGCGATAGTTTATGTAGCACTTTTAGTTGCTTGTATAATATAACCGCGATTGAATAGTTGTTATCCATATTTATTGTGGTTGGATAAAATTCGTTTATCGAGCTTAGCGAATAGCCAAGTATATCTAGCAGTGGTTTTTCGCCCGTTTGGCCAAGCAGATTTTTTGCCACTATGCCATACATTTCGCCATTAGCAGAAATTTTAACTCCACCGCGCACAAATTCGTTATATGCGGCTTTTATTATTGCCAAGCCAACTGCCACCACATCCGCGCGCTTTTCCGATATGCCCTTTAGTTTTTTGGCCTTATCCAAATCTAGCCCGCGCACCAGATTGTACACCTTTGTAAAGCTGTCGGTTGTAACCTCGTAGTTGTGTGCCTTATCCAGTGGATAGCGGCTTGATCTGCGCGAAAGTTTGCCCAAGCTATCAAACACCTCGCCCATGCCTATAAATTCGCTTTCGTCCTCCAAATTATATAGCCAGCTTAGTTTTTTAATCTCCTTAGTTATTTCGGCACATGCCTTATCCATTGTGTCGGCAAGGGTTTTGCCCGCGCATTTTTCTAGTAGGTTTAGTGCGCCCCAATCTAGCGAAACGCTGTTTGCAATAACGCGCCTGTTAAAGCGGATTATTTCGGTTGAGTAATCGCCAACTTGAATTATAACGCCGCGCGTCATAGGGAACGAGTATAACACCGAACTGTGCAGTGCAGAAATTTGTTCTTCGCTTGATAGCACCTTAAAATATAGCGAGGTGGTTTTGTACACTTCGTCCAAAAAGGCAATTTGATTGCGTGCTTTAAGCAGCACTGGGGTGGCGTAGCAAATAAAGTTTTCTATTTTTTGCGCATCCACAATTTTCCTTAGTATTTTAAGTGTGGCAATCGTTTCTTGCACGCGGGCAGGTTTTATGTAGCCATCGCGCTCCATATCCTGCAAAATTTTGATGGGCTCTTTTATCTGTTGCTCGATTGCAAAAAAGCCAGTGTTGGTGTAGTTATATATCGTCATGGTTATGTCGTTTACACTCATTTCAAAAACTGCTAATTTATTCATTTCTTCTCCTATAAAATAATATTTTACTCCTATTATGTAGCACTATTTTAAGTTATAGTCAATACCTTTTTACAAAATTTTTTAAAATTTTTTTAATTATTTTTCTAGGTATTTTTTGTATTATTTTTGGCTTAATTTTCCTTGAATTTTATAAATTTTTTAAAAAATTTTAACAAATTAACAAAAATTAACGTTTTTATGCGGTTTTTTATTAAAATTTTGCTGATTTTTTAAAATTTTTTATTTTATCAGTTTTTCTATTTCACCTTCAAATAACTTAAATGCCGAGTTTGTATAGCCGGGCGCCACCCTAAACACCATGTTTTGTTTAGACACTGGATGGGCAAAATTTAGCTGGTATGCCCAAAGCGCAAGGTTGCCGCCGTGTTGCTTGTCGCCGTACTTAAAGTCACCATACAGCACGCAATTTAGTTGGCCGGATAGTTGCACACGTATTTGATGGCTGCGGCCGGTTAGCAGATTTACTTCTATAAGCGATAGGTTATTTTTTGTTGCAAGCACAGTGTAATCCAGCATCGCCTCTTTTGCGCCAGCTTCTAGTTTTGGCACAATTTTAACCGTGTTGGTGGCTGCATCCTTTTTTAAATAGGCAACTAGATGCCCGCTTTTTTGTTGCGGCACGCCGTTAACTACACAGATATAATGCTTTTTAAGTTGCTTTTCTTTAAGTTGCTTAGATAGCCTATTTGCTGCCTTACTGGTTTTGGCAAACACCATAACCCCGCCGGTTGGCCTATCTAGCCTGTGCACCAAACCTAGATATACATTGCCCGGCTTGTTATCCCGCTGTTTTATGTAGTTTTTAATGGCGGTTAGCATGTCCTCATCGCCCGTTTCGTCTGCCTGAACGGGAATGTTATATGACTTTATTACAACAATAATTTGATTATCTTCGTACACTATTTGAGGTGTCATCTTCCCTCCTTAAAAATTTTTATTGCACTGCACCCGCATGGCAAAACTATGCCCTCTTGCTTTGTAGGCAAACCAACTTCGTAGCAATCCAGTTCGCCCCCTGATATTGTGGCGTTTAAAATGTTGCCCATAACACTTGGTTGCAAGCCTGTGGTGTAGCTATTTATAAGCACAAAAAGCGGGGTTTTAGATAGCACTTTGCTAACCAGTTTTACAAATTCGAATATATTTTCCTCTATTTTCCAAGTTTCTCCCTTAGGACCGCGCCCAAACGAAGGTGGGTCCATAATTATGGCGTCATAAAAATTGCCCCGCCTAATTTCGCGCTCGACAAACTTAATGCAATCGTCCACTATGTAGCGGATGTTATCCACCCCATTTAATTGCGCGTTTGTCTTGGCAATTTCCACCATGCTTTTTGCCGCATCCACATGTGTAACTTGCGCGCCCGCTAAGGCACACACTACGCTTGCTGCGCCCGTGTAGGCAAACAGGTTTAGCACCTTAATTGGGCGGCCAGCTTGTTTTATTAAATCTGCCATTAAATCCCAATTAACTGCCTGCTCGGGAAAAAGGCAAATGTGTTTAAAATTCATCGGTTGAATGTAAAATCTAACATTTTTGCGTGAAATTACTAAATTTTTTGGCATTTTTTTGCTAAATTCCCATCCGCCAGACTTATTCTCTGTTCGCGTGTACTTAGCATCTACCTTTTGTTTTATTGGCTTATCCGTGTTCCAAATAACCTGCGGATCAGGGCGCAAAAAAGTGTATCCACCAATATTCTCCAGCTTTTCGCCCGCTGCGGTGGATATAACTTTATATTCAGCCCAATCGGTTGCAATTTTCATTAATACACGTCCAAAATCTTTTTCATATCCACAATGTCGGCCGTGGAAATTATGGCAAGCGGCTTGCTTGTATCCTTGCCATCCTTAGTTATTAAAATAACCAGCAATTTGCGGTTGTTTTCAAACGAATTCATAGCCACATCTATAGAAATGGATTTGTCTGCCAACATAAAATAGTAGTCATCACCCATTTCAGATATAATTTCGCCCACCGTGGTGTTTGTGATGAATTCTTGCAAATTTACGCCTTCGCCCACCTTGTTGCCAAGCACGGTTAAAAGTTTGCGCGCATTTAAAATGCCCACCAATTTTTCGCCACAATAGATTGGCAAATTGCCATACCCTGTGCGTGCAATCAAACTCATAGCCTCGCCAATTTTTACTGTATCAGCTAGGGTGATAACCTCTTTATTGCCCACCCTATCTATTGCAAGCGGTGGCTCGGTTATAAGCTTGGCTAGCTTTTCTATCTTTTCCACAATTTCATCATGCGGCTCGGCAATTGTATATTTTTTGTTGCCGGTGTGCACAATGGCGTTGCGCAATCTGCCAAAATCGATTAAATCCTCCTCGTACTTTCTTACTATAGAATTTAGCACCACACAGCGCCTTATTAAATCGGAAAAACTCATACTGCGCTTAAAACTATAAATTGTGCGCAGTGCGTAATCTATTTGATTGTATGCGGTTATAAACCGTGTTGAATTTTCTCTTGTCATCTAACTCTCCACAATAATTATACCACAATAATTTGCAAATACCAAATTATTTTTAACAATTTTTAATTTACATATTGACAAATAAAAATAGTGTGATAAAATATACGCGGAGGATACAAATGAAAGAGTTAGAAAGAGATTTAAATTTATATCACTATTTTAGAAAGGTTACTGGCAAATTTTTTAACGATATATATTCCGCTTTTAACGAAGAATATTGTATTGATTTAAAAAAAGATGCCCAATTTACGAATTGTTCAAGGGAAGAGTTGGCAAAATATAAACGCCAACTTGCGCCTTTAACTAAAGAAGGCAAAAAATTATGCGGAATGTTTTCAACTATAGCAAATGATAGGCATTGCCGTATTGATAAGTTTAATGAAGCTAAATTTAACCCACCAATAGAATTTACAGATACTCACATAAGCGAAGATGAGATATTGCGTTTAATTAATGCAATTGCAGATTGCTACAACAAAGCAACCGATATTATGTACGAAACTGGCATTCCAGATGCGTTTGGGGACTGCCATTATAACAGTGATTATATAAAAATAAATTAAAAGGCATAGTGTGCCTTTTTTTTGTTGTGTTAATTCAACTAAATAAACAACAACGCTATATAAAAATTTTGTTTTGTTTTGACAAATTTAAATTTTTAGTAAAAACCACTTGAAATTTTTTTAACTTTATAATATAATATAATCGGTTGCACTAGGTGGGGAGCTAGTGGTGCCCTGTAACCCGCAAGCCACTACAGCGGGGCCGATGTGTTATAGCGGAGCAAACTTGGTTGTGTTGAGTAAGCTTTGTGTATGTTGAAATAAAGGTCTTATACAATGTCGCCCTGTGAACCATGTCAGGGCTGGAAGGCAGCAGCATTAAACGGGATACGGCATGTGCTATAAGGTTGCTTTTGTGGAGTGCATTTGGTTTATGCCAGCAATTAATTTGCTACAATATAACATGTGCAACTAACCAAAACGCGTTTAGGCGCGTTTTTTTATTGATAATTTGTTTTTAATTTTTAAATTTTAATGCTGCATAAATTTATAATAAAAAGGTGCCTTAAGCACCCCTACTCGTCATCTATTGTATACTCTGGCTTGATGATTGTGTATTTTGCAGCAAACTTTTTAACCAGTACCTTTATAAACAAAATAAGCATTGTTATAATTGGAATTGCCAGCACCCCCACATAAATAAAGTTTGCATAGGCAAAATTGTTGTTGAATACATCCAAAAGTTGAGCATAGAAAAGGTTTATAATTGCTATGCCCAAATATTCGGCAATTGTGCGTAACGCATACAGCCTTTCGTGATTTTTGGTTTGAGTGCACACCTGCATATAGTTGTTTAAGAAAATAGAATTTGGCTGCCTTAATAAGCAGGTTACAATCATAAGCGCAATTATTATAACCATTTTTATAATGCTATCCGGCATAAACAGGTATAGTAGTCCGCTACCCAAAACGGTTATAATAAAGGTGGCAACAAATATCATCAAACTTCTTACCCCAAATTTAAGGTTAAACTTAAATTGATATTTACTGCTTAACCCCATCATTAAGCGCATAAAGGCAAACAAATAACCAAACATCCAGATTGGCATTTGCCCGCTATCGGTTAGCTTTTGTAGGTAAAGCCTAAATTGTGTGGTATCAATAGATAGTGCGCCACGGAAGAAGAACGCATACAACAATAGTGTTATTATAAACGTTGATGATATAATTTTTATAAAGCTATCCGGTTTTTTAGCTTGCTTTTCTTTGTAGGTAAGCGGATGATCCAACTCCACATTTTGTTTTTGAAATTTTTCTGGATTTTTTAAAAATATAGAAATAAAATACGAAATTATAACCACGGCAAGCGAACATATAAATGGTGAAACTGGCTTCCATGCGTACAGATAGGTGGAAATTATTGCACTTAATGCCTCCAAAATGTAGTAATAATTAAGCCCTTTGCCATACACACGCTGATAATCTTTATCCCTATCCACTGCATGCAAACTTTTGTTTAAAATGGAATTGGTTTTTATAGAGTGCATTGTGTAAGAAAATGCCAAAAACACTGTGCCTATTGCAAACAACCAAAATTGTTTTTTGGGACCAAAAATTAAAATAAGCAAAAATCCAACATAACCCAAGTTGCCGATGCGCGAAGAAGTAACTGATGGAACGTTTGCAAACCATTTAGACATTGGAATGCACATTATGCATGCAGCAATTGTTTGCACCGAATCTAGCATAATTGCTTGCGAAAAGGTTAGCCCTTTTGCCGATTGATAGTACAGAGTTAAAATTGTCCAAACAAAAATAGTATCCCATGTTAAAGCCATAAAAAAGGGATAAAGGCGAATATTTTTGTTCATATAATATTCTCTGCGCTGATCGTTTGTCATAATTTTATTTTATATCATCTTACAAAATTTTACAAATATTTTAAAAAGAATTTTATTTAAATTTGTTAAAATTTAATATTTTTTTATAATTTTATGCGTTTTTTATAAAAAATTGGTGTATTTCACCAATTTAAAGTTATTTTGCATCAAAAAGTGTTTCCCCTTCGCCCAGTTCTACGGTAAGCGGAATTGGCAGATTAACCACATTTTCCATCTCGGTTTTTAATATGTTTTTAATCTGCTCGCTTTCGCCCGGGTAGCAATCCACCACCAATTCGTCGTGAATTTGAAGCACAATTTTACTTTTTAAATTTTGCTGCTGTATACGATTAAACACGCGTATCATGGCAACTTTTATTATGTCGCTGGCGCTGCCCTGAAGTGGAGTGTTTTTTGCAATACGTTCGGCAGAAGCGCGAATAGTGCTGTTGCTAGAGTTTATATCGCCGATGTGACGCACCCTACCCATTAAGGTGGAAACATATCCCTTTTGGCGGGCCAGTGCAATGCAATCATCACCATATTGCTTCACTTTAGGATAAATTTGCATATATTTTGCAATAAAATCGGCAGCATCACGCACGCTGCACGATAAACTTTGGCTTAACCCAAACGCACTTATGCCATAAATTATGCCAAAATTAACCGTTTTTGCCACGCGGCGCATGTTAGAGGTAACTTCGTTTAGCGGCACATTGAAAATTTTGCTGGCTGTGGCAGCGTGGATATCCTTGCCCGAGCGATAATCCGCCATCATATTTTCATCCTTGCTAAAGTTTGCAATAAGCCTAAGTTCAATCTGGTTATAATCCGCACTTATAAGTGTGCCATTTGGGTGGGATGAACTAAACATCTTTCTAAGCAGGCGGCCCTCGTCATCGCGGATTGGCAGGTTTTGAAGGTTTGGCTCGCGGCTAGATAGCCTGCCCGTTGCAGTTGTGCGCTGCATAAAGGTGGTGTGTATTTTGCCGTCTAAATTAACATAAGGCAACATGCCGTCTAAATAGGTGTTAACAAGTTTTGCAATTTTTCTGTAGCGCATAATTAAATTTACAATTGGGTGGCTATCTTTTATTGCATTAAGCACTTCAACCGATGTGCCTGGCTTACCCCTATAGGGTATATTTAATTTTTCAAACAAAATCACTTGCAACTGCTTGGGGCTGTTTATGTTGAACTCCTCCCCCGCCAGGGTATATATTTCTTTAACCAGACCATCCAATTCCTCATGATAAGCTTGGCTTAGTTGGTGTATCTGATTTACATCAATCTTTATACCCTCCCTCTCCATATTGTAAAGCACGTTAACAAGCGGCAATTCAACCTCGTTATATAGTTTAAGTTGAGCATTGTTTATAAGTTTGGTTACATAAATTTGTTTAAGAGTTTTAAGCGCATATGCCTTTGCATTGGTTTTAATTTTGTTTAGTTTTAGTGCATCGTCAAAGGTTATTTCCGCCTCGCTTTCGTTTGCAATATACATTGCCATAGAAACATCAAAATAATGGTTTAGTTTTAGCCCATAATCGTCCAGTTCGTGCATTAAGGTTTTGCAATCAAAACACACCTTTTCTGCATCATTTTTTAGTAAATTTGCTAAATTTTGTACATTTTTATTAAAAATTTCACTACTTTTATATAAAATATATTCATTTTTGCCATCCGAAAAGTTAAACGAAAGATTGTCGCTAAATAAACTAAAACTACCACCTAGCGCATCTAACATATCCAAAAATTTTTGCTGACTATCAATCTCTATAAGCGGGCAATTTAGTTCGGTTTCGGCAAGGCTTTCTATTTCAAACTTTTCGCTAAACAACTCTTTTCGGCGTAGCATAGATTTAAAGCCCAAGTCGTACATAATTTCGTATGTGGTTTTGTTAAACGGCAATTTAACAGTGCAGTCCTCTAGTTTTAAATCCAACTCCACATCGGTTTTTATTGTTACAAGTTTATGGCTTAAATAGGCAAGCTCTTTATTCTTTAACAATTTTTCTTTGTAGCGGTTTGGCACGTTTTCTATATTGGCATAAATGTTATCCAAATTATCAAAAAGCGAAATTAACTCTTTGCCGCCCTTCTCTCCAATTAAGGGTATCCCGGGTATATTGTCCGAACTATCGCCCATAATGGATTTTAACTCGATAACTTGATATGGCTTAAGGTTATATTGCTTTAAAAGTTCATCCTCATTTAGTTTAAGCACATTGGTTATCCCCTTTTGCGTAAACCAACAAGTGGTGTGTGGGTTTATAAGTTGCCACAAATCCCTATCGCCCGACACAACAATAAATTCCTCGTTAAATTTGCGAGTTATACTGCCCACCAAATCATCCGCCTCAATTTCGGGCATCTCCACCATTTTTATCTGCATGGCGGCAAGTAGTTCTTTAAGCATAGGCAACTGGCTTGCCAAATCTTCGGGCATGCGCTCGCGCTTACCCTTATATTCTGGGTACCAATCGTGGCGGAAAGTGTGCTTGCCCGCATCAAACACGCAAACGAAATATTTTGGCTTTTCGTTTAAAATTATGTTTAAAATCATATTAACAAAGCCATACACCGCACCGCATGGCTTTTTAGATAGCGTAGTTAAATTTGGCAGCGCATAAAACGCGCGATTTATTAAACTGTTGCCGTCCACAACCACAAATTTATCCATATTCTCTCCATAAATATTATATCACACCCGCCCAAAATTTCAAAATGGTTTGAAGTTACAAGCACAATTTATTTAATTTCTTAACTTTATAAATATATAAACAATAAAAACATTTATAAAAATAAATTTTAATAAAAACCTAAAAATTTATAAAAACCACTTGCCAAAACTAATAAAATATGATATATTATAATTGCTTTTTAATTAAAAAACAAAATTAAAACTAAAAAAGCAAAAATATAAAATCTTAAATTAAATAACTTAACTTTATGGCGGTGTGGCGAAATGGCAGACGCAGCAGACTCAAAATCTGCCGATAGCAATATCATGTCGGTTCGACCCCGA
>CANRQB010000001.1 GCA_947632645.1 uncultured Clostridia bacterium | reverse complement strand
GCATTTAGATATCCACAAAATTTAAGCCAGTGTCCTTAGGTGGGCGGCCCTGTTTGGATTTTGCAAAATGCGGACTGGAATTGCCATTGCTTATATCCAAAATTTGCGTGATAAGCTCCCCTTTGCGTTTGCTGGTAGGACTATCCACACCCATTTTACGTGCCAATTCCCTTAGTTGAAAGATGCTAAGTTTATCCAACTGTTCTTCAGTCATAACGTGCTCCTTTTATTAATTACAGCATCATTATAACACATTTTTTTAAAAATGTAAAGCATATTTGTACAGAATGTCGATAGTTTTTTAACGAAATTTTTCTGCCAATTTTTTATTAATTTTACGCTATTTTTAGCTTATTTTTGCCTTTTTATGCGGTTATTCCAAGCGAAATCATCATTGCGACATCCACCCGCTGCATGGTTAGGTTGTCTATTTGACATACGCGCTCTTTAAGGCGGCGCTTATCCAGTGTGCGCAATTGCTCTAGCAAAATTACACTATCCTTGGGCAGGTTAAATTTTTCGTGGTTAAGTTCGATGTGCGTGGGCAGTTTTGCCTTGCTTAGTTGGCTGGTTATGGCGGCGATTATAACGGTTGGGCTGTAGTGATTGCCTACATCGTTTTGCACAACCAAAACTGGGCGAACACCACCCTGTTCGCTGCCCACAACTGGGCTTAAGTCAGCATAATAAATTTCCCCACGGCTAATTTCCATTTTACCCTTTTAAAAAGCGTTCGGTTAGCGCCACACTGTCTAAGTCATCAAAGTCAGCATTCAGGCTGTCTATGACGGCAACGTATTCACTATCAGTATATGCGCTCGCGTTAAGATTTGGCATTTTAGGTTTTGTTTTGCCCTTAAACGAATTAAGGTACATAATATACGCCAAAACTATTTCTTTCATAATGTTCTCCTATTTTAAAAGTTTTAATCAGATTTTACACTTTTGCCAGCAATTTTTTAAGTTTTTCGTAAAATTCATCCTGAAACGCCTTAAAATCGGTAACAAGGGTTTTTAATTCCTCGGTTTTTGGTGCACAATCTTTTTCGGTTTTAATGGTGTCGATTATACCCATAACCGTGCCAGAAATCATCATTTCCACAATATGCCTAGGGGTGCTATCTGCCCACAAACTCATATATATCATTGCGGTCTGTTTCATCTTTTTAAAAAAGCTGTTGTCTTTAACTTCTTTATCCTTATTTAGTGCCATAACATCCGCGCGATCGGCAAATTTTTGATATTCGTCGTATTGCTTTTTAAAAAGTTTTTTAAGCTCCTCATCCTTAACTTTTTTAAGCACCTTATCTATTGCCTGCATACCCACGCTGGCATCTTGATAAATGCGGTTTAACATTTTTAATTCACTTTGTACCATATTGTCCTCCACGGCTAGTTTTTGCAATAAATTTTTTATTATGCAGAATAAATAAAAAAATGCGCTAATTAAGCGCAAATTTAAACAAAATTTTACAAATTTACCCAAATTAAGCCATAACCCAAAGCCAAACTGGATAGAAGAATTAAAACAAATATAAACAAATTTTCTTTAAAATTTTTGTTGGTTTTTATTAAAAATACAAAACCCAAACCCGCATTCATGCACAGGCCAGTTAAAAGCGCACCAAACGACAAGCCACCTTGAACAAAAAGCTGAGTTAGCACCACACTGGATGCGCAGTTAGGTATAAGCCCAACCAGCACAGTAAGCAATGGTTGAAAATATTTATTGGCAGATAAAAAGTTGAAAAGCGCATGCTCCCCCACCCATATATCGGTAAAGCAGCCAAACACAAAATTAACCGCCAAAATAAATGCAGAAATTTTTAGTGAGTGCGTAAGCGGATGCAGCCAATCAAACGATTTGGTTTCCACATGGTGGTGGCAACACCCATCGTGTATGGTGGCGCATTTTTCTTCGGATTTTTCCTTTGCCAAGTTTAAATTTTCGCTTTTTTCTTTAACAATATCTGCAACTTCATTTCCCGCTTGCGTTTTGGTGTCTATGGCAAGTGCCTTCTTTTTAAAGAGCAGTTTAAATAGCCCTGCGGACAAATATCCAATAACAATAGCCCACACAATTTTTATTGCAATAAGCAGCAGTATGGATAAAATTTTGTTTGGATAGGCAATTAGTATTGGGATGGCCTCGTCGCTGGTTGCAATAAACACTGCCACCAAACAGCCAACCGCTATTGCCCCGCGCGAGTATAAATCAGCCAGCACAACCGAAAACCCACACTGCGGTATGCTGCCCAGTAGCGAGCCAATAACCGGGCTTGCCTTGCCTTTAAGTAGGCGGTTGTTTTGCAATTTTTGTGCATATTTATACTCGATTAGTTCTATAAGATAGTAAACAATAAAAAGGATAGGCAAAATTTTTAGCGTATCAATCAGCGCATCCAACAACACATGCCAATATTTAAGCCAAAAATTTTTCATTTTATCTCCCGCACAAATAGCAAGGCAAACTGCCACTATAAGTAAAAAGAATAATCCTATTTATTCACTTAAACAGTATATCACAAAAAATAATTTTGTGCAAGAAAAACAATAAAAAAAATTGGTTTTAAGCCAAAGTTAAATAAATCGGCAGCAAAAACAAGCAATTATTGTGCACACCACGTTGCACAACAGCGCGATTGGTATGGTAAGCCCAGTTTTTCTAACCTTAGTTGATGCAAAATATATGCTGCTAACGTAAAAAATCGTGTCGCTGCTGCCAACTATTACGCTTGCGCAATTGCCTATGTAACTATCCACCCCATACTGGGCATAAATATCGCGCAAAAGCACATACGCGGCGTTAGAACTAAACGGGCGAATTAGTGTTAGTTCACATAGCTCGGGGGGTATATGTAATGCTTTAAAAATTGGCGATAAAAAATTGCACAGATATCCGCTTAGCCCACTATTTCTAAAAAGTTCTACCGCCACAAACATCGCAATAATAAACGGCATCAAACTTGCCATAAGCGGCAGCGCACCCTTTGCCCCTTTAACAAAAGCAGAGTACGCATCCACCCCTTTTATTAGGGCAAATATCATAACAAATGCTATTAAGATTGGTATAAATAAATCTGCCATATTTCCCCTTAAAAACGCAAAAATTAACAAAAAATGGTGGTTTTTATGTAAAAATCAACAAAATTTTTAGTTTTTTAGTGTTTGCGTAAGCGATTTTTTGCTTAACTTATCTTTGCTCTTTTTGTAGAATAGTGACACCAAAACTATCCCCAATATGGTTGGTAAAAAGGTGGATACTATTGTTGGCCAAAGAATGCTACTTGGGCTAACACTGCCCGCTAAGGCGCGCATGCCTATAACCGTGGTGGGCAGCAGTTGTATTCCAGTTGAATTTATAACCACCAACATTATCATACCCCGGGTGGCTATCTCTCCTCCTTTATCCATACCTTGCATTGCCTTTATGCCAAACGGGGTTGATGCGCTGCCAATGCCTATAATATTTGATGCAATATTTAAGCAAATATTTTTTTCGGTTTCTTCGTCCGTTTTGCCAAAAATATATTGCACTGGGCGGGATAAAATTTTGGATAGTTTATGGCTAAGTTTGCAATCGTCCATCACCTGCATAACCCCCATCCAAACGGCATAAATTCCAATAAATTCTATACACATGCTAACCCCCATTTTTGCCGCTTCCATCATTGTGCCCACCACACTGCCCGGCGAAAAAATGGCCATCATAACAAGGCTAGAAATTATTAAAACAATCCAAATTTTGCTCATAGTTTGTCCAATATAATTTATTCAAATTTGCCCTATCAAATGATAAATTAATTAAATTAAAGCTTAATTTTAAATAATTTGTAAAATTTATACATTTTATTTGACTAAAAAATCGATTAGTGATAAATTTATTATAGTTATAGGGGGTAAATATGGATTTAGGATTATCTAGTCGCGTGGTTATAGTAACTGGCGCGGCATCTGGCATTGGCAAGGCAGCCGCTTTGGCATATGCAAAAGAAGGCGCAACTTTGGCGCTTGCTGACATTAACTTAAAAGGCCTAGAAGCAGTTAAAAAACTGCTTAAAGGCACAAAAGTTTACATCGAACAAGTGGATGTAACCAAAGAGGCCGCTTGCAAAACATTCATTGCAAATGTGGCAAAAAAATTTAAGCGCATCGATGTGCTTGTAAACAACGCAGGCACTGCACTTATGGGGGATATGGAAACTTTCCCAGAAAAAGTGTTCCGTTCGCATGCCGAACTTATGATGTATGCTCCAGTTAGATTAACACAACTTTGCATCCCACATTTTAAAAAGAATGGTTGGGGCAGCGTGGTTAACACGGCATCTATCTTTGGCAAACAACCAGGCGGGCTACTTAGTTACGACACAATTAAGGCAGCCGACATTATGATTACAAAAGATTTCTCATCCTACTGCGCACCATTTAACGTAAACGTAAACGCAGTTTGCCCAGGCCCGGTTGACACCCCACTTTGGCACGAAAAAGGCCAACTTGGCGATCAACTTGCAGCCGCAACTGGCATGAAAAAGGACGAGGCAATCGATTGGTTTGCAAAAACCAACATCCCAATGGGCAGATACGCCACCGCAGAAGAAATTGCCAACGCAATTGTCTTCCTATCTAGTGTGCCAGCCCACTACATCACTGGTGTTGCCATCAATGTGGACGGTGGCATGGTTAAATGCACATTATAGCATATAAACTAAAAAATCACCACATCGGTGATTTTTTTGCTTTTTTTAAGATTTTTTAATAAAATTTTATAAATTTTCAGTTAATTTAATCGCATCTGCTAATTATTCATCTAAACAGAAATGGCAATGCCCCCTACACCACAATGTTGAAGATGCGGTTTGGAATGTAGACAATTTTTTTGTAGCCACCAGCAACATGGGTTTCTACTGCTTTTAGTGCGGCTTGCTTAATTTCTTCTTCACTGGCTGTGCGGCTGACTGTAATTTTTGCACGAAGTTTGCCATTAACTTGAATTGGAATTTCAACTGTGTCTAATACAAGTTTGCTTTCGTCACAAGTTGGCCAGGTTTCATACGCAATGGTTGTTTTGCCGCCCAATTGTTGCCACAATTCCTCGGTTATAAATGGGCAAACTGGGTTAAGTAGTTTTAAAAACCCGAGTGCATATTCGCGTGGGAAAATGGTTTCTTTGCCAACCGCGTTTACAAAAATCATCATTTGGGAAATGGCTGTGTTTATGTTAAGCGAACTATAATCCTCGGTCACCTTTTTAACCGTTTGATTGTACACCAAATCTAAGTTGGCGTTTGGCTTATCCGCAATCTCTTTTTCTTGATATAGTTTATACACTCTATCCAAAAATTTGCGCGCGCCATTAAGCCCATTGTTATCCCACGGTTTGCTCTCTTCTAGCGGTCCCATAAACATTTCGTATAATCTTAATGTATCCGCGCCATATTTTTTAACCACATCGTTAGGGTCAACCACAAATTCTGGGAAGCGTTTGCCCATTTTTATGCCATTTGCACCCAAAATTGTGCCCGGATGAACCAGTTTTGTAAATGGCTCGCTAACTGGCACCAAACCCTTATCAAATAGGTAGTTATTCCACATTCTGCTGTACAACAGATGCCCCACCGCGTGCTCACTGCCGCCAACATAAAGGTCAACCGGCATCCAGTGTTTTAAGAGCTCATAGTTTGCAAATTGTTTATCGTTTTTAGGGTCGATATACCTTAAAAAGTACCAACTAGAGCCCGCACTGCCCGGCATTGTGCTGGTCTCGCGCTTAGCAGATTTGCCATCCACTTTAACATTAACCCACGCTTCATTTTTGGCAAGCGGACTGCTGCCGTCTTTGGCTGGTTTGTAGTCGTTAAGTTCGGGCAAAACAAGCGGAAGTTCGCTATCAGCAAGTGCTTTTGTGCTGCCGTCTTCAAAATGCAAAATTGGGATAGGCTCGCCCCAATAGCGCTGGCGGGCAAAAATCCACTCGCGTATGCGATAGTTGGTTTTGCGGCGTGCCACCCCCATTTTTTCTAGTTTTTGTGTGATGGCTTCTTTGGCTTGTTCAACCGTTAGGCCAGAAAATTCTTCACTATTAATAAGGGTGCAACCCTTGCCCAAATAATCTTGCTTTTCAAACGCGCATTTAGACACATCCGCACCCGAAATCACCTGAATCATAGGTATTTTGTGGGCAATTGCATACTCGAAATCGCGCTGATCGTGGCTTGGCACTGCCATAACTGCGCCCGTGCCATAACTTGCCAACACAAAATCGCCAATAAACACTGGCACTTGCTTGTTGTTTGCCGGATTGATTGCATAAATCCCTTTAAGTTGGCAGCCCGATTTGCCCTTATTTAGTTCGGTGCGCTCCATATCGGATTTTTTTAGCGTTGCCTCGCGATATTTTTCCACTTCATCCCAGTTTTGTATGCGCGGTTTTAACTCGTCCACCAACTTGCTCTCGGGCGCAACCACCATAAAGGTTATGCCGTATATGGTTTCTATGCAAGTGGTGTATATAGAGAACATACCCCCACCCACTATGTTAAAATCAACTTCAACACCGGTGGATTTGCCTATCCAGTTGCGCTGCATTGCCTTGGTGCTTTCTGGCCAATCCAACTTGTCTAGCCCGTTTAGCAATTTTTCTGCATAAGCCGGCATATCTATAACCCACTGGCGCATATTCTTTTTAATCACAGGATAGCCGCCGCGCTCGCTTTTTCCGTCCACAATCTCGTCGTTGGCAAGCACACATCCTAAGCCCTCGCACCAGTTTACTGGCATTTCTACGCACTTTGCAAGCCCGTCTTGATACAGTTGTTTAAATATCCATTGCGTCCATTTATAATAGGCCGGATCACTGGTAGAAATCTCCCTATCCCAATCAAACGAGAAGCCAATATTTTTAAGTTGCCCGCGGAAATAGTTAATGTTCTTTTCAGTGAATCCAGCGGGATGATTGCCAGTATCTATTGCATATTGCTCAGCTGGCAGGCCAAACGAGTCAAACCCCATTGGATGCAAAACATTATACCCCTGCATGCGTTTCATCCTGCAGACAACATCGGTTGCAGTATACCCCTCGGGGTGTCCAACGTGCAGCCCCGCGCCAGACGGATATGGGAACATATCCAGCGCATAAAATTTTGGCCTAGAAAAATCCCACACATCGGTTTTAAACGTGTCATGCTCGTCCCAATACTTTTTCCACTTCTCTTCAATTTCAATATGATTATAGTTTTTCATAACTCCTCACAATAAAAATATTTTAGTATAATTATAAAAAATTGTCAACTAAATAAGTTTTTATTTGGCATATTGTTAAATTATAAAATTTGATATTTTTTATGAAAAATATCCGCCTTATTTTTTAATTTTTTTGCAATTTTAAAATAAAATTTAAACTTTTTTATTGAATTTTTTAAATTTTTAGATATAAAAAATACGTTTTAGGCAAAAATATGGGCATGGATATTGTTTGTAGAAAATATAGTTGCGTGTACAATGAAAAGGCAAAATGCACGCGCAAAAATTTAAGTGTAAATAAACAGGCAGATTGCAGCGATTTGCAAGTGGACAAAGATAAGGTGGTAGAAGATGTTTCGCTAGATATGTTTGCCCATGAGCCGGATGTTGCACCCTATCACCACTGCCGCAACATGAACATAATGTGCGCCAACAACAAGTGCATTTTTAATAAGCAGGGCGAGTGTTTTTCCAATGGCATTTTTGTGGGCAGTGAAAAGGACAGCGCGCCTTGCAATTCGTATGCACCAAGATAAAATTTAAGCCTAAAAAATTTTTCATTTAAAATTTTGTTTAGCAAATAAATATTTAATTAGAATTTAAATTTTATTTGCCTTAATTTTTAATCCAAATAATCTACAAAATATCTAGCAGATTTTTAGGCTAAATTGCAAAATTTTAAATTTTTAATAATTTCATATTATTTGATAATTATTTTGACATTTTTTGCGGTTTGTGTTATAATTATTATAGGTGATAATATGAAAGTTATTTTAGTTAAGGATTTAAAGGGCAAAGGCAAGGCGGGCGATGTTATTGACGTCAACCCAAACTATGCCACAAATGTGCTTATTAAACAGGGCATAGCAAAAGAGGCCACCAAAAGCAATTTAAATGACCACAAGGGGCAGATGGATGCAAAAGCCTTTCACTATGGTGAACTGGTTAAAGAGTATCAGGCTATGGCGGATAAAATTAAAAACAAAACCTACAGCTTTACCCTATCGGTTGGCGCAAACGGCAAAGCATTTGGCAGCGTAACCAAACAAGACATTGTGTCGGCCCTTAATAACGACGGCTACAAAATAGAAAAGAATATGGTTAAAGATTTTCCACCAATAAAATCGGTTGGCGGCTACAAAGTTAAAATTCAACTTATAAAAGAAGTTGCGTTTGACCTAAACATATCAGTAACAATAAAATAGTCCCATTGTGGACTTTTTTGTTTTTATACTTTTTTATTTTTCTCTTTTTTAAAAAAGAGAAACAGAAAAACCCGCATTAATATAAAAAATTTGACTTTTTGTGCAATTTGTGATATAATTTTTATATGAAAAAGAAATTATATCATGTTTCGGCAACACCGGGCATAACAGTGCTTGAGCCGCCCGTTTCAACTCATGGTGTAAGTTATGTTTACGCCACGTCCGACTTGTGCCTTGCGCTTATGTTTGGAAGCAAAAAAAGTTTTGGTGATTTTGACGGAATTTTGGGGCTAAACAATGGCAAGCCATGCTTTTTTGAGGCGTATCCTGGCGCGCTGGAGCGGGTTTTTCAAGACGAAAGTTGCTATATTTATGAGGTTAACCCAGCCAATTTTGAAGAGGGCAAAACCAGTTTTAGCCCAGAGGTTGTCAGTAGTCAGCCCGCCAAAGTTTTAAAGTGCACAAAGGTGGATGATTTATATAAAGTGATTAATAAACTTATAAAACAAGGCAAAATTGATTTTCATAAATTCTCAACCGCGCCCGAGTATGTTGAGCAAATGGAACGCCACATAAAAGATAGAATTATCCGTTTTGGAGTTCTAAATAACACCGACAGCAACACCTATAAATTCTGCAAACAAAAATTTCCACAATGGCTTGAAGATTGCGAACAAGAAATTAAAAATTCCACAGTATAGTGGAGTTTTTTTATTTTTTCTCTTTTTTATAAAAAGAAGCAGAACAACCCGTTCAAAAAAATTTTTGACAAAATTTTCATATTTTTTAAATTTTTTTGCCAAACTCACTTGACAGAGACCCCCCCCCCCTATGGTATACTTATTTATAAGGGAGGATTATTATGAAATATGAGTTAACACAAGACGACATAAATCAATATGTCGCAAATGGCGGAGATCTAGATTTCTTATCTAAAGCACAAATTTCTGCGATTCCGCAAGAAGTTATATTGAAATATATTGCCAATGGTGGAAATTTGCTTTATCTTGAAAACTTTCAAATAAAAAATAGTGCTATTCCTCAAGATATTATTAATCAGCGCGTGGCAAAAGGCTATGATTTGGGACTTCTACCTAAAATAGAAGCCGTTCCGCAAGAAATAGTAAACAAATATTTGCAATTAGGCAAAGATCCTAGTTACTTTACAAACAAGCAAATAAAAGCAGTTCCGCAAGAAATTGTTAATCAATACGCAATAGATGGTAAGTATCTTGACTGTTTTACGCGAGAACAAATTGAAAATATTCCTTCTAGAATCATTATTAAATATATCGCAAATGGCGGAGATTTAAATTATCTTACTAAAATGCAATTATCTTCAATTCCTGAGCACATTTTATTTCAATATATTGCTAATGGTGGAGATTTAGACGACTTAACTAAATTTAAATTGATGAGATTAGACCTATACATACCAAATGATATAATTAATCAACGTGCGCTAAATGGCTGGAGCTTAAGTTATCTTCCAAGCGAAAAAATTGCAGCAATCCCACAAGAAATTGTAAACAAACGTGCACAAAATGGTTATTCGCTAGAGAATTTAACAGCAAAACAGATTGCTGCTATCTCTAAAAAGGATTTTGACTTATATGTTGAAAATGGCGGTGATTTGGATCTGGATTGTATTACAGAAGACATGATAAAATCAATTTCGCAAAAAAGCATTAATAGACGCGCATTAAATGGCGGATATTTAAAACGCTTGTCACAAAAACAAATTCAGAAAATTCCGCAAGAAATTATAAATATGGGTGCTTCTTGGCGTCATAATACAGCAAATCTTGTTGATGAAAAAACAAAAAATTCTATTCCTGCAGCAATTTTTGAGCCAACTTACAGGGCACAAAAAGCCCTTATCCTTTATGGCGCAGGCAAAATAAAATTCGATCAATTACCAATTGAAATTTTTGCCAACAATGAGGCAGTATTTGTGTTGTGCGCTATAATTAAAAATAAATTTAAACAAAAATTTAATCAAATTTGTGAAGAAAACGGCTACACTGATGAAGTTCCAGATAAAGTAGTTAAAGAATTTGACAAACAATTAGATAAGTTGGACAATGAAATTGACAGTAAAAGGGCTGCGGCCATAAAACAACTTACTGAAGAACAAAAACATCAAGACGCAGTTATAAGCGAAATAAATAAATTGGAGTGGTAATATGACACAAGCAGAATTTAATGTTTATATGGATAAAAAGTTTGACGAACTTGTAAACAGAATTTGCCCAAAAGAAAAAAATAAAAAGTTAAGTAAAAAGTCAAATAAAAATAAAACGAATTAACGAGCATTTGCTCGTTTTTTTGTTTTTTATCTCTATTTTTTTATTAAAAAGCAACAAAAAAACAAGTGGTTTACTTGTTTTTCTGTTTTTCTTTTTTAAAAAAGAGAAAATAAATTAATAAGTAATTTTCTTTGCAATATAATCTTTAAGTTCGCTTACATTTAGGCGGATTTGCTGCATAGTGTCGCGGTCGCGAACGGTTACTGTGTTGTCCTCTAACGTGTCAAAATCGATAGTTATGCACATTGGGGTGCCAATTTCGTCCTGGCGGCGGTAACGCTTGCCTATGCTGCCAGCCTCATCGTAACTGCACATAAAATATTTGGTAAGGTCGCTATAAATTTCGCGTGCCTTATCCCCCATGTTTTTTTGCAACGGCAACACTGCCACTTTATATGGCGCAATGGCTGGATGAAAATGCATAACCACACGCGTGTCGCCGTCCGGCAATTTTTCTTCGTCGTATGCCTCGCACATGGCAGCCAGTGTTAGCCTATCCGCACCGATTGAATATTCAATTACATTCGGTATATATTTTTCGTTGGTGAAAGGGTCGGTGTACAGCATGGATTTGCCGCTAAATTCTTGGTGACGAGATAAATCCCAATCGCCGCGGTGGTGTATGCCGTTCAACTCCTCCCAACCGATTGGATATTTGTACTGGATGTCGCAAGCCGCCTTAGCATAGTGCGCAAGTTTGTCATGGTCGTGAAAGCGCAAATTTTCTGCCTTAAAGCCGATAGAAAGCAAGAAATCCCATGCTTTTTGCTTAAATTCGTTGTAGTAATTCATGCTATCTTCCGCCTTACAAAACCATTGATGCTCCATTTGTTCAAATTCAATTGTGCGGAAAGTGAAGTTGCCAGGGGTAACTTCGTTGCGGAATGCTTTGCCAATTTGCGCAATGCCAAATGGCACTTTTGCACGCATGCTGCGCTGAACATTTAAAAAGTTTACAAACTCACCCTGCGCGGTTTCTGGGCGCAGATATATTAGGTTTTGGCTTTCGTCCGTCACCCCACGCGAAGTTGAAAACATAAGGTTAAAGTTGCGGATTGGTGTCCAATCACACTTACCACATTTTGGGCAAGCAACCTTGTGCTCGGCGATATATTGCTCCATTTCTTCATTAGTCATCTTGTCTGCATTAACTGTGCCTTTGCTGTGCGCTTCTATTAAATTGTCTGCTCTGTGGCGTGTTTTGCAACTTTTACAATCCATTTTAGGGTCGGAAAAACTGGCAGTGTGCCCGCTTGCCTCCCACACCTTGCTGTTCATAAAAATATCTGCATCCACACCAAAACTATTTGTGGATTGCTGCACAAACCTTTTCCACCACGCGCGCTTGATGTTGTTTTTTAACTCCACCCCAACCGGGCCATAATCCCAGGTGTTGGCAAGCCCGTCGTAGATATCGCTGCCCGGGAAAATTATTCCGCGCGCCTTGCAAAGGTTTACAATCTTATCAAAATTCTGCATAATAACTCCTAACTATTATATTTTAATAGAAACCCCGCAAAATGTCAAATGAATTGTGCAATCTAAATGAATTGAAAAATACAATTTCCTTAAATAAAAACCACCTGCGCTACACAGGTGAAATTTTTGTGAATTTAAATAGTAAAAATTCTCGATTTTCCTCTATTTCTTGTTTTGTTAACCCAAACGTTTCTTTAAATAATTTAAGAAATCTGTTAAAATATCTTTTATCATCAAATTTGTCATGCATGAATGCATCGTATATTGTATAAAAATCATCAATTTTTAAGCCTTCTACTTCTGTAACAAATCGATAAATATGATACGCATCGCCAGTTGCAATTAAAGCATTTAATAATTTTAATTTGTCTTCATAGCTTAAGCCTTCTACTTTTGTAGCAAAATCAAAAATCCTACCCGCATATTTAGTTTTAATAACTAAATCTAATAATTTTACTTTGTCATCGTGGGTTAAGCCTTCTACTCCTAAAGCAAATTCATTAATATAATACGCATCGCCAGTTGCAATAATTCCTTCTAATAGTTTTACTTTGTCATCGGGGGTTAAGCCTTCTACTTCTGTAGCAAATTGATAAATATATTCCGCATCGCCAGTTGCAATTTCTGCTTCTAATAGTTTTACTTTGTCATCGGGGGTTAAGCCTTCTACTTCTGTAGCAAATTGATAAATATATTCCGCATTGCCAGTTGCAATTTCTACTTCTAATAGTTTTACTTTGTCATCGGGGGTTAAGCCTTTTACTCCTAAAGCAAATACATTAATATAATACGCATCGCCAATTGCAATTTCTGCTTTTAATAGTTTTGCTTTGTCATCGGGGGTTAAGCCTTTTACTTCTGCAGCAAATATATAAATATAATACGCATCGCCAGTTGCAATTTCTGCATTTAATAATTTTACTTGGTCCTTGCGTGCTAAGTCCCGCCACATTAGTATAGCAAAATAATAAATATACACCGCATTGCGAGTTGCAATTTCTGCATCTAATAGTTTTACTTTGTCTTCAGTGGTTAAGTCTCGTATATTTTTAGCAAATTCGTAAATATATTCAGCATTGCCAGTTGCAATTAAAGCATTTAATAGTTTTACTTTATCCTTAGGGGTTAAGCCTTCTACATATTTAGCAAATTTATAAATATAATACGCATCTTTAGTTTTAATAACTAAATCTAATAATTTTACTATGTCCTCGTGGTTTAATAAATATTTTACAATTATAGCAAATTCATAAATATATTTCGCACTACCAGTTGCAATTTCTGCATCTAATAGTTTTACTTTGTCTTCAGTGGTTAAGTCTCGTATATTTTTAGCAAATTCGTAAATATATTCAGCATTGCCAGTTGCAATAACTGCGTCTAATAGTTTTACTTTGTCTTCAGGGTTTAAGCCTTCTACATTTTTAGCAAATTTATAAATATATTCCGCACTACCAGTTGCAATTACTGCATCTAATAATTTTAATTTGTCTTCACGCTCTAAGCCTTCTACATTTTTAGCAAATTCATAAATATATTTCGCACTACCTGTTGCAATTTCTGCTTTTAATAGTTTTACTTTGTCTTCAGGGCTTAAGCCTTTTACTTTTGTAGCAAAACCAAAAATGAGATACGCATCTTTAGTTTTAATAACTACATCTAATAATTTTACTTTGTCATCATTGTTTAAGCCTCTTACATTTTGAAGAAAGTCAAAAATATATCCCGCATCTTTAGTTGTAATAACTGCATCTAGTAATTTTACTATGTCCTCGTGGTTTAATAAATATTTTACAATTATAGCAAATTTATAAATATATTCCGCATTGTTAGTTTTAATAGTTGCGTCTGCTAATTTTACTATGTCCTCGTGAGTTATGCCTCTAACATCCTTTGCAAAATAAGGCAACCGAGAATAGTCGTTTATCTTAATAAGTTTGTCCATTAATTTTACTTTGTCTTCATAAGTTAAGCAATCTGCATCGCAAGCAAATCTATAAATAAGATTTCCATCATTAGTTTTAATAACTGTATCTAAAACATCTAAAAGGTCATCATGGGATAAATATACTAAATATTCGGCAAGTTTTTTATGATCTGCTGCTGTATCTTTTAAGAATAGCTTTTTTGCCAAACCTTTAACTATGGCAGCAAATGAATTTACTTTATTAGCTATTTCTTCAAAGATACAACTAAATTTATCATCCCAATACCAAGCTCGTTCATGTAAAAAACGTACTAATTTTTTTATTGTTAAATTTATTATCATTTTTTCATCTTGCGTGTTATCCATAATTTCCTCCAACTAACACAATTTTACCATAAATTTTTTATTTGTCAATACCCTTTTTAAAATTTTTAAAAAAGATGGCACGTTGCCACCTTTTTATTTTGTTTTGCCTTTTAGTTTTTCCACCAAATTTTGAATGTTTGTTATATGCTCGCTTGTGTCGCTTAACAAACCAATATCTACTATCTGTTTTTTGCCTTTAACTTCAATTTCGATTGGTGCACTTTTTGCCGCTTTTTCTAGCAAAGCAGCGTATTTTTTGCTGGTTATAAATTTAAGTTTTTTGCTAAATTCTGCCACCTCTTCTGCAGCATTTTCGCCCGCCAAATCAATTTGACGCGCGGCAACGATGCCCTTCCAAAGATCGTTTTGTTGCACTGTGCTTTCGGAAATTGGCTTGCTGTACTCTGCCTTTCTTTCTGCATTTTTTTCTGCCTTTTTGCGTTTTTCTTCCTCGTTGGCTGGATTAACCTCGTCTGGCTTAGGCGCAGGGGCAACTTCTTCAACCACAGGTTTTTCGTAATGGCCACTTTCTTCTATCACTGTAATTTTTGTAGACGATAGCATTTTGTGTGCCTCTAAATCTACATTATCAGCAATATCTTTAAATGTATAGGTTTTATCCTTATCTTTAACCACTTGTTTAAATTCGCCACTGCTGTTTTTAGCATATAGATTATCGCCAATTTTAATGCAACGATATTCAAACCCATCAACCTCCACAGTTTGATCGGCCTTGTAAACTTGCCCATTAAACCTAGAAATGTGGCTGTTAAATTTTTGCTCGTCTATTTTGTCTTGCTTTTTGTTCCTAGAATGCCTAGACAATTTGTACTGCATGGTAGTAGCGTCCAGTGTGTATGCACCCGATTTAAGTTGCTCGTCCACCATAGAAATGGTTGTTGTGCCATCAAAGTATTTAACGCCAAGATAGGTTTTTAAAGTTTCTATCTTCTGCTCGTATTCGCGGCGCTCGTTAAGTTCGTCGTATATTGCGCCCGCTTTTGGCGAATTGATTAGCGCATACAAATTGGCCTGCAATTGTTTTTGCTCGGCAATTAGGGATGCGTCAGCCGGATTTTTGCTTACTTTACTGTTTATTTTGGTTAGTTTGCCCGCCACTTTTTTAATGTCCGAATTAAATTTGCTATATAGTGCTGCATTCGCTTCGGTTACATCCGCATAGCCATTTTTAATTTCAAACAAAGCCAAATATCTGGTTTCGCTTAAACTGTGGATGCCAGCAGCGATATCGCCATTTAGCGCTGCCTCTAAATTATTTTTAAGGGCTTCCAACTCGCCATTGCAATTTTGCAGTGCATTATTTAGGTGGTCGACAACAATTTGCCTGCGCATAGATTTAGCATCCACAATTTGTTGCAAGGTTGCTTGGTATTTTTTAACTTCTTTAGATGCCGTAGTTAATTTTTGCAATTTTTTAAATATTTCACTGGTTTTTAAATTGCCCTTAGAAGTTAAATAATTAAATTTTAGTTCGTCTACCGAAATATCTAAGCAGGTTGCAAGTTTTTCAAAATCTTCTTTGGTTAAATTCTTTTTAGAAGAAACTTTTTTGCCATCAACAAAAATTATTTTTTCCAAAATATTTTTGTTAATATAGGTTTGTTTTTCTAGATAAGTTTCGTAATCTTCTTCTAGGATTGCCCATCTATCTTTAGGCAAACTTTCACGCAATTTTTCTATAATATTATCTTGTTCCTTCACCCCAGGAAGATCGGCATAATGGTCACTATTAAGGTCGCTATCGAGAGTGGATTGCAACCCCTCTAGCCTTTGTTTTTCCTTACTGATAGTATCGGCGCGCGACATAATTTTTTCATATAAACTTTGCAACTGATTATCTAAGTTCTTTTTTATGTTGTTGCGGTTGGCAACCACCTTATCTGCAAAAGATTTAAATTTTAGACGAATACCTTTTGCCAAATAATAGAATGGCGCAAGAACTCCGGTTGCAACATATGCTGCAGCCGCACCAGCCACAAGCACAGGAGCGCCAAGCAACGCCAACAATCCGCCACCAAGGAAGAATGTTGCGCCTACTTTTAAGCCAAACGCACCAAATTTTTTGTAGAAATCTTTAATTGCTGCTTTGGTGTTAAATTTAGGCCCATTTTTTAATTTTCCTGTAGCTTCATCCACAAATTCTGGGTTGTTTAATAGATATTTATACTTGCTATCGCTGTGAGTTGTGTCCTCTGTGTAAATTTCGTCCGAGTAAATAAAGCGCTTTGGCAGTTCGCCCGAGCAATCTAAGCCCATTTCTTTATAGCTGCCATCTTCTTGCTTAACCAGCACTTTATTGCCGTCGATTGCATATCTGCCCTGTTGATATTCGTTTTTAAACTGCTGTAGCGCATTTTGCAACAATTCATCTGCCTTTTCTTTTTTGGCTGCGGTGATTGCACCTTTTTCTGGACGCTCGTTTAAGGTTACGCACCTGTTTAATTTTTCGCCATTATTGGTGGTTTGAATTACGTTGCTTTCCTTTAGCGGACTTGTGGTTTTTTTGATGCGAAGCATATCCTCTGAGCGCACATTAAAGCCAGCAATACGGCCGCCAGTGAAATCTTTTGGTGCAATAATGGTTTCGGTTTTGCCCTCGGCATTGGTTACATAGCAAAGATAAGCGTCATATTCTGCCTTTTCGTCAAACACAAAATTGTACGCTATTGGGCGAACAAACTCGCTTTCTTTAACATAACGCCCATCGCTTAGGCGCAAATAAGCGTTATCCGCCATGTAATTATCATGCTGTTTGGTGGACTGCATAAATTTTTCAGTGTTATAGGCAAATAGTGCTTGCTGAGCAGTTATTGCTTGGGTTCGCTCCCATTTTTCTTCTGCCCCACTGGTTATTTTTACAAATAATTCTTGACCAATTATCCTGCGTAACACTTGCGCGCGATCTTCGGTATCCAACCTTACTTGTTCGCCATGATTGCCGGATTTGTCGGCATAGTATAGCTGGCTTTGCTCACCAGTTACTCGCACTGCTATCGGCTCGGATTGCCCTTGCAACTTTAAGCGCAGATAGTTGCCATTTTGGCTTGTTTGATAAATGGTTGTTTGCATGCGTGCATCATTGTTGTTAAGCGAAAAAGATTGCTCGTTAAATTCGCTTGTGCTGCTAGTGTTAGTTGTTACGTAATTTCCTGACACATACGACCTGAAATTTGTTCCATCATCTGTTAAAACATACGAGGTTATTGCTGAGCCATCGTCAGAAATTCTTTCCACAACCGGCATGCCCGAATGCTCCACTTGGGTTAAAGAGTAGGACTGATTTATTACACCAGTGATGTGGGCGTTACCATAGCTATCCGAAAGATACAAATCTTTATCTGCAATTTCTGCAACCTCATCCCTAGATAAATCTTTTATCGGTGTAAATTTGCCATCCTGATAGTAGCCTATATCGTTTTTATCATAAAAATTCCATATGCCGTCAACACAAACATACATAAATCTATTTTCTTTAAAATTAGCGTCGCTAGATGGTTGCACTTTTAATAATCTTCTTAAGCCATACATATAGTCGGCTGCATCCGCGCCATCCGGAATTATGCTATCCGAAACATATGTGTCTGTTAAACTATATGGGTCTATTGTTATATTTGTAGCATCGTGAACATCACTGCCCCAAATGTAGGAAAAGCCACTTCTGCGCAGTTGCCTATTTTTGTAGGCATCCACCACCTCTTTAAGTGAGGTTGGAACTCTTCTTGTTTTGCCATCTACAATTTCCAACTCGCCAAGACTAAACCAAGTTGAACTGCCATCCATTAAAAACCGCACATTTTTAAAATTTTGCAAAATGCTGCCATCCAAACGGCTTAACTCTTCAAATGTTGTATTTTTTACATCAGATGGATTAATAATATTAACCATTTTATACCTCTTAAAAAAATTATAACATAATTTTTAATAAAAATCAATAGTAAAAAAGCAATTTGTTAAAATAATACAAATATTTTGCCCGTTTTAACTGCATAATAAAAATTTATTGCAACATACTAAAACTAGGAGTTTATATGGAAGTTAAAGGGGTTGTTAGACGAGTTGACGAATTAGGCCGCATTGTGCTGCCGCGCGAGATGAGGCGCACGCTAAATGTACGCGAGGGCACCCAACTAGAAATAAGCATTGTGGACGGATGCAAATTTTTGCTTAGCAAATATAGCCCGATTGGCACACTAAATTTGTATAGCCAATCTGCTGTGACAGCTATTGCGGAAAGCATAGAGCACGACATTATAATAACCGACCTAGAAGTGGTGGTGGCAACCAACAAAAAGCGATATGCAAATAAGACACTTTCTAATGCCGTGCAGGATTTAATTTACAATAAAGAGTTAATTATTAAACGCCAGCAAGATGGCAGCCAAATGTTAGATATTTTTGCGGACGAAACAAACACCAGCTGTTGCCAACTTATTGTGCCAATTGTTAAAGATGGCGATGCAATTGGCTCAATTATAATTTTGGCAAACGAAAACAAATGCTTTGATGATAGCAGCGTTAAAGTGTGCCGCGCCTTTGCAAAATTTTTAACCGAGCAGATAATGTAAATTTAAAAAAGCAAAATATAAAATTTGCTTAAAATTTTAAAAATTTCTATAAAAAACATGAAAAATTGCACAAAAATGCGCAATTTTTTTAAATTTTGGTTGGTTTTTTTAAAATTTTTAATTTTTTTAGTTTAATTTTTATATGCCTATTGTTAAATTTTTTGGCAAATTTTTTAACTTAAAGTTTTAAATTTTTGATATTACTCTTAATTGCCTTTACACTGTCATTAAATTCGACTTGCTCGCTTTGGGTTAAAGATATTGGCAAAATGTCTTTTATCCCCGCGCGATTTATTATTGTTGGATACCCCACACAGCATCCATATTTTTTAATGTAGCTGGATGTGGTGAATATATAATTGGAGTCGTTAAAAATTGCATCGGTAATGTTTCTTAGGCAGATGCCAATGCCATATGCCGTGTTGCCCTTTTTGTTTATAATTTCATATGCACTGTTGCGCACATTTGCAACTATCTTATTTTGTTTTGGTTTGCTTAGGTATTTTTCAGCCGCATTTACTCCAACGCGCACCGTACTCCATGGCACAAGCTCGCTATCACCATGCTCGCCAATAACATAGCCGTGAATATTTTTTGGGTTAACCCCCACTTGCTCGCTAACAATGTATTTAAGCCGCGCGGTATCCAGTGTGGTGCCGCTGCCTATAACCCTATTTGCAGGGAAACCAGATAGCTTTAGCGTAACATACGTCATAACATCAAGCGGATTGGTAGCAATAAGATAGATGCCGTTAAATTTGGTTTTGTTAACTTCGCTAATTATCGAATTAAACACGCCAATATTTTTATCTATAAGTGCATTTCTATCCTCACCCTTTTCTTGATTTCTGCCCGCTGCGATGCAAATAATGTCCGCATTGTCGCAATCAGAATAATCCCCCACCTTAATTTTAATTTTGTGCTCGCTCACGCTTGATGCGTGCAATAAATCCAGCGCCTCGCCTTCTGCCTTTTGCTGATTGATGTCGATAAGCACCAACTCGTTAACCTTGCTATCGATAACCAAACTAAAGGCATAGCTCATGCCCACATTGCCGCACCCAACAATAACCACCTTATTTAAATCGTCATTTAACATATAGTTATTTTAACCAAAATTTAAGCAAAAATCAACAAAAAAACGTAAGATTTATACATATCATCTATATATTTCTTAAAAATTCAACCTATTCAAGAGGGAAGTCATGAAGGGGGAAGCAGGTCCCCCTTCATAATAGGCGAAGATAACCGCCAAAAAAGAAGGGCACACACACTTGTGCGCCCAATAATAGAGGCGGATTATCTTCGCCCTTCGCCCATAATCTCCCTCGCAATTGGCTGAGCAATAATGTCGATAAACGAGCGGTTCATTGGGCTGGTGATAAAGAATGCCCTGCCCTGAGGTGCGGTTAAAATGCCCTCTTGTTCGCGTTTGTTTATGCCGCCCGCGCTCTTATAAAGTTCCAACAAATCCGCCATATCGTTTGGCGCAAGTTGCAGTATCAAGCTGTATTGGCAGGCATTAATAATTGCCGCCGATCTGCGCTGAATTTCTGGCGTGCCCAAAAAGTCCTTAATATTTTGCGTAATAACAATTTGCATACCCTGATATTTACGTATACGTTTTGCCATCTCCGCCATAAAGTTAAGCGCAACCGGGCTGTCTGGGTCGATAAACATGTGCGCTTCGTCCACCGCAATAACAACTTGGCGTTTAATGTCGTTGCCCGTGCGCGCATAATATTGTTCGTTAAAGCGTTTGTTGTTGATAATTTCGTTGTTCAAATATTTAAATACAAGCAGCATCTGCGCGTTTGCCAACTTGTTGTTCTTGCTGGCAAACAGTGTTTGGAAGTTAAATGTAATAAGGTTTTCGTCAGTTAAAATGCTGGTTGGGCCGTTCCACAAATCCGAGTTGCGCCCGCCAGTTGCAAATTTTTGAATATAGGTTTCCAGCACAAGCAGATTGTTGCGGTAAAATTCGTCCTTAACCGTTTTTAGTTTATCTTTAATAAGTTTAAATAAGTCATCAAAAATTGGATAATCGTTGGCAGTAAGTTTGCCGATATCGGTTTTTTCGTCTATCCCCTTGCTGTGATAGAGTTCTACCACCAAAGTGTTAAGTGTTTCAAATGCGTCCGAACTTATGCCCTCCAAAATTGCGCGGAAGAACTGCTCCAAAAACTGCAAATGAGTAAAGAAAGTTTTGTTATTGCCGCGCGCCACAAGTTCATCTATGCTCTTATCTTCATCATCATCTTCCTCGCCCACACCGGTTTCCAAGTCCTCAAGCGCTGCCATAATGTGGAAAGGATTTATAATACCCGAACTATTTGTGCCAACGTCGATAAGTTTGCCGCCCAAGTTGTGTGTAAGCGGGCCGTATTCGTCCTCTGGGTCTAGTAGGAATATCTTAGTGCGGTCGGCGGCAAGGTTTGCCAAAATATCCTTAACCGCAAACGATTTGCCCGAGCCCGATTTACCAATAACCATAAGGTTACTGTTAATACGCCCGGCGCGGCTATCACGCACAAAGAAATCGATAAACACTGGGTATCCGCTAGACGACGAGCGCCCAAGGCAGAACCCATTTTTATCCTGCATCAAACTATCCACCATTGGGAAGGATGCAGCGATAGTGGTAGATGGCATAGTGCGGTAGAAGTTGGTTAGAGTGTCTATCCTATTTAAGCTGCTGGATACAAACGCGTCCACCTGGCGCCCAAATAATTCGCTCTGTTTAAAGCCATATTGTTTAAGCACGTTGCGCACTTCTTTTCTGCTTTGCTCTTCCACACGCAAATGGATGCTGATATCGTAAATCTGTTCGTTATTGGTTTTAATATCGGTTAAAAGGGTGCGCAAACTATCAATATCTGCTTCCTTTTCTATAATCTGGCTGCTTCTATAGGTGCGCTCCAGTTTTAACTCTTTCTCCATAACGGCGCGGTCAATGGCCTTTTCGCCCTTCTCCCTATCCACCGGCATAATGTTCATAACCACACGCGTGCCTGGTTGGTTAAATATTTGGTACGCCCAACCATTACCAACCTCCATAGGATAATCGGAAATTGCAAGTTGGCGATAACTTCTTTTATCCATTTCCAAGCGCGCCACTTTAAAGTTGATTTTGCCCGGCATAACCCAGTTGTTAACCTGGCTTGGCGCAAGGTTTTTAATATCCTGCTCGGAATACACATCATCGTAGTTAGATTTTAAAAAACTTATAAGCTCTTCTTCCATAAGAATTTTGCTGGCGATAGAATACTGCCCACTGGCAAGGTCGTTAACAAAGCCCACACTGGTATCGTCCAAACTTTGCCTATCGTCGCCATACAGCACAAAATAGTAGTGATTTTGCAGTATTGGCTCGCTGTTTATTGCATTGTTTAAAATGTCCACACGTTCGCGGAAAATTAAACTGCGGCTTTCCATCTCGGCATCGCTATACTGCCCCTGCTCGTACAAGGTGTTAAGCAAATCGTATTTCTTATCGTCACTATCCAAAAAGCCATCAAAACGCATTGGTTTTATGGTTTTTATAAGTTGCGCACGCTGATAACGCGTTATACGTTTAAGTGCACGGGAAAAGGTGTTTATTAAGCCATCCTGCGCCTCTTCTTGCATAAGGTCCATTGCAACTGGCATAATTTCGATGGCGATGCCCGAATAACTGCCCATGTTTATATACTTGCCCACTTCTATGTTAAAGAAAGGTGTAAGCCTGCTCATAGGCTTTCCGCCTTTAACAACAGTTTTGGTTTTGCCATTTTTGGTTTTTACAATTTTTGCATTTTTATCGTTAATATATTTGCGTGGGAAAGCGGCAAACCTTATAACCAACCCAATACTATTCCACATTTTAAGGCCATCATCAATTGGCAAAAACATAGAAATAGATATTGCAATCCAGCCCAACACAAACCACCAGCGATAGTCCGTTCCGCCAAACACAAACAAGCGTTGGCTGGATGCAATAACAATTGCAAACACAGCCAAAACAATGGCTAATAGAATATCCATTAGCCCAAAGTTTCTAAAAAATTCAGTTTTAATCCTCGTTTTACCGGGAATATACCTTATCATAACCCCTCCGTGAAAAATCACTATAATAAGATTTTAACTATGTACTGCTGCCTGTCCCACTATCCTCAGAACCTCCGCTAGAGCCACGGCTGCCTCTTCTACCCTTTGCTGAGTCTGTAACTGCTTTTTTAACTTCTTTTAATTCTCTAACAGTTTTGTCTGTCATGCCTCTAATAGCTTCGATTAATTTATCCTCTTTGTCACCAAGCTTGCTGCCAAGTTTACTCATAGCTTGATTTAATTTTGCCATGCTCTCATCCGAAAATTCTGCAAAGGTACGACTAGATTTATAAGTGTCGTTAGCATTTTTGAGTGTTTCTTTTATGCTGCCAGCAATTTCTCTTGCAATTTCTCTTGCACCTGAGGCATTGATAGATGCAGTTTGTATATTAGCAAAATTTGTTTTATCTGCATCATCTGTAATGCCATATCTAGCGGCGTCGCCAACAATTCTGCCTTCGCCATCTCGTTCAATATGATATGCATCTATAAACGATTGTGCAGCTGTAACTTTTGCCTCTTCATTTTCGGCATATCTCGTCCTGTCATCCAATCTTGCAATGCCACGCTCGGCACTCTGCCTTGTTTTAACCGAACTATCTAACACAGGATAGAGATCTTCCATCTTTTTGCCATCAATACCCAATGCCTTTAAAATTTGGCTAAATTGAGTGCCTTTTGCAGTGTACTCTTCCAACATTTTATCCGCTTCTTTATCATCTTTGGCTTTTTTCTTAATAGATTTTAATAATTCAACCGCTGCTTCTTCGGCTGCGTGCTGCACCGTGCTGTTACCTTCTATTGTCAATCCATCCTTATTTACCACATATCGAGTATCTTTATCACTTTTCATTGCCTCTTGCAACGCTTTAGTGTCAGCTTTTTTAGTTTTATCCTTTCTTGTGTCATAACCCGTGCCATAATTTTCAGATACAAATCCTGCAAATTTTTTCCCCATTTCACTAGCACTACCACCAACATCAAGTCCTGTTGTTTCTTGAATGGCAGTTCCAACACCCTTGTTAATTGCGCCGCCGGCAGATTTTAGCCATGAGGTTCCAGTTCCAGCTAAAAAACTAGCACCTGCGCGCACACCTGTAAGTTTATGGCTTTCTATGCCTAATTGTTTTCTTTCTTCATTGGTTAGTTGGCTAAGTTCTTTTTGATCTGCTTCTGCTCTACCTTGATTATATTGTGCTAATCGTTGTGCGTTCCTTTCATCTATTGCACGGTTTTCAGCTGAATTTCTAGCCCAGGATTCTCTTGCTCTACCAACACCACGAATTGTACCACCAATAAAGGCTCCGCCAGCTTTTTGAACATATTTGCCATATTTTTTAGTTTGCCCACGTACGCCACTCATAACACCTTTTCCTTTACCATAAAGATCTTCTCCGCCGGCAAAACCAGACACAAAACTGATAAGTTCATTAACGGTTAATAAACCAACTATGATTATTATTAGGTTAACCAGCCCACCAAATAAGAAATCTTGCGTACTTGATCCTAAAACAAATTTCATACTTTGGAACAAAGGCACGACGCTAAAGAATAAATTTAAGCCGGCAACAGCCCCATAAACACTTATAAATTGCTTATAAAAGTTGCTTCTTACATCTCCACCAGCCTTACCATCATCGATAGGAGCAAGCGAATGCGCAACTGGGCTTATAACAAAATAGAAAACCAAAAGGAACATTCGTTTGATTGCTCCAAAAGTGATAGATCCCAGCGCATATAACATAAATACGCCACCAATTCCAAGCAATAAATAGTTGATTTTGAATGTTTTATAACAATCGCCTACTTTAGCAATTTCATAATAATAATCTGGATTTTTGGAGTAAAAATTATCAATCTCTTTAGCGTAATCTTCCGCTGACCAATCGGCACTATAATTGCCACCTTGATGTCCGGTTAAGAATGATCTAGCTTGCTCTATACTCATATCACCTGTTCTTACTTTGTTTGCATTATATGATGACACAACAAACAATTGCCCCGCCATGTTTGCAGTGTCACCAGCGTTTGTTGCCTGATTTATTGCTTTTAACAATATATTGCCACCCCAAGCGCCAAATATGCATATCAACGGAGTTACAATAAAACCTGCCAACCCTTTAACTGCATTACCAATTATATCTTGCCAAGTTTTTGGCTTTTCTGAATACATATTTTTAACAAAAGCGATTGCCGCAAACAGCACTAGCAAAACTACGGCAAGTGCCAATAACGAGATGAATATATTTCTTACAAAATTTGAATTTAATAGATAAAATATTATGCCAGTGTCGGTTAAATTACCAGTGTTGCCAGAAGTTATTTTTTGACCATTAATAAACACTTCTCCGACGCCAGCAAAAGCGTAAAACAATTGTTGTATCCCGTCAATTAAAACCATAAGAATGCTAAAAAGTGGATATAAAAAGTTACCTAGTGCGCCCTCTATTGCTTGACCGATGCTAAAACCTCCAACCATATTTCCCCCATATCTATTTGCGAATTAACTATAAACGCTATTTTAATTATACATAGTATACACTAAATAAACAAAAAAAACAAACAAATCTATTATTTTTTTACATTTTATTTTATTTTTTTATAAATGATTATTACTATTGTAATAAAGACAGCCACAATATCTAAATTAATTATAAAATTAGATAAATAAAAAACCTTAGTTAAAATTTTGATAACTAAAGTTATAATGATATGTTGAAAATTAATTTAATTACTATTGTAATATTACGTTATTCGTTTTTATTACTATTGTAATAATTGCATTTTATATTAATTAAAAATCTACTTTTTGCTTATTTTTAAAGTAAGCCGTTTGTGGGGTCTGGGGCGAATCGGAACGCCCCAGGTCTTTTGTAACTTTTCTAGCATAGAAAAGTAAATATTCCCATGCGTAGGTATGCAAAATTTTAAAACTTTCCCCGCTGCAGTTCCCTTGCGTAGGCAGACACATTTCAGGAAAGGATTTATTAAGGGAAACCAGCGGGTGTCCCTTAATAGCAAAGGCGCAAAAATTTGGGGCCCCCGAAAAAATCGTAATTTTTTGGGGAAAGGAACAACATCCCTAAAAATGAAGTTTTGCGTATGCAAAACGATTAATAAAGGGTTGTTGCGACATGCTTACAATTAATTTGCTTGCCAAATTAATTTAGCAAAAGTACAGTTTGCGCCTAATATGAATTGTTTTGGTCGGCAAAGCTGAAATAGTCATCAAAGTTAAATTCGGCGTAAAGGTTAAACAATTTGTAGGTATAAACATTTTTGCCGTCAACCTCTTGCACATCAAAATATGTGTCAAGGTTTTGTTCGTCCTGCGATTTTATTTGCGAGAAAAGTTCGCTAAGTGTTGCATCGCTAGATAGCAGCACAGCTGGCTTTTCGCTTGCCGACACATTTAAATTTATTTCTTCGCTTTCGTAGGTGTAGTTATCGTCCTCCACCGACACGGCTTGCAGCTTATAACTATTTTCGCCATAGTGAACAACAACCTCACCTTCGCCTGTTTTTATAAACGCATAAGATAAACTTCCTATGCTAAAATTTGCGTGCGGAAAATACATTATTGCAAGGTATTTTTTTGTTTTTTCATTTGCGGTTGCGCCGGCATTAAACCAAGCAAGAGTGTTATCGCCTTCCACCACACTATCTACAACAAATACCTTTTGTGTAAGTTCACTTGCAGAAAAGTTGGACGCCTCAATTAAACTTTGGCTAAGCGCATCGTTAGACATATTTGGCTGATTGTTGCCCTCTTTTGGCGTGTACCAATCGTCCTCGCCATTTTTAACAATTTCGTTGGCCACTGCACCCATTGCCTCTTCAAACTGCGATTGCTCTAACCCAAAATATTGTATATCATTAATTATGCCCGCAAAATCGGTTTCGGTTTTATTTAATCCATATTGCAAATTAACATTTTGCGCAAAAATATAGCTTAACCTAGCAAGCCTATAATACCCATACTGGGTATCGGTATACATGGTTAAAAATTCGCTATAATCAAAGGCATTTGCAGGTAGTGTTATGTTAAGTGTAAATTCGCTGCTTGTGCTGTTGTATCCCTCAATTGCCGAGGCGATATATCCACAATAGTCATTAATAATTTTTTTGTTTGCTGCCGCATCGTCTGTGTAAAATGCGCGGGCGGCATATATTTGATTCCCGTTAAGTGCAAGTTCACTTGGCGCAGGCGTGCCATCGTCGTTATAGCGCGAGCCAAATATTGACGAGATTATCGAGCCAATCATTACCAATACTAGCACAACCAAAATTACTGGCAAAAGCGACACAAGCACACCGCCACCAATAATCGTTTTACGCGCAGCGCTTGCTTTACGCCTTAATGATAAAAGTTCTATTCTATATGCCAATTTTGGATTTACTGCTTTTCCCTGTTTTATAAGTCGTTTTTCTTTTGGCGACAAAATTGGAACTGGCCTTTTCTTTAATGATTTTTCTAATTTTTTTAATCGGTTGGTTATGGCAGTTTTATCGGCATTAGCCATTTGCTGGCTATCTTGTTCTTCTTCGTCATCTTCTTCGTCGTTGTCATCGTCGTCCGCGATTTCGTCTCCATTATCGGTTTCTTCGTCGCCCAAATCTTCTTCATCTAATTGCTCATCATCTTCAAATTCGTCGTCGTCCGCCATAGCCCCTCCTTTTAGTTTATTATAGCAAAAAAATTAATTTTAACAAACAAAATTGCCGCAAAACAAAAAAATTAAGCGAAATTATCTATTTACTATATAAAAATAAAAAACACAACACCAAATAAAAAAAGGGCTTACCGCCCTAAATTTTAAAAGAATGAATGTATCCACATTAGTTGTTGTTGAACAAAGCCACCAAATGATGTGCCAACTTGGCCTTTGATATCAAAATGAATTTTGTCGTTGTTTATCATCCAAGTTAGCCAGTAGAACAAAGCAACCAACGCACCCGCCGCAACAACGCCAACGATAACGGTTATAAGTTTGTTTTTAGCCTCTTTACGTTGATCGGAACTATCTGCCTTAGCAAATTGCACACCAACCCAAATTGCATATATAATGCCCACCAAACATGCAACAATTAAAATTGGGTTAAGCACATTTTTAACAGCACTTGTTAAATCGCCAAGCCACTCGTATTTTTCGGTAAGTGTTTGTTTGGTTGTTTCAGTATCTAATAACATAGAAAAGAATTTCATAGTTTTTCCCCTTTTTTATTAGTTTATAACTAAATTTTAGCATCTATTTAATTTAAATGCAAACGATTTTGTATATTTTTTGTAAAATTTTTTAAAATTTTTTAAAAATCTAAATTTATTAATATATTGCCCAAAATATGTTTTTAAATCCAAACTGTATAATTTATAGGCGAATTTGGATAAAATTTTTAAAATTAAACAATTTGATTGACAACAATTTGTTTAATTATTATAATTAATATTATAGGAATATCATATCCCTGTTGGCACTTAGCAATCACCCTTGCACTTAGCATGCTGTAAATAAATTTACTCACGGCTTTTATTTAAGGAGAAATTATATAATTATGAAAAAAATCGGTAAAAAAATTATCTTTGCTGTTATAACCGCAATTTTGATATTTGTTGTTAGCAACATTGTTGCAACCTATTTTAGCACCAGCGCTTTTGCTTTTAACCGCAAATATATTGGCGTTAGTTTGTTTATAACTGGCTTTTCTATGGCGGTATACTTTGTTATTAAGGTGCTTAAATCGTTAGATGGCAGCAGCGGTTCTAAAAAGGGCGGCAAGGCAGAGGATAGCGTTACCGACACCAAGGGCAAAAAAGTTCAGCAATTTTATGATAAAGATTTTGTAACCGACGACGTGCTTAAAAAAGAAAAGGGCTTTAACTACAACACCCTATCTAGCATACGCTCGTGCAACAAAGACGGCATTTTGGTGCGCGCCGAGGCAAAGGGCTTAGGCATGGAAATAAATTTTGTAAAGCCAATCCACACCCTAGTTGTTGGTACCACATCATCGGGTAAAACCACACGTTTTGTTGTGCCTAGCTTGCAACTTATGTCTACCACTGCTGCAAAGCCAAGCTTTGTTATAACCGACCCTAAGGGCGAGCTGTACGAAATTAACGCCAACAAGTTTAGAAAGGAAGGGTATGATGTGCACGTTTTAAACCTACGCAACCCATTCCAAAGCGTGCAATGGAATCCACTTTTTTACCCATACGATTTATACACCCGCAGTTTTAATTTGGCAAAAGAAGTTAAAGTGCATCAGCCGGGCGATAATCCGGACAGATATAAGCTTATAAAACAAACCAATTTTGATTACAACACCACCACTTGGTTTGAATTTGGCAACACCGCTTATGCAGACAAGCATCTGCTAGAAAATGATATGCGCGTTGTGGCAAAAGAGTTGCAAGACACAACATATAATGCCCTAACCGATATCTGCCAAGCGATTGTGCCAATCCAAAACGAAAAAGACCCAAGTTGGGAGCAAACCGCGCAAAAACTGCTGCAAGGTATAATTTTGGCGATGCTAGAGGATACGCGTATTCCAGAACTTGGCCTTACACGAGATAAATTTAACTTTTACAACGTGGCAAAAATTGTTAACACACAGGATAGCGGACGCGACACTTACGCCACTATGAAACAATATCTATTTAGCTATCGCGATAAATTTGGCCAGGTGGCACAACTTTGCAACACCGCGCTTAACAATGCGGATAGTACTTCTAAAAACTACGTGGGATTTGCAACCGCCGGCGTAAGTATGTTTAACGACTCTGGTATTGCATTTTTAACCAGCAACAGCGAATTGGATTTTACCAAGATAGACGAAAAACCTACTGCAGTGTTCCTTATTATTCCAGATGAAATTCGCACGCGTTACCCACTTGCAATTTTGTTTGTTAACCAACTGTATAAACGGCTTGTAGAAAAGGCAAACCAAATTGGTGGCAAACTAAAGCGCAATGTGTACTTTATGCTAGATGAGTTCGGTAACATGCCTAAGTTCCCACAATTTGGTAACTATATGGCGGTTGGCCGCAGCCGTGGCATTTTCTTTGAACTGATTGTGCAAAGCTACAGCCAGTTGTATCAGGTATACGGGCAGGATGAGGGTAAAATTATTAAAGATAACTGCCCTATTCAAGTGTATATCGCATCTGAAGACACGGTTACAAACAAAGAGTTTAGCGAACTACTTGGCAACAAAACCATCAGCGTACAAAGCGTAAACGAAAGCGAAGGGCCGGACGGCAAAACCACAAAATCGTATTCTAAACAAAACCAATCCATCCCTATCGCCTACCCGCACGAACTTATGTCGTTTAGGGATAAAGAGCAAATTATTATTAAGACCTTCGAGCCAGAAGCCGCACTTAAAACCAAAATCACCCCATACTTTAAAGCAACCAATTTGTACGATACAAGTAAGGCAGCGCCAGTGTATATGCAACGCCGCGCACTGGATGAAGAAAAGGTGTTCTACGACATTAAAGAGCGCAACAAATTAATGGCAAGGCAAAATGGCGACGACGATGACGACGACGATCTATTTTAAAAAATGCTAGCTAAGCTAGCGTTTTTTTACAAATTTATATACAATTGCTATCACTTTTGCGCATACAAGTCAAATAAATGATAAAAAACGCAACACAATTTGTATTTTTGTGATATGATTATATTGGAGGAGTTATGAGTACAGTTTTTATTGTTCATGGAAGTTTTGGGGATAGCCGCGAACACTACATCCCCTGGCTAAAACAAAATTTGGAGAAAAATGGTTTTGAAGTTATAGCACCCAACTTCCCTATCGGCATAGGCAAGCAAAGTTATGCGGCTTGGGCAAAGGTGCTAAACAAATATGCGAACAAAATTAATGGCGACACAATTTTTGTTGGCAGAAGCATTGGTCCAATTTTCATTGTTAAATATCTGCTAGAACACAAACTTAAAATTAAGGCGCTGTTTAGCATAAGCGGGTTTAACTGCTTTATTAATGTGCCGGATTACGATGCGGTTAACAAAACATTTTTCTTGGATGAAATTAAAGGGTTTGAATACCTATGCCCGCTACGGGTATGCTATATAAGCAAAAATGACCCTTATGTACCATATTATTTACTAGATATGTTCACAAAAAACATAAAGGCAAAAACCATTTTAAAGGCAGATGCTGGCCACTTTAACACCGAAACTGGCTATGCCACCTTCCCCGAACTTTTAACAAAAATAGAAAAAATTTAAGAAAATCTATATCAAAATTTACCTTTTGGAGAGAAAATGAAAAATTATTTTGTAATTCATGCGCTGGGCAACACGGCGGACGATTATTGGTATAACTTTATTAAGCAAACCGTTGCGGGGGGGGGTACACTTGCTACATACCCACCCTGCCACCATTAGAAAAGATGAGTTATTCTAGTTGGGCAAAGGCGTTTGAGCCATTCAAAAAATACATCAACAAAGATAGTGTGTTTATTGGGCACTCTACTGGCTGCATTTTTACTGTGAAATTTTTAATGCAAAACAAGTTGAAAATTGCAAAATTTATTGGAGTTGTTCCATTTAACGAGCCCAACACAAACAGCCCACACCCAGATTGGGAAGAAATTAACAAAACATTTTTTGTGCCAAACCTTGCTGATTTTAAAAATTTTGCACGCGAACGCATATGCTTTTACAGCCCAACCGACATCTACGATTTTAACATCCTAAACCGCTTTGCCGAAACGATTGATGCCAAAAAAGAAATAATCCCAGCCGCCGGCCATTTCACTGCCGCCACCGGCTACGGCAAAACCTTCCCCGAAATTGTAAAGTATTTGTAAAAAAATCACCAAATTGGTGATTTTTTTAGTTTATTATCCTATAACAAGATCATCGGTTTCCCAATGGATTCCATCGTCCTCGGTTGGGCGGGTTGGAATTGCTACTGTTTGATTGCAGGTGAATGCGATGTTTAATGAGTATGTAGTTGCTACATTGCCGGTTGCCAGATCCGCAACCTCTCCAGCCACTTCAATTCTTTCCACTAAGCCATCTGCCGAAATGGTCAGTGTTCTTTGTTCTTTCTGCCCGTTAAGAGCAATGGTATAAGTAAACACATATTTACCATTTGATTGTTTTATCATAACTGGATCGCTGGCAATAGAAAAGACAATGTCTGCCGTGTTTAAATATAGATAATCTTTGTTGAGGTCTACTAGGCTTCTCCCTTCCAAATCGAAGCGATACCTTTTATATGTTTCCCTTATGTGTTGATATTCTAGGCACATATTATCGCTGGAGGTTTCGTACCAAGTTTCCACTGTTTTGCCGCCGGTTGTTGCCAGGCAGTATGAGTTTTCATTTGTAAAAAAATACAAACATTGTTGAGAACCCTCCACACTAGTACCGTCAACATTTACAGTAAGAGTGTTAAGCGCAATCATTTTGTTTAATGTTTCAGTGTACTTATTAAATGCTTCTTGGGCGGACAGTTGACTGCCTTTTGAATTTCCCTTGCCCCCACAGGCAGAAAACAATACCACCACCAAAGGCAATAAAATTAAACTTAGTAAAATTGTAAATATCTTAGATTTTGTTTTTATCATATTTTGAACTATGCTCTTTCCCATGTTTTATCTCCAATTAAATTGTAGCAAAACTTATTCAATTTGTCAATATTTTATAAAAAATTGCATGAAAAAATGCAACAAGCGCAATTCTATATTTTTAATTTTTTATTAAGTTCTCTTTCCTTTATGGTAGCGCGCTTGTCCCACAATTTTTTACCGCGAGCAAGGGCAATTTCTACTTTTAGTTGGCTATCCACAAAATAGGCGCGGGTTGGCACTAAGGTTAGGTGCTCGGTCTCTATGCGCTTGTGCCACTTTTCAATCTCTTTTTTGTGTAGCAGAAGTTTGCGGTCACGGCGCGTAGTATCTCCCCCGCGGGATGCGTTAAACGAATTGGCATACTCTTTAATGTAGCTGTTGCGTAAAAAGCATTCGCCCGCCTTAATGTAGCCATAGCAATCGGCAATGGAAAAATGTCCAAGCCTAACCGACTTAATTTCGTCACCTGTAAGCACAATGCCCGCCTCTAATTTTTCTAGCAATTCATATTCAAAACGGGCGCGCCTGTTTTCCGCCACCAATTTTTCCATACTATAATTTTAGCACAAAACAAAAAATTTTTAAATAGAAATTGCATAACTTTATTAAAAAAATTGAATTTATTTTACATTATAATTCCTTATTAAAAGCAATCCATTTCAATTATCGGGGAAAATTGGAAAATTTGTTAACACAAGTTACAATTTTTTAAAAATTTTGCAAAACAGAAAAAGAGGCAAGTGCCCCTTATTTTTTGTGTTTGGATTTTAGTTTATAGTAATCTTTTGCGGAAAATTTATTGGATTTTGCGTTTTTTGCATTGTTTTTGCTCGATTTTTTGCCAAATTTTTCAGTTTTGGCCGCTTTTTTGTTATGTTTTAAATTTTCACCGCGATTAAATGTTTTGTTGTTGATAAAATCCTTAACCTGATGCTCCACACCCGCCAAATCAAAATCTATCTGCCTTAGTTGTGTGTTGACATTAGACACAACAATGCGCACCTTATCGCCGATGGTAAAACTGTGCTGCTTGCCCTTTAGTGTCAAGCTCATATCATCATACTCGTAGTTATCAAATGGCAGATTGTCCGCCTTAATCATGCCTTCTATGCCGTTATCAAGCTCGGCAAAAATGCCAAACTCTTGCACACCCGAGATAACCGCATCAAACTCCTGCCCCAAAAAGTTTTTCATATACACGGCTTTTTTGTAGTCATCCACCGCGCGTTCGGCTTCGTCTGCTGTCTTTTCGTTTTCACTGCAGCGTTCGCTGGCGCGCATAATAAAATCAGAAAACTTTTCACGAATCTCGCTTGCTGGCATGCCATTTAGATAGCATTTTATAACGCGATGGGTTATAAGGTCGGGATATCGCCTAATTGGACTGGTAAAATGACAATAATATTCGCTTGCCAAGCCAAAATGGCCTATGCAGGTTGGAGAGTATCGCGCTTTCATCATGGTGCGAAGGGTTAGTACTGCAAGCGTCTGCTCTTTAGGGCTTTTTGCAATTTTATCCATAATTTTTTGATAGGCGGCTGGCTTATCCCCTTCTATCTCTAGGTTATTGGATACCCCCATGTTAGATAAAATTTTACTTAGTCGCGCAACCTTTTCTTCATCCGGTTTTTCGTGCACGCGATACATAATTGGCAGTTTTGTTTTATACCCCCATAGGGCAACCGCTTCGTTGGCACAAATCATTAAACTTTCTATAATTTCATGCGCTTCGTCCTGCATGCGCTTTGTTATGCTAACGATTTCGCCCTGCTCGTTTTCTAATATAAATGGCTCGGGTATATTAAAGCGGATTTCGCCGCGTTTTAAGCGCATATCTTTAAGTTTTTTAGAAATTTCGCGATAAATTAATATATTTTCATACACATCCGCGTATTTTTCTTTTAAAAGTTGGTCACCAGCTAGCAGATTTGTAATTTCGGTGTACGTCATGCGGTGCGCACTTTTTATTATACCTTCTACCACGCGCGAGGATAGCACCTTTGCATCTTTATCTAGTTTTATAACTACGGACAAAGTAAGCCTATTTTCGCCCTCGTTTAGCGAGCATATTCCGTTGGATAATTCAACCGGCAGCATTGGTATAACTTGGTTAGGGAAATACACACTTGTGCCGCGCTTGTATGCCTCTTTATCCAGCGCCGAGTTCTCGGTTACATAATGGCTTACATCAGCAATATGCACATAAAGGGTATACCCCCCATCGGTATCGGTTTCTACCGAAATAGCATCGTCAAAATCGCGCGCATCCTCGCCATCGATAGTTATGGTTTTAAGTGCAGTAAAATCCTGCCTAGATTTATATTTTTTTACATCCACATATTGCGGCAGTTTTTTGGCCTCGTTAACCGTTGCCGCATCGAATTTATCCACCAATTTATAACTGCGGATAATGGATAGTTGCTCGGCTTTTGGGCTGTTTGCCTTGCCCAGCACCTCAATTATCTTGCCGCGCAGCACACCCTCATCTAGCAGCGCACTATCCAGTTCCACCCACACCTTTTCGTTATTCTGGGCGGTGCCTTCGTCCCCCTTATATATGCGGATTTGTTGCAGTTTGTCGTCGTCCGGGAAAACCACATTTTTGCTTTTGCCAACAATGTATGTGCCCACCACGTGCGTAGTGTTGCGGGATAATACCTGCACAATCTTCCCTTCCATAAGTTCATCGCCATTAACGCGTGTAATTTCAAACAGCACATCATCGCCATCCATCGCGCCGTTTATTGCAAATTGCGGAATAAAGAAATCGGGCTTATCGGGCACAGAAACAAAGCCATAGCCCTTTCTGTTTAAGCTAAGTTTGCCCTTAATGTAGCCATGGTCGGCCGAGATAGAAACCTTATTGTCCTTTAAAAACAGCACGCCCTGCTTAATAAGCGCAAGTAGATTGTTTTTAACATCGTCCACCTTTTCGTTTAAAATGGCGGCAATTTTGTTAGTAATTTCGTCCACAGATAGATATATAAGCGCGTGTTCGCGTATAAGTTTTACATAATCCATAACTATATTTTAGCATTTTATTTTAAAATAATAAACTAAATTAATGGCTTTTAGCAATTTTTTTATTATGGCTATAATACTTAGGGTAAAAGCAGCACGCCAAATTATTTTCCCGACCCAAAGAAAAGAATTTGGCGTAGGCCATCCACCCAAAAAGCCAAATAAAAAAAAGCGGTTAGTACACCACTTTTATAAGTATAAAGTATACAATAGCCAGCACAGCAATTATGCCAATCGCAATGTAGATAAGCCTAGTTATGCGCCCTTCGCGCGAGCCAGATTTGTTTTTTGCATAGTAGCTATCTTGATTGCCAGTAATAACATTATTTGCTTCGTTATCGCCAGTGATTTGCATAAACACAAGCACCACCAAAACCAAGCATAAAAGTGCAATAATCACCAGCAAAATGCGCGCGATAATTGGCAGCACAGTGCTTGTGGTGTTAGAAATTGTATCGGCTAAAAACAAACTCATAAATCCTCCTAAATTCTAATATAAGTTAGGTACACCAAAATTGCAATTAAGATTAATGCCAACACTAAACTGCTAATTTTTTTATACCGTTTTTCTTTATCATCAAACGAATTGAAAAGATTGATAAAACACGCCATTGCACAAGCAAGCAGCACAATCCAAATGGTCCAAAACCACATGTTAGGAATATCTTTTACATAATTTACAAATTGATAATAAAAAGATTTCATGATAGTATTTTAACATAATTGAAATGTTTTGTCAATAAGTTTATTGGTTTTTAAATAACTTTTATGTTCTAAATTTAATTCGCGCTTTGTAAGCCAGTTATTTAATAATTAAACTTTTGCCATCAAATGCAGGGTTGTTTTTTACATCCATAAGTTCCAAAAAAGTTGGCGCTATATCTTTTAGCCCGCCCGATTTTTTAAGTCGGTACTCTTTATTTGCCAAAACATTAAACCTAACCGGATTATACGTGTGCGCGGTGTATGGATTTCCATTTTCATCCCGCATCTTTTCTGCATTGCCATGGTCGGCAGTTATGCACACAAAATATCCGTGTTTTTGTGCATAATTTACAACTTTTTTAACGCATTTGTCCAAAAATTCTAGCGATTTTACCATTGCCCCGTAATTTCCAGTGTGGCCAATCATATCTGGGTTAGAATAGTTAACAATTATGGCATCGTAATTTTTATCTACCGCCAGCAAAATTTCATCCGTAATTTCTTTTGCGCGCATTTTTGGAGTGGATGCGTAATCATCCGTTTTTATGGTTGGAATGTGCACCCTGTCCTCGTTTTTAAATGGTTCTTCACGCCCACCATTAAAGAAATATGTTAGATGAGCATATTTTGTGGTCTCGGTAATTTTTATTTGCCTAAAATTTAGTTTGCTTAAATATTCGCATAGCGTGTTTTTTACATCCTTTGTTGGATAAAACACGGTTGAATTAATCACGGCAACATCCGCCATTGTGTAAATATTGCAACCAGTGTCTGCCACCATTTTTGCAAGTTGGCGCACCCTATCCTCTCTAAAATCAAAAAACATAACTGCATCGGATTTTTTTAGATTAACTGGCACATCGGTTTTTACACTAATTGGCACAATAAATTCGTCCGTAATATTTATTTTATATTCGCTATCAATATACTCTGCCACCCCATCTTGCTCAACAAATTTTGTTGGGTTAAACATGGCATTAAAGGCCGCACGCGTTCTATCTAAATTATCCTCCCTATCCATATAGTAAAATCTGCCGCCGATAGAGGCAATTTGGCAATTTTCAATCGGTTTTATAAACTTTTTAAGTTTATTTAGATATTTTTTACTTACAATAGGCGAAGTGTCGCGCCCGTCGGTTATAAAGTGAATATATATGTTTTTTGCGCTATCTTTAGTTTCGTCTATAATTGCAAGCGCGTGGGCAATGTTGCTATGAACATTTTTATCACTCATAAGCCCAACTAGGTGCAAATCGCCATTATCTTTTTTTAGTTGTTTTTTAAGTTTATTTAGCCCCGCATTATTTTTAAACTCACCCGATTTAATATCCTTAGCAATATGATAAGGGGTGGATAAAATAACCCGCCCCGCGCCAATCGTGCAATGGCCAACTTCGCTACCCCCTAGGGTATGGGATAGCAGTCCAACTGCTTGGCTATCTGCCTTCAGAAGCGAACATGGTTTTTGTTTAAGCGAGTGCAAAAATGGAGTGTTTGCATTTTCCACCGCATTATATTCACTTGGCGCACCCACGCCATATCCATCTAAAATTATAAGCATCCCTTTATTTGCCATAAACTCTCCTTATTAACAAAATAAATCTATCTGTATCTAGTGCAAGTCCGCCCACTAAAAAGCCGTCCACAACACCCATATAATCGCCAAAATTGTTCTCATTTATGCTGCCGCCATATATAACAGGTACATTAAACCCAAATTTTTCAGCACTGGCTTTTATTTTTTTAATAATATTTTCTACATGCGCTCGACTTGGCAAATTCCCGCTGCCAATACTCCACACAGGCTCGTAAGCAAAAATAATTTGTTTATTTTTGTCCGCCACTTTTAGGGCAGATTCAACTTGGCTTATAAAATTTAAATACCCCTGCCCCCTATACTTTTCGCCAACGCAAACAATGGGTATTATATTTTGCTTTTGCGCGGCAATAATTTTTTGTGCAATGTCTTGTTCGGTTTCGTAAGCCCTACGCTCGCTATGCCCCACTAGGGTATAAGCGCAACCAAACTCTTTTAACATTTGTGCACTTATTCCGCCAGTGGATTTATTGTTTAAAGGGCAATCCACATTTTGTGCACCAAGATTATGAAATTTTAAATTATTTTTAAATTGAGGCAAAAAAACAAAAGGCGGACACAGCACTATATTTGTGTCCTTAACCTTGTTTAATTTTTGTATTGTTGTTGCATAAAACTTAAAGTCACCATTCATTTTATAGTTTGCAACTAACAGCATAATTCCCCTTAAATATCCTCAATAAGTTCCACACATGGCAGTGTTTTGCCCTGCAATAGCATAAGCGATGCGCCACCACCAGTAGAAAGGTGCACACGCTTGCCAAGCCCAATAAGTTGTGCTGCTGCCACGCTATCACCACCACCTATAATGGAATTGGCTTTGCTTTTAGAAACATATTTTGCAATTTTATTTGTGCCGCGCCTAAATTTTTCGTACTCGTACACGCCAAGTGGCCCATTCCAAACTATGGTGCGCGCTTTTTTAATTACCTTTTTAAATTGCTTTATGGTTTTTTTGCCGATATCCATGGCCTGCATATTGTCTGGGATAAACCCGCTATTGCAAACCTTAGCTTCTGCATCAGCACTAAATTGTGTGGTTACAACGTTATCGATAGGCAGCACAATTTTTACGCCCTTTTCTTTAGCCTTATCCAAAAGTTGTTTGGCAAGTTCCACTTTGCTATTATCTACCAAACTCATGCCAACGCTGCCGCCAATTGCTTTTATAAAGGTATGGGCCATACCCCCACCCAGTAAGATTGTATCCACCTTATCGATTAAGTTTTCTACAACAGGCAACTTATCCGCAACCTTTGCGCCACCCAAAATTGCCACAAATGGACGATCGGGCTTTGTGGTGATTTTTTCAAAACGATTAAGCTCGTCCTCCACCAAAAAACCTGCCACTGCTGGAATTAGTTTTGCAATTCCATAGGTGGATGCGTGCTTGCGATGTGCGGTGCCAAATGCCTCTAAAACAAAGATGTCTGCAAGCTTTGCAAGTTTTTTAGCAAATGCCTCGTCGTTTGCTTCTTCCTGCTTATAAAAGCGGATATTTTCTAGCATAAGCACGTCGCCATCGTTCATTTTGTTAACCATATCCAAGGTGGATTTATCGGTTACATCCTCGGCAAAAGAGATAGGTTTTTCTAGCAAATTGCTAAGCCGCGCCAGCACTGGGCGAAGTGAAAGTTTGTTATCTACCTGCCCATTTGGCCTGCCCAAATGCGAACATAAAATAACTTTTGCGTTATGTTCAATTAAAAATTTTATGGTTGGTAAAGTTGCCACAATACGTGTGTCATCCACAATTTTAAGTTCGTTATTTATAGGTACATTGTAGTCAACTCTAACAAAAACGCGCTTACCAGCAACGTCTATATTTCTAATGGTTTTTTTCATATTGACTCCAAATTAATTATCTAATTTTAATTATAATACTCCCAGTATTATGTTATATTATAACATATAAAATTATTATTTCAAAATAATTTGTGCATATTTTGAAAAAAATCTTTTAAAAGTTTTATCCTCAATTACACTAACGCCATAGCCATCGCAAAATAGATACACTTTGTTTTTTGCGCAGTGCTCAATTAAAGGGTATAGCCGCTTTTTAGATAAAATTATCTTATTGTGTTTATAACCAGATATACCCTCCACCCCTATAGTAAAAATTTTATTTTTAATTGTTACAATCGCGCCATCATTAATACTGCTGATATGGATTTTTTCACCATCGCAAACTATGATGGATTGCCTACGCATTTTGCCAACTACATATACCCCTGCCACCACCGGGCATCTAAGCTTATTAGATAGCATCATAAGTTCGTTTGTAACAACGGCGTTGTGCAAAATTTCATCCTCGATAACGTAGTCATAAATAATGCCAAAATTAAAAACAAGCAAATCGCATTTATGCAATTTTAAAAAACAATTTAAATAAAAACTCTTATAGTTTCCGCCACTAACCACAACAATTTTCACAACGCACCAACAATCTAAAACATAGTATGCTGGCTTAAATTTTTTTGATAATTGTTAAAAATCAGTTATTATTTGCATTTTTTTGCACTTTTTTAACCAAATTTCCATCTTTAACACGGTAAACTTTAAATCTAATAAACAACAAACAAACTAGGCCAATTAAACTACTAACAAACTGCCCAAGCACGGTGCATAATGCAATAGGAACAAAGCTAGAAATTAAAAACCTAACTAGATACGAAATTATTGAAATTGTTGTATTTTTTACGGCAGAGTATTCTAGTTGCACATATGGCTCAAACCCATAGGTGATTGGGTTGTATATAAAGTCGACCACCTCAACCAGCAAGCATATCAATCCTATTTTTAAATCTACATTATACAATTTAAACAGCGCAAAAAATGCTATTATAGATGTGGACATAATAATCAAAGTGTATTTTACACAATTCTTCATGGTTTGTTTATAGTTATATTTGCCATTGGCGATATCAATTTTTGCCACGGTGGACATTGCATTGCAACAATCCCACTGCGCATCGGTTATAAGCGCGACAAAATTGATTGCAGCAACATATTCCGCGCCACCCTCAAACGCGTTGCTGTAACCAAAGAAATATGTACCAATTAGCAACAAATACGCAACAATATCGGTAGATTCGTATTTAAAATTGGTTAAAATGTTAAAATCCAGTTTAAATTTGTGGAATTGTTTAAAAAACAGCACAAGCGCGTATATTGTTATGCAAGTTATGGTTGTGCCAATTATAACAAAATCGTTCTTAACAATAAGCGAACTGCCAATTAGCACAACAAATTCCATTATGTTAAAAATTAAACTATGGCGGTAAGCAATTTTGTCCTTATCTTCAAAATACATTTTTTCTAGCGTCATGGAGAACAAGAAGTGCACATATTGCGAAGTAAACGAATATATTGCAAAATGTTTGTAAATGCCAACGTCCATATTTAAAAATTGAATGTATTGCTTGTTAAAAATTAGCAGCAGTGCATAAAATACTCCACCCACAACAGCCCCAAGCGTCATGCCACTTAACACTGCATTTTTGTTGCCTTCTTTTGCTTGCTTGATATTTGCCCCACTAGCAAAAACGCAAATAAATAAAGAAAAAACAAACTGCACCGGATAGGTAAGCGAAAAAATATTAACCAAATTGCCGTCAAGGGTTAATCCAAGCAAAAACCACGAAATTATCGGAACAATTGAAAGTACAAATGTGCTTGCGCCGATCCGCAATAATCTTTTCATGCCTAAATTATATCACAAATACACATTTTTTGTATAAAATTACATAAAATTTTGCCATTTTTTATTTAATTTTATACACAAGCATAAAAAATCCACCTTTTGATTAATTGTAAAGCAAAATATTTTACGCCTTAAAATAAGTAATTTTAACGGCTGTTAATCAGGCGGGAGAAGCAAGCAAGACAAGGCTCTTTTCATCATGTCAACTTATTTCTAACCTGTTAATCAGGCGGGAGAAACAAGCAAGACAAAGTTCTTCTAATTATGTCAACCCTTTTCTAACAGCTGTTAATCAGGCTGCTTAGAAACAAGCGAGACTAGGCTCGAAATTCGCAAAGGATAAATATTTTAAAATTTTATCAAATCCACCTTATATTTAGGCTGAATAGAAGCAAGCAAGACAAAGTTCTTCTAATTATGTCAACCCTTTCTAACAGCTGTTAATCAGGCTGCTTAGAAACAAGCGAGACTAGGCTCGAAATTCGCGAAAGACAAAAAAATTCTATAGCACTCCTACCAATATAATTAAGCCAAACACAGACAATAAATCAGGCGGGAGAAGCAAGCGAGGCAAGGCTCGGGCTTTGGGTAACGCGGGAGTTTAGTAGCCCTAAATGACCAAGTTACACAAAGCCCAGAAACGCAGCATCGCGCCGCTTATACCGCCTGATTTTAAATGACTGAGATGCGCGCCTTTCAGTAAACGACGTATCGCGAAGTTTATAAGCAGCCTGATTTAAATGCAATCGACGGTCGCGTTCAGCACCTCCGTTATCGCTTTATTTTTTATGTAGTAAACAATGGTTTTGCCTGTGCGGTCACAGTCCACAATATTAAGCGATTTTAGTATTTTAAGTTGGTGGCTTAGCGTGGTTTGGTTTAGCGATAATATAGTGGAGATATCGGTTACGCAAAGTGGTTTTATTGTAAGTAGAATTATTATGCGCAGGCGGGTACGGTCGCTAAAGGCATAAAAAAATGATGACAGATTTATTAAATCCGTTTTGCTGGGCATATAGTCGCGTATGGCAATTTCTTCTCTATAATCTAAATTCATACAACAATAGTACAGCAAAAATTAAATTGCGCCAAATTGTAACAATAACTTTTATTGTCGAATAAATAAAATAAACCAAATATTTTAGTAAAGGAGAGCGAAATGAACACCAATATTTTGTATGTGCTATTTATCATTTTGATTGCAGTTATTGCACAAGCCGCCAACATCAATCTTGCCAACAACACATCTATCCTGCTTCTGCTGTTGCTGATTTTGTTTGCGTTTGGCAGCGGCAACACAAACAATAATTGCTATCTGTATGGCCAACAGCGCAGTTTCATTTAGGGTTGCATCGCAACCTTTTTTTATTTTTTAACAAAACCGTAACTAAAACTTACTTTTTTGTTTAATTGATATTAACTACTCTTATAAAAATTTACAATCTAATTTTTGTAACTAAATTTTATTTGCTAAATTTTAAAAAAAATTTTATAATATATGTATGAAGTATTTTGTATGTGTAAACATTTACAAATTATATCGCATGTGGGCCGCTTAAAATGCGGAAATATTTTTGATTTAAGATTTTTAATAACGGATAAAAATTTATAAAATTTAATAAAAATTAAAGCAAATTTATAAAAATTTAACAAAATTTCAAATAAATTTTTAAAAATAAGGAGAAAAAATGAAAAAACAAATTTTATATAGCGCAACCAAGCCAACCGGCAATTTAACGCTGGGCAACTATTTGGGGGCGATTAAAAATTGGTTGAGTTTGCAGAACGAATACAACTGCTATTTTTGCATTGCCAATCTGCATTCGCACACGATTGAACTGAGTGCAGATTTTGTAAAAACCAAAACACTAGAACAACTTGCCATGTTTTTGGCGTGCGGATTAGACCCTAAAAAATCCATTATCTACGTACAAAGTATGGTGCCCGAACACGCTGAACTTACTTGGATGTTAAACTGCACCACGATGATGGGTGAAGCCAACCGCATGACCCAGTATAAGGACAAAGTGGCAAAAGGCATAACCAGTGTGTCAACTGCGCTGTTTACCTACCCTGTTCTTATGGCGGCGGATATTTTACTATACAACACCAACATCGTGCCTGTGGGTGAAGATCAGGTGCAGCACGTTGAACTTTGCCGCGACATTGCCACCCGATTTAATCACCGATTTGGGCCAACATTTGTTATCCCAAAAGCGGTTGTTCCTACTGTGGGCGCACGCATTAAGGGGCTACTAGATCCAACCAGCAAAATGGGCAAATCGGACGATGACCCAAATAACATAATTTTCTTGCACAATACGAATGAAGAGATAACCAAAAAAATTAAGCGCGCGGTTACCGATAGCTTAAATAACATTGCGTTTGACGAGCAAAATCAGCCGGGCGTTAGCAATCTGCTCACCATAATTTCCGCGTGCGAAGGCGTGCCAATAGAAAACGTGGTGGCGGAACTAACAGGCAAGGGTTATGGTGCATTAAAGCAGCGCGCCACCCAATCAGTAATAAACACCATTGCCCCAATCCGTGAAAAATACAACTACTATATGTCACACCAAGACGAACTTATAAAAATTGCCACGGACGGCGCGCGCAAAGCCCAAAAAGTGGCACATGAAACTTTGCTCCGCGCCAAACAAAACATGGGCTTGCTATAGATAAAAAACTTACCAGCAATTGGTAAGTTTTTTTAAAAAATATTTTGCGTTGTGCTAGGTGCGTAAAAAAAGATGGCGGTTGGCCACCTTTTGTATTATTTAACGATTTCAGAAACTACGCCTGAACCAACTGTTCTGCCGCCTTCACGGATAGCGAACTTCATACCCTTTTCGATAGCGATTGGGTGGATAAGTTCAATTTCCATAGAAACGTTATCGCCTGGCATAACCATTTCTACACCAGCTGGAAGTTTGATTGAACCAGTGATGTCGGTAGTTCTAACGTAGAATTGTGGACGATAACCGTTAAAGAATGCAGTGTGACGGCCACCTTCCTCTTTCTTTAAAACGTACACTTCTGCTTTAAATACAGTGTGTGGAGTGATTGTGCCTGGTTTAGCAAGAACTTGACCACGTTCGATATCAGTTCTGTTGATACCACGAAGCAACAAACCAGCGTTATCACCTGAACGAGCTTCGTCCAAAGATTTTCTGAACATCTCTATACCAGTGATAACAACCTTACGAGTAGGTTTGATACCAACAAGTTCAACTTCCTCGTTAAGTTTAACAACACCACGTTCTACCCTACCAGTAGCAACAGTACCACGGCCAGTGATAGTGAACACGTCTTCTACCGGCATTAAGAAAGGTTTGTCGGTGTCGCGTGTTGGGGTTGGGATGTATTCGTCAACAGCTTTCATAAGTTCACGAATGCAATCGCAAGCTGGATCATCAGCGTGACCTGCAGCAGCAGCCTCTAATGCCTTTAATGCAGAACCTTTAATGATAGGAGTTGTGTCGCCAGGGAAATCGTAAGAATTTAACAAATCACGGATATCCATTTCAACCAATTCCAAAAGTTCTGGATCGTCAACTTGGTCTACCTTGTTGATGAATACAACAATGTAAGGAACGCCAACTTGACGAGCAAGCAAGATGTGCTCTTTAGTTTGAGGCATTGGACCATCAGTTGCAGCAACAACTAGGATTGCACCATCCATTTGAGCTGCACCAGTGATCATGTTTTTAACGTAGTCTGCGTGTCCTGGGCAGTCTACGTGAGCATAGTGACGAGCATCGGTTTCGTACTCTACGTGCGCGGTGTTAATTGTGATACCACGCGCCTTTTCCTCTGGAGCTTTATCGATTTCGTCATATCTCATTTTTTGAGCTTTACCTTCAGCTGCCAAAACCATAGTGATTGCAGCGGTTAAGGTAGTTTTACCGTGGTCAACGTGGCCAATTGTACCAATGTTAACGTGCGGTTTGGTTCTATCAAATTTAGCTTTTGCCATAAATAAAATCTCCTTTTTATATTAACTATTATATTCTAGTATATTTTAAATTATAAAGTCAAGCGAATTTATACGCTTTTTTTAAAATGTTAGTTGTTACCCTCTAGTTTTTTTCTATCGCCAATAATTTTATCGGCAACGTTTTTAGGGCATTCGGCATAGTGGTCAAACAACATTTGGAAGGTACCGCGCCCTTGGGTAGAGCCGCGAAGGTCGGTAGAATAACCAAACATTTCGCTTAATGGAACTTCGGCATGAATAACTTGTGCACCGTGTTTAGCTTCTGTGCCAGTTAGCACACCGCGGCGTGAAGTTATGCCGCCCATAACCGTGCCAAGATAGTCATCTGGAGTGTTGATTTCAACCTTCATTATAGGCTCTAGTAGCACTGGATCTGCCTTTTTCATAGCCTCTTTAAATGCTATTGAACCAGCAATTTTAAACGCCATTTCGCTACTATCAACTTCGTGATAAGAGCCATCTAAAACGGTAACTTTAAAGTCGATAGTTTCGTATCCTGCTACAACACCAGATTTTTTAGCCTCTTGAATACCAGCATCGATTGGTGGGATAAACTCTTTAGGAATTGCGCCACCAACAACTTGGCTTTCAAACACATAGCCCTTGTCGCGCTCTAATGGCTCCATCTTAATTTTGCAGTGACCATACTGACCACGACCACCCGATTGTTTGATGTATTTGCCTTCGGCTTCAACTGTGCGGCGGATGGTTTCTTTATAAGCAACTTGTGGCTTACCAACGTTAACTTCAACGCCAAATTCACGCTTCATCCTATCCACCAAAATGTCTAGGTGCAACTCGCCCATACCAGCAATAATGGTTTGGCCGGTTTGGTCGTCTGTGTAAGATTTAAAGGTTGGGTCTTCTTCCATAAGTTTGGAAATTGCGATACCCAATTTTTCTTGCGCTTGCTTATCCTTTGGCTCGATGGCTTGCTCGATAACTGGTTTCATAAATTCCATCTCTTCTAGTTTAATTGGATGGTTTTCGTCACACAAGGTGTCGCCTGTGCCGGTGTTTTTAAGGCCAACAACTGCACAGATATCACCTGCTAAAACTTCTGGAATATCGGTACGATTGTTTGCATGCATATGAAGCAAACGGCCAATACGCTCTTTTTTATCCTTATTTGCGTTAAGCACATAACTGCCGGCAGCAAGTTTGCCGCTATACACACGGATAAAGGTGATACGGCCAACATATGGGTCGGTTGCAATTTTAAATGCAAGTGCTGCAAATGGCTCGTTATCACTATTGTTGCGCTCCACCTTTTCGCCATTGGCAAGTGTGCCGGTGATTGGTGGTACGTCGATTGGGCTTGGCATATAGTCTACAACTGCATCTAGTAACTCTTGAATACCCTTGTTTTTTGCAGCAGTGCCGCACAAAACTGGGAACATTTTTAGTGTGCAAGTTGCTTTACGAATGCCGCGCTTAATTTCTTCTACAGTCAACTCTTCCCCTGCAAAGAATTTTTCTAGCAAGGTATCGTCTGTTTCGGCAACTGATTCTATCATCTTTGCGCGATATTCTTGGCATTGTGCCAACATATCGGCTGGAATTTCTTCTTCCCTGTAATCTTTGCCTAAATCATCATAGAAAACGTACGCTTTCATTTTAACAAGGTCTACAATACCTTTAAAGGTTTCTGCCTCACCAATAGGAAGTTGAATAGGCACTGCATTTGCGCCCAAATTATCCTTAATGCTTTGAACAGCCTTTAAAAAGTTTGCCTCGTTGATGTCCATTTTGTTAATAAAGCACAACCTAGGAACGTTAAATTTGCTTGCTTGACGCCAAACGTTTTCACTTTGCGCTTGAACACCTGCACGCGCACTAAATAGTGCAACCGCGCCGTCCAACACTTTAAGCGAACGCTCAACCTCTACAGTAAAGTCCACGTGTCCTGGAGTGTCGATAATGTTAATCGAGCAATCTTGCCATTTGCAAGTGGTACAAGCAGATGTGATGGTTATACCACGCTCTTGTTCTTGTGCCATCCAGTCCATGGTTGCTTCACCATCGTGCACCTCACCAATTTTGTGGTTGATGCCGGTGTAAAACAAAATACGCTCGGTTGTTGTGGTTTTACCGGTATCGATGTGTGCCATGATACCGATGTTTCTAATTTTCTCTAACGGAATAGTTCTCGCCATATAATCCCCCTAAATTAAAAGCGGAAGTGAGCAAAAGCTTTGTTAGCTTCTGCCTGCCTGTGCATATCATCGCGTTTACGAACTGCACCACCTGTTTGATTGTAGGCATCAATAATTTCGCCTGCCAGGCGGGCCTCCATACCGCGCTCGTTGCGCTTGCGTGCACATTGCACCAGCCAACGGATTGCCAAAGTTTGTTGCCTATCTGCACTAACTTCGGTTGGCACTTGGTAGGACGAGCCACCAACACGCCTTGCCTTAGTTTCTAGCTTTGGCTTAATGTTTTCTATAGCGGCTGTAAGCACATTTAAAGCATCTTCACTAATCTTTTCGCTGGCTTGTTTCATAGCGCCATAAACGATAGATTGTGCAATGCCTTTTTTGCCATCGTACATAACTTGGTTTGTAACCTTAGTAACCAAGGTGGAATTGTACATTGGATCTGGCAGCACTTGGCGTTTAACCGCTGCATTTCTTCTTGACATATTATTCTCCTTTATAAAAATTTTATAATTTAAATTAAAACAAAACCATGTTTAAATGGCTTACTTAGGGCGTTTTGCGCCGTATCTACTTCTGCCCTGTTTACGATTTTGAACAGCAGCAGTATCCAATGCACCACGCACCACATGATAACGCACACCAGGTAGATCTGGCACACGACCACCACGCACCAAAACCACGTTGTGTTCTTGCAAATTATGGCCGATACCTGGGATGTATACAGTGGTTTCCTTTTTATTGCTTAGGCGTACCCTTGCAATTTTGCGCAATGCAGAGTTAGGTTTTTTAGGAGTAGTTGTGCTAACAGACAAACAAACGCCACGCTTTTGTGGGCATTCGTCTAGCAAAATGGATTTGCTTTTTTCTGCTTCGCTTTTTCTACCCTTACGCACTAACTGGTTAAATGTAGGCATATATCCTCCTTATAAAAAATTTTTGCAACCTCTTTTGGCATAACGCCAAACTATAGAACAAAGCAGCATCTTGTACTATAACAAATATATTATATAAAAATATAATAAAATTGTCAATAGTTTTAACAAATTTTTAAATATAATTTTGCAAGATTTTTAATAGTTAAAAATTATAAAAAAAATTAATGATAAATAAAATAAAATATTATAAAATTATAAAAATTTAATATAAAATATTAGATAAATAAAAATAATTAAAAAATAACAAAAAATACTATAATTAAATATTTTATAATAATTTTTGCATATTTTTTAAAATAAAAAACTTGGCATTTGCCAAGAATTTTACAATTTAACCAAATTGCTGTTTACTATAGCTGCAAACTCTTCTTCGGTTAGATAGCTGCGCATAATTTCTCTATCATATGCGCCATTGGTTAGTTGGAACACACTTAGCCCATAGCCACCTTGCTTAAAGTGCTTTAAAACCAAAGCAACATTTTTAGTTTGGCCACCAGCCGTTTTGCTTAACTCTAATAAAGGCAATAAATCTATACGAGTGCTATGTTGCATATCTTTTAAATACGCGCTATCACAGAAATAGATGTTGTAGCTAGCTTTTCTATCGTTGTAGCTTATTACTGTGCCTTTAAAACTGTTGTTGTAGCTGATTTTGCCGTGCGCGTTGTACAGATAATTATAGCTGTCTGCACCAGTTTTTGTTTTGCTAAAATAAGTTGTGGTATTGCTCATGTTAGCTAGATCTGTAGGAATTTTATTTAAAGTTTGTTCAACACTATTTTTTAAACTAGGGCTGCAACTTTCGGCTAAATTTAAAACCGTTTGTAAATTTTTGTTGTATAACATAATTTCTCCTTTGGTGGTTATATTTTAGCATAAAAAAATAATTTGTCAATAGGTTTTGTCGATATTTTTTAAAATTGTTTAATTTATTTTTTGTTTTATTTTAAAAATAAAAAAGTTTGCAAAAATTGCAAACTAAATTAACTCTATAATAGCCATATCGGCTGCATCGCCCGCGCGTTTGCCCACCTTTAAAATTCTGGTGTAGCCGCCACCATTGCCAGTTTCTTTAATGCGAGCAGCGTATTTTGGTGCATAAACATTAAAGATTTTTTCCAAAAGTGGATTTTTAATGTTATCTATACGCGCCATATAATCTGCTTTCTTTTCGCCTGGCTTGCGTTGCTCTTTAACCGAATAAAGTTTAGCCATAATTGCACGCCTTGCAGCAAGTTTTTTAGGGCCATCGTTTATAACTTGTTTGGTTACCTTTTCGCCTTTTTTGTTTACAGTTTCTTTACTAACTGTAACCACATCTTCGTACGAATTGATGGCAAGGGTTAAAATCTTTTCGGTGTATGATCTTAACGATTTAGCTCGTGCAGCAGTGGTTGTTATTTTGCCATACCAAAGTAAATCGGTTGCCTGATTACGCATTATTGCCACCCTTTCTTTAGTTGGGCGATTTAACTTCATTATACGCATAATTTCTCCTTTTAATGAACGCTGCAAATAAATTTATTTAATTTGCAGTGTGAAATGTAAGGGTAATTATATCTTCTACGCTTCGTAGGATTGCTTGATATCAATTAACCTTTTTAATATTTATCGCTACCTTCAAGGATAATGCCGTAGGATTCCAATTTGTTAATAACTTCCTCCATAGATTTAGCGCCCATGTTGCGCACTTTAAGCATTTCGCCACGGGTTTTCTTAGCAAGCTCGCCAATGGTGTCTATGCCTGCACGCTTTAAGCAATTGTAAGAACGAACGCTTAATTCCATTTCCTCAATAGGTTTTTCAAATAATTTGGTTCTTTCGTCTTCTTTTCTTGCAACCAAAATGTTTACGCCATCCATGCCTTCTACAAGCTCTACAAACATAGTTGCATAGTCATTAAGTAGTTTTGCGGAAAGAGCAACCACTTCTTTTGCAGATACAGTGCCACGTGTTTGCACATCAAGCACAAGTTTATCAAAATCCAAACTGCGGCCAACGCGGCTAGATTGAACCTCGAAATTAACGCGCTTAACTGGTGTGAACAAACTATCGATTGCAATGTAGTCCACTTCATCTGAAAACTCTTTATTCATGCTGGCTGGCGAGTACCCTCTGCCGCGGCCAACATACAAAGTGGCATCTAGCACACCATCGTCATCAAGCGTGCAGATATATTGTTCTGGGTTAACAACAGTTATGCCATCTGGGCAAATAATATCTTTTGCATAAACCACAGCAGGACCTTTTTTATTAATGGTCATATACCCTTTAAAATCTTCCGCTTGGCTATCAGTTTTAACAGCAACTGCCTTAAGGTTTAGTACAATATCTGGCACATCTTCGGTTACGCCTTTAATGGTGGAAAATTCGTGCAACACGCCCGCAATTTTAACACCAACAATAGCGGCACCAGGAAGCGAACTTAAAAGAGTACGCCTTAGCATATTGCCAATAGTTATGCCAAATCCTTTTTCCAATGGCTCCACAGTGATAATTGCATGTGCGCCATTGTCTTGCTCTTCTAACTGAATTTTTGGTTTTTCTATTTCCATCATAATTCTATCTCCTATTATCTTGAATAGTATTCAACAATCATATGCTCTTTAACATTTAAGTCGATATCTTCACGCACTGGCTCAGCAACAACTTTGCCCGACATGGTTTTTGCGTCGTACTCCAACCATTTTGGAGTTACTGGCTTGTTGTCCTTTAATGATTTAAACATCTCTAGCCCAAGTTTAGACTCTTTAACAGCTATAACATCGCCAACCTTAACTTCGTAAGATGGAATGTTAACCTTTTTGCCGTTAACTGTTATGTGGCCATGATTAACTATCTGCCTTGCTTGTGTTCTGGATGCACCCAAACCTAAACGATAAACTACGTTATCTAGGCGCATTTCTAGCAGTTTAAGCAGGTTGAAACCAGTGTTACCCTTGCTTTTTGCTGCCTTTTCGAAGCACAACCTAAATTGTTTTTCTAGTAAGCAATATGCTCTGCGAAGTTTTTGTTTTTCACGCAACTGCATACCATATTCGGAGATTTTCTTTCTTGCACCACTTGCACCGTGCTGGCCAGGGATAACTGGACGCTTGTCAAATGGGCAATTCTTTAAACATTTTTCGCCTTTAAGGTACAATTTGCACCCTTCACGGCGGCATTGTCTACAATCTGGAACAATATTTCTTGCCATAATTCCTCCTATAACCTTCTAGCCTTAGGTGGACGGCAACCGTTGTGTGGGATTGGGGAAACATCTTTAATAAATAAGATAGGTAACCCTGCTGCGCCCACTGCACGAATTGCAGCCTCTCGACCATTGCCTGCACCTTTAATAAAAATGCCAAGTTTGTTTATGCCAAAGTTATTAACATTTTTAAGCGCAGTTTCCACCACTTGTTGAGCAACAAATGGCGTGCTTTTTTTAGCACCACGGTTGCCAAGTGCGCCGGCACTGCTTTGATCTAGACGGTTGCCGTTGCTATCGGTTAAGGTAACCAAGGTGTTATTTGCGGTTGCTTGAATATGTACATGACCTTCGCCATTAGCAACCAAAATTTTCTTTTTCTTAGTTTCTTTTTTAACAGCCATTTTTCACTCCTTACTTCTTCTTATTTGCTATAGTTTTTTTAGGGCCTTTTCTTGTGCGCGCATTCTGTTTAGAACTTTGCCCACGCACAGGAAGGTTAGCAATATGCCTAAGCCCACGATAGCATCTTATTTCTTTAAGGCGCTTAATATCTAGCGCTACATTTTTTCTTCTTTCGCCTTCCACAACAAAATTAGCCTCTATATATTTACGAATAGAAGCGATTTCATTTTCGGTAAGGTCTTTAACTCTGGTGTCTGGGTTAATGCCAGTTGCAGCCAGAATTTTGTTAGAACTAACTCGGCCAATGCCGTAGATGTAAGTTAGCCCAATTTCTACCCTTTTTTCATTAGGTAAATCTACACCCGCAATACGAGCCATATAATATATCCTCCTAAAAAAATTTATATACTCACACACCCAAATTGCCGCGAGAGTGTGTGCTTGTTTTCAAATTTATTAACCTTGACGTTGTTTGTGCTTTGGACTTTTAGAGCAAATAACCATAACCCTACCGTTACGTTTAATAACTTTGCATTTGTCGCACATAGGTTTAACTGATGGTCTTACTTTCAACTTTTGCCTCCTGAATTTAATAAAATTTTAATGCCTTAAGCATTTTGCTAGCGCCCGCTAGTTTTTGTCGCGCCATACAATTCTGCCTTTGGTTAAATCGTACGGGCTCATTTCCACCTTAACCTTGTCGCCCACCAAAATGCGTATAAAGTTAAAACGCAATTTGCCGGATACATACGCGGTTATAATGTGATTGTTCATAATTTTAACCTTAAAGTTTGCGTTGCCTAACACTTCTACAACTTCACCTTCGGTTTCAATTACATCTTCCTTTGACATATCACTCCTTATAATTTTTGATAAGCTTAAAAATTTCTGCATTGGTTGATGATTTTTGTTGCAACCTATCCAAAATTGCATCATCATGTGCCACCTTAACTAGGTGTTTTGCGTTTTTAAGTTTGGGTTTATCTTTAACCCGATATCTACCATCTATTATAACAATTTTTCCGTTTTTGTCAATAGATATAACAACAAATAATCGGTTTTTATCGTGCCCAGATATAGATTTTACAACATCTCCCGCTTTAAATAACACATAAACTCCTATAAGGTTAAAATTTCCACCCCATCGTCTTTTATAAGGATGGTGTTTTCGTAGTGCGCACTTGGAAGGCCATCGTCGGTAGAAACCGTCCAATCGTTATCCTCCAAATACACATAGCGTTTGCCCAAGGTAGACATAGGTTCTATTGCCAAGGTCATACCTGCTTGAAGCACAATGCCACTGTTGTAGTTGCCATAGTTTGGCACAAGTGGATCTTCGTGTAGTTTTGTGCCCACTCCGTGCCCGGTAAGCTCGCGCACCACGCCATAGCCACGCTCTTCCAAATATTGTTGGATGCGGTGGCTGATGTGGCCTAAGCGATCGCCTGCCTTTATCCCTTCAATGCCGGCAAAGAAACTTTGCTTGGTGGCATCTATTAGGTTAGATTTTTCTATCGACACATTGCCCACTGCAAAAGTGCGTGCCGCGTCCGAATGATACCCCTGCCATATAACGCCACAATCTATGCTGATTATGTCGCCTTCTTTAAGTGGAATGTCCGTACAAAACCCGTGAACAACCTGATCATTCACGCTGGCACAGATTGTGTAAGGAAACCCCTCATAGTGTAAAAAGGAAGGAGTTGCGCCTTGTTTTATAATATAGTTATAGGCCAAATCGTTAAGGCGCAAACTGGTTTGACCGGGATAGATAGATTGTTCGATTAGCGCAAGCGTGTCTTTTAAAATTTTGCCCGCTATGCGCATCTTTTCAATCTCTTGTTCGCTTTTAATTGTTATGTTCATTATAACACCTTTAACACATCACTAACCACTTTTTCTAGCGGTTGATTTGCATCTATTTCGTACACAATACCCTGCGCTTTATAGTATTCTAGCATGGGCAATGTGCGTGTTTCAAATTCTTGAAAGCGTTTGTTAATGCCTTCGCGCGTGTCGTCCGTGCGGGTGAATAATTTTCCACCACAAACTGGGCAGACATCGTTTTTAACCACCAACTTGCTTGTTACATAATTGCAACTAGCGCAAGTTAAGCGGTTTGTAAGCCGTTTGTATGCGGTTTGTTTATCTAAATTTAAATAGATAACCTTATCTACTTTTGAAATTTTGCTAAATGCTTCGGCTTGCTCCACATTGCGCGGAAATGCATCGAATATGATGTTTTTTTTGTTTTTAAGCGCACCTTTAACCACATTTAGCGTGGTGTTTAGGTCCACCAAAATGCCTTTATCCATTGTTGCTTTAAGTTTTTTGCCCAGGGCAGAGCCGGTTGCAATCTCTTTTCTAAACAGTTCGCCGGTTGCAATTACATCAAAGGGTTTTATTTTTACAACCTCTTTTATAACTGCACCCTTGCCCGCCCCCTGCGGCCCAACAAACACAATGTTCATTTGCACCTACTTTAAAAAGCCACGATAGTTGCGCATCATCATCTGTGCTTCTAGTTGCTTATCAAATTCCAGTGCAACCGACACGATAATAAGTATACCAGTTGCAGTAAACGCAGCAGTTATGCCCGGACCAACAATCGCTTTGATTGCAAGTGTTGGAATAAGTGCCATAAATGCCAAGAATATTGCGCCAAACAAGGTTATGCGCTTGTTTATGCTGCCAAGATATTGTGCGGTTGGTTTGCCCGGCCTTATGCCCGGAATAAACCCGCCTTGCTGTTGAATTTGCCTGCTTATTTGTTCGGTATCGAAATTTATCATAGTAGAGAAATATGCAAACGCCAAGATAAGCAGTGCCATAACAACTGCATACGCCCAGCTGCCCGCACCCAAATATTTAGCCCACCATCTTACAAAGCCATTGTTTGCATTAAACACGCTCATAATAAGTTGAGGGAAAGTTAAAATTGTGCTGGCATAGATTATTGGCATAACCCCGTTTGCATTAACGCGAACTGGGATGTAGGTAGATTGGCCACCATACATTTTTCTGCCCTTCATTTGTTTTGCGTATTGCACGCCAACGCGGCGCTCGCCACCATCTACAAACACAACCAGTGCAAAGATAGCAATTAAGCAAACCACAAACAAAACAAGTTGCCATATTGCAGTTTGTGCTGCCTCGCCACCTGCTGCTATATCTTTAAAGTTATTTAGCACCGAATTGGATGCGGTAGACAAAATACCAACAAAGATAAGCAAGCTTACGCCGTTGCCGATGCCGATTTCGGTGATTTTTTCACCAAGCCAAACGGTAAACATTGCGCCAGTAACAAGCATAAGCACAATAAAGCCATAGCAAAGCACTTTGTTGCCACCAAACACTTGAAGTGAGGTGCCGTCTGCTGTGCCAAAGCCAACAGCGATACCGATTGCTTGAGCAATAGCCAAAACTAGCGCTACAATTTTAGTGTACTGACTGATTTTTCTGCGTCCATCTGAGCCGCCTTCTTTAACCAGTTTTTGCCAACTGGGAATTATTGCTGACAAAAGTTGAACTATAATCGATGCGGTTATATATGGCGACACACCAAGTGCTAAAAACGAACCTTGGCTTAGGGCCCCACCATTGATGGAACTTAACAAACCCAAAAATTCGTTACCCTCTACACCGTTTTTAAAAGTGTCTGGGTTTACACCTGGGATAGGAAGCCAACAGCCAATGCGATATATAAACAGCAGAAGTAGGGTTAGTAATAATTTGTTTCTAACTTCTTTAATTTTAAAAGCGCCAGCTAATGTTTTAAACATTATACCTCCTCTACACTGCCACCAATCGCGGTTATCTTCTCCTTTGCTGATGCGGTGAATTTATTTGCAACAACTTTTAGTGCAACAGTAAGTTCGCCGTTACCCAAAACCTTTACGCCATCCTTTTCTATTTTGGATAGAATGCCGGCATTAAGTAGTGCTTCTGCATCCACAGTTGCATCCTTTTTAAAGTTGTTTAATTGGCTTACATTAACAATGCTGTACACCTTTTTAAATTTAGCATTGCTAAAACCTTTTGCAGGTAAACGCCTGTAAAGTGGATTTTGGCCACCCTCAAATCCTGGACGGACACCACCGCCAGAACGTGCGTTTTGACCTTTATGCCCTTTGCCCGAGGTTTTGCCCAAGCCACTGCCTAAGCCACGGCCTAAGCGTTTTTTTGCTTGTTTTTCACCCTCGGCATTTTTTAAATCGTGAATATACATTATTCCTCCTCCACTTTAACCAAGTGTTTAACCTTGAAAATGCTGCCACGAATGCAGTTGTTGTCTGGAAGAACTTTTGTTTGGTTAAGTTTTTTAAGCCCCAATGCCTCTACAATTTTGGCTTGTTCTTTGTTGTATCCAATAGGGCTTCTAACTAAGGTAACTTTTATAGTTTTTTCTTGCTTTTTCATAACCCCTCCTAAATTTCTTCCACTGCTTTACCGCGAAGTGCTGCAACTTGTTCTTTAGTTCTTAACCCTTTAAGGCCATTTAAAGTTGCTTTAACCACATTAATTTTATCGGTAGAGCCATAAATTTTTGCAGTTACGTCGGTGTAGCCAGCAAGTTCAAATACAGTACGCGCTGCACCACCGCAAATTAAACCAGCACCCTGTTTACTAGGTAGCATTTTAACACTAGTTCTGGTAAACTTACCCACAGTTTCGTGTGGGATAGTACCATCTAAAACTGGAACAGTAATTAAAGTTTTTTTGGCTTGTTTTGTAGCTTTTTCTATTGCCATAGGCACTTCTTTGGCTTTACCAATGCCCATGCCAACGCGTCCTTTATGGTCGCCAACAACCACAAGTGCCGAAAAGCGAAGCGTTCTGCCGCCTTTAACAACCTTAGCAACACGACGGATGCCAAGCATTTTTTTGTCAAATTCGTCTTTTTCTTCCACTCTTCTTGGTTTTCTAAATTTTTGTTGTTCTTGTGCCATAATCTCTCCTTAAAACTTTAAGCCGCCGGCTCTTGCGCCGTCTGCCAACTCTTTAACTCTGCCAGTGTATAGATATCCGCCACGGTCGAACACTACGGTAGAAATCTTTTTAGCTTTTGCTAGTTTTGCAAGTTGTTCGCCAACAATGCGGGCTTGCTCTTTATTAGGTTTGCCTGCGCACGCTGCCTTAATATCTTTATTTTCGGTGCTGCAGCTAACTAGTGTAACACCTTTTGTATCATCTATAATTTGTGCATAGATGTTTTTTAAGCTTCTGTAAACACAAAGCCTTGGGCAAGTTGAAGTACCTTTGAGGTCTTTTCTAAGACGCACATGACGAATGGTACGTTTTGCATTTTTGTTCTCTTTTTTAATCATACGTTAACCTCCTACTTCTTTTTGCCTGCTGCCTTACCAGGTTTTAATGCCAACACTTCATAATTGTAGCGAATGCCATAGCCATGGTAATGGTCACATTTTTTAATATCTCTTATTTTTGCTGCAACTTCGCCAACATACTCTTTGCTTGCGCCCTTAACATTTATTGTGTTTTGGTCTGGTGCTTCTAAAGTGATGCCAGCTGGTTCAACAAACTCTACTGGATGGCTAAATCCAAGATTTAAAACCAATTTGTTGCCTTGTTTTGCCACCCTAAAACCTACGCCCTTAACTATAAGGGTTTTTGTGTAGCCCTCGGTTACGCCAACCACCATATTATTTATAAGTTGACGATATAGCCCTTGTTTTGCATTGCTATCGCTGGTTTCGTCCTTGCGAACAACGTTTACCACGCCTGCTTCTATTTTGACATCTACATTGCTAGAAACTGGTTGAGTTAAAGTGGCTTTTTCACCTTTTACGGTTACCACGCCGTCTTTAAATTCTACAGTTACACCTGCAGGGATATGTATTGGATGTTTACCTATTCTTGACATAATCCACCTCTACCACACATAGGCAAGCACTTCGCCGCCTACGTTTAATTTTCTTGCGTTTTTATCTGTTACAATGCCCTTGTTTGTGGAAATGATTGCAATGCCTAAACCGTTAAGAACCTTAGGTAATTTTTCTGCCTCGGCATAAATGCGAAGGCCAGGTTTGCTAATTCTTTTAAGGCCTTGAATAACTTTTTCGCCTTTAGGGCCATATTTTAAAGCTATTTCAATAAATTTAATGCCCTCGTTTTCCACTTGCTTATAATCTACAATATAACCCTCTTCTTTAAGGATGTTTGCAATTGCAAGTTTGGTTTTGCTAACTGGAACAAGCACAGTTTCGTGTTTGTTTGCGTTTGCATTGCGGATGCGAGTAAGCATATCTGCTATTGGATCTGAAATTAACATATTTCCTCCTTTACCAACTGGACTTCTTAACGCCAGGGATTTCCCCTTTAAGTGCTAAGTTCCTAAAACAAATTCTGCAAATACCATATTTTCTTAGTACTGCGTGTGGGCGACCACAAATAGAACACCTCGTGTATTCGCGAGTTGAAAACTTTTGTTTACGCTGTTGTTTTAATATCATTGCTTTTCTTGCCATAATAACTCCTATTTACCCTTCTTAAATGGTACGCCCATAAGCGCTAACAACTCTTTGGCTTCCGCGTCAGTTTTTGCGCTGGTTACAATTATAATATCAAACCCGCGCACTGCATCGATTTTATCGTACACAATTTCTGGGAAGATAATTTGTTCCTTAACGCCAAAACTGTAGTTGCCACGCCCGTCAAACGAGGTGGTGCTTAAACCTTGGAAGTCCCTAACCCTTGGTAGAGCAACCGACACAAGTCGATCAAAGAATTCGTACATACGTTCGCCACGAAGGGTAACTTTTGCACCAATCTTTTGCCCTTTACGCACTTTAAAGTTTGCTACAGATTTTTTAGCATAAGTAACCACTGCCTTTTGGCCAGCAATTAAAGTTAACTCGTCTATAGCGTTATTAAAGGTTTTTGCGTTTTCCTTTTCTTTACCCAAGCGAAGGGAAAGCACAATTTTTTCCATCTTAGGAATTTCCATAACGTTTTTGTATCCAAATTTTTCTTGTAACGCCTTTTTTACTTTTTCATTATAGTATGCATGACGCCTATTTATTTCTTTTTCCATCTGTCATACTCCTTTATGCTTTTTTACTGCTTTTTGCAGGTTTTTTTGCTTTTGCAGCATCTAATACCGCGCCACATTTTTTGCAAACGCGCACAGTTTTGCCTTCTTCAACTTTTCTTGCAACACGAGTTGCTTTTTTACAAGCTGGGCAAACCACTTGCACATTGCTAATATCTATTGTGCCTTCGTACTTTTTAATGCCGCCTTTATCGTCTTTATTTCTTGGTTTTTTGTGGTGAGATTGAATGTTAACACCTGTTACAACAACACGGCTATCGTCTTTGTTAACCGACAAAACTTCACCGGTTTTGCCAGCGTCTTTGCCAGCTAAAACCAAAACATTGTCGCCTTTTTTTACACTTAACTTCATACTCTCCTCCTACAAAACCTCTGGTGCTAACGACAAAATTTGGGTAAAGCCCTTAGCACGCAATTCTCTTGCAATTGGCCCAAACACACGAGTGCCTCTTGGTGCATTTTGCTTATCGATAAGCACTGCAGCGTTGTCGTCAAAGCGGATGTATGTGCCGTCTGCGCGTTGCACACCCTTTTTAGAGCGCACAATAACTGCAGTAACAACATCGCCTTTTTTAACCTTGCCGTCTGGGTCTGCTTTTATAACCGAGGCAACGATGATATCACCTAGGGTTGCACTGCGCCTAAACGAGCCACCTTTGCAGCGGATACATCTTAAACGTTTTGCGCCAGTGTTATCTGCCACATTTAATGTTGATAATGGTTGAATCATATCTGCCTCCTACTTAGCACGTTCTACGATAGATAGAAGCCTAAAATGCTTGTCGCGGCTAAGTGGACGGGTTTCCACTATAACAACGGTGTCGCCAACATGAGCTTCGTTCTTTTCGTCGTGTGCTTTATATTTTTTACTAGATGTAACATACTTTTTGTATATTGGATGTTTTTTTCTGCTGGTTACCAAAACAGTAATGGTTTTGTCCATTTTGTCCGAAACAACAACACCCTGAATAGATTTGTGGTTTGACTTAATTTCTTCCATACTCTTACTCCTTTGCTCCAGCAATTTCTTTTAACTTAAGGGCGGTTTTAACACGTGCGATGTTTTTTCTAACAACCCTAATACGCGAAGTGTCTTGCAGTTGACCTACTTTGTTTTGGAAGGTTAAATTAAGTAGTTCACTTCTTAATTTGCCCTCTTCTGCAGTAAGTTCTTTAATAGATAAATTGTTATAATTATTCTTCATTGTTATCACCTGCCTTTTCCTTACGAACTACTCTAGTTTTGCAAGGAAGTTTGTGGCTTGCAAGGCGAAGCGCTTCCAAGCACGCTTCTTCGCTTGGACCACTAACCTCGATAAGCACTCTATCTGTTTTTACAACAGCAACGTGACCAACCTGTGCACCTTTACCGCTACCCATACGAGTGTCGGCTGGTTTTTTGGTGATAGGTTTGTGTGGGAAGATTTTAATCCAAACCTTGCCGCCACGTTTCATATATCTGTTAATTGCAACACGGGCTGCTTCTATTTGGTTTGGAGTTATCCAACATGGTTCGGTTGCTTGTAAACCATAATCGCCATAGGTAACTTTGCTACCACGAATAGCACGGCCAGTCATTCTACCGCGATGAACTTTTCTTCTTTTTTCTCTTTTAGGTATTAACATAATTAGTTATCTCCTTTTTTGCGGGATTGTTGTGCAGAAAGTTGACTAACCTTACCCAAAATTTCGCCTTTATTTATCCACACTTTAACGCCCAAAACACCAAAAGTGGTGTGTGCATCTACCTGTGCATAATCTATATTGGCGCGGATGGTTTGCAGCGGAAGTGTACCATCGTGGTCTTGTTCACTACGCGCAATTTCTGCCCCGTCTAGTCGGCCAGATATCATAACCTTGCAACCGATTGCACCCGCACGCATAACGCGTTGGATTGCACTTTTCATAACGCGCCTGAATTGTGCACGTTTTTCCAGTTGCGCGGCAATAGACTCTGCCACCAATTTTGCATTTAAATCTTGCTCTTTAACCTCCACTACATTAACGTTAACGCGTTTTGCAATGGTAAGTTTTTCTATATTTTTCTTTAATGCTTCTACGCCAGCACCCTTTTGGCCAATAAGCACACCAGGTTTGCCAGTGAAAACACTTACTGTAACTGCGTTTTCGGTGCGTTCGATTGTAACGTTAGCGATAGCGCAATTTTTATACTCTTTAAAGATGTAGTTACGGATAACATTATCTTCCTTAATGTTTTTTGCAATATCTTTTTTGTCGGCGTACCAAAAAGAGTTCCAAGTTCTAATTGTGCCTAACCTTAAACCTAATGGATTAACTTTTTGTCCCATACTCTACTCCTTTACATCTAGCACAACTTTAATGTGGCTAGTTTTGGTTGTAATTCTGTCCATGCCGCCTTTGCCACGCGCATAAACCTTGTTTTGGCTGTTATGAGCAGCGTTAACAATAATGTCTGCAACAAACAAATCGCTTGCATTAAGTCCTTTGTTGTTTGTGGCATTAGCTGCAGCTGAATTTACAACTTTTAAAATTATTTCTGCTGCATCTTGTGGCATATTGCTTAAAAGGGCAACTGCATCGCTTACAGTTTTGCCTTTAACTACATCTGCAACAATTTTTGCCTTGGTAGGAGCAACCCTAACATAACGCACAATTGCGTATGGGCGAGTGTCTTTATTTTGGTTGATTTTTTGTGATTTTTCTTTAATTCTTCTTGCCATAATTCACTCCTATTTCTTATCCTTGGCTTCTTTCTGTTTATGCCCTTTAAAAGTGCGGGTAGGTGCAAACTCACCAAGTTTGTGCCCAACCATATCTACAGTGCAGTAAACAGGGATATGTTTTCTGCCATTATGTACAGCAATAGTGTGGCCAACAAAATCAGGATAAATAGTTGATGCGCGGCTCCAAGTTTTTATTGCCTTTTTTTCGTTTTTACTATTCATCTCTTGAATGCGAGCCATAAGTTTTGCTTCTACATAAGGTTGTTTCTTTAAACTTCTACTCATAACCTCTCCTAACCATTAGCCCTCTTAACAATAAGTTTGTCAGAAGCTTTTTTATGTTTTCTAGTTTTGTAACCAATAGCAGGTTTGCCCCATGGGGTAAGTGGACCAGCATGACCAACTGGCGCTTTACCATTTGCACCACCATGTGGGTGATCGATAGGGTTCATTGCGCTACCACGCACGGTTGGACGGATGCCAAGATGCCTAGTGCGGCCAGCTTTACCTAGCGATACAATTTCGTTTTCTTCGTTGCCAACTTCACCAATGGTTGCACGGCAGTTAGCAAGCACTTTTCTCATTTCGCCACTTGGCAAGCGGATGGTTGCATATGCCCCCTCTTTTGCCATAAGTTGCGCGCTTAAACCTGCAGAGCGCACCAATTGGCCTCCGCGCTTTGGTTGCAATTCGATATTATGAATTTTTGCACCTAGTGGGATGTCCTTAAGTTCTAGCGCGTTGCCTGGTTTAATTTCGGCACCCTCGCCCGACAAAACAGTGTCGCCAACATTAAGGCCCTTTGGTGCAAGGATGAAACGTTTTTCGCCATCTGCATAAACCAAAAGTGCAATGTAAGCGGTACGGTTTGGATCGTACTGGATGCTATCTACCTTTGCAGGTACGCCATCTTTATTGCGTTTAAAATCGATTATACGATATTTGCGTTTGTTGCCGCCACCGATGTGCCTAACAGTTATTTTACCTTGACTGTTACGACCACCAGATTTGCCGTTATCGTTATCTAACAATGCCCTAGGCGCAACCGCTTTTTTGGTGGTAGTGTGAACTTTATACTCTTGAAATCTGCTACCAGCCGAAGTGGGTTTTAATTTTCTTATAGCCATAATTCACTCCTATTTAATACTCTCGAAGAAAGCAATGGCCTTAGAATCTGGTTTTAAGAAAACGATTGCCTTTTTGTAATCGCTTGTGGAACCTACTTGGCGACCATTTTTGGTTCTTCTAACTTTTTGTTTGCCCTTAACGCTAACTGTGTTAACGCGAGCAACTTGCACTTCAAACAGTTTTTCTACTGCTTTTTTAATTTCTACCTTATTGGCATTTTTGTTAACCTCGAAGGTGTACACTTTGTTTGGGATGCCAGCATAAGATTTTTCTGTTAAAATTGGCTTAATTATAATTTCTTGTGCTTCCATTATACGTATGCCTCCTCAATCTTTTTGATTGCGTCCTTTGTAAATACAAGGTATTTATTTTCTACAATGTCGGCAACGTTTAATAAATCTACATTTTCGCATTTAACCTTTTGGATGTTGTTGGTTGCGCGTAGCACTTCTTCATCTTTGCCATTGGTTAAAATCATGGTGCGCTTAGTTAGTTCAAATGCTTTTAAGAAAGCGGCTGCCTCTTTAGTTTTTGCATCTTTAAACTTAAGTTCATCCACAATGTAAACTTCGTTTTGCCTAATTTTTTCACTTAATGCGGATATAAACGCAATATCGCGCATCTTTTTGTTGATTTTTTGCCTAAAATCCCTTGGCTTAGGTGCAAACACCACGCCGCCACCATCAAATTGAGGCGCGCTCTTTTCGTCGTGACGAGCATTGCCTGTGCCTTTTTGCCTGTAGATCTTTTTCTTGCTGGCATTAACTTCACTTCTGGTTAAGGTAGATTTTGTGCCTTGACGTGCGTTGTTGTGAAGTGCTACCACCACTTGGTGAATTAAACTCTCTTTATATTCAACTGCAAACACTTGATCGTTAAGAGTTATGTTGCCAACCTCTTCTTTTTTGATATTATAAACTTTAAGTTTTGCCATAGTTTACTCCTTTACGCTTTTGCTGCGGATTTGATTGTAACTATGCTCTTTTTAGGGCCAGGGATACTTCCCTTAATTAAAATCAAATTCCTTTCCGCATCAACACGAATTATTTTAAGGTTTTGTACGGTTACTGCTTCGTGACCATAGTGACCAGGCATCTTTTTGTTTTTGTAAACCTTACCTGGAGTGGTACGAGAACCCATAGAACCTACCTCTCTGTGAACTGGGCCAACACCGTGAGTCATTTTAAGGCGTTGTTGATTCCAACGTTTAATAACACCAGTGAAGCCATGACCTTTTGTTACACCAGCAACATCCACAATGTCGCCCTCAGCAAACATATCTGCCTTTATAACTTGGCCAACAGAATATTTGGATACATCATCATATTTAAACTCTTTTAAAACGCGCTTTGGCTCTACACCAGCTTTTTTGTAAGCGCCGGTTAGGCATTTGTTAACATTTTTTGCTTTAATTTCGCCATAACCAACTTGCACTGCGTTGTAGCCATCCTTTTCGCTTGTTTTAATTTGAGTTACATAGCAAGGGCCTGCCATAACAACTGTAACTGGTTCTACCCTGCCGTCTTCATCAAAAACTTGAGTCATACCAATTTTGGTACCAATAATTGCTTTTTCCACAGTTCCCTCCTATACTTCCACCTTAATATCCACACCACTAGGAACGTCCACCTTTAAGATAGTGTCGCGTGCCTTAGGATTTGGTGCAAATATGTCGATAAGCCTAAAATGTGTGCAAGATTCAAACTGTTCGCGTGAATCTTTATATCTGTACGTTGCACGAATAACTGTAACCACTTCCTTTTTAGTAGGCAGTGGGATTGGCCCGGAAACTTTGCATCCGGACTTAATTGCGGTATCAACAATTCTTGATGCCACATTGTCGATTAACCCTGCATCATAACTAGCAAGCTTAATCCTTAATTTTGTAGTTGCCATAAATTTCTCCTTTTAACTTTTTGCTACAAATTACCAGAGCCCCTTAACGCGTACGCGCAGCACCCTGCCCGAGTGTTAAGTGCTAATCTGCAAATAAAATTGGGCTTACACCCCTCTGGCGACAAACTTGTCTTGCGGTCAGTTTAAATTACCACCCTGCCATCTGCTGGCGGATGCAACCTTAAACATCGCCCCGCTTAAGCCACATAAAAAATGGGCTTAAAACATGATTAGCAAGTGTATTATACCAAACCTAAAAATGTTTGTCAACCCTTTTTTACAACTTTTTTAAAATATTTTTATATTTATTAAGGTTATATAAAATTTAAATAAACCGCTATAAACACACTACAAAATAAAATTTTTTAAGAATTTTTAAAAAAAGTATTTACAAATAATAAAAAGTGTGATAATATTAATTGATAAAATTATATGCACATTAAAAAAATTAAAAAAATTTTTAAAAAAGGTATTTACAAATAAAAAATAATGTGCTACAATACATTTAGATAAGGAGATTAATATGGCAAAGATTTATAAAACTGTCGAAGATTGTTTTAAAGAGTTAGAAGATCATACTAATGAATGGCTTTACAATCGTTATGTAAAAGAATCTAAAAAACCATACAACCCTACACCAAAAGAGTTTGAAATAAAATTTCTTGAAAATATGCTTAAAGAAGAAAAAAATGGTGCATTTATGTATGAACGCCTATCAAGTTTAACGCGTTATCCATGCTATCCTAATGTTATAACTGCATTGTGGGATAACATTGTAATCCCGTTAAAAACTATTGAGGGTGTGGAGTTAAATTTGGATAACGTTTGTGAAGATTTAGATAGATTATTATTTTGTGAAGATTTCAACACAGAATTTCGTAAATTGAGTTACAAATCTAAAAATGAAGAATTAGAGCCACTTATGAAGATCGTAGATAGATTCACAATCGATTTAATTGCAAGACGTGCAATAAATAATGAAGATCAAGTAACAAAAAAACTGAACTAGTTCAGTTTTTTTATTTTGTTAAACCAATTTCAGTAGTGGTTATTTCAACATCGCCGCCAATTTTAGGTTGACTTGGTGATGTTCTTCCAAGTTGTTTTTCTGAATCTTGCTTGCGTATAGGGGCATTATCATTTTGCGATACTTTGCCAACTTCTTTTTTTATAAGGGGTTGTCTATTTGTACCTATGGCAGTTTCGCCATTTTCTCCCCTTAACTTCGCAAGCCTTTCCTCAATTTCGTTCCTTAGATTTTTATTTGGATTTGGATCTTTCGTTTTTTCTTCTGATTTGGCTTTTGGTCGCTCTCCCTTATCTTTATTATAAATGTATGGGGAGGATGTTTTGTTTTTATTTGTTGCAGCAGTTGTGCTGCCGCTTGTTTTTGTTGTGCTGCCTTTCTTTTGTGCTTTATTGGTGGCAGCTGGTTTGGCGGATTTGTTTGCTTTTGAATTTTTATTTGCCACAGTTGTTTTTGGAGTTGTTGCCCCCGCTTGCTTATTAACTTGGCTATCTGCTTTCTGCTCTTGTGCTGCGGCTTTGCCAAGCATGCTTTTTGGCGTGGTGGTTTTCTTTAAGGCTTCTATTTGCGCCTTTAATTTTTCATCAACATTTTCTAAAATGTTACGCCCAACCGAGCCACCCAGTATGTTAGCAAGGGTAGTTAAGCCAAGCATTAGTGGCAGTTTTGTGGCATTTGATTTTTTGTTGTTTAAGGCAACATCCACTGCCCTAGCTTGCGCTTGCTGCTCGGCGGTCGCTTGCTTAGCTTTAACTAGTTCATCCAGCGCATATAAAGATAGCGTTGCCTCTGCATTAAAGGTTTGCACTTTTGGTGTGCCAATTGCAGTTTCTTTATTATTTAAATCCACGTGGCTAATTTCTATTGGAATGGTTTGCTCTACTTTAACATTTCTTGCCTGTTGAATGTTGCCGCGCAGGGTGGCAAACTCTTTTTGCTTTTCTGGCGACAGCTGTTGGATATTAAAATCTATTGCCGTGTCTATAACTTCATTTAGTGTTTTTGCAAAGTTTGGCTTATCTAAGCGCAAAATTTCGGTTTTATCTAGCGCATCTTTAAGCTGTTCGTTAACGGCATCTCTAAGTTCGGGATACTGCTCCAACAAATGCAGCATATCGTTAGAGTATTGGGTTTCGGCGGCTTCCAGTTCGGCCTCCTTTTCGGCAAACATGGCATTAACATAAGTTAAATATTTAAACCTTGTTGCAAGGCCATAAAAAGCCTCTAGTTGTTCCTCATCCAAATTGCGTATATCCAACGCCTCGCCGCCAAACTGGCCGATATTCCAGCGCCTATATATCGCCTCTTTATTGATATTTCCGTTTGTAGCAACCACATCCAAAATGTATTCGTTAATGTTGCTATAACTGCCCGAATTAAATTTAAAGTTGCCTTCGTAACTAATTTTTTCTATAAGCGAAAGGGTGGCGGTATCCTGCTCGAATGTAACCAAAAATGTAAGCGGCGCGTTTAAGGTTAGTTGGCTGTGGCAGATATCTATATTTTCCATGCTTTCCACAAAATGTTTTGGCATAAATATAAGTTCGCGCACAATTTCTGGGTCGATATTATACTCGCCGCGCTCATCAAAATCGCCAAGCATATAACCAAGTGCAACATGCCTTGCCATGTTAAATTTTAGATACTGAATTTCTGTTATATCTTCAGTGAATTGTTCCTCTGCACCCGGTTTTAGATATTTTGCCATACTTTCTCCTACTAAAAAATGTTCCCCTATAACATAATTATAACACAAAGCGCAAAAAAATCAAACAAAATACTACAAAAAATTCAAAAAAATAAGCACCTTTTATGTGCTTAAATTGATACAATTTTTCTTTCCTTAAAATACGTGATGATGTTATCGTTGGTTGGGTTTTTTATAAATTTATAAATCTCGCGCTGCAATTTTGTTGGCATAAGCGAAATTAGGCTATGATTATCTGCCAATTTTAAATTGTTTATCTTTCGCCTAACCTGAGTGGCAATGCTACTATCCGCCACCGCCAAATATTTGGAAACAAATTTATCATCTATGGCTTGGTTTTGGTTTAGGCAATCTAGCACGCAAGCAAATGCAATGCCCGAAATAATATCTTGCTCTACATTTCGGCTCATGCTAGTTCTGTCCTTATGGTCTACCACGCAAACTTTAATAAGTGGATAATTTACATGCGTAAAATTAAAATGGCTGCCATTTGTGGTTTTAGATTTTTCTGGCACAAAGCCCAACTTTTTTAGGCTTTTTATTAATACATCTTTTTCTAACAAACTAATCCTCCTGAGCGGCAAGTTTGGCTTGCTGATCGGCAAGGGTAAGTGCATCTATCATCTCGTCCAAATCGCCATTCATAAATGCATCTATGCTGTACAAACTTAGGCCGATGCGGTGGTCGGTAACCCTGCCTTGTGGGAAGTTATATGTGCGGATGCGTTCGCTTCTATCGCCCGTGCCAACTTGGCTGCGGCGGTTTTGCTTATATTCGGCTTCTTTTTGCTGCTGATAGTAGTCGTACACCTTTGCGCGAAGCATAGCAAATGCCTTTTCTTTATTTTGGGTTTGGCTGCGCTCGTCCTGGCAACTAACCACAATTCCGGTTGGAAAATGTGTTATGCGGATGGCGGATTCGGTTTTGTTTATGTGTTGCCCGCCCGCCCCACTGCTGCGGAATAGGTCGATGCGGATATCCTTATCGTTAATTTCCACATCGGCATCCTCCATCTCGGGCAAAATTGCCACAGTGGCGGTGGATGTGTGCACCCTGCCTTGCGATTCGGTTTCTGGCACGCGCTGCACGCGATGAACACCCGATTCGTACTTAAAACGGCTGTACACATTTTTGCCCATAATTTGCGCCTGCACTTCTTTAACCCCGCCCAGTTCGGTTTCTTCTATATTTAAAATCTCCATTTTAAAGCGGTGGCTATCGCAATACATTTGGTACATCCTAAGCAAACTATGTGCAAACAGTGCGCTCTCCTCACCACCCGCACCGCCACGGATTTCTAGAATGACATTTTTGCTATCGTTTTCATCCTTTGGCAGCAGCAAAATTTTAAGTTCGTCCTCACTTTTTGCTAGTTGCTCTTTTAAACTTTGCTCTTCCTCTTTAAGCATATCCTTCATTTCGGCATCCTGTTCGCCTTCTATAGCAGATGAGGTTTCTTTAAGTTGTTTATCCAGTTCTAAATAGCGGTTAAATTCGTCCATAAGCGGGGTTAAACCCGAGTGCTCTTTAACCTTTGCTTGCCAGGTTTTTGTATCGGAAATAATGGCGGGGTCGGCAATCTCGCTGGTTAATTTATCGTACTTCTCTTTAATTAGTTTCAATTTTTCTAACATAACACTCCTCGCTTAATTTTTAAACACTAAAACGCGGTTATTCCCGCCCAAATCTTTTAGACAAGCAACAAATTTTAAATCGGTAAAAATCTTTTTTACATCCTCTGCCTGATTATAGCCAATTTCTAGTAGTAAATAGCCGTTTTTGTTTAGATATTTACCAACATTTTTTGCTATTATGCGGTAGAATTTTAAGCCGTCCGCCCCGCCATCCAGCGCCAAAATTGGATCGTAATTTTTAACTTCTACATCCAAACTTTTTATATAGCCAGACGGGATATATGGTGGATTAGATACAATAAGGTCAAACTTGCCATGTATCGCGCCAAACATATCACTATGCACAAAATTTATATCCACGCCGTTTTGTTCTGCGTTAAATTTTGCAATTTTTAGCGCGCGCAAACTTTTATCGCTTGCGGTTGCATTTATGCCAGTGTTTTTAGCAATTGCCACTGCCAGTGCGCCCGAGCCCGTGCATAAATCTAGCATGGTGCCTAGTTTGTTTGTGCGGATAATTTTTATTGCTTCATCCACCAAAATTTCGCTATCTTGGCGCGGGGTAAGCACACTTTTTGTAACCTTAAATTTAAGGCCATAAAAGTACGCCACACCAAAAATTTGGTCTACTGGCATGCCATTAAGCCGCAATTTTGCCGCACGCATAATGGCTTTTTGCTTAGCGGCAGAAATTTCATCCACAAGTGCAATTTGGGTGCGCGGAATACTAAGCACTTCGGCAATAATAAATTCGGCATCGCAAACATCTATATTGTGCGCCAAAAATTCGCGTTTTAGTTGGTTTTTTAAACTTAATAAATCCATAATCACCTACAAATAAAAAAATGTGCCCAGTTTGCGCGCGCAAAAAAGACACATAAATTTGCTATTTATTAATTTTGAATTTTTTATTAAATTTATCTACCCTACCTTCGGTATCCACCAATTTTTGTTCGCCGGTGAAGAATGGGTGGCATTTGTTGCACACTTCTAGTTTGATTATATCGCCCTCTTTAGCACCAACTTTTGCAGTACCGCCAGTAAAACTTTCGCCACAAGCGCATTGGAAGGTAACTTTAACATATTTAGGTTGTTTATCTTGTTGCATGGTAACTCCTTTTTTCTTTGCTGGATAGCATTTTAGCACATAAAAAACATTTTGTCAACAGTTTTTAACAAATTTTTAAAAAACGCTGTCTGTTTAATTTATGTTTGAATTATTTAGTCAATATTTTTTAAACACAATTATTATATCACTTTTAAAGCAATTTGTCAACTTTTTTTGCCCCAAAATTCAACTCCCTTAACTTATATGCCAACTTATCCACATCGCCCGCGCCAACAAATGCCACTGCCTCCACGTTTTTAATTCGCTTTATAATCTGCTTTAAACTGCTTGCGTAATGCAGATTTTTTGTATATGTTTTTGCGGATTTTTGTGCGGATTTTATATTATTATACAAGTCAAACGCGCTTAAGCCATCCTCGCGTTTTTCCCGTGCGGGATACTCTTTAAAAATAATAAGCTTTTTTTGTGCAGATAGCACACGCACAAAATCGGCCAAAAATGTTTTGGTACGCGAATATGTGTGCGGCTGAAACACCACCAAATTGTTTTTAAATTGCGCATTAAAATTATTTATAAAAGCGGCTATTTCGGTTGGATGGTGGGCGTAATCTATGTATATTTTTGCACCTAAATAATCGGTTATGTATTCGTTCCGCCTGTGTATTCCACCAAAATTATTTATCGATTTTATAATTTTTATTGGATTTATGCCCAAATTTACGCAAACTGCATAGGCAAGCGCGATATTTTTTAGATTGTATTCGCCAGTTATTTTAGCCTTAATTTTGGGGTTATTTAAAGTTTTTGCCTTAATAACTCCGCTAATTTTAGTTAAAAAATTATTAGATTTATCCTCGCCCACAAAGCGCAATTTGCCCCGCTTTAAAAAGGTTGAAAAAGCCGCGCGCAAACTAAACATATTTTTGTAGCAATCCATATGCTCGGCCTCCACATTTGTAACCACTGTTATGTGCGGATAAAGCGACAAAAAACTTTTGTTATATTCGCACGCTTCAACCACCAAAAAATCGTCGTCCAAACAAAAGCGCGCGTTTTTTAGTTCGGCACCAATATGGCATGATACCTTTTTGCCATTATCGCGCAAAATATTGTAAATTAAACTTGCTGTAGTGCTTTTTCCGTGCGTGCCCGCCACGGCAATAACCGTTTTAAATTTTGTAGCCAGCATTCCAAGCGCTTCCGCCCTATCTATACACGGAACACCAAGTTTTTTAAGTTCGCATAGATATTTGTTGTTTGGCTTTATTGCGCCCGTGTAAATGCAAAAGTCCACATTTAAAAAATTTTTGTCGAATTTCTTTGTAAATTTCATGCCATTTTTAACACAAATTTCTGTGCATTCGTTCGGCTTTATATCATACCCGTATACCCGTACACCCTTATTTAAAAGTGCCAGGGCAAGTTGGTGCATACTTATACCCCCCACCCCTAACAAAAGTGCAGATTTATAATTTAAAAATTCCATATTTTTATTTATGAATTTTTGTGTTATATTGTTTTAATAAAAGTGCAAGTAAAAAATTTTAAGGTTTAAATTTAAAAATATAAATTTGCGCTAAAAGCAAACTTACAACAAACCATTATGATTTTAAAGTTGGCTGCTGCAAAAATTTTTAAAAATGGCACGTTTTTGTTTGATTTTTATAATTTTTGTGCTATAATTATTATAACTACAAGGTAGTTTAAAAGGGAAGGAGAACAACAAATGTTTGACATTACAGACATCAGGGTTAGATTAGTTTCTAACGACAGCAATTTGCGTGCATTCGCATCCTTCACAATAGACGGTGTGTTTGTTGTGCATGATGTTCGCATTATCGAAGGCGCAAATGGTTGCTTTGTTTCTATGCCTTCTAAGCGCACCCCAAATGGTGAATTTAAAGATATTGTTCACCCTATCGACACCAAAACTAGGGAACAAATCACCAGCGCATTAGTAGAAGCGTACGAAAAAGAAAAGGCTAATCCACAACAACACGAATAGGTTCTGGCCTATCAGATGCACCTCCGTGCATCTTTTTTATTGCCCACCCAATAATAATTTTTTTGTTGCCCCACCCCCGCATAAAAAATAATTTATTCAAAATAACTATAGCTATAATTAATTATTAATGCTAGCTATTTTAATTACTATGTAATTATGAAGTTTTAATAACTATAGTTATTGTGGATTTGATTTTATTTGTCTTAATAACTTTAGTTATAATGGAAATTTTATTACTATTGTAATAATTCTAGATGTTTTAATTACTATTGTAATAAAGGCCTTTAGTGTTTAATAACTTTAGTTATAACGGATATTATGAACTAGATTAATTATTATTGTAATTATGAGAATGAGTTTTAATAACTTTAGTTATAATGGATTTTATAATAATTTTTATATATTTGTTTTAATAACTTTAGTTATGATGGAATTTTATAATAATTTTTTATATATTTATCTTAATAACTATAGTTATAACGAGGTTTAATTACTATTATAAATATGCTGGCTATTTTAACTACTAATATAATTATGATAAATTTATCCTATGGCTTTTTAAATTGTTGCGCTGAAAAGTCAAACAAAAAATTCACAGGCAAACCTGTGAATTTTTTGTATTTAGTCTGCAACTACATCTGCTGGGATGCTATCCAAGAACGCAAGTTGAATTCCTGCGCCAGTTGCTTCCATCCAAACATTAGGTTGTTCAGCATTACCTATAGAGAACTCTAAGGTATAGCTTCTACTATCAACATTAGAAGGTTTGTTGAGTGTATTTCCACCATTTAATGCAACTGAGAACCTACCAGTAAAGTAATCTCTATTATTAAATTGTTCAGTTGTAACTTCACGAATAAAGTTTGTTCCATTTGATGTTATTTTGCCATTTATAAAGTCAAGGAAGTTGCCATTACCAATATACTTACTTTGATTGTAACTTTTTACATTGCCACTGATAAGTTTTTCAATGTTGATAACTATATTTGTCATTTCACCAGTTTGAGACATATCTGGAGAATAAATATTGTTTGCATCGCCCGCTTTAATATATTGAGTGTCGCGATGGAACACGCCATTGCCGTCAAATACGCTATTTACAATAACGCGTTGAACTGTACCATTTCTATCAAACTCATAAACCAAGGCGGATACATGGGTGTCTGCTAATTGACCTTTAAGTGTACTTTCTGCTTGGACGTTAGTGATTGAACCAAAGTTTGCGCTGTAGCATAAGCCAATTACATACTTAGAGCCATACAATTGGCCACCAACATAAACTTGATCTACAGTAGAGCCATTAGCCATTGCATTTACTATACCAGAAACATTTGCGCCATTTAGGTTTGCTTTAACAGTTGCTTGTGCGATAGAGCCATTATTGATAACAGCCAAACCTGCAACAGTGTGGTTGTTATTAGTTTCGCCATTAGATGCTTCACCAATAGCACCTGCTTCGTAGTAAACGTTAGCAATTTCGCCATTGTTGTTTACTGCTGCACCTGCAACATTTATGTCACCATTAAATGTAGCAGGGTATTTTACAACACCGTTTAGTTTGATGTTAGCAACCTTGCCATTGTTGTCTGCTACTATTGCAGATATATCTGCAGTTGCGGTTAAACTTGCAACATTTAAGTTAACTGCAAGGTTGATGTTTTCTGCACCAGAAATTTCTTTCGTGCTGGTTGCTGCGACACCACCAATTTGTGCTTTAGTGGTAGCGCTTGTGTTTATAGTTGCTTCCACTTTGTTGTTGTTAACCTGTATTGTGCTGGTTGTGCTTATTGCTGCAATACCGCCAAAACTTGTTATTTTAGAAGATTTAATGTTAAGCCCTTCTACATCGCAGCCAGAAATTGTGCTGTTGGTTAATTCGCCAGCCACGCCACCAAAAGTTACAATAGTGTCGGCAAGTTCTAATTCTAACGCTTCACCAGTTGCGTTTACAAATTTAACTGTAACGTTGCTGATAGTTGATCCTGCTGAAACTTTGTTTGCAACCGCACCAAATATGCCGTCAGTTGCTTCTACACCGGTCACTTCTAGTATAATGTTAGACACGGTAGAGTGAATCATATTGTTTAAGAGCTCTTTGCTAACCTTAACAACTGGGCGATCATCGCCAACTGCTGGGTTACCATCTGCATCCACACCAGTTAATGTTCTATTTTCAAAATCAAATTTTTCATCCAGAGTGTAGCCATCTTGGTTCTTTTTAATTTGAATGCTAATTGTAGAATCGCTTTTATTGGTTAAATCATTTTTTAAACCATTGCTGTCTGTTGGTTCGGCAGGGTTTCTTACTGTAGCAAAATAGCCTTGACCAGGACTTACAACATTGTCGGCAGAAATGCCATTATCTAATTTAAGTGCTGGGGTGCTGGTTAAATCCCACAAATTGGATTGCCATTGCACGTCCTGATAGAACATGTATGGCTTGCCCGATTCTGGCATAGTGCTTATAGTGTTAGGTTTGTTGTTAGATGCTGCATTAGTTATTGCATCCACCAAATCTTGTGCACCAGTGGTATCTTTAACGCCGACCAAATTATCCCCCGCATTGCTGTCGGTGTAGTTACCAACAAGATAAGAGTATGGTTCGCTGTTTTTTGTTTCTATTTTATTTTCTGCTGTTAATTTGCCAATAAAGGCATCGCTTACACCAGTTGCATAGCTTTGTTGAATTGTTCCATTATTTTTAAAAGTAGAATCGGTAACAGAGTTTTCGTAACTTTTATCTACAATAAATTCGCCAACCAAGCCACCAACGGTTGCATCAGTTGCGTTAATTGTTACTGCTTTTGCATAGCTTGCTTTGATGTCTGCCTTATCGTTAACACCAACCAAGCCACCAACAGTTTTGCTTGTTTCTGCCAAAGTTGCAACGGCCGAAGCTGAATTTACAGTTATGTTTGCTTTGTCGGTGTAGGAAACTGCAATTAAAGCATCATCTTTAATTGTGCCTGCCAAACCACCAGTTACACCATTATCGTTGGTGTTTACAATTGTTGGTTGTTTAACTTGCACGCCAGACACAACTGCATCGTCGCTGATTGTGCCAGCAAGCGCACCAGCGTTGGCAAACGAGCCATTAATTTTTGGAGTGTTTATAGTTAGGTTGTACACTTCACCAGTAAGCTCGGTGAACAAACCAGCATTTGCGCTTTCGCCAGTAAGATCTAGCCCATTGATAGCATAGCCGTTGCCGTTAAAATAGCCATCATATTTTGGTAGGCTTACAAAATCTGCCCCCAAAGTGACATCGTTTAAAAGTGATGCATTGGAGTTTACTGCGCCAGTGCCGTCAATTTCCATTTCGCCAAGATATTTGTTAAGTTCTTGTGCTGTGCGAATGAAATAAGGAATTTCGTTACCGTCACCTATGGTTACGTTTACATCAATTTCTTTATATTTTTTGTTAGTGGTGGTTATTGTAAAGATATATTTGCCACCCTTTTTAGCCAAATATGTATCCGATGCGCTATTGTAAATAATGCAATCATCAGCTTTAACCTTTTTGCCATCTACAATTTGGTAAACTTCGTAGCCATATTTGGTGTTGCGGTTTTTTCTGGTTACGGTTAGGCCCAAACCTTTATAATCTTTGCCGCGAAGTGAAAATGAATCCTCTTTGTTTATTTGCAAAGAGTATTTTGCCAATTTAATAACTTCATCATTGCGCAAGAAATAGTATGTAGTAGCGCCTAAGCACACCACAACCACGATTGCAACAAGGAAAATTAAGAACTTTTTCATATTATCTCCCCTTTATATATTGCTATTATAACCCATTTTGCAAATTTGTCAATAGTGTTTTTAAAAAATTTTTAAAAAATTCTTTATTTTGTGCCAAAAAAGTTAAAAAAATTGCAATTTAGGGCGCATTTTTAGCTTTTTGTAAAAATTTTTGACCTTTTTGCCTTGGGCGAAAAATTTTAAACCCGATTGCCTTACCAAAAAATTGGGTCTTTTTATGTGGGCTACGGGGCAAAAATTTGCCGTTAGCTTGGCTTGCAAGCGGATAGTAAGCCGATATATAATAATATATTACAATTTTTTTATTATATTGCCAAATATATTAACAACCGATTTGCTTGCAAAAATTTTTTTTATTAGGTATAATTTAGTGATGAAAATTGTTGGCAGCGTTATTAACACAATATTTAGAAATAGCGAAAACGGATACTCCGTTATTAATTTGTCATGCGACAACAAAAAAATAACCGCTGTTGGCACATTAAGCGAAGTGTTTGAAGGGCAAACGCTGGAACTTACTGGCGAATTTGTGGTTAACAAACGCTTTGGCGAGCAGTTTAAGGTGAATGAGGCACACATTATCGAGCCCACCACCCTACCCGCTATAGAAAGGTATCTATCCAGCGGGCTAATCTACGGCATTGGCCCCGCCACCGCAAAAAAAATTGTTAACGAGTTTGGCACGGACACTTTAACCATACTAGAATTTAATCCAGTTAAGCTTAGCAAAATACGCGGCATTTCGCGGCAGAAAGCGATAGAAATTTCCAACGCATACAACGATATGAAGCAGATGCAGGCCGCCATTATGTTTTTGCAATCGCACAATATTTCCACCAATATGGCGATAAAGGTGTACAATGCCTATCAGGAAAAAACCATCGAGCAGGTAAAATCCAACCCATACAAACTGGTGGAGGATATAGACGGCGTGGGCTTTTTAACTGCGGACAAAATGGCACTTAAACTGGGCATAGATGTGTTTGGTGAAAATAGGATTAAGGCCGGGCTTGTGTACACGCTTAAACTGGCAAGCGAGCGCGAGGGGCACACCTTTTTGCCAAAAGAAAATTTAATTTCTAGCTGCATGGAAATTTTGCAATTTGACGAGGGCGAGCGCCATTTGATAGAAAATTGCATAGATTTTTTAAATATAGAAGGGCTTATAAGGAGTTTTTCATACAAAGGCACGGATATTTGCGTGCTTACCAAGTTTTATTTTCAAGAGCGATATATAAGCCAAAAGTTATATAAACTTAGCTTTAATCAGTTTAATAGCGGCTACAATTTTTTAGACGGGGTAAATTTTTATCAGCGACTGCATAAAATTATACTTAACGGTGAGCAAACCGATGCAGTGCAAACCGCGCTAACCAAGGGCGTATCCATTATAACTGGCGGGCCAGGCACGGGCAAAACTACAATTGTGCGCTGCATTTTGGAGATGAACAAAGAACAGCATAAAAAAGTGCTTTTGTGCGCACCAACCGGTCGGGCAAGCAAACGCATGACAGAAGCATGTGGTATGGAAGCCAAAACCATACACCGCGCACTAGAAATGACTGGGGAAGATTCGGCATATTTCCATCGAAACGAAGACAATCCACTTGATGCCGATGTGGTGATTGTGGACGAAATGAGTATGGTGGATGTTTCGCTATTCTATCACCTTTTAAAAGCGCTTAGATCCACCACCCAACTTATTTTGGTTGGCGATAAGGACCAACTGCCAAGTGTTGGTGCGGGCAACGTGCTGCGCGATTTAATCGATTGCGGGCGCATACCAACCACACATCTAAAAAGCATATATCGTCAGGGTGAAAACAGTTTGATTATAACCAATGCCCATTTGATTAACAGCGGCAAAATGCCAATTATAGATAACAAAAGCAGCGACTTTTTCTTTATTTCGGGCAACAATATGGAGCAAAACAGCGAAACCATTGTTGAACTGGTGACTAGCCGCCTGCCAAAATATTTTGGATATCAGCCTAAAGAGATACAAGTACTGGCGCCCATGAAGGCCGGCCCATGTGGGATAGATAATTTAAATAGTAGGCTGCAACTAACCATAAATCCGCATTTTAGCGGGATTGAACTATCAAGCGATTTTTGCAAATATCACGTTGGCGATAAGGTTATGCAAATTGTTAACAACTATCAAATGAGCTACACAAAGTACGAAGCGGATGGCAGCACATCGGTTGGCGACGGGGTGTTTAATGGCGATATTGGCTATATAACCCGCATCGAGCCGGACACGCACGATGTAACCGTGCTGTTTGATGACGGCAAAGAATGCCGTTATCCAGCCAGCGAACTTAGCCAAATTACGCTTGCCTACGCCATAACCATACACAAAAGCCAAGGCAGCGAGTTCGATTGCGTGGTTATTCCGCTTGTGCCGGGCGCACCAATTATTATAACCCGCAACCTATTATACACCGCCATAACGCGTGCAAAAAAAGCAGTTGTGCTAGTTGGCAGCAAACAAATGCTCGCCCGCATGATCCACAACAACTACACCGCCAAGCGCTACACCCTACTTAAGAATTTCCTTATAGACGAATTTTCGGAGCAAACTGCACTTTAGCTAAATTAATTTGCAAGCAAATTAATTGTAAGCCTGAAGTTTGTTTGCTCCTTCTCTATGAAGGAACACCAGCTGGTTTTCCTTCATGACTTCTTTTCCTGAAATGTGACTTCCTGCGCAGGGGAACTGCCGTAAGTAAATTTTTTGAATTATGCTCTTATAATCACTCTTTAATACTTTAATATATAATACATTTTATATATAATATATTATATAAGGATATATTAAATAAAAAAGTTAAAAAAATTTTTAAAAAATTGTTGACATTAAAAAAATATTATAGTATAATCATAACGCAATGCCTCGATAGCTCAATGGTGGAGCACTCGGCTGTTAACCGATAGGTTGTAGGTTCGAGCCCTACTCGGGGCGCCAGCGCGGGCAACGCGCCCTTTTTTATCAAAAGCGATGAAAAATCGCTTTTTTCATTATTGGGCGGTTGCCCGTGCTATCAAGGGACACCTACTGGTTTCCCTTGATAAATCCTTTCCTGAATTGTGTTTTCCTGCGCTAGAGAACTGCAGTGGGCAAAGTTTTGAATTGTGCATCTCTACGCTTGGGCACTTCGTAGGCCTATAAAATACACAAGAAAATTTAAAATTTTCGAAGTGTAAAAGGAACAAGCAAGCATAGGCTTACAATTTATTTGCTTGCCAAATAAATTTAGCAAATGTGCAGTTTGTGACGCACTGCAGCGGGTAAAGTATTTAAATTGTGTTTATCTACGCATGGGAACTTTGCTAAAATAAAAAATTTCCAATCTTAAATGCAAATTGGAAATCAATTTGGTTTTTTTGTTAAAATTCAGCAAATTACAAACTATTTTTAAAATAGTTTTTGTTTTTTATAAATGATAGTATTGAAAACACAATTATTAGCACAATAAATCCAATGCTGGTTATTAGCGATAGTGTTTGCATACTTTTTGTCATGCCGCCGTTAACCATAATTAATGTGTGTTGCAGGTTTAAAACTGAAACAATTGCGCCAATAATATCTATTTCCTTTAATAAAACAGTGGTTGGGTTGTTGGATTTTTTTGCGAGCCTATAGTTTATTATCGCCATAACAATTTTATAAACGCAATAGGTTGCCATGGCTATTGCGGGTATAAGCCCAAATTTAACATCTTTTGGCCTAACCACCATTAAAATTATGGGCGCAATTAGGCAAAAATCGATAAAAAACACAAAAATTGATGAAATTTTATAGTTTGTAACCCGTTTTTTATACTTAATATCGTCATCTTTATTTGCCACACTATTTTCCACAATAAGCGTAGCAAGCTTAACCCAAAACAGCACAAAATAATAAACCGATATACCAATTGCAAACGCATCGGAAAACCTAAACCCCAAATATGCATTATACCCAATAAACCCAAAATTTATGGCAAGCGAAAAAACAAGCATAAACACCGTTTTATACTTAAAGTTATTTATCTTGTTTATCCGCTCTTTTAAGCTCATCCCTCTCCTCAATAGGTCGCACGCATTTTATAATAAGATCACAAATCATATCTTCGCTATCCTTACAGCCGCCCTTAATCCACTCGTTTACAATTGCATAAACACCCGAGATATAATAGGCAGAAAGGTATTTTTGCTCGTCTTTATTAATTTTAAAAATATCAAATATAGGATACAGCACTTTGTTTTGCAAATAACCATATTTTTCTATAGATTTCATAAGCGCTGGGTGTTTTGCCGACACCTGATACACCAGTTTATGCTGTTTAACATGGCTAAGATATGGCATTAAATATTTTGGAGTGATTAAAATTAAATCCTCTTTTTGTTTGCCGCTTATTTTACCCTGTAAATCCTTATCCTCATTATTAAAACAAGAGTTGAATTCTTTGTTTAAATTTTCGATGGTTTCTTGTAACAGGTCGTCAATATTGTCGTAATGTAAATAAAAGGTGGAGCGATTAACCCCCGCCTTTTTGCAAATTTCTTTTATTGTTAAAAACTCGTATTCCTTTTTGTTTAATAATTCAATAAGTGCCTGATTCATCAAAAGTGAGGTGTTGTAGTATTTGCTTTCCGATTTATTCATAGCACTTTCTCCTTTACTATTCTTCTTCGCTAATTTCTTTTGCCAGTTGCATAATATCCGAGCCATATTTTGCCTTGCCGTGTTCGCGCATTTTTTTGTAGATAAAATAGTTAACCGCGCATCCAGCAATGCCAAGCACACCAACAATAATGCCAACAACCATAGTAGCAACAGACGAGCCAATAACTTTCATCGCCAGGCACATGCCAACACCCAACACAAGCGCACTAATTATACCAAATGTGTAGGCAAAAATTGTGGATGGCAGTTTGGCTTTGTTGTCCAATTTTTTAAGTTGCTTAACCTTTGTTGTGTCCTTTGGAGCATATTCGTTTGCAATATGTTCGGCATAAATTTTATCTGTATTCATGTTCTACCTCCTTTACACCTAAATTATATAGCGGCAAAACACAAAATTGAACAACACAAAAAACAAAATATGTCTATTTAAATAATTATATCACCAAAAATTAATATAAGCAACAAAAAAACGCACCTAAAATGCGCTTTTTATGTTAACAAAGGGAATAGATTATTGTTGTTTAAAATGTCTAGATAAAATACATTAACAACCTTATCTGTAACACGGTTTATAAATTCCAACAGTGTTTGCTGGCTTATTTTGTTTTGTGCGATGTAATCCTTTAAATTAGATGTGAATACATCTTGGCAATAAAGCCCGCCAATGTTAGAATAGTACACGTTCATGGTGTGCACCTCTTCATGATCGCCCACTAAGGCTTTATAGGTTGTGCGCTCTGGATTAAACAGCGAGTTACCCAAATACAGCCTTGTGTTAAATGGAATGCCAAGTAAATCTAGCACAGTTGGAATTATATCGTATGCCGAACAAAATTTATCTATATAGTCATAGCCCTGCCCATGCGAAACATATGGCACTGTATTCATGTTTTTAAGCCCTGGGCTAGAAAGTATAAATGGAATTGTAGTAAGTTCTACACTCCTATCGCTTTCGGTTAGCGATATACTTTTTATTTTGTTGCTTAAACTATCATAATACGCATAGTGGTCGGCATACAAAACCAGCGTGGTATCATCCAAAATTTGATAATCCTTAAGCTGTTTTATAATAACCCCAATTGCGGCATCTAGCCCTTTTGCCCCGCACATATAGTTTACAATTTGGTTGGTTAAATCGTTTGCCACATATTTGTCATCTTCTAAACTGCCATAATTTTTAAGCACATTTGAGTACCATTCCGTGTAAAGTTCACTGGCTGGAGTGTCCTCTAAAAGCGGATCCAAAATGTAATATCCATCCTCATCAAGCACGCAATTTTTGCCATATTTGATATAATTTTTATATTTAAGTTGGTCTTGGTTATTGGCGTTATCGTAATAGTTGCCATGCGAAGATACATTTAGATAATAGGTAAAAAATTTTTGCTTATCATCCCCAAACTCTACTTCATTTGCCTGTTTTGGCACTATGCCATCCATCGCCTCGGAAACAAAAGTTTCTTCATTAATCCAGTGATAGAATGCCAAATCTTCATATTTTTGTTTGCCATCTTCGTCTAAAATACTTTCTTTACCCACCAAATTATCAAAGCCCAAGTGTTTATGAGTTTTATCCCTATCGTAAAAGGAGAGTGTGTTGGAGTGCACATAGTTTGTTACATATCCCTGTTGTTTTAATATGTTTGGAAGGGTGTAGCCAAATGCCTCGTCTGGTTCGTTTTGTATCAGGCTATATAAATTTTGCCCAACTGGATAGTTGCCTATAATGCCATACCCTTCTGATATATTGGTTTTTGATTTCGCAAAAAAGTGATTTGCAACAATTGCCCTTTTATCCTCTGGCGTGTTTGGCTCGCTATTGCTGCCAGCAATTAAGCTATATATGTTTGGTGTTAGCTCGTCTGAAAATTCGCTAACCGGATAATTATAATTGCCATTTTCAAAGGCAAACCACTCTAGTGATTCCATCATAATAACAATAACATTATTGCCCCTATCCACACCAAAAACATCGCTGCTAGAGTAGGTTGCCCCTTTATTAAAATAATCTAACGCTGCCCTTTTTACTGCCTTGTTTTGGTTGTGATTGGTGTTAAATATCATGTTTAAGTAAAAGCCGTAAGTACCGTATTTTTTAAAACTATTTTCCTTAATAATGTCGGTGTGCATGTAAAACGAATCCGAAAAAACATAATCCTGCATATTGTTGTTGTAGCTGCTTGGCTTTAATTTTGCCCTATATGCACCGCACACAGATAGCGAAAGTAGCTGAACGCCCAAAAAGGTAAACACTGTTGCAATAGAAAATTGATTTTTTAAACTATATTTATCCTTAAGGCAAAATTTTAAAATTAAAAAGCCAACTATAGCTATAAACAAAAACACCAACACTATTTGAAAGACTATAGAAAAATATACAAAACTTGTAGTCATTGCTGCGCCTGCCTCCTTTAGCAAGGTGAAAAGGTCAAACGAAAGCAAATCGCCAGTGTATATATTGTATAGTGAATAGTTGGCATAAATAAGCACTGCATGCACACCCAGCATTATTGTAGAAGCTATATATTGCGCTGTATAGTGCGGCAAAATAAATGCAATCATTGCAATTACAGCCACTATAGATAAATCGTACAAAAAATATTGTGGAAAAAAGCCAAAATCTAATATAACAAAATTAACAAACTCCAAAATTATGGAGCCTATTACAAAATATAAAAACAAATAAAACTTGTTTCTAAGCGTTTTTGACATAATATTAGTATATCTAGTTTTTGAAATAATGTCAAATAATAAACGATTTTTTTAAATTATTTAAAAATAATTGATTTATTTTAAATTTGTGCTATAATATAATTACTAAAGATAATTTAGTTTGTGCCTACCTAATGGGCACTATTAAAGGAGATTTATGGCTACTAAAAAGAAATATAACTTTAAAAAAACAGATATTATAATAGATATTTTAAATGCGCGTGAAGATGCAGCAGAAATATTTTTTAGTTTTGGCTTCCATTGTTTTGGTTGCCCAGCAAGCCAGATGGAAACGCTGGAAGAAGCGTGCGAAGTGCATGATATAGATTGTAAAGCACTGTTAAAAGCTTTAAATTCGTAGAGGCAAAATGATAGTTTACATTATGCGACATGGCACCACCGTTTGGAACGAAAAAGGAATAACCCAGGGCAGAAATCAAAATCGGCTTTCTTTGCGTGGCAAACAAGAAGTGTATTTAAAGGCACAACAATTTAAAAACACCCCTATTGATGTTATAATCTGCTCGCCAGTATTTCGCGCGGTGCAAACTGCAAATATTATGAATGTTAGCAATAAAAAAGTTATAAAAAACAACTTGCTAACCGAAATAGATCAGGGTATTTTTGCCGGCCGCCACAAGGATAGTTTTACCTTAGAGGAGCAAAAACTTCGCGCACAAAGAAGCAAAGCTTGCGGCATGGAAAACTTTGAGGAGCTTAAACTAAGGTGCAAAAAATTTTTGCAACAGCTAAAAACACAAAACTATAATGCGGTGCTTGTTGTTACGCACAACGCAACCGCATCTATACTAGCGGATTTAATTTGTGGTAACGATAAAGATTATAAAAACATCCGTGGCTGGAATTTTAATAATGCAGAAATTAAAAAATTTGTAATTTAGCACATCACTTTAACAATTAAAAAAGGAAGGCTGCCCTTCCTTTATTTTTTTCTGCGCCTAATGGTTGAATTTTTTTCCAACTCTTTTTGTGACTGCTCTATTTTTAAATTTTCCTCGGCAATTTGGTTATCTATTGCCTTTAAATATTCGTCTATATCGGTTATAGATGGTGGCAAAATTGTGCTATCTTTTGGTATTTCGCGCACAACTATCTTTCTTGGCCGGCCGCGTTTTTTAGGTGCTTCGGCTGGTGTCTCTTCTTCTATTATTATAACCTTTCTTGGTCTACCACGTTTTTTAGCCGGTGCGGCCTGCTCGGTTGTTAGTTCGCTTACTGCCTCTTCCTTTTTGGGCCTGCCACGCTTTGCCACAGTATTGGCTGGCTCGCTTACCACTTCTTGTTTTTTAGGCCTGCCACGTGGACGTTTTGGTTTTTCTAGCTCTGCCTCGTCAACTTCTTTTTTGGGCCTGCCGCGTGGGCGTTTTGGCTTATTTAGTTCGTCTGGAGAAACCTCTTTTCTTGGCCGCCCTGCCTTTTTCCTTGGCTTAACTTCGGTTGGCTCTTGCTTAACCTCTTCTGTTGTCTGCTCAATTGCTTGTTCGGCTGACTGCTCAACCTCTTCGACTGGCTGCTCGTTAACTTGTTCGGCTGACTGCTCAACCTCTTCGACTGGTTGTTCAACTGGTTGCTCTTGCGCTGGAGTATAAGTTGAATTAGAAGTTGGGGCCTCATCCAAATAATTAAAGGTTATGCCTGCCTCTAAAGCATTTGGCGCATCATTTTCCACTTGCTCTTGTTGTGGCTCGGTATTGTCTTCGTCGTCGTCAAACTCAAAATCCCAGTCATCGCTATCATCTTCCTCTAGCGGTTCTACCTTTTGTGCCTCACCAACTGGCTGTACCACTGGCTCGGCTGGCTTATCCACTATTGGCTCGGTTGGTTGTTTGGTAACCTCTTCCTCTTGCTTGGCAGATTCTATTTGCTCGTCCTCTACTGTTGGCCAAATTAAATTTTGATCTACAGTAGCACTTCCGTCATCTGCATCGGTTGGTTTGTTTTGATTTAGTAGCACAATCTTTTCTTCTAACTGCTTAATTTCTTTTTTAAGATCGGTAACCTTTTCTTGCTCGCGATAGGTTGCCAGTTTATGTGCTGCATCGTACACCTTGCTGCCATAAGTTGCAAACTCGCTCATCATGGCTTTTTCCAGTGCCGAGCGGGAAGCATTTATGCTTTTTTCCAGTTCGCTTAACTCCTGCTGTAGGCTTTCGATTGCCTTTTTATGACGCTCGGTTGCTGCATCGTAGTCACGCTCCAAATTGCGCTGACGATCCAACTCTTGTTGTTGTTGCTTTTTAAGGTAGTTTGCTTCGATTGTAGAGGATGCTTCGCTTAGCTGATCTTTAAAGTTGTTAAAGCTTTCTTTACTAACCTGCATTTGACGTTGATACTCTTTGGTAATTTCGCGATAGTTTAAATCTTCCTGATTAATTTCGTTGTTAACCTGCGAGGTGTCCTCCATGTACTTTTTACGCTCGGCAATATAATTTTCTGCCTCTTGCATGGCACGCTCTAGCACCAAGCTGGATTCCACACCCGCTTCGTCAAAGTTAAATTTTTCGTGCTCTACATTTTTAAGCCTAGCACGCTCTAACTCACGCTTTTCGTCCTCTGCACGCTTTTGAAGATACGCGTACAAAATTGGTATGCCACGTTTAATTTCGGATTTTTCAAACAACACTTCGTAATCCACATACTCTGGAATGGTTTGCGTGGCCTTATCTATATTAACTTGGAAAAAGGCAAATGTTTGGTTTACATCGTTTACAATTGCGTTATACTTTATTGTTAATATTACACTTACAAGCCAGTTTAATATAAGCACAATAACTGGGCCTAAGAATATAAACTGGAACATAGTTACAACATCTAGCTCGTAAGCGCAAAAGACATTTACTATAAACGACAAAAATGCAATTAGATAGCTAACCAAATTCATAACCTTAACATCGCGTTTGTACGAGCTGTTTTTAAGTGGATTGTTAACGCAGATTTCGTATGAAAGATAGCTGCTTGCTTTGCCCTCGCGATATAGCACAAATTGTTGCCATTGCTTGCAAATTAGGCGAGGCACCCTAGAGCTTTTCATCATCTTGTTAAATTGCAGCAGGTTATCTTCGGTAAGTTGAGGGTTGTTGCTGAAATAGTTGTTAAATCGGTTTATCGATTTGATAAGCTTTGCCTCGTAACTGCGAGAGGTGGTGATTATAACCACAAACATAGTAAACAAAAACAAGCCCAAAGTTATAAACAAAATTTGATTAAAACTTATGTAGCTGCTTATGCTATCAAAAAAGGTGAAAATAAAATTATTCATAAAAACCCCTTAATAAATAATTTATTAATTTTATTATAACACAAATAAATATTAAATACTAATATTTTTTAACATTTTTTTAATATTTTTTAAAAATATTTTAATTTTATAAACCTAAAATATAATAAATTAATTAAAAAACCTATTTTTTAGTATTTATATACATTTATTGCTATTTTATTTTGTAATATAAAAAATTTATTTTAATATTAATTTAAATTATTGACTTTTTTTAATATTTTTGCTATTATATATTTATAGGATAATTTTAATTATTTAAAATAAAATAAATATAGGAGAATTTATGTTTGGAATTTACACCATTTATTGGATTTTAGGTTTTGTTATGTTGCCCGGTATTATTTTGGGTATTTGGGCGCAAACCAAAGTGTACACCACTTTTAATGAATATAGCAAGGTGCAAACAAAGCATGGCTTAACGGCAAAAAATGTTGCGCGATATATGCTAGACGGCGCGGGCTATAGCGATGTAAAAATAACGCACATAAAGGGCGAGCTAACAGATAATTTTAATCCGCAAACCAACACAATAAGTTTATCCGACAGTGTGTACGAGCAAAGCACAATTTCTGCCGTTGGGGTAACCGCGCACGAAATTGGACATGTTATCCAACACAAAACCGGCTATGGGCTTATTAAACTAAGAAACATTTTGGTGCCACTAATTAACTTTGTTGGGTATTTTGTTTGGCCAACAATTTTAATTGGTTTAATTTTGGAAATGATTTACGCCAACACCGCAGCCGATTGGCTAGTTTATATTGGGCTTGGGCTGTATTCGCTTAATATATTGTTTTGCTTAATAACCCTACCTATCGAGTTAAACGCCAGCAAGCGCGCCTACAAAATGCTGCTTGCCACAGGAGAAATGGATGTGGATGAAGCGGCCGCTGCAAAAAAGGTTTTATCCGCCGCTGCGTGGACATATGTTGCCGCACTTTTAACCAGTGTTTTGTCGCTAATTAGAATGCTACTTATGATTTTTATGGTGCGTGGCAACGGGCGAGAGTAGCCTATTTGCACGTGCCCAACCAAAATGGCAAGCAACCTGATATGGGCTGGTATTTATATAATTTGAATAGTTGATTATTGGGTTGGCTTTTCCTATTATGGATATTAAGCTGCCCTTTTTTAGTTTTAAATTGCCTATATCCAACATGCAGCAATCCATACAGATATTAACAATTTTGCATGGGCTGTTCTTTATGTTTATATCCATGCCGATATATTTTAAATCTAACCCGTCGGCATAGCCTAAGCTTATCACTGCTATATTGGTAGGTTTGCTTGCAGTAAAGCGCCTATCGTAACCCACCAGCTCACCCTTTTTTACGCTATTTATTTGCTGCACGCGCGCAAGCAAATTAAACACCGGCTTGTTTGGCGGAGCAAGCCCATACAAACTAAAGCCCACCCTAACCATGTTTAAATTGTGGTTAAATTTTAAATTAACCGCGCTGTTGTCCGCATGAAAAATGGGATTAAAACCATAACTTTTTGCTGCGCGCATAAACTTTTTAAACTGCAGATATTGGTTTTTAACATAGCTATCGCTAGTGGCAAAGTGAGTGAACACCCCTTGCAAGTTAAGCGCACTGTTTTTTATTATTTCCAGTGCAGTTTTAAACGATTTAATAGTTTTAAATCCATACCTATTCATGCCCGTGTTAACCTTTAGGTGGATGTTTATGTTTTTGTTTAAACTGGCTAGTTTTTTAACGTCGTCTACATCAAAACAGGTGTAAGAAAACTCGTCACCAATATAATCTAGCGCGCCTACAATTAATATTTTAGTATCGGTATATTTTTTTACCAGTTTGGCCTCGTACGAATTTGCCACACCAAAAAAATCCACCCGCCCACTCAGTACAGACACAACCTGCTTAAGCCCATGTCCGTACGCGTTTGCCTTAACCATAGCGCACACCAAACTAGATGGATTTTGCTGCTTTATTAAATTTAAATTATATATAAGATTATTTGCATTTAACACTATTTTGTTTTGCATATATTTATATATTTTTTTTGCAAATTTTTAGTTAAAAAAACAAGCCTATTGCTTAGGCAGTGAAAATTCGCATCCGCAATAGGTTTGCCTATACATTCCCGCTTTTTTGCTGTTTAGGGTGCTAAGCAAAAATCCGTTTTCTTTTTTAAAATCGGCAAACAGATAGTTAACGCCATACTCCTCTTGCAATTTTTTGCCCGTTTGGTTTATAAATTCGCAATCCTTATGCGGGCTGATTGTAAGCGTGGTGGACACATAATCGTATCCGTGTTGTTTTGCATATATAAACGATTGTCTAAGGCGCATTTCTATGCAGTTTTGGCAGCGCGCACCGCCCTCTTTTGCCTGTTCTAAGCCCGACACATTTTTTAGATATTCATCGTGATTGTAGCCCAAATCCACCACCTTTATGCCAAGTTTATCAAACTGCTGTTTCCTTAACTCGAACTCGCTTAGCGGATAGATATTTGGATTGTAATATAGATATGTTATATCAAAATGATCAACCAACCTATTAATAACCCCGCTAGAACATGGTGCACAACACACATGCAGCAAAAGTTTGGGCTTACCCTTAAGCCCGTTAATCTGCTGATGAAAGATTGAGTTGTAGTTTTGCATGCCTATATTATATCACAGTTAAAATTTTTGTCAAGAAAAAGCAAGCCATATGGCCTGCCTTTACATAAATCTAAAGTTAATAATAGTGCCCGAAGTGGTAGTGATTGTTATGTTAGAAGTTATATTAGGGTCTTCTCCTTTTTGTTCATCAAACACGTATGTTGTGCCTGAAGATTGATTTTTATTTATTGTTGCACCCGAAATATTTTCGTCTGTAATGCTGCCAACAAAGAACAAATCCACACTCGTTTGATAACTTGCACCTTTATATTCGGATAAGTTAGAATAGATTACAAATGTCCAATCGCTAGTGCTAACCAAAGTCGTAGCAATTTTATAAATGATTACATCTTTAGTTTCTTGCACTTGTGTTTCGGTGTTTTCAACCACTGCCTTAATTGAAATTTTCTTGATGTCTAGATTGTTTGCTAAAATCATCATCTCGCAGGTGTAGCTATTGGCTTCAAAATAGTCAAAGCTAAGCACATAACTACCCAGCGCATTTAGGATGTACACCTTGTTATCCTTAGTTGTGTAGTTAAATATGTTTGCATAAGGGGTAGAGCACACTTCGTCGTTATACATTGTAATGTTTTGAAGCGCACCAAATTGCGGCATTGTAACTTCTAAAGTAGCATTCATAACAAAGTTGTAGTTAGAATCAAAACCAAAGTTATAGTTATTGTCGCTATATGATGGATAGCTATCGTTTGTTAATTTTAAGCCAATTCCTGCAGCAAGCACTCTGCCAGTTTTTATTTCAAATGGATTTTGTTCGCTGACACTTTTAACATCATAGATGTAATTTAAATTATCCAACCAGAAATCCACTGCATTTTTTGATACACTAACATTTATTATATGGCTATTTAGCGTTGTGTCTGGATCGTTATATGTAAACTTGGAGTATGGGCTAAACACGCTGTTGTTTACCTGTTGATTTTCGTTTTCGCCAACAAAACTGCTTAGCGTGTAATCCGTGCCAATTATGCCGGCAGTAACCTCGTTAGGGTTGCTCCAAGCCGAAATAATTTTTCCGTCAAAGCTAGAATCCACAATATACCCTTCTGCATTTCTGCCAACCAAGCCAGCAAGAATGGTGTTTACATTGCGGTAGTTGTTGTTTTCAAAATTGGTTCGTATTGCGTTAAATTTGGTTGAAGCATTTTTAATGTAACCCAAATTTAAGCCGACCAATCCGGCTGCCGTTGCGCGCGCCGAGTTAAACACTTGGTCGTTTGCACTTTCAAAGGTTGCGCCCTTTATAACGCCGCGATTTTCACCAACCACACCCGCGCTATATTGATAGCCAGCCAGTTTACCTGTGCCCTCAGTTAAATTTACTATAACATCGGTTAGGTTGGTGTATTCGTTAATTAAGCCAAACGCCCCACCTACCGTGTTGGATATAAGGGTTATATCGCCCGCAACGGATATATCCCTTATAGAATAGCCGTCCGTGGTGTTGCGACTGGTTATATCAAACGTAGTGCCAACAGGAATTGCATCCACAATACCTGCCACGCTGCCCGCATAGTATACTCTGTTTAAATTTTGTGTTAGTCCATTTATTCTAGAAGTGTAAACCTCGTAGTTGCCCGGCTTAACAGCAAAGTCATTATGCGCACTTATGTTGGACGAAATATGCTCGATATCAAATCGGTTGGAGATGATGCCACTTAAGCCACCAACCACATTTTCACCTAGCAAAATTTGTGTGCTATCTAGTGTGATGTTGTATAGTTTGTAGTTGGATATAACACCGGCAAGCACACCCACCGACTGGGTTTTTATTGCCGAGATGCTAACATCCTTTATGTTTAGATTTCGTATTGCGTTGTTATCGTAGTTGTTATATTCGCCATTTAGGGCGCTAAACAAACCGATAGAGTTTAAATCCTGCTCGGTGCTAAGCGCAAAGTTGCTTATGGTTAGCCCGTTGCCCTGAATGTTGCCAGAAAATTCTACCCCGCTTGTATAAGGTGCAGTTCCATTAAAGTTAATATCTGCAACCAACCTATAATAGCCATTTTTATAGTTATCTGATTCAAAATAGGCATTCCAGGTTTGTATGTCGTATATTACATAAGGGTTTTTTTCGCTGCCATCGTTTTTAACAATAATTTCATTGCTGCCGTCTTCGTAAAGATCGATATCCTTCCAGCCATAATAGTGAGTAACGGTTTCTAGTATGTCTGGTTCATCTTGCTGGGTGAATGGTATGGTTTCTAGCGTAGCGGATAGCTGTGGCAAAGCAATCACGTTAAATTGCATTTGCCAGATGCCCGACTTATGGTCGCCAAAACTAAACCCTGCAAAGCTTGCATCCGCTTGCGAACCATACAGCTCGTTTTTATTTATAGTTGTAACTTTATTGCTATCGTACTCTGGCCTTGCGCCGTTGTTTCTTATTGTGTAGCAATTGATCAGCTCGCCGTCGTTGGCCGCTGGAACAAATGCCAAATAGCGCCTATCTAGGTTTTCACCTTGATTTATATAACTATAGCAATTTTGTATTGTGCCATTGCGGTTATCGATAACAAACCCTGCAAATTGGCTTTCGCTTCTGCCCATTAATTCCACATTTGTGTAGCAGTTTGTTATGCTAGCGTTGTTGTTGTTGTACACAAAGCCAGCAAAATCGTTATTGGCAGATAGGTTGCCTATATTGCCATTATCAAACGTGGTTTTGCCCGAAATTACATAGCACATATCAATTCTGCCATTATTGTTAAGCACAAATCCAGCCGAGTTTGCATCCAGTGCTATTGTGTTGCCACTGCCGTCATCTATTTGCTCGGTTTGATACATATACATTAACCCAGCCTCGTCCATCGCATTGTAGTACGAACTGGTTATTGTGCCATTATTTGTGTGCACCAGCGCACCAGTGTTTGCCATTGCCGCAATTTTAAGTTCGCTAATCGTGTTGGTTATAAAGGCATTGCTATCGTTGATGTATGCCACTCCGCCTATGTTAAATGGACTTATGTTTTTGTTATCTTGTTTAATTACTGCTGCTATATTGATGTTTGCTTGGCTGAATATTGTGCTGCCAACCACTTTGCAATTGGTTATAACGCCATGGTTTTGCACCGCTATTCCGCCAAAATTGATAGCGTCATAGTTGCCATTTGGATTGCCAAGCGCCACGCTTTCGGTAGAGAATAGTTGACGCCCAACTGAAATTTTGCCTAAGTTATAATTCACTTGTACATTTTGCACAACTGATGTTGCAGATATGCTTGTAAACAAGCCAGCATTTATTGTGTTGCCGTCTAAAAGATTAAAGGCAGAAATATTAATTGTATGCCCATTGCCGTCAAACGAAGCCACATCCAAATCGAACGGAGTGTATGGATTGTTTTCGTCAAAGGTTAAATCGCAGCCCAAAATGTATCGGCTTTCGGCACCTGCCATGTTTAGCAAATCGGCATTGTTTTTAATTAGTATTGCATCAAATACAGGGGTTATGCGCTGGAAGTTTAGCCGTGCAATAATAACAAATTCGGCCACGCTATCTTCCTCAGATAAAGCCGCCACCATTTTGTTGTAATTGCTATCATCCACCAAATTAAATTTAAGCTGCAAATAACTTATAGTGTAGTTGGATTTAACTGTTATTTGTGGCGGAGTTGTTCCGCTTCTGGATACAACTACACCATACTCGCCACCTTCTATTAACTCATCTTCGTTAACTTTAACCGTTTCTCCTTGCTTTTGTCCGTACCAACTTAAAATGCTTGTCACATCAAATTCGTCGCCGTTAAACCCGTTAAGCGTTTTTAATATGTTTACAAGTGATGTAGCGCCATCGTCGTTAAACTGGCTATTAAACCTAAATTCGGTGTTTGGATACATATAGTAGCTAACATCGGTTGGCGCAAAATAGAACTCTAAATCGATAGGAATGTTAAAGTTGCCATACACTTCTAAACTATCGCCCACCATATGGCTGTTTTGGCGTATGCTTACATTAAACACCTTTAGTCTTGCAATCTTTAAGTTGAATGATCTTTCTGTGGTTATCTCCTCGCCCGTGTTGGTTGCACGCACGCCAGTAAATTTTAAGGTTATTTCCTTATTTATAAGCCGCTCGTCACGTAAGATGCTATTAAGCCTAAAATAGCCATTGTTAAGTTGAACTAAATTAAAGTACTGATTAACATCGCCCAAGCCATAGTCGCTAGTAAAACTAATTTCGGCACGCAAGCCATCCACATATTGGGTTATTGTTCTAAAATCAACATTAGTGCCATAAGCAATTTCGTTAGAATCCATCTGCTTGCTTTCGTCTACCGAAATATATTTAGAGCCGTCTGGTTTTAGATAATCCACTTCTAACTCAGGTTGCAGCCTAATGGTAAGTTCTAGCACACTGCGGCCAACTTTTAATTTATTTTCCCTGCTGCCAACATAGGCAATCACTTCTATTTGATGGTCTATTTCTAACTGATTATTTAATATTTGGGTAAGTGCATAAATTTTATTATCATCCGCATTAAAGGCATTTTTGTTAAGCTCTATGCCCAGACCATCCTCAGTTTCTATATCGTCGCCGATGTTAACGTTGTCTTTAACCAAATTGTGATTTACCTGAATAAATTGGATAAGTGTGTCGGCATTTGGGGTTATGTCGCGTATCTCCAAAAAGTCAAAATAACCATTTTTTGGATACATATCTATAATAACCACGCCCGATTTTCCACGATATAAAAGTGGGCTTTCCACTAGTTCGTTATTTTCTACAACATAATTTCTTAAATTTACATCAAATATTTGTTGAGGTGCAAGGTTAAATGCCACCCAACCCATTTTATTGTTTATTTCAAATTCAAATAGCAATATGTGTGCAGCAGATTTATCTAGATTGTACTCTGCTATAATATCTTCGAATTTTGCAAATTTTATTTTAAATTTTATGGTTTGTTTTTGCAAACTATCATCGTACGAAATAAGTTTGTTGCCCAAGCTATCCAGCTCAAAATCGATTATATCCTTTATGTTGCCTATATTTATGCGTTCGCCATCGATGGAAATGTATATTTTAAGTTCGCTATCTAACGCAAAATCCAGTTGATCTTCCGTATAGGCAAAATCGGTTAAGATATCCACTTCAAAGCTATTTTCTTTGGTTAGCGATGTGTTTGGATACACCCAACCACCTCTGGTTTGCATCTCTACGGCACGGGCACCAATAAGCGTGGTTAAATTAAATTGTTTTGTGGTGCTATAGATTATTTGCTTATTATAAGAACTAATTTCTATATAAGGTTGCACCTTAATATTAATTATCCCTTTAAAATCTGCTTTTACATTTATGGTTAAATTGCTAACATTTGCAGTCCATGTGCCACCCTCTTTAATAAGGTTTTTGCCGCCAATAAACAAACTGTTTGCAACAAAATCTTCAAATTCGCTATCGGTTGCGCCTTCAATTAAACTTGCAACCACAATATATTTAACCTCGCTGTTAGTTTGATAGCTATATTTTTTGTTGTTGTGGTCGCTTAAGCCCAAATTGCCGCTGAAAGACACAGTAACCTCTTTGGTTTGGTTTCTGCCCACGCCAAAATTTTCCAGCTCGCCTATTGCAGTTGTGCTTTCTTTTAGCATAAACGAATTGCCAAATGGATAGCCGACAATAATTTTAACGCTGTCTTGTGCGTTTGGATTTATTAAACTTGTAAAGGTAACTTGTGCTTGGCCAACCCCACGAACGATAAGTTTTTCGTTTTGAATATATATGCAGTTGCCAGTAGAGTTTGTGGTTAGTTGAAGCACTTTTATGTTGCTTGGCAAGCAGGTTAAATTAAATAGTTCTAATATGTTATATGTGTTGTACTGCTCTTGCAAGCGGTTATAAATGTCTTGATAATTTGGCTCGTTGGCATCTAAGTTAAAGTTATAGTAGTTTAAATATATGGTGTGGTCATCTAACTTATATGCGCCAAATATATTTTCTTTTTCTATTGCGGATGCGCTTACACTGGTTGGTGCAAGTTCAAACAGTGGTTTGCCATTAAATTTTAAATAAGCATTGCCGCCATTAATTCTGCCATCATTAGTTTCGCCGCTATTATCTATGTCCCAAACATCGCCACTGGCTGTATCTGGATTAAATTCGGTTGGATAGTTGCCCGAAGTAGTGGTTGATTGATTAAAGTATTTAGAATACACATCGCCATAAAAAGGAAGTAAATTTGCTGTATCTGCTATGTTTGTTAGCGCCAAACTGTGGTTATCGCTAACAATTTTACCCGACAATCTGCCTAGGAAGTAAGCATTTGTTATAGCGCTGTGTTGCTGGTTAGCATCGGTTTGAATATTTATTAAGCCCGCGGTTAAAGTGTTTGCATCCAAGGCGCCAACATAGGCATTAACGCTGCAGTTTGCAATTATAAGGGCGGCGGTTGTGTTAGCGATATCCGGCACTGGTTCACTCCAACTAGAACTACCCTGTCCAACTAGCCCGCCAACATTATTTGCGCCAGTTATGTCGGCTGGGTTTTCACTAGTGCTACCAATATTGCTTAAGCTAGCATAGTTCCACCTATAGCTATAAACATAGCAATAGTTAAACCAGCCATCTGCCGATTGCCCGGCAAAACCACCAACATTTGTGCTGCCCGACACTGCCACCTTATTTGGCTGATAAATTTGATACGCGCAATTATAATATCTACCAAATCTATCGCGCCCTACCACACCGCCAACATTTTGGCTGCCAACAATTATAACTTGACTGATTGCATTTTGTACTTCAAACTCGTTTGGCTCAAATGAGATGTTGGATATATGGTTGCCCTCTGATGTTCGGTTATAGGTGATTTGTGCAGATTTTTCACTAAGTTGATTTATGCCAATTATACCACCAACATTATTTGTTGCGTTTATTGTGCCGCACACAAGCACTTGATTAATTTTGCCTGTGTTTTTGCCCACTAAGCCACCAACTGCGCTATCCGCGTTGCTTAAGCTAGAGGTTATGCTAATATCTGCAGTTGCACCATTATATAAACCATCGGCAAACACCACATAACTTTCGCTTTGTTGTGGTTGATATTTATATCCAGTAACACTGCCGCTGTTAAGCCCAACCAAGCCACCAAACACTGCCTGTCCGCCACCGCTTAAACTTATGTTGCCGCTAGCTGCTGTGCGTGCCGAAGTGTAAGTTATTGTGCCCCTATTTTCGCCAACAAGAGCACCAAAATTTGCCGATCTATTTAAAACGGCGCTGCCCGCAAAATTTATTGTTACATCGGTTAGCTCGCCCGCATTTTCTGCTATTACACCAAGATTTAAATTGCTAAGATTGTTGTAGTTAAAGTTTGCTTGTATATTAATGTTTTTTACACTTGCACCCTCTAAAATGCTTTCAAACAGATATGGCAAGCTAGCACTTAAGGTAAGTTCTGCCAAACTAAAGTTGTATCCGTTTAAACTAAATAGATGCCCTTTAAAGTGTGTTATTGGCGCAGATATGCTAGATAAGTTTAAGTTGTTTAGCAAAACAAAGTATTTTTCTTGATTTGCATAATCGTTAATACCCTCAAAATCCTGCACGCTATCTATAATAAACGCTGTTTGCTCGCTGTTGCCGTCGGTTATGTGCAAATCTATAATTTTGTAGGCATTTAAGTATGGACTAATATCCTCGTTATTAGGGTTCAAAAATTTGCTTGTAATTTGGTTTAAATCAGCGTAGTTGCCCGCTAAATCGGCACTCAGCACATCGCTTGCCACTACAATTAAACTAAGGTTTTGCTCGCTTGAAATGGCATTGATTCGATTGCCATCTATGTATACGCTTTCCCTATTTAAGCTAACCTCGTATTGTGTGCTGCCCGTGTTATAGCTGCGATTTACAACATATATAAACACGCCCGGATTGGTTATTTGGCCATTTGCTGATAGTTGATAACCTAATGTTAGCGATTTGCCCGCCTGTATATCTATATAAAAGTTGCCGTTGTAATCGTAACTTACATCGTCAACCAACAAATCTGTTGTTACAACAGGAGTTTTTACTTGGATGGATGACGCAACCGAAGAACTTACGCCAAATTGAGTTATTGTTGCGATAAATGTAAAATAGTTATTTAGAGTGTGCTGTAAAAATTGTATTTGAATGCTGTTGTTGTTTGTGTTGGTTAACTGATAGCTTGTGCCCTGCTCGACCTCTCTATCGCACGACCAAACCACCTCGTCCACATAATTCCAAATATCCGCATCGGCTTGGTACGATAAGGTTAGATCGGTTGTGGATTGTTCCTGCAAACCATACGCTAGATAATCGTTAAAGAAAATATCTCTATTGCTAAATTGTAGAGTTAATAAATTTTTGTTAAATTTTTTGTAGATATAAAAACGTATTTGTTTTTGTTGAGTGTATTCGCTTTGTGCCACTGGATTGGATATTATATTATCAAAGCTGAAATTTCTTTTTATTTTTATTGTTGCAATAACATAGTTTTTGCCGTTTTCAAAATACCCTGCCTCGCCATTGGCATTGGTTTTAAAGGTTATAAAATTGCCAAACGCGCTGTTATAATCTTGCATGTCTTGATTGCTGAAGTTTTGTGTTGTAACAAAATCTCTTGCCTGCCGATTGGTGGTTGGCACTTCGTGTGAAGAGTATTCCATGCCAAAATCCAATTGGAAGCTATAGAAAGGTTGGCTAGTTTGATCTAAATTTAACTTTAAACCTAGTTTATTGTTGTTTTCTATAAACAAGCCAAGTTTTCTGTTTTCGTCGGCAGGCACAAGATAATCCGCCAAGTAATTTTCGTCCTCGTTTGCAAAATCTAGCCCAGATGTAGTTTGTAGCGTATATGATAGGTCAGAAGCGCTAACCTCGTCGTAAACAAACAGCGGGATGGTTAAGGTATAGCCATTGGCATGCGAAATGGTTAGGTTATAATAGCCCAAATCTGCACCGCTTAAACTTAGATATAAAAATTGCCTTGTGTCGCTAGCAGATGCACTTGTGTAGTTATACTCTAGCTGGGTTTTTTCTTCCCCATTATCGCCAATTTTTAATTTTACCAAATTGTCTTGATCGTTTTTAGGTAAAATAGAAACATTAAACTTTGTATTTAATATAGGTGCACCCAAACCACCCAAAACCGAATTTATTTTTAAAGCATATTGGCGTTCATCCGAACGAGCAATACTAATTTGATTAACATCGCCGTCATAAAAAGTTACCAACCCGTTAGACGAAAACCCTGCTTTAATTATAACACTTTGCACCCCTTCTTGTGCGCTAAATGTTATGTTGCAGCTAGATATAGCGGACGAGTTATTAAAATAAGCATAGCCAGCATCGTAACTGCTGCCCATGTATTTATACACATTTTCCACCGACATATTAAGTGTGTCTGCATTTCCGCCCGAGGTGTTTTTGCAGTATTTAATAAATATGTTATCGTCCCTAGAGTACACTTCGGATACGAGCCTACCAAGATATGAATCTAAATAAAAGCGCATTGGTTGGTTTTTAAGGTAAATTTGCAATAGATTATTGTTGGTTTGCAACCTATCATCGCTTTCTATTAATCCAGAAAATGTTTCGTTTCCGATTAAATCAAACTCGTGTTGCGAATAGATGTTATTTTCGTTAAACAGCATACCCATTGGGATAGTTATGCGCATAAAATCAAACTCTTCTATCGCGCCGTTTTGTGGCACAAAGTTGAATTTTGCGCCCAGCTTTTCGCCATAAGAAGCGTCATAATATTTATCAAAAATGTTAATATAGTTAAGATCTTCGTCCGCTACAGCGCTATCGTCCATGCGAACTTCAACATCGGTGGCGCGCTTAGAACTAGAAAGCTGTATGCCTGTGTTAAATGGCACAATATCGCCCACGTATTGTTCGTTAGGGTTAAACACAAAATTTATAACGCTTGCATCCGCCACACTTTGTGCCGATATATTGTAGCTGTTATCCTCGCCCGCTGGTGCCAAACTAAAGGAATTTGCATTTTGCCCGTTGTTTGCAACCAGGGTTGGCGCTTTATAATATTTATTATAGTCCGTTAGAGCTGCATTAAAACTGAATTTTGCCGTTATAGTTTTAAAATTTTCGTCGTTATAAAGCAACATTATTGGCTTGTTTTGCTCGTACAAAGTTTGATATGCGTCACTTTTGTAGTTTTGGGCGCTGTTGTTTATTTGTAAATTGATTTTATCCTTAGAAAGCAGGTTTAAAAATTTTAGGTGAATAACCATATCGGTTTGGGTTTGGTTATAATAATTTGGGATATAAAACACTGGGTTTAATAAAACGTCGCTGCTATCTTGGCTTGTGGCAACTGTTTGGCTAGGCACATTAAAACCAGCGATTACAGATTTGCCCTCCACCTCCTCATAAACAGGGGTTATGCCCGCAGGAAGTGTAGAGTTGTTTGCAAGTGCAAAATACACCCTTTCCGTGCCGTTATAATTTAATAGCTGTTTTGTGTTTATATAGCTTGTTTTTACGCCCTCGCTTGGAATTTCCACCACGTAGGTTTTGTTAAGATTAACCACTTTGGACGAGCGCTTTTGTATATTAAGCTTTATTTGCGCTGTTTTGTTGGATGATAGGTGGCGCACAATTAAATTTGCATCGCTTGTTGGGGCAAGTGCGGTTACATCAAAATTAAAGGTTGTGCCCGATTTTACCGGAGTGCTTATGCTAGCCACACCCATTTGATCTATTGTAATTTCTATCGGCCCAATTTTACTTGATTTTATGTGCGAAAATTTTACGGATAGATGTTGGGTAGCGGTGGTATCATTTTCGTCTATATACAAATTTAGTTGAGAAATTTGGCTATCTTCTAAATAAAATTTAACATTAAACTTATAGCTGTTTTTACATGCAGAAAAAATTACACCACAAAATAGTGCTAAAATCACTATTAATATAGTATTAAATTTTTTCATATTACCCCTTAATTTAATTTTAACCAAAATTGCAAAATATATTTAATTTTGTGCTATTTAATTATATTATAAATATAATTGCAATAATTTGTCAAATAAATTTTAATTAAAAAACATAAAAAATAAAAAAAATTATATAATAAATTATGGAAGAAAATAAAAGTCAAATAATAACCTTAACCGACAAAAAATATTTGGTTGTTGGCGGCACAAATAAAATAATATCGCTAAAAAGCGATTTAATTCAGTTAGACACCGTTTTGGGTGGCATTATGGTAACTGGCAAAAATTTAGAGTTAATAACGCTAGACAACAACAGTTTAAAAGCGGAAATATCGGGCGAAATAATCTCGATAAAATATTTGGATAAATCGGAAAAAATTCCATTTTTTAGGAAATTGTTTAAATGATTTTTATTACAAATAACCAATTAAATTGTTTTTTAGTGTTTTTGTTTTTTGGCTTAATCTGTGGAATTGCATATCAATTTTTTTGCGTGTTATTTTTAAAAAAATATCAAAAAAATATTATAAAAACCATATTTGATGGCATTTTTTGCGCATTTTTTTGCATTTTTTATATATTTTTAATAAATATTTTTAATTTTGGCAAATTTCCGCTTGCACTAGCCCTTGCCTTTTTGCTTGGATTTTTATGGATTAAAAAACTTTTGTGCAATTTAGTTGTTTTTTTGCAAAATAAATGGTATAATTGCATCAAGAGGATAAAAAATCATGAAAAATCTATCAACAAAAGCTAAATTATTTATATTTGCTGCAATTGCCATTATTGCCTTACTTTTGGCTGTAAATATTGCACTAATTATAAGCAACCGCGTGGTGCAAAACAAATTGGATAAGCAAGAAAAGCAACTCGAAGAACTTAAAGATAAAGTTTCTAGCGCTGCGAACATAAGCTATCATTTTGGCAACATAGAGGTTAGCTTATGATAATAACTATAACGGGCAAACCATGCAGCGGCAAGGGTGAAGTTAGCCGCATTTTAAGCGACAATTACGGGTTTGAGCGCATATCGGTCGGCAATATCTATCGCCAAGCCTCTTTAAAGCTTGCTTATAATAACCTTAATAAGCTTTCTATTAGTCAACTTAAGCAAATAGATAAAATTGTGGATGCAACCATAGTGGAAATTGGCAAGGCGCGTGCAAACGAAAATTTAATTTTGGATAGTCGCCTTGCATGGCATTTTATTTCAGATAGTTTTAAAGTGTTTTTAGATGTGGATTGGCAAGAAGCTGGCCGACGATTATTAAATGCCAATAGGCAAGGCGAACAGGTAAAAAATTTGTCAGACGCCATACAGCATTTAAAGCAGCGCTGGGATATGGAAAACACTCGATATCAAGAATTGTATAATGTGGATAATTTGCATAGTGAAAATTACAATCTGGTTATAAACACCACCAACAAAACTCCAAATGAAATAGCCGAGCAAATATATAACGAGTATAAAAAATTTACTAAATAGGCAGCCGCCTATTTTTTAATTTTAATAAAAAATAATAAAAATTTATAATTTTTTGCGCATTTTTAACTATTTTTTGACTATTTTTTAAAATTTTATTTTATTTTTAAAAGCGCAACATCAAAAATTTTAAATAAAAACTGTATTATAGTATTATTTTGCATTTTCTATTGGTTTATTTTTGCATTTTTTATTGGTTTTTATTAATTTTTTTAAAAATTACGCAAAAATTAATGTTTTTTGCTTATTTTTTATAGATTTTTTTATTTTTTTAATTTATTTTCTTGCCTTGCACGTGCAATAACAAAATTATTATCTGGCACATCTTTATCCAGTGTGCTACCCGCTGCAATAAACACATCGTTGCCTATTGTTAGCGGAGCGATGATATTAACATTAGAGCCAACAAAAACATTATCCTTTAGCGTCGAGCGCTGCTTTATTTTTCCATTAAAATTGCAAAACACCACACCACAGCCGATATTGCAATTATTTCCCATTGTAACATCGCCTATGTACGCCAGGTGTGCCATTTTGCAGTCATTGCCTATAAGCGAATTTTTAATTTCCACAAAATTGCCCACCCTGCAGCCATCGCCCACCGCACTATTATCCCTAATATGTGCAAACGGCCCTACTGTACAATTTTTGCCCACACTCGAGTTCTCTACAAAACTAGAGGTTACAACACTAAAGTCACCTATTTTTGCCTTAGTTAAATAACTGTTTTCCTCCACGCAAACATTATCGCCCAAAACGCACTCTTTTAAGCAGACATTTGGGTATAGCTTAACCCCCTTGCCCAATTTAGAATTTTTTATTACTATGTTTAAATCTTTTATAAAAGTGTCCTCTATAGCGCCATTTAGCACACCATATTCCATATTATCCACCCCATTAAATTACTATTTTTACTAAAATATATGAATAATAACAAAAAAACTTGCCGTATTAAATTGATTAATAATTAAAAATTTTGTATAATAACTTTATGGGAAAAATAGAACTGGGTGCAAAACAATCTTCGCTAGCATTTGTGCTAGGTTTTGTTTTTTGCCAAATTGCCGGTGCAATTTTTACCCTTATTGGTTTGTCGGTAAATCAAATGATTTCGGGCAACAGCGAGTGGTTTTCTGTATTTATAGAAAGCAGTGCGTGGGCAATTCTTATTCAAACCATAATTATGGAACTTATTTTTATAGGAATATTTATCTTCTTTAACAAGCCCACTTCAGAAAAAATTATTGCCAAGCCATCTATTAAAAAAATGCTAATTTATATTGCCGTTGGCGTGGTTTCGTTTTTCTGCTTGGCACCTATTATCACCTGCGTAAACAATCTTTTAATACGCTGGGGATTTTACGCTAAGGGTGTGGATATAAACAATTTGGAAGAATTTATTATTGGTATATTTTCGCTTGGAATTTTGCCCGCCATCGGGGAAGAGCTTTTGTTTAGGGGCATAATTTTGCGCGGATTTAAGGGCTATGGCAAGGCGGCATCCATAATTTTAACCAGTTTATGCTTTGCCATATTCCATATGTCGCCCTATCAATTAGTGTATCCAATGCTGTTTGGCTTGCTGCTTAGCGGCATAATGTATAAGGAAAACAACATAATATATACCATGGCGGTGCACTTTATAAACAACCTTTTGGCGCTAGTTGTAAACTATTTAAACATACCGCTAAGTTACAATCATTTTAGCTTTATTATACTTGCAATAGTTTTGTGTGCAGCATTTTTGGCCGCTGTTTTATGGTTTGCCTTTAACAAAAACAAAGGCAGCAAAACCAAAAATTTTGGCAAAGATAAATATTGGGTGATTGGTTCATTTGCAATAATGGTTGTATTTTGGATAATTTCGGTTGCAACCGCTTAAAGGAGAGCATGGAAAGCAAAAACTTTTTTAAAATTAATATAATTTACTTTATTGCACTTGTTATGGTTGCATGTTGTTTTGTTTTGGGGTATTCGGGCGCTTTTGCAAATGATTTTATATCCACCGCCCTTATACAAATTGTAACCATGCTATCTGTGCCAATGCTGCTATACACAATTTTTGTATCCAAAAGTTTAAAACAGACATTACGCGACACTGGCTTTAAAAAAATAAGCTTAAACATGCTTTTGATATCGGTTGTTTTGGGATTTTTGCTATACTTTTTAAACTCGTTTGTTGCAAACTTTTTCCACAGTGTGTTAACCATGTTGGGGTACGAGTCGATAGGCTTTACTACTAGCGCAGTTGGTGCTGTGGCAAAGGTGAAGTATGGCGAGTTTTTTAAAGATTTGCTTTTAAGTTGCGCACTGCCCGGCTTGTGTGAAGAGTTTTTGCATCGCGGCATAATGCTTAATGCAGGCAAAAAATATGCCCATCCGCGCTATTGTTTATATATTTCCAGTTTGCTGTTTGGGCTTATTCACCTTAACATCGAGCAATTCTTTTACGCGGCAATTTTAGGATTTTTTATGGGTATGGTTGCTCTTGTAAGCAAAAGCATATATCCAACTATGATCATCCACTTTATGAACAACGCAATAAGCACCTACATGGCGTACGGCATAGTTTATGGATGGCGCCCTGCCGTTATGTATCAGACATTTGTAAACTTTTTGATTTCTAACCCAATTTTGTACGCGCTTTATTCGCTGATGTTTATGGCTGCAATTATTGGATTATATTTTGTGCTGTTAAATCAACTTAAAAAACAGCGCGCAAAAATGCAAGTTATAAACATTATAAAGCACCTTAATTTTGAAAATTTGCAGCCTGAAGAAATGGCACAAAGGGTTAAGCAAACCAACTACATTATGTCGCAGGCAAAAAAAATGACAATAGTAGATACAAAACAAAAGTTTAAATTTAGGTTTGTGGATAACATATTTATAATTTCTAGCATTGTGCTGGGCGGGCTTATAACAATTTCTAGCTTTATTTGGGGTGTGTTATGATAAAGATAAATCTGGTTTGCGTGGGCAGTTTAAAGGAAAAATATTGGCAGGACGCAGTTGGCGAATACAGCAAGCGGTTAACCAGGTTTTGTTCGCTTAAAATTGTTGAAGTGGACGAAACTATAAACGCCAACATAAATTTAGCCCTAGAAAAGGACGCAAAAAAGATTAGCCCATACCTAAAGGGGTATGTTATTGTTTTGGATGTGTTGGGCACGCAGTTATCTAGCCCAGAGTTTGCAAAAAAATTATCGGCGCTTTCTAGCACCACAAGCGAAATAACCTTTGTTATTGGCGCATCCAATGGGCTTAGCGAAAAGATAAAAAATGTGGCGGACGAGCGGATAAGTTTTTCTAACCTAACCTTTCCGCACCAGCTTATGCGCGTTATATTTTTAGAGCAGCTATACCGCGCATTTACAATAAACAACAACATCGCCTACCACAAGTAATCTAAGGAGAAAGTATGGATTTTAGTTTTTACTTTAACGATAACCAGTTAAACGAACAAAAGCTTAAGAAGTGTGGGTTTAATTTAACTAAAGGCAAATTCTTGTTAAAAAAACCACTAAACGACGATTTTACTGTCGAAATTGAAATAGATAGCCAAAATTTTAACATTAATCTTATTGATAACAATTTTAACGAGCAGTACGAGATGCTAAATATTTTAAGCATAAACACCGCCTTTGTTGCATCGCTTAGAAAACAGGTGGAAAATTTAGCGGCAGAAATTGTTAAAAATTGTTTAGATAACATCAATATAAAATCCGCTGTTGTAAACCATATAAAAGAAAGGTATAATGTTATACCCCAGGCCCCATGGGACGAATACCCCCACTACCTAACCTTTAAACACCCAAAATCGGATAAATGGTTTGCGCTTATTATGGATGTTAATATGGACAAACTAGTTAAGAACAAAAACTATGTTGTGGATATAATAAACCTTAAAGCACCGCCAACTTTTGTGGAAAAAATTATAGATAATAAAAACATTTTCCCCGCCTACCATATGAACAAAATTCACTGGTACACGGTGGTTTTAAATAAGGGCATTAAGCTAGAAAAGTTAATGGAACTTATAGATATAAGTTATAATTCGGTTAAAAAATAGCACGCAAATGCTGTTTTTTTAACAAAAAAGCGCGCAAAACATAAATAAACATAAGGAGAATTATGACATATAGCGAACTTATTGGAAAAATTGTTGCACTGCAAGAAGACGGGCTAGAACTTTTTAATGCGGGCAAATCGGTTTTAGGCAAAAACCTGCTAGCCACGCATGTTGGCGAATACTCTGGCCCGCAAGTGGTTATTCAGGGCGGCATACACGCGCGCGAATATATAACCTCGCTGCTTATGGTGGAGCAAGCACGCAATTTATTTTTAAACGATACCGTACGGGGTGGGGGTATATACTTTATTTTTTTAGTAGATCCAGATGGCGCCGAGCTGGTGCTGGATGGCCTTAATAACGTGCCTTGCCAAATAACCAAAAACTATCTACTAGATGCCAACGGCGGCAGCAGCGATTTTAGCCAGTATAAAGCCAACATAAATTTGGTTGACCTTAACACCAACTTTAATGCACTTTGGGGTACGGGCAGCCAAAATGTGTTTTGCCCAGCCACCGAGGATTTTGTTGGGTTTTACCCAGAAAGCGAGCGCGAAGTGCAAGCGCTTATAAATTTTACGCTTAAAAACAAGCCGCTTATAACCATATCCTATCACACCAAAGGCAACATTATCTATTGGGGATTTGAGGGCATGAGCGAACAAAATCTTGAGCGCGACCGCGCTATTGGCGAGCAGTTTAGTGCCATAACCGGCTATCCTCTTGTGTTTACCGAAAATAGCTCGGGTGGGTATAAGGATTGGTGCATAAATTCGCTAAAAATTCCTGCCTACACCTTTGAGGTGGGCAGTGAGGATTTGCCGCATCCACTTGGTGAAGATGTTTTGCCCGAAATCTATGCGCGAAACAAAGATATTCCACTAAAAGCGCTGGAACTTGCAAAAGAGTACACAAATAGGATTGACTTTTTATCCCCAAATGTGCAAAAATTAGATAGAGGGGTAAATTATGGACTTTATGAAAAGGGCTACCACGCTAGGCTACACAGCCGCCTGTTTGGGCGAAGTGCCGATTGGCGCGGTGATAGTTAAAGATAACAAAATTATTGCATCCGCTTACAACACGCGGGAAAAGGATAACCTTGCCACCCATCATGCCGAGATACGCGCAATTGAAAAGGCAAACAGAAAACTAAAATCGTGGCGGCTGGATGATTGCGTTATGTATGTAACGCTCGAGCCATGCCCAATGTGTGCGGGGGCGATTGTTAACGCGCGCATAAAAGAAGTGCACTACGCGGTTAAGGACGAACTAAGCGGCGGGATATCCCGCTTTAACATATTAAACAGCACGCTAAACCACACCACCACTGCCGTGCACGAAAGCCAGTACGAAGCCGAAAACAAGGTGCTAATTCAAAAATTTTTTAAAGATAAACGAAAAAAGTAGATTTAAATCTACTTTTTTTAATTTACCTTTTTAATCCCTTGCCGGTTTCTTCTTCATAACATCTTTCAACTGCTTCTAAGGTGCAGCCATACAGTACAATGTTTTTATCCGAATTGCACATGCCAACCACAATTTGCCTTGGGTTTGCGCCGCTTAGCATGCCCACAAAACCTGTGCCTATCATAATGCTGGCAATTGGCTCGCTATTATCTACCGGGATTGCATTAAAGCAGTTGCAAATAACCTCAGCTTGATTATCTCCCCAACCATTTTTAAGCGAGTGGCAAACCAGCGCATGGTAGGTTACATCGCCAATTTTTTTGGATAGCACCTCGCCAATTTTATGTTTGCCCAAATTTTTTAGTTCGGGCCATTTTGCTGCAACCTGCCCAGCAAATCCGGCATCGTTAATCCCTTCGGCATTTATTGCAAATGCTATATGTTTTGCGCTTGTTTCAAATATATCGCCTTTTTGTGTTGTATTTATCATATAAACTCCGTAATTGTTATATATTATAATATATTTTTTGTATAATGTCAATACCATAAAACAAAAAAATTACCAGCCACCGCTGGTTTTTTTCTTTAAACTGTCGCTCGCCTTAAAACTTGGTATGCGGCGGGCGGCAAACATTTGAGTTTTTCCCGTTTTAAAACTGTACATCGGCTTGCTTTTTGTTTCGCTAACTTTAAACTTGCCAAAGTTGGAAAGTGTAACCGCCTCACCAGACGACAGCGCATCGGTTATAACCGCCAAAATTGCATCCAGGCACAGGCGACAATCTTTTTTGCTAAGCTTTGTTTTGCTGTACACTTCGTTTACAAATTGATTTTTATTCATAATTCCTCCGCTAAAATGTTTGCCTATAAAAGCAAATTTAAACGCGATATTTAAAATATGCCATATCTTTTATTGTAATAATATTTGTTAAATATAGTGTAATAATGTAAATTAAAACCGCAACAATTATTACTAGCAAACTATAAATTAAGCCCGAACTAAAGGCAGTAAACACAAGCACAACCGCCGCCAAAACAAAGTTGGCAAACGATAACTTGCCCACAAAATCGGGCTTTAAACCTATTTTGTACACTGGCTTTAAATCAACTAAATTAAGCACCATCGCCACAAAATAGCACACAACATTGCCAATTGCTAGCGCATAAATGTTAATTTGCTTTATTGGCATAAGCACAACTTCTACAATAAATTTTATTACCACCGCTAAAAGCAAATTTTTAATTGTGGCGCGGCGTTTTTCTGCTGCCTGCAAGCCGCTGGATAAAATTTGTTGTATTGCCAAAAATATAATTCCAAGCGAGGAAATAGCAAGCAAATTTGTTGCAATAATCATACCCCCACCATCTATATTGCCATATAGTATTTTTAGTATTGGTTTGCCGGCAAAAATAAATAGTAGCACGCACGGCAAGGTTAGTGCCAGTACAAGCTTTATTAAAAAGTTTAGTTTATATTGGCTGTTGGCGCCAACTCGTCCCACTATGTTAGGCAGAATTACACTAGAAAGCGCAAACGAAAATATTGTAGGCAACCCCACCAAACTGCCAACCGCGCCTGTGGATAAGCCATACAGATATATGCTGTGTGCTTTCGTAAAATTTAGGCATAGCAAATTTACCACAATTAAGCTATCTATAAAGGTTGCAATGGGCATAATTGCACTGGTGATTGTTATTGGCAGAACATCCTTAATTATGGGCTTTAGTGCCACTTTTTTTGTGCTTTTAAAACTAAATTTGCACTTTTTTAAATAAATTAGCAACACACCTAAACTTATAACTTCGCTTACAATAATAGCAATCATTGCGCCACAAATGGACCACATTAGGCTTAATCTACTTAGTGCCGAACATACCCCCACACCCACCACAAATTTGGCTAGTTGTTCGGTTATGTTAGATATAGCGGTAGGGGTATAATATTGTTTGCCCTGAAAATATCCGCGCAAAACGCTTGCTATACCAACTACCACTATACTTGGTGCTAGCAAAACATAGCAAATCCATATGCCCCCGTCCCCTTGCAGGTTGGCTAGTGGTTTGCAAAATAGTATAAGTGCTAAGCTTAGCAAAAGTGCCACACCAATTATAAGTAATAAACACTTTTTTATAATAGCGCCATCTGCATCCTTATTTTTTGCTATAACCTTGCTTATTGCAAGCGGTATGCCCGCGCTAGATAACACCACGCACAGCGAATAAAGCGGAAAAACCAGTTGGTATAAACCAATGCCGTCCACCCCTAAAATTCGCGTTAAAACTATTCGATACAGCGCACTAAAAATTTTTGCTAGTACCCCGCCGATTGTAAGCATAATTGCGCCTGACAGCAAACTTTTTGTTTTCATACGCTTATTTTTTGTAAAATATATAAAAATATTTTGAAATTTTGCACATTTTTTATATAATTTTTGCATGAAAGCAGCAATCGAAATTAAAAACAACCAAATCAAGTTCAACCGCTTTATTGTTGCGCTTGCCCCAATGGCTGGCGTAACCGATTTTGCCTTTAGAAAAATTTGTGCTGATTTTGGCGCGGATATGGTGGTAACCGAGATGATAAGTTTAAAGGCGATATATAACAAAAGCGCGCTTACCCAAAAGATGCTAAAAGAAATTAGCAGTGCTACCAAATGCTGCCAAATTTTCATGCACGAAGCGGATATTGTTGCGCCTGTGTTAAAATCCGATTTGTTTAAAGATTTTGATGTAATCGATATAAATTGCGGTTGCCCCGCGCCTAAAATTGTAAAAAATAAGGACGGCTGCGCCATGATGAGCGATTTAGACAATGCGCGAAAAGTTATTTCCGCAGTGGTTAATAATGCCAACAAGCCAGTGTCGGTTAAGTTTAGGCTGGGCATTAATAACAACTTAAACTACATAGAGTTTGCTAAAATGTGCGAAGAGTGCGGGGTAAGTTTTTTAACCCTACATGCCCGCACACGCGAGCAGGGCTACGCAGGCGAAGTGGATAAATCCGCCTATAAAAAACTGATTGATGCGGTTAAAATCCCCGTGTTTTGGAGCGGCGATATTGTAACCAAAGCGGACGCCGAATACGCGCGCAGAATAGGTTGCGCGGGTGTTATGATTGGCCGCGCCGCACTTGGCAACCCCGAAATTTTTTGTACGCTTAAAGATACCACCCCACCCTATAGCAAGATTGATGCAATAAAAACCCATCTGGCACTTTTAAAAACTTATTTTAGAAACGAGAAAACACTGGTGGCATACTTTAAAAAACACCTTATGTGGTATGTGCGCGCAAGCAAAAATGCCAGCCAAATTAAACAGGAGATTTTGCGTTTTACCAGCTTAGCAGAAATAAATTCGCTAATAGATAGTTTGAAATAGCAAAATTTGTTGCAAAAATATTGTTTTTATGTTAAAATTTATTATATTAAGCAAATTTTTAAAAAAATTATCTTATTGGTTTAAGCCCATAGCCACATAAAAAAATATTAAGGAGAAATTTTGGATATTAAAAACCTTATAGTTAAAAACATAAACTACTCTATCCCAGATGTTAATTTTGGCGATTATTTAACCATGTCCGCCTCGCTAGATAAGGGCGACTACAGCATGCCATGTTTTGCTTTTGCCAAAATTTTGCACCTAAGCCCAGTTCAAATTGCCAACGACATCGCGGCAAAAGTAAACTTAAATAGCGAAATTGAGCGCGTGGAAGCGGTTAATGGCTATGTAAACTTTTTTTTAAATAGTGCATATATTGCAAGCGAAATTTTAACCGATTTTAAAATAGAAAAACCACAAAATAAAAATCAACTTGTGCTTATAGACTACGCCAGCCCAAACCTTGCCAAATTTTTGCACATCGGCCACCTTAAAACAGCCATTATTGGCGAAAGTTTGGCGCGCATGTTCACCTTTTGCGGATACACGGTTAAACGGCTAAATTTCTACGGCGATTTTGGCACCCCATTTGGCAAAATTATTGGCGGACTTATTAAATGGGGCAGTATGGGCGAAGTGGAAAAGCGCGGCATAGATGCCTTGCAAGAGTATTATGTAAAGTTTAATCAAGCAGAGGAAACCGACCCCGAACTTAGCCAGTATGCGCGCGATTTGTTTAAAAAAATTGAAGAAAAAGATAAAAAAATCTATCCAATATATGAAAAAATTATAAAAATTGCCATAAAAGAGACCACCGAGATGTTTAATTTCCTTGGCCTAACCTTCGATGACTATCGCGGCGAGATGTACTTTAGCCAATTTGCGCCCGAGGTTAAAAAAGTGCTGAATGACCACCACCTTTTAACCGAAAGCGAAGGGGCAAAAATTGTGGATTTGTCTGCCTACAATTTGGGTGTGGCGTTGGTGGAAAAATCGGACGGCACGTCCAACTACGCCTCGCACGATTTGGCGGCCGCCATGATACGTTACAACGAATATAAATTTGATAAACTTTTGTATGTAACCGACGTGGCACAATCGCTACATTTTGCCCAAGTGTTTAAAACACTAGAGTTGTGTGGCTTTGATTACGCCAAAAATATGGAGCACGTGCCATATGGCCGCTTTAGTTTGCCAGACGGCAAAATAAGTTCGCGCCGCGGAAAACAAGCCGTGCTTATCGACCTAATTGACTACGTGCGTGCCAAGGCCAAAGAAGTTATTTCCACCCGCACCTTTACGATAGAAAAGCCAGAGGATGTAGTGGCAAAAGTGGCGCGCGCGGTTTTAAACTTTAGCGTACTTAAAGTGGAGCGAATTAAGGATTGCGTGTTTGATGTGGAAAAGGCATTTAATTTTGATGGCGAAACCGCACCTTATATGCAGTACACTTTCACTCGGCTAGAAAGCATTTTGCGCAAGCACACCACAAACACAAAACCGGATTACAGCTGTTTCAATCGCGAGGCATTTAACCTAGTTATTCAAATAAATAACTTTGTTTCGGTGGTGGAAACCGCACTAAATAAGCGCGATAGCAGTGTGCTTACCAACTATCTAATGGATTTGTGCAGCTTATTTAATAAATTTTATGTTAACACCCGTGTGTTGGATGGAAACGACAGCACCACTCAGGCAAAGGTAAATTTGGTGCGCGCACTGCGCGACACATTAGATGCAGGATTTAACCTAATTTGCATTGACAGTTTAAAAGAAATGTAATTTTATTAAAAAATTTGTTGAAAATTTTATAAATTTGTGGTATTTTATATAAAATGAAAGAAAAAGCAAACGAAATCATTAAAAAAGAGAATGTTCACACTGGGCATAGGCAGCGGTTAAAAAGCAAGGTTAAAGAAAATGGGCTAAAATCACTTTCTACCCACGAGGCAGTAGAACTTTTGCTTACATACACCATACCGCAAAAGGATACAAACCACCTAGCGCATACTCTTTTAAACGAATTTGGAAATTTTGCCAACATCCTAGATGCCAGTTATGAAAATTTATGCAAAGTTAAGGGCGTGGGCGCGGAAACTGCATTGTTTTTATCCACCCTTCCCTCTTATGTGGAATTGTATAAGTCCAGCAAACTTGAAAATAGAAATTCCACCCTACGGCACACCCAAGATTGCGTGGATTATTTTAGAGCTAATTTTGAGGTTCGTTCGCGCGAATATCTATACTTTGTGCTTTTAAACAAACTAAAACGAGTTATTCGTAGCTTTGCAATAGAGGGTAATGACGATTGCAGCATAACCCTGGATATGCCATACATAACAAGCAAAATAACTGGCGAAAATGTGGATAGCATAGTAATCTATCACACTCATCCAAACGGCAATGTTTTTCCTAGCGCGGACGATTTGATAACCACACAAAATATCCTAAATTTATGTTGCATGATTCAGGTTAAGATGTACGACCACATAATTTTAAACGAAACCGAATACTATTCGTTTAATCAGCATGGCGAACTTACAAAAATGATGGATTATCTGTGCCAAGTGTTCCCTAACTTGCGACGTGCCAACCTGCGTTTGCAGCAGCAAGCGATAGAAGAGTTTAACAAACCAGAAAAGCCAAAAAAGTAAAAATTGCCTAGGCAATTTTTTTAATAACTATAGTTATAATAAAAATTTTAATTACTATTGTAATAATGCCCATCGTTTTAATTTTTATTGTTATTATGCTATTGGCGTTTTAATAACTATAGTTATAACGGAATTATTATTAGTTTAAACACTATTAATTCAGATTGTTTTAACTACTATAGTAACAAGTGTTTTAATTACTATTGTAATAATGCCCATTGTTTTAATTTCTAACATAGAAAAGTAAGGATAATCCTAGCATAGAAAAGTAAATATGTTTTGCAATTTTTATATTTTTTGGTAAAATTATTGCATGGAAGAGTGTTTAATTGAAATAAATAAGTCCAAATTTTATGGCTATAAATTTGAACTTTATAGTTTGGATGATGTAAATAAAATTTTGGCTGAACTAAAAAAGCAGCACAAAAAAGCCACCCACATTTGCTATGCCTATGTATATAGTCGCGAGTGTGTGCGCGAAAAAGCGTGCGATGACGGCGAGCCAAACGGCACAGCGGGATATCCAATTTTAAACGTTATAAAAATGAAAAAGTTAACCAACACACTAATTGCTGTGGTGCGATATTTTTGCGGAATAAAACTTGGTGCGGGTGGCCTTAGCCGTGCCTATGCCAAAACCGCCGGCAGCCTATTTACATAAAAAACCACAAGCCAAACTTGTGATTTTTTTATAAAGTTTTTATAAACTTGCGCTAAATAATGTTCAATTTTGGTTTTTATCTATACACTATAAAAAAACGAAAAATTGCATAAAAAAAGAGCAAATCGCTCTATTTTAGTTTGGTTGCGCCGATTCTATCCACACTATAGCCCATAGCAAGTGCGTTTGGTCCGGTGTGGCAAACGATGAATAGTGGCAACGGATCGCACACAAAAAATGGATAATTCTTAAATGCCTGTTTAACCTCTGCCTCAAACTCTTTTAACTCTTTTGCGTTTAAATCTGGCATGGAGTGTGCAATGCTGATTGTAACAAGCCCTTGTTTTGCCTCTTCAGAAAAGCGCTCGTCAATCTCTTTTTTGGTGGCTGCAATCATTTTGCTTCTGGCCTGGCGCATAGACATAACCTTTGCATATGCGTCCAATTTTCCGCCATGAATTTGCAATATTGGTTTTATGTTAAGCAGTGTGCCAATTGCTGCTGCGGCTGGGGTTACACGCCCACCTTTTTTTAGATATCTAAGCGTATCCACCGCGATGTAGATGCCGCTTTCCGTTTTGGTTTTTTCTAGATAATCCTTAATTTCTTTGGCGGATTTGCCCTGTTTTATAAGCGCTGCGGCGGCGTACGCTGCCACTTTGTTGGAATACGACACTGCTTGATTGTTTGCAACAAAAACTCGCCCTTCAAACTCTGGCTCGTGGCTGGCATTTTGCGCAGTGTTGCAGCTTTCGCTTAAGCCGCTAGACAAAATTATATAAATAATTTCATCATATTTTTTAAGCACCTCACGCCAGGCATCTTTAACCATTTCGATACTAGGTTGGCTGGTGCTTACGTTGGTTTTTTTATCGCGCAAAAATTCATAGAACTGGCTGTAGCTCATATTTACACCCTCGTAGTATTCCTGCTCGTTAACGATAAATGAAATAGGCACAATTTTTGCCACATTTAATTTTTTTACATCCTCTTCTGTTAGCCCAGCCGAGTTATCCATAACTAATGCAACTTTTTTCAATCTAAACTCCTTTTAAATCACATTTAATACACATAAATTATATTAAAATTGTGTGTTTTAACCAAATATTTTGAAAAATAATTGCGATTTTGGCAAAATTTTGATAAAATTATAAACAGTTGTTGACATTTATGTTTATAGTTGCTAAAATATTAATATGAAGCAAGAGTATAAAAATGGATTAGCCACAAAACACAAGATTGCGCGTGCATATCTAACCCTTTTAAGCAAAGGGGAATATTTTAGCGTAACCGATCTTGTTAACTATGCGGAAATTAACCGCGGCACTTTTTATTTGCATTTTAAGTGTATGGAAGATATATCTAGATATATTACCGACACTTTGTCCGCAAACTTTAATAAACTAGAAAATGCGTTTAGAATGTACGATATAAGCCAAAATCCCGAGCTTATTTTGGCAGAACTTAACAAAATTTTGCTTAAGGATGTGGAATATTACAAGCTGGTTATTTCGGCAAGCAACAGCAATAATTTAATAGAGCATATAAAAAACACTGTTGTAAAAATGATATCTAACAACTTTAAAATTATGCAATACGTGTTTTCTATAGATAAATTTACCATGGCGGTGCGCTATATCGTTGGCGGAGGTATAGATGTTTATTTGCACTGGCTGATGGGTGAACTTAACTGCTCGCTAGACGAACTTAATGGATTTTTATCTCAGCTTATTAAAACTGGGCTTAAGGGTGTGCTGCGCTATGAAAGTTAGCATTTTTGATTATGGAATGTTTGGCGAAGGAGTAGCCCGCCTAAACAACAAAATTGTGCTTGTGCCCGGTGCACTAATGGGCGAACAAGTGGATGTGGACATAACAAAAGAGCACCCAAACTACACCCAAGCCAAATTAAACAGTGTTATACTCCCCTCCCCTATGCGGATGAATACCCCATGTGGGTATAGCGAATGCGGCGGATGTGAACTTATGCACATGGCGTATAGCGAGCAGTTAAAGTTTAAACAGCTGCTTGTTAGCAAAACACTTAAAAAAGTAGCAAAAATAGATGTTTTGGTCAGTCCAACAATTGCAGCAGAAAACCAGTTCAACTACCGAAATAAAGCCAGTTTTGCCTGCAATTCTTTAATTGGATTTTACAAAAAAGGCAGCAACAAAATTGTTCCGATTGCCGAGTGCAAATTGGTAGATAATAACATTAATTTGGCACTAAATTTGTTTAATGATTTTATAAAGCAATATGCCCCTGCGGGTATAAAAAATTTAGTGGTGCGCTCTATTGATAATCAGGTTTTGGTGGCAGTTGTGTGTGTTAAACACATACCCCTTGCCCCATATATACAATTACTTAAAAATGCCTTTAAAAAAGTTGGCGTGTATCTGGTTATAAACACGCGCAAGGATAGCGTGGTTTTAACCAACAACCTAACCCACCTATACGGCATAAAGCAAATAGAAACCGAAAGTTTTGGCATAAAATATAGCGTGGGCATAAATTCGTTCCACCAAACCAATTTGGATATACAAAACAAACTATACACTCATGTTTTATCCCTTATTAAGCCAAACTCTCGAGTTGTAAATGGTTTTAGCGGCGTTGGGCTTTTATCTGCCTTAGCAGCCCAAAAAGCAAGCGAGGTTGTGGGTATCGAAATAGAAAAATCTGCGCATAACGAGGCAGAAAATCTAAAAAAAGCCAATAAAATACAAAATTTAACAAATATTTGCGGCGATTTTTTAGTAAAATTTAATCAATCGATGTGCGATACCCTAATTTTGGACCCCGCCAAGCACGGCTGTGGCAAACAGGTTATGCAAAAGGTTATTGGGGTAAAAAATTTAATCTACGTAAGTTGCAGCCCAATTTCCATGTCAAAAGATTTGCGCGAAATTGAAAAATATTATATAATAGAGGATGTACAACCTTTTGACATGTTTCCAAACACAACCAGTGTGGAAACAGTTGTTAAACTTAAATTAAAGGAGAATTTATGATTTTATCTACCGACTCCACTGCTAATTTGCCAGTGGAATATTATAAAAAATTTGATATCAAAATGATACCTATGCAAATTAATCTGGACGGCAAAGTGTACAACGACCTAAGCGCAGATTTGCCGCCGAAAGAGTTTTATTCAAAAATGGAGGCAGGTGCAACCCCAACCACCGCGCAGATTAACGAATTTGCCGCCACCGAGTATCTAAGCGAGCTATTAAAAAGCGGCGAGGATATTTTACATATAAGCTTTTCTAGCGCACTAAGCGGAACAACTGCCACCATGTTGCGCGTAGCGGACGAGCTTAACACAAAAAACAAAGGCAAAAACAAAATAGTTGTTATTGATAGTTTAAACGCTGCGGCTGGCGAAGGGCTGTTGGTTATGCGCGCGTTGGCACTTAAAAATGCAGGTAAAAATATAGACGAAATTGCCGCCGAAATAACCGCGCTACGCGATAAAGCCTCTGCCTTTTTTATAGTGCAAGACCTAAAATATCTTGTGCGCGGCGGAAGGTTAAGCAAAATTTCTGGCGTAATTGGCAACCTGCTTAAAATTAAACCGGTTTTGCGCGTAAGCGAGCTTGGCCAACTTGTGCCTTATAAAAAAATTATTTCCAGAAAACTTGCCATAAAAGAGCTTTACAAAATTTTAACCGAAAAAATTGGTGATGATAAAATGATAATTATCAATCACGCTGTATGCGAAGATGATGCCCTAAAATTGGCAGAAAAAATAAAAACCGAACTTAATGTAACACCAATAGTAACCGACCTAACCCAAGTTATCGGCTGTCACACCGGGCCGGAACTTTTGGCAGTGTTCTTCTTTGCAAAATAACGCCTAGCGCGTTTTTTTATTGCCAGACCGCATTATCGCCGCAACAAATCTGGTTGTTTATAAATTTTTTAAAAAATTTTTAAATTGGGTATTGACAAACTGAATATTGTGTGTTACACTTTGAATATATTATAAAGGAGAAAATTATGGGAAAGAATAAAAAAGTAACAAATAACGCACCAAAGAACACCAACGATGCCACTATCCAAGTAGCTAAAGAAAATGCTGTATTGTATCATTTTATTGGCGGACAATCGAAAAATGACTCTAATGTAAGAGTAGAAATAAAGCAGGACAAAAATGGCTACTATTTTGTTGTAAACGACAAAGAGTTGCCAGAAAGATATGCCTACATTGGTGATTATCGTCACAATCAAAGCGTGGTTAGAGATAAAGCCGGTGTTTATCACTATGTATCTTTCGAAAGAAATGGAAACACACCAGTATCGCGTGGTTCATATGAATTTGCATCCGATGTTAAAGAAGGCAGCTCGGTTGTGCACGAAATTGGCGGCAAATATCGCATCCGCAACGCACAAACTGGCGATTTAAGCCAAGAAGAGTATGCTTGGGCAGGCGATTCTTGCTGCGGCGTAAGGCGCGTTAAACTAGAAAAAGACAAGGGCGGCTTTAGATATCGCTTCCCTGACGGCAGTATGTCAGACCAATTTGCTGTAGCGGAAGATTTTGTAGATAATCATGGCTTGTGCAGAAAATATTCCAGCTCTGGCTGGCAATACATTAACCTATCTAAAGAGCTTTCTCAAGAATTTACCCATGCACAAAGCTATAAAAATGGTTTTGGCAGAGTAACCTTAAACGGCCAAAAACAATATGTAGACATCTTAGATAATGTAAGCGATGATGAAACCGCTGTTGGCACCGCTATGTACAAATATATAAACGGCGAAATTTCGCTAGATCAACTAGAAGATAAACATGTTTTAAATCAAACTGTAAAATCCGCTTTGCTAATATATAAATTCTACGAAATGGTAAACGAATATGTTGCAAAAATAGAAGCGGGCGAAATTGTAACCGAAGCCGAAGCGCAAGAATTAAAAGAAACAATGTCACAATTCAGAAACGCAGTAGATAAAAAACAAGACGACGCTAAGGAGGCAATCAGCGCTAGCAAACAAGAAGCCGCTAATCGCGAAGGTTATATTGCAACTTTAACCTCTTATATAGCAAATGGCCTTGGTTTAACACCAGAACAAACAGGGATTCCTTTGCCAACAGAAAAACCTGCTTTAGAAGACACAACCGAAGAACCTTTAAAAATTTTAGCCAAAGACCCAGTTGAACCTCCAGTTGAAAAACCAGCCGAAAAGACTGAGGAAAAAGTTGAACAAACCGGCGAAAGCTCTAAGTCAGAGAACCCTGGAATTTTTCGGAAGTTAATAAATCTATTTAGGAGAAAAGAAAAAAACCAACCTATCAATAAAGAGGGCGAAACTCCTCATCAGGAAATAGTTAAAGAACCAAAATCAGTTACTGCACAATTAATAGAATTATATTCTAATCCACTAACCAGGGATATAGACAAATTTGTAAAAGCACTTCCACCAAAAGATAGAACAAAAGCTGAAAAAACAATAAAAAAGTTTATAAAAGAATTGTTTATAAATAGTGTGGCCGAACTTGATGAAGCGGCTGCTCAGGCAATGTTAAATGGATTTACTGAAGAAGAGCAGGAATTGATAAAAAATTATTTTGATTCTTCTGAAAATGAGAAAAAGTTATAATATAGTAAAAAGGGCAACCGCCCTTTTTTTATTTATAGTATATATATTATATAATATATCCTATATTTGCAAAATTTATCTGCCTGTAATATTGCATTAAAATTTTTATAAAACCCATAAAAACATCCAACTTGGCTAATATTTAAAACATGTCGTCTTTTTTACCGTGCTTAATTAGGCGGTATTGTTTTTTATCGTAGTCGATTATCCCCGCCTTTTTTAGTTTGCTTAGTTCGCTAGACATGGCGCTTCTATCCACAGACAGATAGTTGGCAAGTTCGGTTACATTAAACGGGATTTCAAAATAGCTGGATTTGGCGCGCTCGCTCATCAGGCTGAAATATGATAGCAGCTTATCCCGCGTGCTCTTTTGCGACATGTGGATAAGTTTATCCATTAGTTCTTTGTTGGTTTCTGCTACCGCTTGCATAAGGTTTTTAATAACCTGGTCGTGCCGCTTACACCTGTTTTCGCACTGGCGAGTTAACCTAAACCTATCCATAAACAGCACCAGGCATTTTTCACTGGCAAGCAAACTATCCTTATACACCATGTCTCCCGCAAAAGCGGATTCCAACCCAAACACGTCCCCTTTTTTAACCTGCATCAAAATTGACACATTTCCAAGCGTATCCAAGTTTTCCACATTAGCCGATCCTTTAACCATCAACACAACATCTTGTATGGGTTTTCCTTGTTCGACAATATATTCATTTTTCTTAAAATTTTTAAACCTCGTTTTAAAGCAAAACATCATCGCTTGACAATCTTGTTCGCTCGAATCTTTAAAAATTTTTGTGGCTTTTAAATCTAAAAAATGTTCCAAATTTTCCCCTTTTTGTTGTAAAAACAACACTTTTTCTGCAATCATTATAGTATAATGTTCGTGAATTGTCAAATAAAACGAGCGCAATTTTATAAGATAATTCAAACAAAATTTTGTTCCAAAAGAGTAAAGAGATTAAGTCCTAACAAAATTAAGATTGACAGAATTCTACATCATTTGACAAACAAAAAATTGTTTTCAAATTAACTTCTAAAGGAACAAAATGAATTAAATACACAAATTAAAAGGAGAAAATTAACATGATTGTAATTAAACGTGATGGCACTAAAGTACCTTTTGTTGCAGACAAAATTTTTTCTGCAGTTAGCAGGGCTAATCAAAGCACTGACAATCCTAATTTGCAACTCAGCGAATCGCAGATTAGGACTATAACCGACACTGTTACGCGCGAGTGTGAAGCACTTGGGCGCGCAGCTGGTGTGGAAGAAATTCAGGATATGGTGCAGCAAGCCATTATGAAACAAAATAATTATACTATTTTGTATAACTACATCATTTATAGGTACGAGCACAACTTGGCACGCCAAGCCAGCACCACTGATAAACAGATTTTGTCGCTTATCGATTGCCGCAATGAGGACATCAAGCAGGAAAACAGCAACAAAAACCCAGTTGTAAACAGCGTTCAGCGCGACTATATGGCGGGCGAAGTCAGCAAAGACCTTACCAAGCGTATTCTTCTCCCTAATTATATTTGGAAAGCGCACGAGGAAGGGATAATTCACTTCCACGATGCTGACTACTATGCACAGCGCATGCACAACTGCGATCTAGTTAACCTAGAGGATATGCTACAAAATGGCACGGTTATATCCGGCACAAAGATAGATCGTCCACATTCATTTTCCACCGCTTGCAACATTGCAACCCAGATTGTTGCGCAAGTTGCATCCAACCAGTATGGCGGGCAAAGTATAAGCATGGCTCACCTTGCACCATTTGTTGATGTAAGCCGCCAACGCATCCGCAAAGATGTGGAAAAAGAACTTAAACTTGCCACTGGCACAGTTGATGAAAAAGTGCTTAACACCATTGTAGAAAAGCGCGTTCGCGACGAGATAAATCGCGGTGTGCAAACCATACAATATCAAATAATCACCCTTATGACCACCAACGGCCAAGCGCCTTTCTTAACCGAGTTCTTGTATCTTGGCGAGGCAAAAAATCAGCGTGAAAAAGACGACCTTGCCATGATTATCGAGGAAACTTTGGAGCAGCGCTACCAGGGTGTTAAAAACGAAAAGGGCGTGTACATCACCCCTGCCTTCCCAAAAATTATCTACGTTTTGGAAGAGGATAATATCCATGAGGACAGCAAATACTACTACCTAACCAAGCTGGCTGCAAAATGCACTGCAAAACGCTTGGTGCCAGACTATATCAGCGAAAAGAAAATGAAGGAGCTTAAAGAAGGCAACTGCTTCCCTGTTATGGGTTGCCGTAGTAACCTTGCCCCTTGGAAGGACGAAAATGGCAACTACAAATTCTATGGCCGCTTTAACCAAGGTGTGGTAACTATCAATCTGCCAGACGTTGCACTTTCTAGTGGCGGGGACATGAAAACCTTCTGGAAGATATTCGACGAGCGTTTGCAACTTTGCTTTGACGCTTTGATGTGCAGGCACAATCGCCTAAAGGGCACAACCAGTGATGTTGCTCCAATTTTGTGGCAACACGGCGCAATTGCCCGCTTAAAACCAGGTGAAAAAATAGATAAACTGCTGTATGGCGGCTACTCTTCTATCTCGCTTGGATACGCTGGCTTGTACGAATGCGTAAAATATCTAACCGGCAAATCCATGACCGACCCAGAGGCAACCCCACTTGCACTAGAAATTATGAAGCACATGAACGATGCCTGCGCGCGTTGGAAAAAGGAAACCAATATCGGCTTTGCAATCTATGGCACCCCACTGGAGAGCACCACATATAAATTTGCCAAAGCATTGCAGCGCAGATTTGGCATAATCCCAGGCGTAACCGACAAAAACTATATAACCAACAGCTATCACATCCACGTAACCGAGCCTATCGATGCGTTTGATAAACTTAAATTTGAAAGCCAATTCCAAGCACTATCAACTGGCGGCGCAATAAGTTATGTAGAAGTGCCTAATATGCAAGACAATTTGGAAGCCGTTATGCAAGTTATTAAGTTTATTTACGACAATATTATGTACGCCGAACTTAACACCAAATCGGACTACTGCCATGTTTGCGGTTACGACGGCGAAATTCAAATTGAAGAGGATAAAGACGGCATCTTAATTTGGAAGTGCCCGAATTGCGGCAACACCGACCAAACCAAAATGAATGTTGCGCGCCGCACCTGCGGCTACATCGGCAGCCAATTCTGGAACCAAGGGCGTACGCAAGAAATAAGGGATAGAGTATTGCACTTGTAAGTTACAGTGTGGTTTAGGTGGGCATAAAGGATATTGCGTCTACACTTAGTGCTTCGCAAGGCGTGTATCCACAATGCCCTTTACACCCAAGTGCACCAAGCTCTAATCATGCTGCGTTTTGGGGCTCCTCGTAAGAAGTTTCAAGCGGGTAAAATGAAAGCAATTTCAAGAAGAATAAGGCAAAAAGATTAATAAAAATAAAGTGAGGCAAGTTTGAAAATGATATCAATTTTAAATAAAAATTATTCAAACCTGCCTTATTTTATCAAAAAATCATAAAATTTTAATATTTTTTAAACTTTTTAATTAAAATTTCAACAACTAGCACTTAAACAATAAAATTACAAAATAGTCAAAAAGTTTTACTAACTTAACTAAAATTTTAAAAACAGAAATTAATCAAGCATGTTTGCTTAAAAGGAGCGGCTTATGAATTATGGTAACATTAAATATTACGACATTGCAAATGGAGAAGGGGTGCGCGTTAGCCTGTTTGTTAGCGGGTGCACTCATCACTGCCAACAATGTTTTAACCCAGAAACTTGGGATTTTAACTATGGCAAACCTTTCACGCGCGAAGTTGAAGACAAAATTATCGAGGCACTTAAGCCCGGCTATGTAAACGGCCTAACACTGCTGGGTGGCGAGCCGATGGAAGTTGTAAATCAACAAGTGCTGTTGCCGTTTGTTAAGCGGGTTAAAGAACTGTATCCGAACAAAACCATTTGGTGCTATACTGGCTATCTGCTGGATGAAGAACTGCAAAAGCCAAGCCGCGCCTACAACAAAGATATCACGCCCGAGTTTTTAAAATACATAGACATTTTGGTGGACGGCGAATTTAAGTATCAACTTAAAGATATCACCCTGCGCTTTAAAGGCAGCAGCAACCAGCGCGTTATAGATGTGCCCGCCACACTAAAATCCGGCCACATAGTGCTAAGCCACCTAAACGAAAAACGCAGCAAAGATTTTAAAAACCTAGATTAATTTATACAAACATTTGCAAATTTTTAAATAAATTATTAAAAAAACTCATAACTTTATGAGTTTTTTTGTTAAAAATGAAGTGTTTTCCAAAGCGCAGTTTGTCCTTTTCTACCCGCCTGCCTTACGCACAAAATATTTTACCCACTTGGAACCGCTTACGAGGAGTTCCAAAGCGCAGTTTGATTGGTGTACGGTGCCTTTGAGTATAAGGGGTGTTGCAGATACACGCCTTGAGAAGCATCTATGCCAACTTGCCTTACTTTCAAACTTTTCCCGCTTGAAATAACTTACGAGGAGCATAAACGTGCAGTTTGATTGGGTTATTGTGCAATTGGGTGTAAAGGGTATTGTGGATACACGCCTTGCGTTAGCACCTAAGTGTAGACGCAATATCCTTTATGCCCACCTAAACAAATCCCAACTAGCCAACTTCACCAATCGTTTCGCCCGTTCCCCTCAATCTTAATATCATCATAAAATCTAAGATATTTTTCGCGCTCGTTGTTCACATTTGCCGGCGCAACTTTATTTTTTGCAACCACTTTTTTGCCTTTAGATTTTGGCAGTTTTTTAAGCACTTTTACTTTCATCACTTTTCCTTTTTTGCTTGTTTAAAATATTTAAGCCAACTGCGCACAGAATTGCGCACACCACAACGACTACGCCCAAGCAGATTAAAATCCAGTTGGATCGGTTGGCAACAATATAGTAAATTTCTATCGGCTGCTGATCTTCCATATCCACCACCCAAGTGTGATAGTACTTGCCATTAATTTTTTGCACGATATCGGCATTGGATTTTTCCCGCCGCAGATCTGCAATCATAGTATAGCGCATTTCGTTTTGCTTTTCCATGCCAGAAAATTCGGGATACATATTAAGTATTTTTGCTTCCACCCGATTGTACACTTCCTCTAACTTAGGGTGCGTTAGCATTGTTAGCCCCTGCTTGTAAACTTTTGTGTACAAAAAATGTTTTTGATATTGATATTCCGCCTTGTTGCTGCTCCCTAAATTGTAAAATGCGTTGTAGCAATCCGAATCGGCAAACCATAAGCCAATCATAAAGTTTTCGTCATCGATAATCTCGGTTTTGATAGGCTTAATGTCGTTCCCGTATTCCACATTATAAATCAAAAATTTGCTGCGTTCACGCTCCACTTCTTGCTGGGCAAGTGAGATTATATTGTTTCGCACTTCAATAAAATTTTCGCCCACCGCACCCTTATCTATCGTAACATAAAGCCGCTCCTCTATGCTGCCATCATCGTTAAAAATGGTTTCTAAACGGGTGGTAGAGCATGCGCAAAAAGTTATAGTTGTAAACAACATAAGCACAATTAATAGGAATTTTTTTGCAAATTTAACCATATTTTAATATATTTTTCCCGCATTATTTTATGAATTTTAATTATTTTTTTATAAATAAATTAAAAGCTCAAAAATTAAATAAAAATTATTAAAAAATATTTATAAAAATTAAAAGTTTTAGTAAAATATAGATTTTTTTCGTATTTTTTTAATATTTTCACAAAATATTTATTAATTTTTGAAAATTTTAAATTTTTTTTGCTATTTGTTTTAAATAAATTTATTTTTATTTAATTTTTTTGCAATTTTATCTATTTATTTTACTAAAACTTTATAATTATTCTTCTGTGTTGTTTTGTTCGGCGTTGGTGTTGTTTTCAGCCGCATTTTCAATCGGTGTTTCAACTGGGTTTGCTGTTTCGTCACCAACTTCGGTCTCGGTTGGCTCGTCTTCTTGCCTATCCACAACGGCAACACTAACCACTTTATCGTTTTCGGCAACACGCATCAACCTTACACCCAAACTGGTGCGGCTAACAAGATTTATACTATCCGCGTGCGTGCGTATCATAACGCCTTCGCCCGAAATTGCCAATATATCGTTATCCTTGGTTACTGGGCGCATACAAACCACCTTGCCAGTTTTATCGTTGAACACACCCGCCTTAATGCCTTTGCCGCGGCGCGATTGCAAACGATAGTCATCCACATTGCTGCGCTTTGCGTATCCCTTTTCGGTGACTGTCAACAAATCCATATCCTTATTAAGCACAATCATATTGATAAGGTTTTCGCCCGCTTCCATCTTCATGCTGCGCACGCCGTGCGATGTTCTGCCCATTGGGCGCACATTGTTTTCGTTAAAGCGCAGGCATTTGCCGTTATCGCTGGCAAGCAATAATTCGTCGCCCGGCTTAACAATTGCCGCACTAACCAAACTGTCGCCTTCTAGCAGTTTTATAGCAATTTTACCATTTTTGCGTATGCTTTCGTACTCGGTTAGCGGCGTCTTTTTAATTATGCCCTGGCGGGTTGCAAGCATAAGTGATGCGCCTTCGCTGTGGTCAAATTTAAGGATGGTATTTATTTTTTCTTCCGCTTCTAGTGGCAGCAAGTTTATAAGCGCTCTACCCTTGGTTTGCCTGCCCGCTTCTGGGATGTTGTATGCCTTAAGCACATACACTTTGCCATAGTTGGAGAAGAACATCAAATCGTCGTGGCTGTTAAACGCGTACATATCTATAACAAAATCTTCTTCTTTTGTCTTGTGCGAATTTACACCGCGCCCGCCCCTATTTTGCGATTTATATTCGCTAACTGGCAAGCGCTTAATGTATCCCTCGTTGGTAAGCGAAACAATAACTTCATGCCGCGCAATAAGGTCGCCAATGTCGATGTCGTCGTAGTCCATAATAATCTGCGATTTGCGTGGGGTTGGATATTTCGCCTTAATTTCTAGCAGTTCGGTTTTTATTATATCGCTGATTTTTTGTGGGTCTGCCAAAATGGCTTTAAGGTCGGCAATAGTGATTTCTAGTTCCGCTAACTCTTCTTTAAGTTTTTCAACTTCCAGCCCGGTTAGGCGGCTTAATTTCATCTCCAAAATTGCGTTTGCTTGGCGCTCAGAAAGATTGAACACCTCTTGCAATTTGGCTTGTGCCACGTTTTTATCCGCACTCTGTTTAATGATCTTTATAACCTCATCGATATTGTTAACCGCAACCACCAAGCCGGCGATAATATGCTCGCGCTCTTCTGCCTTGGTTAGATCGTACTGGGTGCGGCGAGTTACAACTTCGCGTTGGAAATCTAGATAGTAGTATATCATTTCTTGCAAGTTAAGCACTTTAGGCTCTTTATTTACAAGTGCCAAAAAGTTGATGCCGCTACTAAGTTGCAACTGCGTCATTTTAAACAAATGGTTTAGCACAACATGTGGGTTTGCATCCTTTTTAACCTCGATAACTATGCGCATGCCCTCGCGGCCAGATTCGTCGCGGATGTCGGATATGCCCTCTAGGCGCTTATCCTTAACCAAATCGGCAATCTGCTTAATAAGGCGCGCTTTGTTAACTTGATATGGGATTTCGGTGGCAATAATGCGCCAGCGCTTGCCGTCATCGTAACTTTCAATGTCGGTTTTCGCGCGCATTATAACCGCACCATGCCCGGTGCGATAAGCTTCTTTAACCGCAGCGTTGCCCAAAATCTCCGCCCCGGTTGGGAAGTCTGGTGCAGGGATAATCTCCATCAACTCGTCGATTGTTATATTTGGGTTGTCTATCATGGCAACAACCGCATCGATAACTTCATTTAGGTTGTGTGGCGGAATGTTGGTTGCCATACCCACTGCAATGCCGTCACTACCGTTTACAAGTAGGTTTGGAAATCTGCTTGGCAAAACCACTGGCTGAAGTGTGCTGTTATCGAAGTTGGGGTAAAAATCCACCGTGTTTTTATCGATATCGCGCAATAGTTCGCCCGCAATTTTGCTTAATCTTGCCTCAGTGTAACGATAGGCAGCGGCCGGGTCGCCATCCACACTACCAAAGTTGCCTTGGCCATCCACAAGCGGCTCATTAATTGTGAAATCTTGCGCCAAACGCACCAGCGCATCGTACACCGAACTATCGCCATGCGGATGATATTTACCTAACACTTCACCCACAATTTTTGCACATTTTCTGGTTGGTTTGTCGCTTGTTAGGCCGGTTTCGTTCATGCTGTAAAGTATGCGCCTGTGCACTGGTTTTAAGCCATCCCTAACATCTGGTATCGCGCGCGAAACGTTAACCGCCATGGCATAGGCGATAAACGATTTTTTCATCTCGTGCTCTACATCGATGTCGATATAGCGGGTGTTGTCTATCTTTTCAAAAACTGTTTTATTACTCATCTAATTTCTCCTTGCCTACACATCCAAATCTTCTACTAGGTTGGCATTTTGCTCGATAAATTCGCGCCTAATCTCTGGATTGTCGCCCATAAGCATTTCAAACACTTCGTTAACCGCCACCAAATCGTTGATTGTAACGCGTTTTAGTGTGCGAGTTTCTGGGTTCATAGTTGTTTCCCAAAGTTGTTCGGCGTTCATCTCTCCAAGCCCTTTATAGCGTTGAACATTTTTATCGTTTTCGTTTATGCCGGCGCGATCCTTTTCTTCCTCAGTGTAGAAGTATAGTGTCTGCTTGCCGCGTGTTATTTTATATAGTGGTGGTTGGGCAACATACACATGCCCTTCTTCCACCAGTTTTGGCATATATCGGTATAGGAAGGTAAGCATCAAAATTTCTATATGGCTGCCATCCACATCGGCATCTGTCATGATAACAATTTTATCATAACGCAGTTTGCTTGTATCGCAATTTTCATGAATGCCACAACCAAAAGCGGTTATCATGGCGTTTATCTCTTCGTTTTCTAGCGCACGGGCTAAGCGGGTTTTTTCTACATTCAATATCTTGCCGCGCAGTGGAAGTATGGCTTGGAATCGCCTATCCCTGCCCGATTTTGCTGTGCCGCCTGCCGAATCACCTTCTACAATAAATATTTCACAATCTTTGGCATTTCGGCTAGAACAATCGGCAAGTTTACCCGGCAAAGTGGAGTTCTCTAGTGCACTTTTGCGTCTAGTTTCATCACGCGCATTCCTTGCCGCTTCACGCGCGCGCTTACCTGCCGCGCATTTGTTAACTAAATCCTTACTCTCTTTTGGATGCTCTTCTAGATAGTCCTTAAACACCTCTTCCATGGCTTTGGCGGTGAATCCGCGGATTTCTTCCGTGCCTAGTTTGGTTTTGGTTTGGCCTTCAAATTGTGGCTCTTCCACCTTAACCGACACCACTGCAATTATGCCCTCGCGCGTATCCTCGCCGCTAAACTTGTCCTTTTCCTTAATGATGTTGTTATTAACCGCGTAGTCGTTAACTATCTTTAACAAACTTGCCTTAAAGCCGTCTAGGTGCTTGCCGCCTTCTTCCGTGTTGATGTTGTTGCAATAGGTGTGGATGTTTTCGTTATAACTATCGGTGTATTGAAAACTGATTTCAATTTCGGTGGTTGCATCCACGCTGTTGCCATTTTCGTCCTTACGTTTGTATTTATACACCTTATCGATGTAGATTGGCTCGGCAAAAATGCAATTTTTGTTTTCGGTTAAATCGCTAACAAATTCGCGTATGCCGCCCATAAATTGATATTTATTTTCTTGCTGTTTGCCCTCGCGCTCGTCCTTTAGGTTGATAATCAGCCCCTTGTTTAGAAAGGCAATTTCGCGCAAACGAGATTTTAGCACATCGTAGTTAAAATCGGTTACCGGAAAAATTTCGTAGTCCGGTTTAAAAGTGATTTGGGTGCCGGTTTTGTCCGCATCGCCAACCACCTCCAGATGAAGAGTTGGCACACCGCGATGGTACACCTGGTGATAGTGCTTGCCGTTTTGAAAAATATCCAGCGTAAGCGTTTCGCTAAGCGCGTTAACCACACTCAAACCAACCCCGTGCAAACCGCCCGAGATTTTGTATCCGCCACCGCCAAACTTGCCACCTGCGTGAAGTTTAGTTAGCACCAGTTCGGCCGCGCTTATCCCCTCTTTTTCGTGAATGCCGGTTGGGATGCCACGCCCGTTATCTATAACGCTAACCGAGCCATCCTCCAAAATGGTAACGCTAATTTCGTTGCAATAGCCAGCCAGCGCCTCGTCGATAGAGTTATCCACAATTTCGGTAACCAAATGATGAAGCCCGCGCTCGTCCGTGCTGCCAATGTACATGCCGGGGCGCTTACGTACTGGCTCTAGCCCCTCAAGCACTTGGATGGCCTCGGCGCCATAACTACCTGTAACTTTTAAATCGTCTGTCATACTTCTCCTTTAAAATTTTTAGGTTAAACTAACCAAAAATAAAAAAATATATATTATATATTTTATATATAATATATTTTACCAAAAACCAAATTTTAAAGCAACTAAAAACGCATAAAAATAAAATTTTTTAACGCGCTTTTTTGATTACTTTTTTCGCGAAAAAAAGTAATATAATATTTTGCAAAACAAAAAAGGCGATTATGCCTTTTGGTGTTTAACAAGTGGTGTATTTGTGCCCTTTTTTACAAGGTTAGTTTCTTGTTTTTCGCCCGATTGAATTAGTGCAAATTCGCAATCGAAAAGCGCGGCTGTGTCGCTAAGGTTAGTTAAAATTTTATCTTCCAAAAGCTTTTGATAGCTTTCGTCATTTTCGTCCTCCATCGCAGCAGAAACCAAATCGTACACGGTTATAAGCCAACTGCCCACCCCGTTATCTGCTAAACTGGTGGTTTTTGTGTCTAGTATGGTTTGGTTTAGATTGTAACTAGCTTGCTGCTCGTTTGAAAGTTCACCTTCGCCCTCCTCCACCGACAGATCGTTAATTTTTATCCATGCCTGGTTGTGCTTTTTTGCGTTTTTGTATATAAGAAAAAACAACTCGTTGCTGCGGTTTAAAATTGCCGAGGCAATGCTTGCATCCTCGCCCGCCAACTTTTTATGCTCGTGATATTGCCACGCACCATTTTTTGCATCGTTAATCTGCTTTATCGACTCCGTTAGTTTGTCCGCATTAACTACCCAATTGTTAACATCGTCCGTATCGTACATATTTTCCCCCTAAAATCAATTTAAGTTTATCACACAAAACTTGCCGCCACCAAGCAGAAAACGCAATAAAAAATGGCAAAACCTGCATTTTTTGCACGAATTTTGCCCATTTTATTTTAATTAACATAATTTTTTGGTTGTAAGTTAAATATTAAACATTTTAGTATCGTCAAAAGTCGCTCCGCTATTAAATTGCAAAAACTCAAAATCGTCTTTAAAATAGCGGTTGTAAACTTCTTTATCTCTCAGCGCAGAATCAATGTCTTCCACTGTTAAATTATCAACACCCAAAGCATCCATCATGGCAAGGCAGAAATGCGCAATATCTCCGTCCTTAAGCGATGCTGCCTTAAAACCCATAATAAAGTGATATATGCTTCTAATCAGCGGAATTTTATTAATTTTGACCGCACGAGCAAATTTCTTTTTTTGTTTTTTATCAAATTTAACAGCCAACTGCTCAGCAGTGTCATAATCAATTTCACAGTTAAATTTTTCTATCAACCTATTAATTACATCGATAGAATAAATATATTCATAAAGTTCATATGCATGTTTTTTTGCATTGTTCATTTTGTCCTCTTCAATAGTTCCCATAAAAATCTCCTTATTAAGATATATCACAAAACCAAAAATTTGTCAATATTAAAAATTAAAAAACGGGCAAATTTTTAGTTTACCCATTTTTAAATCTGCTTATTTTAAATTTACGCCAGTTCGTAAAGCGCTTGCATTTCTTTTGCTACATCTAGGCGCTGATATAGGTTGTCGCCTTTTGTAACTAAAGTGCCATTTTTAATAAAGCCAAAATCGGCATAATCGTTAAACGAAGTTGGTGCTTTTAAACCCCAGTTGGCGTAGATGGTTTTTGGCTTGTCGGTTAAAAAGGCGGTAAGCAGAGTGTTGGCAATAAGCAGTGCCTCACTAATTAGACACAGCACGGTGTTAATTCGTGCAGTGTTGCCCTCTTTATAAAGCACCCACGGAGTGGTTTCGTCTATAAACTTGTTGCAGCGCGAGAACATTTCAAATATCTTGTTGATTGCGCCGGTTGGATTGATGTCGTCCATAAAATCGAACACTTGTTTGCGGCAAGATAAAATGTACTGTTTAAATTGATTATCCTGCTCGGTTAAATTTTCGGCTGCATTTAAACTACCGCCCAAATATTTTTGCACCATGCCACAAGTGCGGCTAACCAAGTTGCCATATTCGTTTGATAGGTTGGTGTTAAAACTATTTAAGAAAAGTTCTTGATTGTATGGCCCATCTTGCCCAAAGATAATCTCTTTAATTAAAAACATCCTAACCGCATCCACCCCGTAGCGAGCTACCAAGATGCGTGGGTCGATAACCTCTTTGTTGGCAAGCGCCTTGGATTTACTAAGTTTATCGTTGCCAAACAGCAGCCAGCCATGCCCAAAAATTTGCTTTGGCAGTGGCTCGCCAAGCGCCATTAAAATTGCCGGCCAAATTATTGCATGAAAGCGCACAATTTCTTTGCCCACAACATGCACATCGCATGGCCAAAATTTTTTGTAAGCACTATCGTTTTCACTTAAAAAACCAAGCGCGGAAACATAGTTTGGCAGTGCGTCTATCCAAACATAAATGGTGTGTTTAGGGTCAAAATCCACAGGCACACCCCACTTAACTGAGGTGCGGCTTACACACAAATCTTTAAGCCCGGGCTTTATAAAGTTGTTAACCATTTCGTTAACGCGCGATTGTGGGCGCAAAAAGTTTGGATTGTCTTGATACAACTTTAAAATTTTATCTTGAAATTCGCTTAGGCGAAAAAAGTATGCTTCTTCAGCCATTGGCTCAACCGGGCGGCCGCAATCTGGGCAGTTGCCGTTAACAAGTTGTTCCTCCGTCCAAAAACTTTCGCATGGGGTGCAATATAGCCCCTGATATTTGGATTTATAAATGTAGCCATTGTCGTACAACTTTTTAAAAATGCGCTGCACGGTTTTAACGTGGCTTTCGTCGGTTGTGCGGATAAATTTATCGTAGCTGATATCCAGCAGTTGCCACAAATTTTTTGTATCGTCTATAACGGGTTGCAAATAGGTAAGTTCGTCCACCCCCTGCTCGTTTGCTATCTTTTGAATTTTTTGCCCGTGCTCGTCCGTGCCAGTTAGATAAAACACCTCTTTGCCGCTTAATCTATTAAAACGTGCCAAACTATCGCACAAGATTGTGGTGTAGCAATTGCCAAGCGTCATCTTGTTGCTTGGATAGTAAATTGGTGTGGTTATATAAAATGTATTTTTCATGAAAATCTCCTAATTTTTAATTTTTTTTATTGTTTTTTATAAAATTTTATTGTTTTTTATTTAATTTTTTAAAATTTTTAATCGTTTTTAAGTTTTGCACAAATTTTTCTATAATATTGTAGCGCGCAAAACATAAACAAAATTTACATTTTGCACATCAGATATTTGGAATTAAATCGATAAAAATTTTTCACAAAGATATTATATCACAAAATACACATTTTGCAAACTAAATTTACAATTTATTTCAACTTAAATTATAGCGGGCAATAAAAAAGGTGCATAACTGCACCGCATTAACAAATTATTTTTTTGGCTTTGGCACAAACAACCAAACAAAGCCAACCGCCACAATTAACGAAACTATACTCATACCCCACCTCTTTAATATGATTATACCACCAAGTTGGGCGTTTGTCAATACCCAAATTAAAAAAAGTGAAATTTTAATTCACTTCTTTTAAACATTAAACATATTAAGATTTTTTATTAAATAAGCAACATAGTGCTTGCTATCAAATTCTAGTTTGTACTTGTCGAACTTAACTTTTGGATAGTGCTCAGGATATGGGTTTTTGCACTTCTTTTTGGCTAGCACCTTAAAGCCCTTTTCTTTAAAATAAGCGTCCATATATTTATAGTTTATAGTTGGGTCCTCCAAAATGTCGATCAGCACAAAATATTTTGCGCGGATATCCATTATGCGTTGGAACAAAAGTTGAAAATGATATCCAAAATTTTGCGCCTCGCCCAGTGTTAACATAGCAGCACAAAGGTCGTATTTTTTGCGGATGCACGAAGCACACAAATCCAGTTCGATAACGTCAATTCGGTCGCTGCCAATGGTGGATGATAGCGGATTTTTTTTGCGATTATCCCCCGGATAGATTATTGCATCCAGTTCGGCCGTAGGAAAATATTTAAGCAAAATACTGGCAGAGTTTTTGCCGCTGCCCGCATCTATCATCTTTTTAATATTTTCGCCCTTAAGTTTTTTAATAAGTTTTTTAAAGGCCTTATCTTGCACCAAATGGCTGGTGTTAACTAAATGTTCCAAAATTTCTCCTTTTTAGTTTTGTATTTTTAAATTAAAATTGTGTTTTACCCACGCGCAATTTTGTTAACTAAACCCATATCCACTTTGCCCGCATACTCGGCCTTAAAGTGCTTCATTATGCTAGGCAAACTTTTGTCTGGCAAGGTATCAATAATCGCCTTAATTTCGGCTTCGCTTAGCATCTTGGGCATATATTTTTCTAATATGGTTTTTTGTTTTTCTATATTGTCCGCTTCAGTTTTGTTGCCCACCTTAATGTAGTTTTCTTTTTCCTCAACAAGCTCTTTCATGGTTTTTTGCAAGATTTGCACCACATCGTTATCGGTCTGCGCTTTGCCGTCTTTTTTAAGTTCGATGCTATTAAGCAGCACCTTATTCATAACCACGCCATAGATAGCGCGCGCCACAGCATCATGGTCCTTCATCGCTTGAATATTGTCCTTTTTAATTTCGTCTATAATCATATTAACTCCTATAAAATTTTTTACAAATTAACTAATCCTTAAACACGTCATTGATGTCGTCCGACTCAGCCGGAGTGAGCACTGCCTTATCTTGCACCTTGGCTGTGTTTTTGGTGTAGCGATTGTCTTTATTTGGCTCGTAAAATTGGGTAAATTCGCTTTTCCACTTAATAGGGATTGTGCCGCGTGGCCCGTTGCGGTGCTTGGCAATAACCAAACTATAATCAACCGCATCGTCGTCGCCCGATTGCTCTTGCCCTTCAACTGCCTGGTCAGAAATAAACATAACGATATCCGCATCTTGCTCTATACTGCCGCTTTCCCTAAGGTCGCTAAGTTGCGGAGTGTGATCGCTGCGCTTTTCACTTTCACGATTAAGCTGGCTAAGCAGCAGTATTGGCACACCCAACTCACGCGCGGCAAGTTTGATGTTGCGGGTTAAATCTGCCACTTCTTGCTGGCGGTTGCCGTCCTTGGTCTGCTTTTCTGCCTTCATAAGCTGCAGATAGTCAATAATCACCATATCCAGCCCAGATTTTGCTTTCAAGCGCCTGCAGCGCGACAAAATGTCGGCGGGTTTGATTGAGGTTGTATCGTCTATATAAATATTGCTATCTTCCAAAATCTTTTTGGTTTCTAAAAGCGTTGCCCAAATGTTATCGTCCTTAGTGCCACCCTTAACATAGTCCATTGGCACGCGGCCGGTAGAGCACAAAAAGCGCTGCGCAACTTGAAGGGTACTCATTTCTAGGTCGAACATTGCCACCGTTTTTTTGTATTTAAGCGCGGCGTTAACCGCAAAGTTTACTGCAAGTGTGGTTTTGCCAATACCTGGGCGGGCGGCGATAATAATAAGTTCGCCCGGCTTAAACCCGTTGGTTATGCGGTCAAGGGTTGGGAAGCCCACCTTAATGCCCAAGTTGTAGTTGGGGTCAGAAGAAACCTTCTCCATTAAATCCACCGCTTCGTTAACACCCACACTTAGGTGCTGAAGCATCTTGTTTTGCTTGGCTTGCGAAATTTTGAATATACCATCTTCGGCAAAATTAAGCACTTGCTCGGCATCGCCCGTTTCAAATGCTTTGTTGATTGTGGATTGGCTAACCTCAATAATTTTGCGCAACACACTGTTGCTTTTTATAATTTGATAATAGTCCTTATAGTTGGCAGTGCTGGCAACATAGTTGGTTAAGTCAGTTATGTAGTTAAGCCCCCCAACTTCTTCTAACTCGCCTTTTGTTTCAAGCGTGTTACTTACCGTTATATAGTCCACTGCCACATCTTTAATGTAGTTATCGTACATGGCCTGATATATTTTTTGATGCGCCAAACTATAAAAATCTGCACTCTCTAAAAGTGGAAAAATATCAGCACACACATCGGGCGAAATAAACAAGCAGCCCAGTAAACTTTGCTCGGCCTCTAGATTATTTGGCAAAATGCGAGGTTTTTTAGGTTCGTTATTGTTAGGCATAAAAACTCCTTATAATAAAAACATTTTACAACAAAATAAAAAATTTGTAAATTAAAAACGGGCACAAAATAAATTTACTATAAATTTATTATTAAAAAAGAACCGAAACAAATTCAGTTCTATATAATATGTTTACATTTCAGCATCATGGCAAAGTGTAAGAGATGGATTATATTTAATATTTTTATTTAAATACATCGCGTTTGCCTAGTTTTTCTTTTTCTGCCTTAACCTTTTCTTTGCGGCGAACGATAACCTCTTCTATGCCAACGGCAATTAAAAACACTCCAAGATAAATTAAAATGTATGCCCACGATGCGGTTAACTTGTTGCGCATAAGAAAACTGAACACCAACAAAAACGGGATGCAACAAACAACTGTTATTGCTATGCGCTTTGCCACACGTATAAAATTATGAACATCAAAATTATTGTTATCCCTTAACATAAAAATATTATATCACAAAATTAAAATATAATCAAATAAATTAATATAAATATTAAAAATAATAAATTAAAATGTGAAAATAATTGTTTAAATTAAATATAAAATAATTAAAAATAATAAAATGTTAATTATATAAAAATAGTTTAAAAATAAAATGTAAAATAAATAATTTTATTTTAAAATAATATTTATTAAAAATAAATTATTATGCTAAAAAATATAAATTAAAATATGTCCATTATAACTATAGTTATTAAAACCAAAAAATAAATAAAATAATCATTTTTAAATAAATTATTTAAATACCATAATAACTATAGTTATTAAGATGTTTATTATTATATTAATATCACTCTTTCATTATAACTAAAGTTATTAAAGCAATATTTTAATTAAGGACATCATCAATAATCTGCGCTATAATAGAAGATGTTTTTTTTATGTCAAATAACAGCGCACCCATTATAACTAAAATTATTAATAATCCGTAATAACTATAGTTATTAAGATATTGTTTAAATATTAAAAAATAGCATAAAAATTAATTTACACTATTTTATTTGTTTTAATTACTATTGTAATTAAGGCTATACTATTTGGTTGTTTTTTGATATTTAATAATTAAATATTTATTAATTTGTTTTAATTACTATTGTAATTAAGATTGTTTATATTTATTAATTTTAATGTTAATTTTTATAATGATAGATTTTGTTTTAATTACTATTGTAATTATGATTATTTTTTATATTATTTTATTTATGTTATTTTTTATGGATTTAATTATTATTGTAATTAAGGTTATTTAATAATTTTTTTAATATATTTCTATTAAATTTTGTTATTTTTTAATCTAATTTTATCTTGGTTTTTTACACTTGTTTTTTGGTGACTTTGCACCGCAAAAAGTAAATAAATAATGTTATAAAAATATTAATAAAATTAAATAATAAACAAAATAAAATAAATTAATTAATTAAAATTATAAATTACCCTTATACAACTGGCTTTTTGCTTTTGGCGCGGAGTTGATGGTCGAGAATCATTTTGCGTATGCGGATAGATTTTGGAGTGATTTCCACCAACTCGTCATCGGCAATAAATTCTAACGCTTGTTCCAAACTCATATCCTGCACTGGAGTAAGTTTAAGTGCCTCGTCACTAGCCGAACTGCGGGTGTTGGTAAGTTGCTTTTTCTTGCACACGTTAACCACAATATCCTCCATTTTTGGGTTAATGCCAACCACTTGCCCTAAATACACTTGGTCGCCCGGGCGTACAAGCAAGCGGCCGCGCCCTTGTGCGTTAAACAAACCGTAGGTTACTGCCTCGCCCGTTTCGTAACTTATAAGCGAGCCAGTGTTACGCCCCTCAATTGCGCCCTTGTATGGCTGATAACTGTCAAACACACTAGAGATAACTCCCTCGCCGCGCGTGTCGGTTAACAACTGCGATTTGTACCCAAACAAACCACGGCTTGGCACCAAAAATTGCAAACGCATACGGCTACCAATCGGATTCATGTCTAGCAGTTCGCCGCGCTTAACGCCCATGGATTGAATAACAGTGCCCACCGAATCTTCTGGCACGTCCAAAACCACCTTATCGATTGGCTCGCACTTAACCCCGTCTATCTGCTTAAACAGCACGCGTGGGCGGCTAACCTGAAATTCGTAGCCATCGCGGCGCATATTTTCTATTAGAATGCTAAGGTGCATTTCGCCACGGCCGCGCACTTTAAACTGGTCGGCAGTGTCGCCATCCGCCACCTGAAGCGACAAATCTTTAACCGCCTCTTTGTACAATCTATCCTTTATGTGACGGCTGGTTACGTACTTGCCTTCGCGCCCGGCGAATGGGCTATCGTTAACCATAAAGGTCATCTCCACACTTGGCTCGCTAATCTTAACAAATGGGATTGGCTCAAGTTCATCCGTTTCGCTAACCGTGTCGCCGATTGTAATCTCTGGTATGCCGGCAAGGCAAATTATGTCGCCCGCCGTGCCCTCTTCAATCGGGTCGCGCTTTAGGCCGTTAAAGTTGAATATATTAACCACCTTGCCCATAATGCGCTTGGAGTGATCAAAATAGTTTTTAACCCACACCGTTTGGTTAAGTTTAAGTTTGCCCGTTTCCACCTTGCCCACAGCCAGTTTGCCAAGATAATCGTTTTGCTCGGTAGAAGACACCAGCATTTGAAATGGCTTATTTAGTTCGGCTTTTGGTGGGTCGATATGCGAAATTATGGCTTCAAAAAGCGCGGTCATATCCTTGCCCTTAACGTGATAGTCGGTGGTAGAACTGCCCTCGCGTGCCGAACAATATATAATTGGGCTGTTTAACTGCTCGTCGGTTGCGTTAAGGTCCAGCATAAGTTCTAGCACTTCATCCGCCACCACATCTAACCTAGCATCTGGGCGGTCAATTTTATTTATAACAATAATAACCTTTAAATTAAGCGCAAGCGCCTTTTCTAGCACAAAGCGGGTTTGTGGCATTGGGCCCTCAAAAGCATCCACCACAAGCAACACGCCATCCACCATTTTTAACACGCGCTCCACCTCGCCACCAAAATCGG